>JAGZBF010000028.1:0-10972 GCA_018370025.1 Collinsella sp. | reverse complement strand
GCCCGACAAGTCCCGTGCGGTCACGCACTGCCCTGAGCAAGGCGTAAAACTGCTTAGAAAGGAGATTTAAATGGAATTTTTAAAGGCAATTCTGGGTGAGGAACTGTACTCTCAATTTGAATCTAAAATCAACGAGTATAACGGTTCAGAAGCCAACAAGGACAAACAGGTGAAAATTGGAAATATCAGTACCGGAGAGTATGTAAGTAAAAGCGATTACGATGCTTTAAATGAAACTCTCAAAGGTAAGGAAACTGAACTTGCCACAGCTAATACGCTTATTGCAGATTTGAAAAAAGCAACAAACGGCAATGAGGATTTACAAGCTAAAATTTCCGGATATGAAACCGATATTATCAATCTACAGGAGCAGCTTGAAGAAACCAGACTCAAATCCGCTGTTAAAGTCGCGTTGCTTTCCGCAAAAGCTGCCGATGTGGATTATCTTACATTCAAGCTGAATGAAAAAGGCGAAAAACTAGAACTTGATGAAAACGGTAATATCAAAGGCTGGGAGGATAAGCTTTCCGGACTGAAAACACAGTTCCCGAAAATGTTTGAATCTGGTGAAAATAAAGGCGGCTTTAAGGTTTTGGGAGACAACAGACTTCCCGGCGGCAGAGAAGAAAATACATTAACTAAGGATGAAATTCTGAAGAAACCCTATGCGGAAAGGGCAGCTTTATATGCTGAAAATCCTGATGCATACAATGAAGCTATGAAAAATTAAGAAAGGAAGGTAATTTATTATGTCAGTAACTAAATTAAATGACATTATTAATCCACAAGTAATGGGAGATATGATTGAAGCAAAAACGGTAGCTCTATGTAAGCTTACTCCTTATGCAAAGGTTGATACTACATTACAGGGCACAGCCGGTGATACAAAGACAGTACCATCATGGAATTATGTAGGTGATGCTGAGGACTTTGACCCTGAGCAGGGGAACGAAATGCAGACTGCAAAGCTAACAGCTTCAAGCACAACATTCACAATCAAGTGTGCCGGTAAGTCAATTTCGATTTATCAGACAGCTATTAACAGCGGTTTGGGAAATCCGATCGGTCAGGCTGAAACACAGCTTTCAAAATCCATAGCCGGCAAGGTAGACAATGACGTACTTGATGCGGCATACACAGGTACTAATATTTATGCGGCTTCAACACTTGCGGCAGTTTCCTATGATGGAATTGTCGATGCAAACGCAAAGTTTGAAGATGAAGAGGACGGAATTGAAAAGGTTATGTTTATCAATCCGGCGCAAGAAGCAACACTTCTCAAAGACGATGATTTCCTGTCGGCTGATAAATTCACAAGCGGTGTTGCTGTAAACGGTGCGATCGGTAAGATAGCAGGCTGTTGGATTAAGAAGTCCAAAAAGGTAAAGCTTATTCAGTACGAAAAGGCAGAAGATGGTACGATTACCATTGTTGCAGAGAACGGTACAGAATCCTCTACAGCTAAGAAACTTTCAACAGTTCAGCCGTATTGTCAGGCAAAGCTTGGGGTAGGTGACAAAGTAAATGCCGTTGCGGCAGCTTCACAGTATTATCTTTGTCCGATTATCAAGTTACAGCCGGATAATCCGGAAACTGAGTATACAGAAGACGAGCTTCCGGCGCTGACAATCTTCCTGAAAAAGGATACTCAGGTTGATCATGAATGGTTTCCGAAAGCACAGCGTCATGACATTACAGCCGCAAAATATTATGGAGTAGCATTAACAAATGACGCTAAAATTGTCCTTGCAAAGTTTAAGAAATAAGGTGATTTTTTTATGATTATCTCAGCTGCTGACTTAAAGCAGTACATAGAGACAGAAGAATCCGATCCGGTGCTTGAAGTAAAGCTTCAGGCACTGGAATCATTAATTCGTAAATACACAAATAATAACTTTCAGTTGCGAACGGTACGCTCTCAGTCTGCGGTACTGGATAACAAAATATTGAATCCTCCTCAGTATCTTAAAATTGGGGATACCATTCAGATTTCCGACAGTTTGTTGAATAACGGAGTATATACAGTCAAAGAAATTTCCGAAAAGGGGATCATTGCTGACAGTGATCTGATTGATTGTCAGAAGAATCTAATAACAAAAGTGGAGTATCCGCCCGATGTTATAATGGGTGTGGTGAATATGCTGAAATGGGACTTGCAGAATCGTGACAAGGTGGGGATACAGTCAGAAACAATATCAAGGCATTCAGTGACATATTTTAATATGGACAGTGATAATTCGATTATGGGTTATCCAAAATCCTTATTGGGTTTCTTGAAACCGTATATAAAAGCGAGGTTTTAGCATGAAAGGGATAGGCGGTAATATTAAAGCGGATTTTCAGGTTTTCAAATCAACAACAAATGAAATCGGCGAAGCTGTAAAAGCGTGGAAAACAATTCAAAGCATAATCGGCTTTCTTGACATGTCAGGAGGAGATTCTAAATACAATACCTACAATGCTAAAATACAGGAATCAACCCATATTTTTATTTGTGATTATGTAAGTCTTGACAAGAGTATTTCTGCTGAAAAAAGCAGAGTTGTTATTAACGGCAAAATATACGATATCATGATTATTGACAATCCTATGGAGCTGAATGAACAGTTGGAAATCTATCTGAAATTTACGGGAGGACAGTAATGAGCGTTGAATTAAAGGACGATTCCATTAAGGTTAAAGCCGCTTTGAATGATGCCACTGTAAAATTTCTATATGAGTCTGCACAAGTTATACAATCTCAAGTTAAGCAAAACACTGCGGTTGATACAGGGCAATTAAAGGCATCATGGAACTTTACTGTCGATGAATCCAAAGGAGAAGCCACAATTGGTTCTCCGGTTGAAAATGCAATATGGGAAGAATTTGGCACTGGTGAATACGCATTACACGGTGATGGCAGAAAAGGAGGCTGGGTATATGTTGATGAAAAAGGAGGGCACTTTACACGAGGTAAAAAACCCCGAAGAATGTTACATAATGCTTTTGAGACAAAACGTTCCGCCATAGTCAAAGAGGCAGAACGGATTATAAAATCGGAGATGGGAAAATGACGGTAAACGGACTTAAATTTATAGCCGACAAACTTAATGCCGCTGGAATCCCATATTGTTTTGAAGAATGGACAAAGGATATTCAGTATCCTTATTTTGTCGGTTCATATACTGAATCTGAGCCTCTCAATGAGGACGGGGAAAGTAATAGTACATTTCTTCTTACAGGAACAACACGGGATTCATGGCTGAGTCTTGAGCAATCAAAAGCTGAAATAAAAAATATTTTTCCGGAAGACGGATTAACGGCGATACTCGAAGATAAAACGGGTATTGCCGTTTTCTATACATCGTCAATGCCTGTTCCTACAGGAGTTGACGAACTCAAACGAATACAAATAAATTTAAAAGTAAAAGAATGGAGAGTGAAATAACATGGCAGGAATTAATGATGAAGTACTGCATTCAGGCATATCTAAAAATACACCGGGGAATATAATGTTTGGTGCCGGAACATTCCACAAGGGATTAAAATACGGCGAGCATTATGCACCGACAACTGATACGTATAAACACCCCGACAAAACCTATTACACTATATCAGGCGGTTCAAGCGGAGGAGTATCGTACACTGAAACTACTGACGAATCATTTATACAAAATAAAACATATTTTGAAAAATACACAGGTTGGAATCTGATAAGTACGGTAATAGGCGCAACAAGCGGCGGCACAAAGCTTTCCATTATACCGGAATTCAGCGATGTTGAAGTAGACGGAGCAACAGTAAAGGTAAAGGGATTAGCGGTAAAAACGGGTGAGACTGCTAAGGTTGAAGCCAATATTATTGAAGTAACGCCGGAAATACTGAAAATGATGGTTGTTGGCGCATTGAATACAGGGGGAGAGATATCTTCAAGATATACCGAGATAATTTCCAATCAAAAAATAAGCGAAGGCGATTACATAGAAAACCTTGGTTTTGTCGGAAAGACCCTTGACGGAAGAGATATTGTAGTTATTTTTGAATACGCTCTCTGCACCAGCGGACTTGAAATTGAAGGTAAAAACAAAGAAGCTACAGTTATTAAGGCAACGTTTGAATGCTATGCAGATTTGACCAATAACCCTGTTACGTTGCCATATCATATTTATTATCCAAAAACGATATAAATTGACAAAATAATACTTTCGTGATATAATAAAAAAGTCCTGAGTAAATCAGGACTAAAAAGTGAATCGGGTTTCTGCATAAAACGGTAGGCGGTTTAAATCTTCCCTCGGAAACGGGGGTGAGTTACAATGGATTTAATGGAGTTACTTACATTTTGTTTAGTAATTATTAACATAATTTCTTTATGTAACAATATAAAAAAGAAATAGCCGCCCCACGCCAATAAGGTAGCTATTTCATTAGTTGTCAGTTTGGAGGGATAAACCGCTTATCGCAGTCACCCTTTTCACTTTTATTATACCACAATTTCATAAAAAGTCAAGCGTTCTTTTTAGGACGCTTTTTTCATATTCAAAATTAAAAAGTGAGGTAAATAAAATGTCAGAAAAGAAATTTGAACTTAGAAAGCTTTGTGCAAAAGATATATTTGTAATGGTTAAAATTATTTCAAAAATCGGTATATCGGAATTTAAGAATTGTTTTAATACTCCATCTGTAAAAGGGAAGATAAGAGGCAACGCTGATTTTTCAGTGATAGGACTTGAAGTAATTATTGAAATGGTCGGAACAGTTTTAGAAAATCTTCCGAGGTGTGAAACAGATATTTATTCATTCCTTGCAGATTTAAGCGGAATGAAGTCCAATGAAATATCTGAGTTGGGAATGAGTGAATTCGCAGAACTGATTGAAGCGGTTTTAACAAAGGAAGAATTTAAGGATTTTTTTACGGTTGTATCAAAATACTTGGTCAAGGAGGAGAAGCGGGAGTAAATTTCTTTGATATGATTTTCTCAAGATATTCATCTCCGTTTGACTTGCTTGACGGATATATACAAACTGGTCAGTTTACGAGTTTTATATCACAGTTTATAGATATACACGAAGAAGAAAAGGTATGGGAAATATGGCTTAACAAGGCTACAGGCAAAACATGGGGAGAATTCAGAGACTTAGTAATACCGCCGGAAATTGAAACGCCGGATATTTCTGAAATGCTTGCAGAATCAAGCCGCACTTTAGCAAATTTCAATCCTTATGAGGAGGTGGAACATGGAAATATTTAAACTATTTGGTAAAATCGCTGTTGATAATTCCGAAGCTAACAGGGCGATTGATGAAACTGTGGGGAACGTAGGAAACGCTGAACCAAGAATGACCAAAGCCCTAAAGAAAATAGGAGCGGCGGTTGTTGCTGCATTTGCTGTCGATAAAATAAAGGATTTTGGCAAGGCGTGCATAAGTGCAGGAATGGACTTTGATTCACAGATGTCGACTGTTGCGGCGATATCAGGAGCAACAGGCGAGGAATTTGAAATTCTGAGAGCCAAAGCACAAGAAATGGGTGCTACAACTGCATTTTCCGCTACTGAATCAGCACAAGCTATGGAATATATGGCAATGGCTGGTTGGAAAACCACTGATATAACAAACGGACTTGCCGGAGTAATGAATTTAGCGGCAGCTTCCGGTGAAGATTTGGCTACAACCTCTGATATTGTAACGGATGCTATGACTGCTTTCGGAATGAGTGCAGACCAGAGCACATATTTTGCGGACGTACTGGCGCAGACCGCAACAAATGCAAATACCAATGTAGGCATGATGGGAGAAACGTTTAAATATGTTGCTCCTCTTGCGGGAGCCATGGGATATAACATTGAAGATATGTCAGCGGCAATAGGACTTATGGCGAATGCAGGAATCAAGGGTTCACAGTCCGGTACGTCATTGAGAAATATTATAACAAATCTTGCTTCTCCTACTGATAAGGTAGCCGGAGCTATGGACGATCTTGGTATATCATTAACAGATTCAGACGGAAAAACTAAATCATTCGGAGAAACGCTGTCTGATTTGCGAATAAGCTTTGCAGACCTTGACGAAGTCCAGAAAACCCAGTACGCTTCTGCAATCGCCGGAAAAGAAGGAATGTCGGGGCTGTTAGCGTTGATTAATTCAAGCGATGAAGATTTCGATAAGCTTACAGACTCTATAAAGAATTGTACGGGCGCGTCTGAGAAAATGGCAGAAATCCGACTGGATAATCTTGAGGGCGATGTTACGCTTTTTAAATCCGCATTGGAAGGCGCACAAATCGCCATTTCAGATAAGCTTACTCCGGTTCTGCGTAATCTTGTGAAGAAGGCTACAGATTGGCTGCCAACAGTGCAGGATAAGCTTTTATCTGCTATTGATGTTGTTATGGATATTGGAAAATATCTTGTCGATGAATTTTCTCCTCTTTTCAAAGATATTGTTGAAGTTGTAGGTGAACTTATACCCCCTATTATGGAAATAGGAAGAACAGCTTTACCCGTGGTTGTTAACCTGGTAAAAAAGCTTGCTCCGATACTTGTAGATGTTTTAAAAGTACTTACTCCAATTTTAAACATCATACCTTCGATAATAAAAGCACTGTCGCCGTTAATTGATATTATAGCTACAGTTGCTAAAGGCGTGGGTATAGCGACAGCAGGGTTTGTTGCCTTTTTTGAACAAGGATTGGGGCTTATTCCTGGAATGGTGGAAAAAACTGTCGCTGAGTATTCTAAGCTTGATGAAGCAGAACAAGAACTTGTAGATAGCATTAGTGAATTAACTAAGGAATATGAAGCGTTTAAGGAATCTAAAGAAAAAGCTATAGCTGATACAAGTAATGAATTTGACTATTATCAGCGGCTTTCAGATGAATTGCAGACCCTGGCCGATAAAAACGGAAAGGTTCAAGAAGGTTATGAAAACAGAGCTTCTTTTATTGTTGATATTCTAAACGATGCTTTGGGAACTGAAATCGAAATGACAGATGGTGTTATAAAAAACTATGATGAGCTTGTAGATTCTATTGATGAAGTTATCGAAAAGAAAAAAGCGGAGGTCATGTTAAGTGCTAATGAGACCGCTTATGCAGAAGCTGTTGAAAAAGTCGGCGACGCCCAAAAACTTTATTTTGAACAAGCAGAAAATGTGAGAAAAACCAAAAGCGAAATGATACCGGTACAATCAGCCCTTAATCACCTTGAGCATATGTCTGCTGATGAGATTCAGAGGGCATATGAAGCATATGCAGAGGAAAATAATATTTCAGCAACGTACGGTGACATAAAAGCAGAGCTAACTAATAAGCTTGAGGGGCTGAACAATCAGTTAGATACGCATGAAGCGGCGCTTAATGATGCAGAGAATGCTTATTTTGGCTATTGCAGCACAATAGAAAATTATGAAGGACTTGGTGAAGCTATTGCAAACGGCGATATGGCGTCTATCAATGAAGCTCTTGAAAAAATGACAAAAGGGTTTTTAACCGCTGAAACCGCAGATGCAAAATCTCTCGAAAGGCAGACTTCAAATCTTAAAGAAGAAGTTGCCAATATGAAAACAGCACTAAAAAACGGTATGCCGGGTGTTACTCAAGAACAGATAGATCAGCTTGAAAATCTCGTTAATGAATCGGAAAAAGAATGGCAGAAAGCACTTGGTGATGTAACAGATTTTACGGGTAATGTAAGAAATGAATTAAATGTTGATTATTCTGCTGAGGGCAGCAATGCTATGACAACCTGGGGTAATGGAGCTGTATCGGCTGCCGAGGGCGTAATAACAACGCTTTCGGGATTGAGAGATACATTTTCGAGTCTTATGTCCGGTTATTCTGTAAACGTTTCCACTGCTGAAATTGTAGCAAGCACAAAGAAATTAACCGGTCATGCAAAAGGCGGTATAGTAACGCGTGAACATGTTGCACGTGTCGGCGAAGACGGAGCAGAAGCTATAGTCCCACTAGAAAAAAATACCGAATGGATTGACAAGGTTGCCGCAAAGGTTACTGATTCTATGGGCGGAGCGCCGTCCAACACAGCGATACTAAACAAGCTAAACGAGCTGATTGAAGTAATCAAGGGACAAAAGGTGTACCTTGACAGCGGTGCGCTGGTTGGAGAAATCGCCCCTGCAATGGACGGAGCATTGGGTAATATAAGCAGAATGAAAAGGAGGGGACTGCGTTAATGTATAAGGGAGTAAAATTCGGAGAAATCCATACAAGCAGCTATGGACTGGTACTTTCAAAGAAAACTATTGAAACACCGTCCCCAAAGCTTGAAACAGTTGATATTCCGGGCGCAGACGGCAGTCTTGATATGACGGAATATTTCGGTGATGTAAAATACAACAACAGGAAAATCAAACTTGAATTCAGTACTGAACTTTTAGGAAATGAACTGCTTTCAATGTATTCGGATATTCAGAATGATTTGCATGGCAAACATTTTGACAGTATTATACTGGACGATGATTCAGGTTACCGTTATATCGGCAGGATTACGTCGATCAGTCTTACGGAAAGCAGAATCAGCAGAATAATAATTGAATGCGACTGCGAGCCGTATAAAGTGAGTATAACCGATAAGGTTATAACGAAAACCTTGAAATCTGTGACTTTCCCTGCCGGATACGGAGACGTGAATAAGGACGGTGTTATTGATGTGATCGATTCGGGTAAATTGAACGGATTAATAGGGGCAAGCGCAATAACTAAAGACCAGATAACGCGTGCTGATATGAATCTTGACGGTATGGTAACGAAGGAAGATCTGGCACTTTTAAACCGATATGTTTCCAGTGACGGTACGCTTTCCATACAGGAATACGCCGACCGTAATTTCGGATTTGAAAGAGAAACTGATTTTCAGATAGATTTCGGAAGAAAAGTTGTAAGGGCAAAATTTTCTGTTTCAGATAATGTGAAAAGATGGGATTTGTACATTGACGGTATTTTATACGGGAAGTATACAAATCTTACCAGTCTGGGTTCTGCTATACCAGTAGTAATAAGCGGTGTTCATGATATAAAAATTTCAACAGAAACGTCGGGAACGGTAAGTATAGCAATACCGCAGGCAAAACTGTAAGGAGGGAATAATGTATATAGTAACAATTGACGGACAATTTTTCTTTGGAACAGGAAAGTACGACCGTCCTGGGTACGAATTAATTAATCCTCAGGTTGACCTTGCAGTAAATGCTGCCGGGACGTTTACGTTTACAATGTATCCATCGCATCCGTGCTATGAATTGACATATAATACAAAATCAATAGTACAGATAGTGAAAGACGGTGAAGCAGAGCCGCTTTTCCGAGGAAGGGTACTGAGTGCGGAATTAGGATTTTACAACGAAAAAAAGGTTATATGTGAAGGAGAATTGGCGTTTCTGTGTGATACGATTCAGCAGAATTACGATTATTCCGAAGGAGAAAGCCGTAAAACAATACACGAATTACTGACGTTTTTTATTCAGCGTCACAATGAAAAAGCGGGTATAGATAATATACATTCATTTAAAATAGGGATAGTAAATGTAACAGACGGAGATAATTCCAATACAGACAACCTGATTTCAGCGGCGGACAGTACATTTCTGAATACATATGAATCAATACAGCAGAAGTTGATAGAAAGGTACGGAGGATATCTTTATATAAGGCATGAGGAGGACGGAAATTATATTGATTATTTAAGCAGTCCGTCTGTGACTTGCAGTCAGAAAATAGAATTAGGAGAAAATCTTTTAAGTTTTAAGAAAAATATAGAAGCGGACAGTCTGGTGACAGCGGTAATTCCTCTTGGTAAAGAACGTATGGACGGAGGAGAGGAGGGGAGCGGATCACGTCATAATATAGGCGGTTGGAATGCGTCCCAATCTATTACCGATTCAAAGGATATATTTCAGGTAACGGGAAAAGTAGGCGGAACTACAACATATCTGAATTGCCTGTATTCACAGTCAGCAGTAGAAAAATACGGCTGGATAGAAAAAGTACTGATTTTTGATGATGTTGTGTTGCCGGGTACATTGGTGAGATACGGAGAATCACATTTAAAATCTATGGGTAAAGCGTTGTCAATAGAGCTTACGGCAGCGGATCTATCGGGAGTAAATACGGAAATAGACAGATTTAAAATTGCTCAGTACGTACGTGTAAATTCTAAACCCCATAATTTAGAAAATGCGTTGTATGTTGTATCAAAATTATCGTTAAACTTGACCGATCCGACTGCAAATAAAATTTGTCTGGGTACTGAAACAGCAACTATTACAGGACAGATAAGTAATTCAGTCAGTACAGTTTCAAGCTCCAGTACAGGAGGCGGAGGAGGGAGTTATGATGAATCTGGATCGGCAAGTGCGGCGCTGAAATCAGCTAAAGAATATACAGATACAAGATGCGCAGATACATTGCAGTCAGCGAAGAATTATTCAGACAGCAAAGCAGCAGATACATTAAATTCATCTGAAAGCTATACGGATATAAAAACGTCTGAAATCTTGAAGTCAGCAAACGATTACACTGACTCCAGATTTACTGATGAAGAAAAAGACAAGCTTGCGGGAATAGCCGAGAATGCAAACAATTATGTACACCCTGAATTTCCCACGTTAAGTTCCGGAATCTATAAAATGCAGGTTAATAACGGTCATGTATCAAGAGCGGTAAAAGCAGAAAAAGCGGATATTCTGGCTTTAGGGTTTGAGGATCCTGCCGCAGCATATTTGCCGTTGACGGGAGGAACGATAAGCAATTCAAATTACGGAGAAAGCTTGAAGGTAAACAGAGGACCAACGTCAAGCTCGGCGGCATTGTCAGTAATCGATTATTTAATTAACGGAAACCGAGTTGGTGTGATGGGTTTTGATTTAGATTCCAAGCTGCACATACGAAACAGCAATAATACTGAAATGGCTGAAATAGATAAAGACGGTACTGTCAGCGCAAAATATTTTAAGCAGTCCCAATCGGGAACGCTCC
>JAGZBF010000011.1:0-69203 GCA_018370025.1 Collinsella sp. | reverse complement strand
TCCTCACAACTATTAGCTGATCGGTTCCGTTCGATTCATATGGTTCTAGTATAGGAAAAGGAATTTCTCGGGGCCGCCTCTCGGCGGCCTTGCGAAAAATAAATCCAAGTTAGACCATTTCAAATGGTTCGATGTCTGCCAGGATGCGACACAAATGGTGTGTCCATCCTCGCAGTATCCGGTTCTCAAGGTGCACGCCTGCGCTGGTTCCCGGTTCCACCGGGCCGCGCGGCAAGGAGATATATTGCCAGACCGCGAAGCGATGTGGGACGTCAATTCCACTCTTCACAAGTCCTACACAACTTATCGCTTCCTATATAAGTAATAGAAAGGCTGGTGCAGAAATACTGCGCGTATCAGATGATGACCCTTCGGTTAAGAGATATATAAAGATCGGTCACCTGTAAGTGTCTATCTACCCGCGCTTTTGCTATATAAACCAGCGCTCTAGATAAAAAGAGGGAGTGCCGCGCACAGTGCGACACTCCCCTAGCGATTCAACAGAATCTATTAGGCCTCGAGAGCCTTCTTGGCAATGGCAGCCAGCTCGTTGAAGGACTCGATGTCCTCGTAAGCCATCTGAGCCAGGACCTTACGGTCGAGCTCGATGCCGGCAACCTTCAGGCCGTGCATGAACTGAGAGTAAGAGATGTCGTTCAGGCGAGCGGCAGCGTTGATGCGGGTGATCCAGAGAGAGCGGATCTCGCGCTTCTTGTTGCGGCGATCACGATACTGATACTGCAGGGAGTGCTGGACCTGCTCTTTAGCATGCTTGTAAGTACGCGAAGCGGCACCGTAGTAACCCTTCGCACGGTGCATAACGGTACGGCGCTTCTTCTTGGCGGCAACAGCGCGCTTAATACGTGCCATGTTCTATCAACTCCTAGACGGTAAAACGAAAAACGGGAACGCGAACTTAGGCAAGACGCGACTTGATGACCTTGCGGTCGGCAGCGGCGATCTCGGTCTCCTGACGGAAGCCACGCTTACGCTTGGTGGACTTCTTGCTCAGGATGTGGCTCTTGAAAGCCTTGGCGCGCATAAGCTTGCCGGTGCCAGTCTTGCGGAAACGCTTCTTGGTGCCGCTGTGGGACTTCATCTTAGGCATGAAATACTCCTTAATCGGTTACAGAACACTAGTTACTTGGTATCGCTTGCCGCTTTATCCTCATCGAAGGCGCCCTTAATCGGGGCGAGCAGCATAAGCATGTTACGGCCTTCCATCTTAGGCTTGGACTCGACCGTAGCGTAAGGCTTGAGATCCTCGGCGAGACGCTCGAGAACGTTAAGACCCTGCTCCGGGTGAGCCATCTCACGGCCGCGGAACATGATGGTGATCTTAACGCGTGCGCCCTTCTTAAGGAAACGCAGAACGTGGCCCTTCTTGGTCTCGTAATCGCCAACGTCGATCTTGGGTCGGAACTTCATTTCCTTGACCTCGACCTTAGACTGGTTCTTACGAGCGGCCTTGGCCTTCATGGCCTGCTGGTACTTGAACTTACCGTAGTCCATGACCTTGCAGACCGGCGGCTCCGCGTTGGGAGCGATCTCGACCAGGTCGAGACCCTGATCGTCGGCGACGCGCTGGGCATCGCGGATGGCGAACAGGCCGAGCTGAGAGCCATCGACGCCAATCAAACGGCACGAAGATGCAGTGATCTCGTCGTTGATGCGGGTGTCATCAGACTTAGCTATTTTCCCTACCTCCATTCATAAAAAAATAACCCGGCGCTTCTCAGCAACCAGGTCGTACACATAGACTTCCTCGATTTGAGGAAGGTAATCTAAGTTGTATGACCAGTCAGCTGCTCATTGGCGCCAAAAGGTGGGAGCCCTCGGGTTCCTCTTTAGGGCATTGCGGGAACAACGCCTTGCGAATAATAACACGTACAACGCGCTATCACATTACGTACACGAAAAAGGGGGCCTTGACCCCCTTGAAGCGCAGGTGCATGTATGGTGCCCGAGGCGAGACTCGAAGGGCCTTCGCTTCGCGAAGCCCCGGGCTTCGGGCGCATGGCGCCCTCGCCACGCTCCGCTACAAACAGGCCACAGGCCTGTTTGCTTAACGCTCCGCGCGCTCACGCGAGTTCGGCACGAAAAAGGGGGCCTTGACCCCCTTGAACGCTCACTTGCATGTATGGTGCCCGAGGCGAGACTCGAACTCGCACGTTGTTGCCAACGGTGGATTTTGAGTCCACAGCGTCTGCCAATTCCGCCACTCGGGCACGTAATGCGTGAGTTAGTTTATCACAGCTTTCTGTTGATTAGTCCGAAAATGGAACTTCGAGCATTTTGATAAGCTCAACCTTGCGCAACATCTCCCGCTTACGACATCCACGTCCGTCAACCGAGGCCTCGCCCATCTGGTTGTCATAGGGGTCCTCACGCATGCCGTCGAAAGCAGGCACAAACTCAGCCTGGAATCGATTGTTGGCCACCATACGCCACGGATCGAGATTGCCAAAGTAGTGACGGCGGCGCCACTCCTCGCCCATCCTGCGAGCAGAAGATCCAAATGACACGTCGGCGTTGAGCCACCCGGTTTGCGGCGTATAGAACTCTGCCCAGTCGTGCGGCCCCACCGAATCAGGCGCAACATACAGGCCACTCTGCCAGCGGGCGGGCACGCCCGCGATGCGGCACATGGTGATAAACGTGAGCGCCATAACGCCGCAATCGCCGCGGAGCGAGTGTGCACAGTCATCGGCGATGGAGCCCAAAAGCAGGTACGGTGGCTGATAGCGATAGTCAATATGCTGTGTCAGGTAATCATAGATAGCACGAGCGCGATCGAGCGGATTCTCGAGACCGTCAATAACACGCTCCGTCAACTGTCGCATGTACGGCGTGAACGCAATGTGCGGACGGTCCTCGGAGGTGTCCTCGGGCAGTGGCGCGTCCATACAGGGATGCGATGGGAGCGCGCCACCATAGATATCGCAATAGGCGGCATCGACGTGATAGCGATAGGTCACCGAGAATGAATGTTCAGTCGAAGATGTCCAAGAGGCAGCGCGAGCCGAAACGTTTTCAGGGGCAACGGTACCCCCCGACGTCATATCGAGAACCTCGATTTGAGACTGTTGACGACAGGCGGCAGCAACGGGTAGCCACGCGCGAACAGCCTCTCCCTCCAGAGCTCCAGGGACAGACACGGATGCCTTAAGCGTGATGACGCGAGCCAACCCGTTTTGCGACTCCATCTCCCTGAGCATCTGGTTACGCAGCGCGATGCCGTCCGCAGAATCGGGACGCAGGCCCGGAACCTCCTTGGGGTACACGCGAAGCGAATCGAGGAAGTTGTCGAGAACGAACAGCTCGCCATCGATAAAGCGCCAGTCAATACGCTTACGATTGATCAGGTCGTCAAGCTGCTCTTCGGTAAACTCTGGCCACTCCTCGCGAATCATCGCAATAGCCTGATCGCGCGACACCGAAAAATGAAGCGGCGTCTCGAGCATGCGATACCGCTCGGCACGAACACAAGCAGCCAGCGAAGGCTCAGGGTTCTGCTCCAGAAGGCGATCGCAAGCAGCAACAGCCTGCGTCAAATACCCGGCATCCTTGAGACGAAGAATCTCAGGCGGCAGTCCAATATCGAGATGACGAAAGTCATCACAGCAAACATCAACAGAGCAACCAACAGGACCCTCGCCAATAACCTTCCCATCCGAAGGCAGCACATCAATAACAGCCATACCAAAACTCCAAGTCACTAGAACGCTTGAAGCCCATTGTAGCGAGATAAAAAGAAAGCCCCAACAAGGGAGCCATCAACGCCGCCGAACGGTAGTCAATAAATAAATTCAGCCCAGTAACCCTGCGGCGTTAAACAAAGGAAGCCCCATCCCCCGGAACTGTTTCCTTGGCGCGACTTCTGGCGAAGCCAGGTGAGCGCAAAGGAAACAGTGTAGGGGGACGGGGCTTCCGGCGGGAAGTTTAGCGACGCTTACGCCTTGTTGACGGAGCCAAACTCCTCCATGAGCTCCTTGGTGCGAGCAACGATGTTGTCGCGACCAGGCTTGAGGAGCTTGCGGGGGTCAAAGCCCTTGCCCTGCTGATCCTTGCCAGCCTCGATGTACTCGCGGACGCCCTTGGCGAAGACGAGCTGCAGGTCGGTGTTGACGTTGATCTTGGAGATGCCCAGGGAGATGGCCTTCTTGATCTGATCCTCGGGGATGCCGGTACCACCGTGCAGAACGAGGGGCAGGTCGCCGGTCTGAGCCTTGATCTCGCCCAGACGCTCGAAGGAAAGGCCAGCCCAGTCGGCGGGATACACGCCGTGGATGTTGCCGATGCCGCAGGCGAGGAAGTCGACGCCCAGGTCAGCAATCTGCTTGCACTCAGCGGGGTCAGCGAGCTCGCCGTTGGAGGTCACGCCGTCCTCGGTGCCGCCGATGCCGCCGACCTCGGCCTCGATGGACATGCCCTTGGAGTGGGCAAGCTCAACGAGCTCCTTGGTGCGGTCGAGGTTAAGCTGGAAGGTCTCCTCGTGAGAGCCGTCATACATGATGGACGTGAAGCCGGCCTCGATGCACTTGAAGCAGTCCTCGTAAGAACCGTGATCGAGGT
Organism: Collinsella sp.; assembly: GCA_018370025.1. Classification (GTDB taxonomy): domain Bacteria; phylum Actinomycetota; class Coriobacteriia; order Coriobacteriales; family Coriobacteriaceae; genus Collinsella. The sequence continues at coordinate 64,628 of JAGZBF010000011.1, read as the reverse complement.
GAAGGGCGACGGGAACGGTAACGCCCGTGGCCTCGACGGCAGCCTTGACCATGTCGGCGCAGACCTTGAAACCGCCCATCCACTTAGCGGCACCAGCGGTGCACTGAAGGATCAGCGGAGACTTGGCCTCCTCGGCGGCCTGGAGAATAGCCAGGGTCCACTCGAGGTTGTTGGTGTTGAAGGCACCGAGAGCGTACTTGCCGGCCTCGGCCTTCTTGAGCATGTCTGCTGCGTTGACGAGCATAAAAGAAACCTCCTGTAAGGTTGCTCCGATAACGCCTGAGATTTTACCACGGCGTACCCGAGCATAAACGTTCGTTTGTTCACGAATATCGTCCAAACAGACTTTTTTTTGACCGTTTGCCCTACGGAATCGACCCGTTGGGGAAAATAGCTTGACGATTGAGCGGTCTTCGTGATTCGAAAGACGGCTTCGAGCCTACATCTGCATAAACGGATTCTGCATAAGTTCGCGCGCCATCGTGGTCGAATCGCCATGGCCCGTCAAGCAAACGGTATCGGGCGGAAGCGTCTTGGCAAGTTTGGAGAGCGAGCGCATAATCGCCGCCTCGTCACCGCCGGAAAGATCGGTACGACCGTGGCTGCCCGGGAAAAGCGTGTCGCCCACAAAGGCGATGTTCCCCTGCTCGGTCGCGGCGAACAGGACGATGCCGCCCGGCGTATGCCCCGGCGTCTCGATCACCTGCAGGCAGATATCGCCCAATTCAATCGTATCGCCCTCGGCAAGCAGCCGCGTCGGCTCGCCCGGATCGGGCGTCTCAATACCCCACATGGCGCGCTGCTCCTCGATATTTGCGCGAGGCACCGTCACGTCCTTAGCGCACAACTCATATAGTGCGCTGTCGCCAACGACAGCTCGAACCCCGGCGACCCCGCCAACATGGTCGGCATGACCGTGCGTGCAGACAGAGCCGAGTACGCGAACTTCGGGATGCGCGGTGCGGATATGCTCCACAAGACGCTCGCCCTCCCACGCCGGATCGACGATTAAGCACTCGTCATTCGAAATCACGGCGTAACTGTTGGTCTGAATCGGGCCGTTGACGAGTGCCTCAATCGAAGCTGCACCTCGGGGTGTCAGGTCCAAAGTCATATCGCCCATGCGCATACCCTCCTTCTAAAATACGTTCGAGGCACCAAACGATGCCTCGAACGTAACCGATATCTATGATGCTGAGAGGCTCTCGCACCTACACACGGCGCTTGAGCTGAGCTCCGCCTTCGCCGGGCATAAGACGGCGAGCGTCGTAGACCGAATCGACACTGCTGATGGAAGCCAGCAGCGGATCCAGACCGCTCGCGTCCGAGATCTCGACCATAAAGCGCAGGGTTGCAATACCCTCGCGGTTGGTCGACGTGGCGGCAGAAAGGATATTGCCGCCCGCATCGCCAATGGCAATGGTGACATCCTTGAGCAGGCCCATGCGGTCCAGGCACTCGACCACGATCTCGACCTGGAAGAGGGTGTCGGCAGCGCCGTCCCACTCCACATCGATCATGCGCTCGGGATGTTCCATAAGACCCTTGACGTTGGGGCAGTTGGCGCGATGCACCGAAACGCCACGGCCGCGCGTGATGAAGCCGACGATGTCATCGCCCGTCACCGGATTGCAGCAATGCGCCAGACGGACCAGCAGACCGCTGTTGCTCTCGCCCTTGACGATAATGCCGTTGCTGGCGCTCTTGCCGCGCTTTTGCGGCTTGCGGTTGGAGCCGCGGGCAGGCTGCTTGACGATCTCGGCAATGGCTTCGGTCTTGGTGAGCTGCTCCTCGGGCTTGGGGTCCAAGATTTGCTCGACCTTGTTACCCACAGCGCGCGGGGCAACCTTGCCGGCGCCGACGGCGGCAAACAGGTCCTCGAGCTGCTTGTAGTTAAACTGCTCCGCCACGGCGTTGAGCGCACGCGTGGATCGCGGCGTAGAGATGCCATACCCGCGCTTGCGCAGGTCCTTGGCCAGTATATCGCGGCCGGCAGCAGCGTCATCGTCTTTGGTCGCGGCGGCGAAGTAACGGCGGATCTTTGACTTGGCGGAAGGTGTCTTAACGATCTTGAGCCAATCACGCGACGGCTTGGAACTCTTGTTGGTCAGGATCTCGACACGGTCACCCGTCTTAATCTCGTGCGTGAGCGGAGCCACCGCACCGTTGATTTTGGCGCCGACGCAATGGTTTCCCACCTCGGTGTGAACGGCGTAGGCAAAGTCGAGCGGTGTAGAGCCGGCACGAAGCGCCATGACCTCGCCCTTGGGTGTAAAGACAAAGATCTCCTGGTCGAACAGATCGACCTTCAGCGAGTGCAGGTATTCCTTGGCGTCCGTAATCTCGTCAGACGCTGCCCAATCGAGCGAATGTTTGAGCCAGTTAATCTGGTCGTCCAGACGCTGGGCATCATTGGTCTTAGACGCAGACGATCCGCCCGACTTCTTATAGAGCCAGTGGGCGGCAATGCCGTACTCGGCCTGCTCATGCATCTCGTAGGTTCGAATCTGAATCTCGAGCGGGCGGGCCGTGGGGCCGATAACCGTCGTATGGAGCGACTGGTAGTTGTTGACCTTGGGCATGGCGATATAGTCTTTGAAGCGACCGGGCATGGGGTGCCACAGCGTATGCACCGCGCCGAGCGTGGAGTAGCAATCGCGCACCGAATGCGTGATGACACGCAGTGCCACCAGGTCGTAGATCTCGGAGAATTCCTTGCCCTTGCGCTTCATCTTTTGGTAGATGGACCAATAGTGCTTGGAACGGCCATTGATCTGGAAGCCCTCCAGGCCAATGCGGTTGAGCTCGTCGGTGAGCGTCTTGATAGTCTCAGCCAGATAGCGCTCGCGAACCTCGCGCGACTCAGCCACCATGCGCGCAATGCGCTGGTAGGCATCGGGCTCCAGGTAGAAGAAGGACAGGTCCTCGAGCTCCCACTTAATAGAGCTCATGCCCAGACGGTCGGCCAGGGGCGCATACACGTCCATGGTCTCGCGAGCCTTAAACAGGCGACGGTCCTCGCGAAGGGCCGCCAGCGTACGCATGTTATGCAGGCGGTCGGCAAGCTTAACGATAATGACGCGGATGTCCTTGGACATGGCGAGGAACATCTTGCGCAGCGTGAGGGCCTGCTTCTCGTCCATGCTGTCGACTTCGATGTTGGTGAGCTTGGTCACGCCATCGACGAGCTCGGCTACCGTATCGCCAAACAGGCCGGACACATCGGCAAGCGAGGTCTCGGTATCCTCGACGGTATCGTGCAGCAGCGCGGCGCACACCACATCGCAGTCCATCTTGAGATCGGCCAAAATGATGGCCACCTCGACGGGATGGTTAATGTACATCTCGCCCGAGCGGCGCTTTTGGTTGCAGTGCTTCTCGGCGGCAAAGCAATAGGCCTGCTCCACCTTAGAGAAGTCCTCCTCATTCATATATTTGAGGCACAGGCGCTCCAGCTTGTCGTAGCTGTCCGCCATAATCTCGGGCGGCAGCTCATCGGCATGCTTATAGTGCTCCATCTCCGAAAACGGCTGGAGGGTGGAATCATGGGCGGTACGGGCTGCGGCATCCATCGAGGTCCCCTTCCCCTAGGCCCGCGGTACGATCGGGCGGTTAACTTTGGCTAGCATATCAGAAGCGCACGAATCGAGTGCCCAGCTCCGGAAAGCCGAGAACTCCATGCGCGAGCGCAAGCCCTCCAAATAGCGAATTGACCTGCTCAATTGCACACGGCCGGGGTTTTCGGCCATCGCGATGCGACGGGTGTCGTCAAACCCCGAAACGCGACAGAAACCAAGCTCTTCGAAGATTCCCAGGCCGCTTTCCACCGAGCGCTCGTCGACCGGCGTGCGGGCATCGATGGCAAGGCACATCTGCGCGATGTCGATATCGCTCGCGCTAAACGAGTCGTCTCCGGTCTTGCCGCGGTTGGAGCGCCACATAGTCTGCAGCGCTCGATAGAGCGTGACGAGTTCATCGCGCTCGGGCGCGTAGCAGTCGAGCAGGCGCTCGTTAATGCGAGCGTCACGCGACGAATAGAGCAAGTGAATCACGGCAGGTTGGCCGTCGCGACCGGCGCGTCCGCTCATCTGGTTAAATTCAATGCTGCCAAACGGCATGTGGTAGAGCACGACATGGCGAATATCGGGCAGGTTGACGCCCTCACCAAAGGCAGAGGTCGAAACGATGCAGCTGAGGCTTCCGTCACGAAACGCTTCCTCAACACGGCGACGATCGGAGCGCGCAAGCCCCGCGTTATAGAACGCGATGCGGGTCGCGCAATCGGGCACCCGCTTGCGCAGTGTCTTGGCAAGCGCCACGGACTGATCACGCGAGTTGACGTAGATGACGGTCTTCTCCCCCGTAGCCACGATTGACACCAGGCGGTTCTCGCGGCTCGCAAGATCTCGGTCATCCTCGAGCTGCAAGTTCTCGCGCACCGTCTCGTCGACCACCGTGCGAGTGATCGGCAACATGCGGGCAAGCTCGGCCACGACCGGAGCCGTCGCGGTGGCCGTCGCAGCCATAACGACCGGGTCGCCCAGGGCTTTGAGGATATCGGGCATGTCAAGATAGGCGCTGCGGTCGCCGCCCTTGGCAAGGCCGGCGTGGTGCGCCTCATCGATAACGACAAAGCCGATGCGGCCCGAACGCGCGAAGCGGTCACGGTGGATAGACAGGAACTCGGGCGTCGTGAGCACGATACCGGTGCGGCCCGAAGCTAGGCCGGCGAACACGTCATCGCGTGCGGCCTCCACGGTTTCGCCGGTCAGCACGCCAACGCCAATGCCGAGCGCGGCCATCGTCGACGAGAGGTGATAGGCCTGGTCGGCAACAAGCGCACGCAGCGGATAGACAAAGATGCTCGCACGTCCGCGAAGCACCGCCTCACGCGCGGCATGCACATGGAAGATGAGCGACTTGCCGCGGCCCGTTCCCATAACCGCCAAAACGCTCTGGTGATCGGCCAAGGCGTCGAGCGCCTCAACCTGCGCGCGGTGCGGCTGGTTCGATCCGATAAAGCTATGGATAAGCGAGCGCGTGAGCTCGGTATAGGAAAGCTGGGCGAGCGTCTCGCGCTTGCGCGACTCCAGGCGCAGATCGGAGTCTGCCGGCTGCACGCCACGACGAAGCTCGCATGCCGGATCGTCGACGCTGGGCAGCGTGGTATCGCGGACCAGAACATCCTTGACCATGAGCTTGGACTTCACACGACCCTGCCAATGCTCGGCAACGGCCTCGAACACCAAGTCGACAGCGCTATCGCAGTTGATGAGCTTATCGATTTGCGGCACGCGGAACATAATAGCCGGCACACTCGCGGCGCCATCGGTCGCCACAAAGCGCATGTGCTCGCCGGTCTTACCCACCACGGCGCGATCACACATCGTCACGCCCTCGGCAGCCAGCAGCGGCACCTTATTACCCTGGCCAAACGGCTCAAGGCGGGAAATCTGCTCGATGGTCTCGATATTCAATTCGGAAAGGTCGACCGTGGCGGCAACCTCGTCGATGTCTTCAAAGTCCTCGGCGGGAATCTCCGATAGCACGGCGGAAAGGCGACGACGGAATTCATCGAGCTTGGATGCCTCGATGGTCACACCCACCGCACCGGCATGTCCGCCGCGACGAATCAGCAGGTCGGAACAGCGCTCGACGGCGTCAAACAGGTTAACTTTGCCCACCGAGCGACCAGAGCCGCGCGCGATACCGTCCTCGATCGAGAACAGCAGCGCCGGCACGTGATAGCGGTTGGTCAGACGGCTTGCCACGATGCCCTTGACACCCTCGTGCCAGCCTTCGCCGCCCACGACGATCGCGCGTCCGCCGTCATAGGTCTCCTCGACCTTTGCCATGGCATCGCGCGTGAGCTCCGCCTCGATCTCACGGCGCTGGCGGTTGATTTCTTCGAGCTCAGCCGCCAGCGCGCTTGCTTCGATGGGATTGCGGGCAAGCAGCAGGTCGAGCGCCAGCTTGGGATCGGCCATGCGACCGGCAGCGTTTAAGCGGGGAATGAGCGAGAATGACAGGCCGTCGGCCGTAATGGTAGAAAGATCGGCCTTGGCAAGTGCGGCAAGCGCGATATAGCCGGGACGGGCCGTCACGCGCATCTGCTGGATGCCCTCGGCGACCAGTGCGCGATTCTCGGGCGTGAGCGGCATCATGTCGGATACGGTGCCCAGCGCCGCGACCTCTATCAGCGAACGCCAATACGACGGCTTGCCCAAACGCTCGCCCAGGACCTGCACCAGTTTGAGTGCCACGCCGGCACCGGCAAGCTCGCGCGAGGGACCCTCGTCCTCGAGCTTGGGGTCGGTCAGGGGCACGCCCTGCGGCACCTGGTCGGAAGGCTCGTGATGGTCCGTGACCACCAAATCGATCCCCAGGCTCTCCAGATAGGAGACCTCTTCCTTGGCAGCAATACCGTTATCGACGGTCACAATCAGGTTGGGTTGGGCGAGCTCGTTGACGCGGTCGAGCGCCGCACGCGACAGGCCGTACCCCTCGTCAAAGCGGTGCGGGATAAACGGTGTGACATTGGCGCCAAACATCCGCAGCGCCTCGGTCAACAGACAAGTCGACGTTATGCCGTCGACGTCAAAATCGCCAAAGACGGCGATGCGCTCGTGACTGCGAACAGCGCGCTCAACGCGGTCGGCGACGACCGCCATGCCCGGAATAACGAGCGGGTCCGCCCAGTCGCGATCGAGCGAAGGCGTCAAAAACAGTTGGCCTTCCTCGATGGATGTAATGCCGTGCGCAACCATAATGCGCGCCACCAGCCCGGGTATGCCCAGGCCAGCCGAAAGCTCCTTTTCGAGCTCGGGGTTTTGCCGAGCGACCGCCCAGCGATGCGTCGTCTTAAGCGATGACATAGGCGCCCACCCCCGATAGGGGCAGGTCGCCGCGATACCTCTCACGGTTCATAGCGATGAGTCCTCTGTGTATGCCCGCTTCGGCAGGCAGATCTGTTGAACGGATTTATTATACCGTGCGGCACGGACGCAAAACGCCGCGGTGCGCCGCGGTTTCGGCAAACGATGGCGGTAATGGCCTCGAAATAATCGAGCGTTTCAGCCGCACGGACGCATACGAGCGTCTAGCATATCCATACAAACGAGTTCGCGGATAAAGGGAGTCACGGGACATATGAAGCAATGGGCTGGACTGGGAAAGTTCCTCGCGGGGCATATGCAGATCATCGTTCCGATTTGCGTGGCGCTCGGAGTGCTCTTTCCCCAGCAGATCGGCGTGCTCAAGCCCATTGTTCCCGCCCTCTTCGCCTTTATGACGTTTCAGGGCGCGCTCAGCAACACTTTTCACCAGGTAGCCGAGGTGTTCCACCGTCCGCTGCACCTGATTCTGGCGCTGCTGGTCTCGGCAGTGCTTATTCCCATCGCGGCGTATGCCATAGGGTCACTCTTCTTTGGCTCCAACCCCAACCTTGTCTGCGGCATCGTGCTCGAGTACAGCGTGCCCGTGGCCGTCACCGCTTTTATGTGGATCAGCATGTTCGGCGGCAACGGCCCGCTCGCGCTCACCATCATCCTGACGTCCTCGGTTATCTCCCCTGTGACGATTCCGCTTACGCTTAAGCTCTTGCTGGGTGCCACCGTCTCGATCGATGTGCCGAGCATGATGCAAGACATGGCCTTTATGATCGCCATCCCCGCCGTGCTCGGCATCGTGATCAACGAGCTCACGCGTGGATGGGGACACGAGAAGCTCTCCCCCGCGCTCTCGCCCGCTTGCAAATTCATGATGATGGGCGTTATCGCCTCCAACTCCACCGCCATGAGCGAGTACGTGCTGCACATGAACGCGGTGCGCCTGGAAGTCGCCCTCTTTATTTTGACCTTCGCCATCAGCGGCTTTGTCATCGGTTTTCTGGTCGCCCGTGCGCTGCATCTGCCATATAGCGAGACGGCTACCATGTGCTTTACCTGCGGCATGCGTAACATCTCTTCGGGCGCCGTCATCGCCACGCAATACTTTCCGGGCGAAGTCGTATTCCCCGTCATGTGCGGCACGCTGTTTCAGCAGGTACTCGCCTCGCTTATCGGGCATCTCTTTGAGCGTCTAACCGGCGAGGAGCGCGCCGCCCAGCGCAAGCGGGTCGAGGCCGGCCGCGACGCCATGGCACGCTAGACTGTCCGCAGTGTGCGGGCGCTCACTTTACGATGTGAGCGCCTCCAGATGTGCACGGAGTCGCTCCGCATCGACATCGAGCGTGGTCTCAGCATTGACCTGGGCCAAACGATAGCCGACAAAGTAGGGCGAAGCCACCCAACGCGGCAGCGCCTTGGCAATGGTCCGACCGCCCAGGTGATAGAAGAACAGGTTATACGACTCTGCGCGACCACCGTGGTGCTCGTTCAGGATATAGCGCAGAGCTACCTGGATCGCATCGGCGAAGAGATCCGCCTCGGCTTGGTCTCTCGTGTCATCGCTGGCAGCGATTCCCTGCGGGGCTGAAACGTTGATCTCAAAGAACCCCATGATCGGTTCGGTTGAGATGTTGACCGCGATTCTCCCCTGTTGCCAGAGATTGATGCCTTCGAAATTGGCAGAAGTCAGCGAAGTGTAGCCGTCTTCCTGCTCCAAACCCACAATCTGCATGTGCGGATGAACGAGGCTACCGCCCGAGAGCGGACCCTTGTTCTTGTACATGAGCACGCTTCGATACTGCTGTGAATCAATCATCTGCTGCCAGCAACCCAGGGCAAACCGCATCACATGGTGGAGTTCATCCGGCTCATAGGTCACCAGGTCGGCATCGTGATCGGCCGACTCGATCAGCACGGTTTGACGGGTGGCGCGCAGGGTCTTGAACTTATTCTCGAGCCAGATGCAGTCACCATCGCGCTGGATGATGTTGGCAAGCCCCTCCGTGTCGCAAAAGGGGCACGCGGTGCCAGGGCGACGATTATCGTCAGGCTTACCGCTCGCCTGCTGAACGTCAAATACCAGCGCCACGGGTTATACCTCCAGCGGCACGATCTTGGTGCCATGGAGCTCGGAGACGCCTAGCGCCGCCGCGACCGTGTCGCGATTTGCCGTAGTGATGCCGCCGCCGGGAAGGATGGTCAAACGATCGCCCGCATACTCGATTAAACGAGCCAGGTGATCAAAATTATCCTCGATCGACGTACCGGCAGCGCCGCCATGCGTGAGGATGCGCGTAACGCCGCAGTCGGCAAGTGTATCAATCGCATCGAGCTGAGCCTCGGGCGAGAGCTGGTCAAATGCCATGTGGAAGGTGATGTCGATGGGCTCACGCTTGCATTCCTCGGTCGCGCAGCCCGCGGCCATCACGAGGGCGCCCAACGTAAGCTCGTCGAGTGCCCATCCGCCAGCGCAGGGCTTGCAGCAGCCAAAGACCAAGCCGTCAACGCCGGCGCTCACGGCAAGGCCCAGGTCCATCTCCATCATACGCAACTCGTCCTGGTTGTAGTGAAAGTCGCCGCCACGCGGACGGATCATGCACATCACCCGTGCATCGTGCTCGTGTGCATAGTTGGTCGTAGCGCTGATAACGCCGGCCGAAGGCGTGGTGCCACCGACGGCAAGGTTGTCGCACAGCTCGATACGCCTTGCACCGGCATCGATAGCCGCCGGCACCCGCTCAAAGTTCTCGGCACAAAACTCGTACAGCATAGATAGACCCCAAAAGACAGCAGATGTTTTCCGACGGGCATTGTCACACATCCCCATGAAGTTGCGGTGGAATGGGGACTCTTTTGGCCTCCGAGACTCCCATTTAGTCCCTATTTCGCCGCAACTTAAAAAGGGGCGCTGACTGAGATGGTCAGCGCCCCTTTTGTTAGGTGGGTTAGCCTCCGAGGTAGGCTTTGCGGACGTTGTCGTCATGCAGGAGCTCTTGGCCGGTGCCGGTCATGGTGATCTTGCCGGTCTCGAGCACGTAACCGCGTGTGGCGATGGAAAGCGCCATCTGCGCGTTTTGCTCGACCAGAAGCACCGTGGTGCCGGCCTTGTGAAGGTCCTCGACAATCTGGAAGATCTGTTCAATCAGAATCGGCGCCAGACCCATGGAAGGTTCGTCGAGCATAAGCAGTTTGGGGTTACTCATAAGGGCGCGCCCCATAACGAGCATCTGCTGCTCGCCGCCCGAAAGGGTGCCGGCGACCTGGCGACGACGTTCCTTCAGGCGCGGGAACTGCTCGTAGACGCGCTCCAGGCCCGGAGCCACCGTGGACTTGGGCTGCGTATAGGCACCCATCTCCAGGTTCTCCTCGACCGTCATCTGCAAAAAGGCGCGACGACCCTCGGGAACCTGAGCCAGGCCCTTACCAACCAGCTTATCAGCGGGCGTATGAGTAATGTCCTCGCCCATAAACTTGATGGAACCGGTCTTGGAACGCAGCAGGCCCGAGACGGTCTTGAGCGTTGTGGACTTGCCGGCACCGTTGGCGCCAATCAAGGCCACGATCTCGCCCTCGTTAACGTTAAAGGAGATGTCCTTAATGGCGTGGATGGCGCCGTACCAGACGTTGATGTTGTAGACGGAAAGCATCGGCTCTGCCATTTAGTTCTCCCCCTTATCCTGCTTGCCCAGATATGCCTCAATAACAGCGTCGTTGTTCTGGATTTCCTCTGCCGTGCCCTTGGCGATGACCTTACCAAAGTTGAGCACGCAGATGCCCTCGCAGATGTTCATAACGAGCGACATATCATGCTCGATAAGCATGATAGCAATGCCAAAGGTGTCGCGAATCTTGACGATGTTCTCCATGAGCTCCGCGGTCTCGGACGGGTTCATGCCGGCAGCAGGCTCGTCGAGCAGCAGTAGCTTGGGGTTGGTGGCAAGCGCGCGGACGATCTCCAGACGACGCTGAGCGCCGTAAGGCAGCGATCCGGCCTGCTCGTTTGCCAGATGCTCCATATCAAAGATGGACAGCAGCTCCATGGCGCGCTCGTGAGCAGCCTTCTCGTGCTTCCAATACGTCGGCAGGCGCAGCACGCCCTCAAAGCCGGAGTAACGCTCCTGGTTATGCAGGCCGACCTTGACGTTATCCTCCACCGTCATGGTGTTGAATAGGCGAATGTTCTGGAAGGTACGGGCAATACCCATGCGGTTGACCTGGTAGACCGACTTGCCCGAGGTGTCCTCGCCGTCGAGCAGGATGGTGCCATGCGTGGGCTGGTACACCTTGGTGAGCAGGTTGAAGACCGTGGTCTTGCCGGCGCCGTTGGGACCGATCAGACCGGCGATCTCGGTCTTGCCGATAGTCAGGCTAAAGTCGTCGACTGCCTTAAGGCCACCGAACTCAATGCCCAGGTGGATGCACTCGAGTGCAGGGCGCTCGCCCAGGTCACGATCGGGAACGATGGCGCCAGAAGGATACGGGACCATCTTGCCCTTCTTGAACTCAAATTTACTGGGCATCGGCTGCCACCTCCTTCTTGGAAGCAAAGCGGTCCTTGACGCGACCGAAGAACGCCTTGAGCTGCGGGTTGTTGGTAAAAATCATGACCAGGATCAGCACGATGGCGTAGATGAGCATGCGGTAGTCCGAGAACTGACGAAGCAGCTCGGGAAGCACCGTGAGCAACGCCGCCGCGATGACGGAACCGCGCATGTTGCCCAGGCCGCCCAGGACCACGAACACCAGAATGAGGATCGACGTGTTGAAGTCGAACTTGGTGGCGGAGAGCTGCGAGAAGTTACCGCCGAAGAGAGCTCCGGCAGCACCGGCGAGGGCAGCGGAAACCACGAAGGCGATCATGCGGTACTCCGTGACGGAGATGCCTACGGACTCGGCTGCAATCTTGTTATCGCGCACGGCCATAATGGCACGGCCGGTACGGCTGCGGACCAGGTTGAGCACGATCACGAGTGCGACCATGACCAGGATGGCACCGGCGAGGAAGGTCGAGTACGTCGACACGCCCGAGGCGCCCTGGGCGCCCTTGATGATGGCGGTGCCGTCCTCGAGCAGGTGCAGGTCGTCGATCGTAGAGTTGCCCGTGATGTTAAAAATCACGTGCAGGCCGCGGGAGTCGACGCCCACAATGAGGCAGGTAACGATCTCTTTGATGATCTCGCCAAAAGCCAGGGTCACGATGGCCAGATAGTCGCCGCTCAGGCGCAGGACCGGGATACCAATCAAGAAGCCCAAGATGGCAGCGGCGATAGCGCCGACCACAATGCTGATGATCAGACGCATCGGATCGGACGGAACGGCGCTCTCCAGCGCGACGGCGGTGACGATGCCCGTGTAGGCACCGACGCTCATAAAGCCCGCGTGGCCCAGCGACAAGTCGCCCGCGATGCCGACGACGAGGTTGAGGGAAATGGCCATGACGATATAGGCCGTGATGGGAACCAGCTGACCGGCGATCATGCGCGGAATCATGTGGTTAGACTGCATAAAGAACACGATGGCGAAGGCCACGATGCACATGGCGTACGTGACAAAGTCGTGACGCGTCTGCTTGTCTTTAAGAAACTTCATAACGCTCACCTACACCTTCTCGGGGACGTACTTGCCCAAGAGGCCGGCAGGCTTGACGAGCAGGACGATGATCAAAACACCAAAGACGATGGAGTTGGCAAGGCTCGTGGAAATGTAAGCCTGCGCCATCGCCTCGATGATGCCGATGAGAATGCCACCGACAAAGGCACCGGGGATGGAGCCGATGCCGCCGAAGACGGCGGCGTCGAAGGCCTTGATGCCAGGCATGGCACCCGTCGTGGGCTGCAGCACCGGCGAGTAGGAGCACAGGAGCACGCCGGCGATGGCGGCAAGCGCCGAGCCGATGGCAAACGTCATCGAGATGGTGCGGTTGACGTTGATGCCCATGAGCTGAGCGGCGGCCTTGTCCTCGGACACGGCGCGCATGGCCTTGCCCATCTTGGTCTTACCTGTAAAGAACATCAGGCCGGCCATGATAACCAGGCAGGCGACGATGGTGACGAGCGAGACGGCGCTTACGTTGAACTTGGCCAAGAACTCCGGCACCTGGAAGGTGACGAGCGAAGTGAAGTTCTTGGGCGTGGCGCCCCACAGAAGCTGCGCGGCGTTCTGCAGGAAGTAAGACACGCCGATAGCCGTGATCAGAACGGCCAGCGGGCCTGCTTGGCGCAGCGGCTTATAGGCCAGACCCTCGATGAGAACGCCGAGAACCGTGCAGACCACACAAGAAAGAATTACAGATACCCAGCCCGGGAGGCCGAGATACGACGTGGCGCAGAACGAGACATAGGCACCGACCATGATGACGTCGCCGTGAGCGAAGTTCAGCATCTTGGCGATACCGTAGACCATGGTGTAGCCCAACGCGATGATGGCGTAGACGCTGCCCATGGACAGGCCGTTGACCAGGTATTGGATAAAGACCGTCATGTTCCACATCCCCCTTTCGAATAGGTTTCCAGTTGATGTATGAAACAGGGACGTTACATCGTCCCTAGATACCAAGCAAGCAGGGAAGGCCAAAACCTCCCCTGCTTGGGATCAAAACCGCTCTATGTAAGGCGGCCAATTAGGCCTGTACGTACTTGCCGTCGGTGATGACGTACGCCGTGGGCTCCTTCTGAACCTGGCCCTTATCGTTCCAGGTGAGCTTGCCGGTCAGACCGTCAACGGTAATCTTGAGCATAGCCTTGGACAGCTTCTCGGCGACCTCGGTCGGGTCGGCGTCGACACCAAGACCGGCCTCCTTGACGGCCTCGGCCACCGCGTGCACGCCGTCGTAGGCGTCGGCGGCAAACTGGTCGGGGGTATCGCCGTACTTATCCTTGTAAGCGTTAACGAAGTCGGCGTTCTTCTCGTCGTCGGCGGAGAACGGGGTCATGAGCAGCAGACCCTCAGCAAGAGAGGTATCGAAGCCCTCAACGCCCAGGATACCGTCCATGCCGTCGCAGCCCATCATCTTGACATCGTAGCCCATGTCCTTGGCGTTCTTGAGCAGGACGGACGCCGGCGTATAGTAGATCGGCGCAAAAATCATGGTGGCGCCAGCCTGCTTGGCCTTGGTCAGCTGGTTGGTAAAGCTCGTGGCGGAGTCGTCCTTAAAGGTCTCCTCGTCAACAATCTCGAGCTTGGACTCAGCGGCTTGGGCCTTAAAGGAATCTGCGATGCCCGAAGAATAGGCGTCGCCGGAGTTATAGAACAGCACGAACTTCTCGTCCGCATACTTCTGCGCCAGGAACTTGGCAGCGTTGACACCCTGGTTGGGGTCGGTGAAGCAAACCTGGAAGACGCAATCCTTGCCGTCGGTGACGTCCTCGGAGGACGCGGACGGGGTGATCATGAACGTCTTGGGGTCGTTACCACACTCTGCGGCAACGGCAACCGACGCACCCGTGGTAGTCGGGCCGACGAGGGCCTGCATGCCCCAGTCGAGCAGGGTGTTGAAGGCGTTGACGGCCTTCTCGCCATCGGCCTGGTCATCCTCGGCCTTGCTGGCAAGCGGCAGCTCCTTGGTCGAAAAATCCTTGCAGCCAAGCTCGACACCCTGGGTAACGGACTTGCCGTAGGACGCGTTGGCGCCGGTCAGCGGGCCGATGGTGCCGATCTTAAACGAAGCGTCGCTCGAAGCGGAACCGCTGTCGCCGCCGTTGGAGGAGCAGCCAGCTAGAATGGATATCGCCCCCAGACCTGCTGCGCTCGCGATAACGCTCCTGCGATTCATAACAGGGTTCAATGACTTACCGGTGAGGCTCGACATGCGGCTCTCCTCTCAAATCTCGTCGGGTTTCGGTTACCCGACAGGCCATCCTTCGCCGTGTTCGGCGTTCGCAAAATAGTAGACGCTTTAGTTGAGAAAAGTGGCGATTATTTCAACTTTTCTTTTGCTTTGTCCATTTATCCATATTTATGCGTATTTCTATCAGTTTATGCAGTTTAGCCACTTTATTATGTGAAAGTAATGTTTCTGTTCTGTTACAAGCGCCCTTGCCCTGAATAAAACGGCCTCACCGGTAGCGCTTTATGCGCACTTAGGCGGCGATGTACTTGCCATCCTGAATCACATAGGCCGTAGCGGGCTTTTCGACCTGGCCCTCGTCGTTCCACGTGAGCTCGCCCGTCAGGCCCTCAATCTTGATCTTGCGCATGGCCTTGGCAAGATCGTCGGCAATGTCGGCACCATCGGCCGTAATATCGATGCCCGCCTTGTCGATGGCCTCGGCGATGGCGTGGACACAATCGTAGGCGTCGGCGGCAAACTGGTTAGGCGTCTCGTCGTAGGCATCCTTATAGGCCTTGACGAAGTCGGCATTCTTCTCGTCATCGGCGGAAAACGGGGTCATGAGCAGTACGCCCTCGGCAAGAGAGGTATCGAAGCCCTCCACAGAGAGCAGGCCGTCCATGCCGTCGGTACCCATGAGCGTCATGTCGTAGCCCATGTCCTTGGCGTTCTTGAGCAAAACGGACGCCGGCGTGTAGTAGATCGGCGCAAAGATGAGCGTGGCGCCGGCCTCCTTGGCCTTGGTGAGCTGGTTGGTAAAGCTCGTGGAGGAATCTTCCTTAAAGGTCTCGGTATCGACGATATCAAGTTTGGACTCCTTGGCCTGCTCGGCAAAGGCATCGGCAACACCCGAGCTGTACGTATCGCCGGAGTTGTAGAACAGGGCGATCTTGGCGTCCGCGTATTTCTCGGCCAAGAACTTCGCAGCGCTGGCGCCCATGGTGGGATCGGTGAAGCAAACCTGAAAGACCGTGGTCTTATCCTTGGTGACGTCGAGCGACGAGGCCGAAGGCGTGACCATGAGCATATCGTCGGCGATCTCGCCCGAGACGGCGACGGCGGCACCAGTCGTGACGGGGCCGACGAGAGCCTGCATGCCCCAGTCGCACAGGGTATTGAAGGCGTTGATAGCCTTCTCGCCGTCAGCGACGTCATCCTCGGACTTAAGCGAGAGTTTGAGGTCCTTGGTCGAGAAATCCTTGGCGGCGAGCTTGGCACCCTTCTCGGCCGAAACGCCATAGGTTGCCGCGGCGCCGGTCAGAGGGCCGATGACACCGATCTTGAAGGTCTTGCCGTCATCGGCGGAGCCGCCCTCCGAGCCACCCGACGAGCAACCAGCGAGTGCCACGGTGCTGCCGAGCGCCGCGGCACCGGCGAGAAAGTTCCTACGGCTGAGCGTGCTGTTGATGTTGAACATGGTGTCCCCCTTTTCGCTGGCCGCAGTGCGGCCGTCTTGCGGTACGGGGCAAACCTTATGGCGCAAACGTTGACAGTTTGTTACGGAGTTTCGTTTGTAGCGAGCATGTTTCCAATGTTTCCGCAGCGTTTCGGGGGTGCCGTTTTGTGCGACTCCTGTTGCCTGGCGAGCACGCGCCCTCGGTTCACGCTAGAATGCACTCAACCTTTAAGCGGTTAATCCATCCATAAGATGCACGAAGGAGCTATCTATGAGCGAACCCCTGCGCACCGTGAACGTCGGTCTGATCGGTCTGGGAACCGTCGGCGGCGGCGTGGCCCGTCTGATCAAGAGCCACCACGATGAGTACCTGGCAGCCTACGGCATCGACCTTAAGCTGACCCGCGCCTGCGCGCTTGCTTGGGAGCAGGCCGAGGCGGCAGGCATTGAGCGCGAGGCCTTTACGAGTGACTGGCACGACGTCGTCACCGACCCCGCCGTCGACATCGTCGTCGAGCTCATCGGCGGCGAACATCCCGCAACCGAGATCTTCACCACTGCCTTTGAGCACGGCAAGCACGTCGTCTCTGCCAACAAGGCCCTGCTGGGCCGTCACGTCGAGACGCTTGCCGAGAAGGCACGCGCGTGCGGCGTGCAGATTAAGTGCGAGGCCAGCTGCGGCGGCGGCATCCCCATCGTGAGCACGCTTGAGCATGACCTGGTGGGCAACAAGATCCTGACCATCGCCGGCATCCTTAACGGCACCACCAACTACATCCTGTCGCGCATGGACGCCGAGGGCGCCGATTACGCCGACGTGCTCGCCGACGCACAGGCTAAGGGCTATGCCGAGGCCGACCCGTCCGCCGACGTCGACGGCTTCGACGCCGCCAGCAAGACGGCGATCCTCGCTTCCATCGGCTTTGGCACCCGCGTTACCACCGACGATGTGTACCAGCAGGGTATCCGTACCATCGGTGCCGAGGACATCGCCCAGGCCCGTGAGCTCGGCTACACCATTAAGCTGCTCGGCATCGCCCGCAACACCGACGCCGGCGTCGACGTCCGTGTGCATCCCACGCTGATCCCCGCCGACCACATGCTTGCCAAGGTCAACGGCGCCATGAACGCTGTCTACGTGGTGGGCGACGCCGTGGGCGAGACCATGTTCTACGGTGCCGGCGCAGGCTCCTTCCCCACCGCGAGCGCCGTCGTGGGCGATATCCTGTCGCTCTCCGAGCAGATCAGCCGCGGCGTGGCTCCGCTGCCCGAGATTGAGCCCTATGGTCACAACCTCGCCTTTAAGCCCATGGACGAGCTCCAGACCAAGTACTATGTGCGCCTGAAGGTCGCCGACCGCGTGGGCGCCCTGTCCGAGACGGTCGATATCTTTGCCAAGCACAACATCTCGATCTCGCTCATCAACCAGGTCGAGGACGGCAAGTCGGGCGTCAGCGATGCCTGCTCGGTCATCTTCCTAACGCACCGCGCGCTCGAGAAGGACGTCCAGGCTGCCGCCGCCGAGCTTGCCAGCGTCGACTGCGTGGCCGAGGTCGCCAACGTCCTGCGCATCGAGGACGTCGAGGCCTGGACAGAAGGCGTCATGGCCAACTAGTCCACTACTTCGAACCTCAACGAAGCCCAACGCAAAAGGCGCGCTGTCTGCATCAACCGCAGGCAGCGCGCCTTGTTCTGCTTGCAGGGGAAGCTGCGTCCCGGTATTTCAGCTCAGAACGGGGCGCAGTTTCCCTCAGGGCCTTCTTTCAGAAACTATGTCCCATTCTGGGCGCGGATTCTGGGACACGCTTTCCGTAACGGGCCTCTCGCGGAAAGCGCGTCCCACTCTGGACGCGGATTCTGGGATGCATTTTCCGCGACGGCGTTGGCTACCTGCCGTCGTCGTCCTGGGCTTCATCGCGCGCATAGAGCTCCAGCATGCGGCGGCGGTATTCGCGCACGGCGAGCTTGGCGCGCTCCAGGCGGCGACGCTCGCGCTGGGTCAGCTCGGACGGGTCGACCTCGTCTCCATAGGTCTTATCGGCAAGCAGGTGCGCCGCGTCCACGATGCGGGCATCGATGTGGCCGCTCGCCGCCTCGGCAGAAAGACGCTCGGCAATCGTATCGAGCGTAGGCAGGCCCTCGAATACGCGACCATGGCCATGCGAAGTCAGCAGCTCATGCTCGCGCGCGAGCAAGCTCGCTAGGTCGTGGTGAGCGCGCAGGATGTCGAGCGCATCGGATGGATGCTCGGCAACCTCCGCCACGGCGGCAACCGGCGCGGCGTCGATCACGCGGTAGAAGAGTTGGGCGAGCAGCGGCATCAAAAACACCGTGATGGCACCGGCGGCAACCATGACCGAGGCAATGTCTTGCGAAAGCGCCCCCGCGTTGACGGCCACACTCGTTACGGCAACGATGATCGGAAGCGCCGTGGTGCAGTACAGGGCCACGGTAATGCGGCCATACGCCGAGACATCGCGCGTCTCGGGACAGATGTTCATAGAGACAAGAATGGGCACGGCGCGGATGATGAGCAGCGCCACGATAAAGCCCACGAGCAGCCCGGGGCGCGATGCCACAGCCGTCAGGTCGATCTTTGCGCCCGACACGGTAAAGAACACGGGGATCAAAAAGCCGTAGGCCAGACCATCGAGCTTGGTCTCGAGCGTGTGATTGCCCTCGGGGATGATATAGCGCAGGACAAAGCCGGCGGCAAAGGAGCCCAGCACGATGTCGAGATCAAAGACGGCCGAGAACGCCACGAGCGTGACCAGGATGAGCACCGTCAGGCGCACGAAGGTCTGCGACGTGGTATCGGCACGTTCCTCGACAAACGCAAAGAAGCGGCTGCCGACGCGCTTGGAGCGGCTTGGGACCACGGCCAGCAACACGCAAACCACCGCAAACAAGCCAAGGATTACGAGCGTTTGGATGCCAGTGCGGGCAGACAGCAACACCGACATAGCAAGCACGGGTCCAAGTTCGCCCCAGGTGCCATACGCGAGAATCGAGTCGCCCACACGCGTGCCAGTGAGCGAGCGCTCACGCATGATGGGCACGAGTGTGCCGAGCGCCGTCGAAGTAAGGGCAAGCGTCACGGCGATACCGTCGAAATGACTGACCGAGAACCACGGGGTAAAGCGCACGGCAAGCCAGGCGATACCAAACGTGACGACCCACGTCGCCAAGCCGTAGCGCCCCTCGACGCCCGTGATGCTCTTGGGATCGATCTCAAAGCCGGCAAGCAAGAACAAAAAGGCCAGACCGAGCTCGGACACAAGCGAGACCTCGGTATCTACATGGATGACGCCGAGCATATGAGGTCCCAGCACTGCGCCGAGCACGAGCAAAAAGACCGTCTCGGGAACGGGTTTTCCAGGAATCGCCGAGGCGATGAAGGGGCTTGCAAAGGCCACGAGCGCGATGATGGCGAGCGAAACGAATGCCATGTGATGCCTTTCTCTTGTTTGCGCTTCACTGTAGCACCCTCGCCGTCCTCAACGCGCCGCGAGCTGTCGTATCATAGTGAGGTTTACAAACATGTGGCTCAAGGCGACTGCGAGGCCCGCCCCGCAAACCGACCGCTGCCGCATACCGTACCGTACGCCCAACCGATCAGGAAGGCAGGAACCAATGGTCTCTCGTATCTACGTGGAGAAGAAACCCGGGTTCGACGTCGAGGCTCAGCAGCTCAAGGGCGAGCTGACCGAGATTCTCGGCATCAAGGGCATCGAGGCCCTGAGGATCATCAACCGCTACGACGTCGAGGGCATCGACGAGGAGCTTTTCCGCTCCTGCGTGCCGACCGTCTTTAGCGAGCCCCAGGTCGATGTGACCTACGACGAGCTCCCCGCAAGCGATGGCGCCGTCTTTGCCGTCGAATTCCTGCCTGGCCAGTTTGACCAGCGCGCCGACTCCGCCAGCGAGTGCGTGCAGCTCATCAGCCAGGGCGAGCGCCCCGCCGTGCGCTCCGCCAAGGTCTATATGATCTCGGGCGCTCTGGACGAAGCCGCCATCGAGGCCATCAAGCACTACGTGGTGAACCCTGTCGAGGCGCGCATCGCCTCGCTCGACTTGCCCGAGACGCTGTACATGGAGACCCCCGAGCCCCAGCCCGTCGAAGTGCTCGACGGCTTCCGCGAGCTCGATGAGGCCGGCCTTGCCGCCTTTATTTCCGAGCGCGGTCTTGCCATGGACGAGGCGGACATCGCTTTCTGCCAGCAGTACTTCCGCGATGAGGACCGCGACCCCACCATCACCGAGATCCGCGTGATCGACACCTACTGGTCCGATCACTGCCGTCACACCACCTTCGGCACCGTCCTGGATGACGTGACGATCGACGACGCCGTGGTGCAGCAGGCCTTCGACCGCTACATGGAGATGCGCCACGAGCTCGGTCGCGACGCCAAGCCCGTCTGCCTCATGGACATGGGCACCATCGGCGCCAAGTACCTTAAGAAGACCGGCGTCATGACCGATGTCGACGAGTCCGAGGAGATCAACGCCTGCACCGTCAAGGTGAAGGTCGATGTCGACGGCGAGGACCAGGACTGGTTGTTCCTGTTTAAGAACGAGACCCACAACCACCCGACCGAGATCGAGCCCTTCGGCGGTGCCGCCACCTGCGTGGGCGGCGCCATCCGCGACCCGCTCTCGGGCCGCAGCTACGTGTACCAGGCCATGCGTGTCACCGGTGCCGGCGACCCCACCGTCCCCGTGTCCGAGACACTCGAGGGCAAGCTGCCGCAGCGCAAGCTCGTAACCACTGCCGCCGCCGGCTACTCCAGCTACGGCAACCAGATCGGCCTTGCCACCGGCCAGGTCAACGAGCTCTATCATCCCGGCTACGTGGCCAAGCGCATGGAGGTCGGCGCCGTCGTGGGCGCTACCCCGGCAAACCACGTGCGCCGCGAGTGCCCCGCCCCCACCGACAAGATCATCCTGCTGGGCGGCCGTACCGGCCGTGACGGCATCGGCGGTGCCACCGGCTCCTCCAAGACCCAGAACACCGAGTCCATCGAGACCTCGGGCGCCGAGGTCCAGAAGGGCAACGCCCCGGTCGAGCGCAAGCTGCAGCGCCTCTTCCGCCGCGGCGACGCCTGCCGTCTGATCAAGCGCTGCAACGACTTTGGCGCCGGCGGCGTCTCGGTTGCCGTGGGCGAACTTGCCGACGGCCTGTATGTCGACCTTGATACCGTGACCAAGAAGTACGACGGCCTGGACGGCACCGAGCTCGCCATCTCCGAGTCCCAGGAGCGTATGGCCTGCGCCGTCGCCGACGGTGACGTCGAGGAGTTCATGGGCTACGCCGCCGAGGAGAACCTCGAGGCGACCGTTATCGCCGAGGTTACCGCCGAGCCGCGCATGCGCATGGCCTGGAACGGTGTCGCCATCGTCGACCTATCCCGCGAGTTCCTCAACTCTAACGGCGCGCCCAAGCACCAGGTCGCCCACGTGTGCGCCCGCAGCGTGTGGCAGCCCAGCTGGGCCGGCACCACGCTTGCCGAGCGCATGACCTCGCTTGTCACCGACCTCAACGTTGCCTCCAACAAGGGCCTTTCCGAGCGCTTCGACTCCACCATCGGTGCCGCAACCGTGCTTATGCCCTTTGGCGGCAAGACCCAGCTCACCCCGAGCTCGGCCATGGTCGCCAAGTTCCCCGTGGACGGCGAGACCACCACGGCAAGCGCCATGGCATGGGGCTTTAACCCCTATCTGATGGAGGCCGACCAGTTTGCGGGCGCCTACCTGTCCGTGGTCGAGTCCATCGCCAAGCTCGTGGCTGCCGGCTTTGAGCACAAGCGCGCCTACCTCTCCTTCCAGGAGTACTTCGAGCGCCTGCGCACCGAGGCAGAGCGCTGGGGCAAGCCCACGGCAGCCGTCCTGGGCGCCCTCATGGCCCAGGTCGACCTGGGTGCCGGAGCCATCGGCGGCAAGGATTCCATGAGCGGCTCGTTTGAGGACGAGGCCGGCGAGCTCAACGTTCCGCCCACCCTGATCAGCTTCGCTGTGGCCGTGGGCAAGGCGGCCCGCGCCGTCTCCCCCGAGTTCAAGGGCCTCACGCATCGCGTCGTCCGTATCGCCCCCGCCACCTATGGCGAGGACTACCGCCCCGACGCCCATCAGCTGCTCGCCGCGTTTGACGCCGTCGAGGCGCTCACCGCCACCGGCGCAGCCCTGGCCGTCTCCACGCCCGGCTACGGCTGCGGCGCCGAGAGCCTCTTTAAGATGTGCGTCGGCAACCAGATCGGTATCGAGCTTGCCGAGGATGTAGACGTGGAGAGCCTCTTCACCCCGCTCTACGGCAGCTTTATCGTCGAGCTCGCCGAGGATGCCGAACTGCCCGAGGTCGCCGACGGCGTTGTCGTCGAGCCCCTTGGTACCACCGTCGAGGGCTATGTCATCGACACCGGCTCCGAGGTCATCGAGCTCGCCGAGCTCCAGAAGGCCTGGGAGGGCGGCATCGAGGGTGTCTTCGCCTACCGCAGCGCCGGCGAGACCCCCGAGGTCGAGACCATCGACTTCCGCGCCAAGGACATTCACGTGTACGGCGGCGCCAAGATCGCCCGCCCGCGCGTGATCATCCCCGTGTTCCCCGGCAACAACTGCGAGTACGACAGCGCCCGCGCCTTCCGTGCCGCCGGTGCCGAGGCCGACACCTTCGTGATCAACAACCTCACGCCCGAGGCGGTCGCCGAGAGCACCCACGAGCTTGCCCGCCGCATCCGTGCAAGCCAGATCGTCATGATCCCCGGCGGCTTCTCGGGCGGCGACGAGCCCGACGGCTCCGCCAAGTTCATCACGGCGTTCTTCCGCGCTCCCGAGGTCACCGAGGCAGTCCGCGACCTGCTCAAGGCCCGCGATGGCCTGATGCTGGGCATCTGCAACGGCTTCCAGGCCCTGGTCAAGCTCGGCCTGGTGCCCTACGGCGACATCGTCGACGCCACGCCCGATGCGCCCACGCTGACGTTCAACACCATCGGTCGCCATCAGAGCCGCCTGGTGCGCACCCGCATCTCGTCCAACCTGTCCCCGTGGCTGTCGCAGTGTAGCCTGGACGACCCCTACACCGTCGCCATCAGCCACGGCGAGGGCCGCTTTGTCGCCAATGACGAAGTGCTCGCCCAACTAATCGCCAACGGCCAGGTCGCCACGCAGTACGTGGGCGAGGACGGCAATCCCAGCATGGATCTTTCCGTCAACCCCAACGGCTCCGCACTCGCCATCGAGGGCATCACGAGCCCCGACGGCCGCGTCCTGGGCAAGATGGGCCATGCCGAGCGTCGCGGCGACAACTTGTACCGTAACGTGCCCGAGCATGTCCCCGGCGACAAGTTCATGCCGATCTTTGAGAGCGGCGTAGCCTACTTCGCTTAATGCGTCCCATCGGGTACAATCCCCTCGGGTAACATCACCCGCCACCGACACATCCGGTGGCGGGTTCTTTTTTGCTTCGCGCATGTAGAAAGGACATCATGGAAAGCCGCAAGCCGTATCTCGCCACCCTGCCCGGACTCATCCTGGGCTGTCTCGTTTGCTGCGCGCTCTGGGGCTCCGCCTTCCCCTGCATCAAGATCGGCTACGGCCTCTTTGGCATTCCCGCGCACGACAGCGCCTCGCAGCTGCTCTTCGCGGGTCTGCGCTTCACCCTTGCCGGCATGCTGGTCATTGTTGGCATGAGCGTGGCCCAGCGCCGACCGCTCGTTCCGCAAGCCCGTGATATCAAGCCCATCTGCATCTTGTCGCTCTTCCAGACCATTGGCCAGTACTTCTTTTTCTACCTTGGTCTCTCCCGTGCAAGCGCTATGTCAAGCTCCATCATCGAGGCCAGCGCCAACTTCTTGGCTATCCTCTTTGCCGCTCTGGCGTTTCGCACCGAAAAGCTCAATACGGCCAAGGTGCTCGGCTGCGTACTGGGCTTTGCCGGCGTCGCACTCGTCAACCTTTCGGGCGTGGACGGCACCTTTGGCTTTACGCTCGACGGCGAGGGCTTCATCCTGGCCTCCACCGTCGCGGGTGCCCTTTCGACCTGCCTGATCGGCATCTTCTCGCGCGAGCACGACGACGTTTTGCTTGCCGGGTGGCAGTTCTTGGTCGGCGGCCTGGTCCTCACCGCCATCGGCTCTTTGATGGGTGGCGCGCTCTCCCCCACGGCGATTGCCCCCGCCGTCGCGCTCATCATCTACATGGCGCTTATCTCCGCGGTCGCCTACTCGCTGTGGTCGCGCCTACTTGCCGTCAACCCCGTCAGCCGCGTCTCGGTCTTTGGTTTTATGAACCCCGTCTTTGGTGTGCTGCTGAGCGCGCTGCTGCTCGGCGAGGGCGCTGACACGAGCCCCGTTACCGTCATCGTTGCCCTGCTGTTGGTCTGCGGCGGCATCATCATCGTCAACAAACCCAAAAAAGCCTAACGAACTCACCTTTTTAGAGAGGGCGTTCGCACACTTTAGCTTAATGAAGTGCACTGGTTCTCGTTGATTTCGTACCGAGTCGCGGCAGCAGATGCCCGTCTTGCCGCATCGCGCCTGGGCATCATGGCCGGTGGCCCCCACAAACGCAAAAGGGGCGCATGACCATCGCAACGGTCGTGCGCCCCTTTTTTCTAGCGTATCTGGACGCCGGCTTTCTTTTTCTCGGCCTTGACGCGGTAGAGCTCCGCATCGGAAGCGCGAAGTAAGTCTTGCCAGGTATCAACACTATCGCCGACCCGCGCGTAACCGATGGACATCCGCAATGCATACGGCACCTCGGCACGAGCGAGCTCGTCGTTAATCGCCGAACACAGGTCTATGATGTCCTGTTCCGCCGCAGCCTTCTGGAGCACCACGAACTCATCGCCGCCATAACGCGCGATAAAGCCACCTGACGCCGAGCAGACCTCTTTGAGCGCAGCAGATATGACCTGAAGAGCATGGTCGCCCTCCACATGCCCATAGCGATCGTTAATCTGCTTAAAGCCGTCGGCGTCCATCATAAGCAGATATACATCTTCGGCCTGATCCACATTTGAAAAGAGCGACAGCATATAGGTCTCAAAACGGTTGCGATTGTTAAGGCCAGTCAACGGGTCGGTCGAGATCAGCTGCTCCTGGTAGATGATGTAGAGCAGCAGGATGCTCAGCGTTATACCGACACAAAGGCCCGGTACCGAAAACAAAACCTGGAAGGTACCGCCCACCAGAGCGGGAACCGCAAAAAAGGCGAGGGTGCGATAAATGGCCTTCTTTTGCAGACTTTCGACTTTTCGAGCCTGAATAAAGGCATGCAAGGACGTATATATAACGTAGCAGTAGCTAACGATAGGTTGAATCATATAAAGCGCTCCGCGACGATACACGCCCTGCGAATCGATATAGAACAGGGCGTGCGTCCAGTAACTGGCAAACGCCAGCACGACCACCAGAGCCGTAGGCAACGCTACAAGCACCACCCTATAGCGCGCGGACAAAAGGCGAGAGCCCTGCACTGTCTCGGAATACAAAAACCAAATGAGGCACGCGATGGCGAACAGCGAAAACGAGACCGCGTTGGAAATCCAGTTGGCCGTGATGCCTACAGGAGTGCTCACGCCGTCCGAGAGCGTCCAGATCATATCGAAGAAAATGTAGGCAGCGGAGGTGTAGCCGAGCATGCTAAACAAGAGCTGCTGGGTGCTCGAGAACAAGGAGCGGCGGCTTCGTGCGGCAAGCCCGATAAGAACAATCATGCATAGCACGAATATCTCTATCTTGAGTGCCTTAACCACTAGCGCCATCCCTTCAATATCTAAGTGGCCAGAATCGCCCAATTCGAATCTGGGCAACAAACACCCCCTACTCCGCAGGGATAAGGGGAATAATAGCAGAGCGCCCGAACGTCACTGCAAGACAGCTTTCGTTCGGGCGCTCAAACGGCGCGAGTTGCACGCCGGCATCATTGATGGGTACCGATTGCTACTCGCCATCGATGTCGGTCGCGACGGCTTCCTCGATGGCCTCGACACCGGCAGGCGACAGATCCTCCTTGCCTTGACAGAACTTCTTGTCGACCCAGCCGGTCAGAATCGGAGCCATGATTGCCGTGATGATGACGGCGGTGGCGATCTGGGCGTACGCGGTGGGCGCAAGTTCGGCATAGCGCGGAGCGACCTCGGCGAGGGCGACCGGCGTGGTCATGGCAGTGCCGGCGATAGTGGAGCAGGCAACGGCCGCCTTGCCGTTACCACCGCACAGGCGCTCGAAGGCAAAGGTAATGGGACCGACGACAAACAGCGTGACAAGGCCCAGCAAGATACCGGAAATACCGCCGGTGATAAAGCTCGAAAGACTCATGGACGCACCGAGCTGAAAACCGATAACGGCGATCGCGGGATTGGCGCCGGGGACCAGCAGGTTCTTGATAAACGGGAACAAGTTGCCCAGGACCATGCCGATAACAAGCGGCAGTATGGAGCCGATGATGGTACCGACGGGGATGTTGGCGAGACCCGAGACGCCCAGGATGATCATGGTAACGGCAGGGCCGGCCGTAAAGAACAGGATACCCACGGCGCCTTGCTCGGACTCATCGCCGAACTCGCCCATGATGCCCGTGTAGAGCGCCATGTTGCAAAACGTAATGCCGCCGATGATGGAAACCGAGCTCAGACCCAAAAAGTTATCGTTAAAGAAGTACGCGACGCCCAGGCCCAACGCGGCTGCCACCACAAGCTTAGGGATCAGCACGACGATACCGGTCTTGATGGCGCCCGGCGTGGACTTAAAGCTAATGCCCGCGCCCACGAAGAGCAGAATCGCAGCGACGATGGTATTGGAGCCGCCGCGGCAGGCGGCGGTAAAGAAGCCGCCGATCTCAAAGACCTGCGGGCAGAAGGTATTGAGCAAAAGGCCAACGATCATGGGATAGATCATAATGTCACCCGGGATACGCGGGACTTTGAATTTCTTTTGCTCGTTGGCGGTCGCTTCCTGTGCCATGAAACCCCCATTTCCGCTGACGCGGAACAAAAGCCCACGTCACACTTTGCTACAGTAAAGTTTGACCATGGTACCAGAAGAAGCAGACCGGCTCGGTGAGAAATTCGATTCGTCGACCAGGACGGTAAGCGCGCCCTGCTTTTATACAAGGCTCAAAACGATATAGAACACGATGCCCGAGACGCAGCACCACAACATCGACTTTGTCTTGATTGCCACCGCCACGACGCCGGCAGCCGCAATCCAGGGAATCAAGCCCTGCCACAAGCCGGCGTCGAAAGCGCCAGGGCTTATCAAATCGTTGGCGACCAGCGCCGCAAAGGCGGCAGGCGGAATATAACCCAAGGCTTCGGTAACGCGGGGCGACAGCGTTCTCCCGCGCAAGGCAAACGCCGGGGCAATACGGAAAAACGCGATAGCCGCCCATGACGACAGCCACAGGACCAAAAACTCATTAACGGGCATCGCGAGCACCCCTTCCTTCGGCGAGAGCATCGCACGCAAGCGCCGCGGCAACGCCGACGAGCACGCTTGCCGGCACGGCGATATTCGTCCATCCCAAGAACTTGCATATGGCGACGGACACCGCAGCCAAACCGGCAGCTACGACATTGCCGCGCGACAGCCGCTGCGAAAAGAGCAGGCAGATAAAGAGCGATGTGCAGACAAAACCCGCAATAGCGGTGGGAACATCGACAACGGCGCCGACGATGGCGCCCGTCGTACACGAAACGCCCCATGTTGCGATGAGGATCGCGTTGAGCACAAAGGACTCGAGCGGACCCCAGTCCTCCCCTTCAACCAGCTTGGCAAGCGAGATGCCATATGCCTCCTCGGTAAGTGTCGCGGCAACAGCCAGCGTCTGACGCTTCGAGGCACCCGTCAGATGCGGCGCGATCGATGCCGAGTAAAGCGCAAAACGCGAGGAGATGGCGGCAACGCTCGCGATAATCGAAGGTGCCGGTACGCCCGCCAGCCAAAGATTGCAGATCATAAACTGGCCGCTGCCCGTCACAAACGTGCTGCTCAGGGCAAAGACCATCCAGGGCTCCATTCCCGTCTGCCCCATGATCATTCCGCACGGCGCGCCTATTGCAACATAGGTAAGCATCACCGGCCAGACGGTTCTAACGATTTTGAGCACCATACGCTTCTCATCCTGACAAGGTCTCCGAGCCGCATGTAGCGATACGGCAGAATCATCATCCGACAGCAACCGAGTTCACCTACAATTGCCACCGGATCGAAAGACACAACTTTTTAGGAAGTCATTATGACAGCTATCGATCGAGACCGGGCGCGCGCGGCCTTCAAAAGCTACACCGATGCCTACGACGCCACCAACCCACGCATCGCGCTCAAAATCGAGCATACGTACCACGTGGCCGAGGCATGCGATGCCGTAGCGCGCGAGCAGGGCTGGTCGTCAGAAGATATTGACCTGGCATGGCTTTGCGGCCTGCTACACGATATGGGCCGCTTTGAGCAGCTGCGACGCTGGGACACCTTTAAGGACGCCGAGAGCATGAGCCATGCGGCGCTGGGCATCGAGGTCCTCTTTGGCGAGAATCCCGCCGATGCACCCGCCACGACAGACATCCGTGACTTTATCGAAACCGGTGCGCATGACGAGCTCATCCGAGCGAGCATCGCCTATCACAGCGACTTTCGCCTGCCGGCACAACTCGACGAGCGTACACGGTGCTTCTGCGATATCGTGCGCGATGGTGACAAGATCGACATTATGCGCACCATCGCCGACAGCACCGTCGACACTATCCTCAAGGTGGACGAGAAGACGTTTCTCGGCAGCCGTTTCTCGTCGCCGACACTTGCCGCCTTTGACGAGCACCGCTGCGTCGCACGCGATGAGCGCGATGAGCCCGCCGACTTCTTGGTGGGGCTTATCTGCTTTATGTTTGAGCTCGTCTATCCAGCAAGCCGCGCGCTGGCGCGCGAACAGGGCGATATCCACCGCCTGCTCGACGCGCCCTTTGGCATTACGCGGCCCTTTACCGACCCCGCCACGCAGGCAACCTGGAGCCGCCTAAAGGACGAGATGCGCGACTGGCTGGCGCGCGCCTAGCGCTCAAGCTGGGCCAGCAGCTCCTCGACGACCTCGACGGCGTCCCCAACAACCTTGTACTGGGCAGCACCGAAAATGGGGGCATCCGGGTCCTCGTTAATGGCGATAATGCACTCCGCCCCACCGATGCCGGCAAGATGCTGAATGGCGCCCGAAACACCGATACTCACGAGAAGCTTGGGCGAAACCGATACGCCCGTCTGGCCAATCTGATGGCGATACTCCAACCAGCCGGCCTCCACGACAGGTCGCGTGCAGCCAAGCTCGGCTCCCAGAGCCTCGGCGAGCCTTCGCATCAACGGCAGGTTTTTCTTGGAACCAATGCCGCGACCCACCACGACCAGGCACTCGGCATTGGCGATCGAGGGCTGCTGTCCCCACTCCTCGGCGGGAATCGAGATCTCGACACGAGCCTTAGCATCATCCGCAAGCGATATCTGGGTGATCGTGCCAGAGCGGCCGTAGTCGAAGTCGGGAGCCTTAAAGATACCGGGGCGCACCGTTGCCATCTGCGGACGGTGGTTGGGGCAAATGATGGTGGCCATCAGGTTGCCGCCAAACGCCGGACGCGTCTGTTGCAGCAGTCCCGTCTCTGCATCCATCGAAAGTACGGTGCAGTCAGCCGTAAGGCCCGTCTGCAAACGCACGGCAACGCCGGGTGCCAGTTCGCGACCAAAAGCGGTCGCACCGTATAGGATGGCCTCGGGTTTGCGTTCGGCTACCAAATCGCAGATCAAGCGGGCGTAGACCTCCGCATCGTTTTGGCGCAGGCGCTCGTCGCGACAGGTCAGGACTTCGTCGGCGCCCGCGCAAACCAGATGCTCCAGGTCCCCGAGCGAGCCCTCGGGGCTCATGCCGACCAGTGCCACCAGACGGCAGCCGCGAGCATCGGCAAGCTCGCGCCCCTTGCCCATAAGCTCATAGGCAACGGGAGTCACCGTATCGCGCTCGTCGGTCTGCGCGAATACCCAAATGTCTCGATATGCATCAAGGTCCACCGCACCAGCAGCCTCGTCACGCTCGATCGAGATAGCGTTGACAGGGCAGGCGTCGACACACCCACCGCATAGGATGCAGCCGTCGGTTACATGGGCGCATCGGTTGGGTCGCTCGCCTTCCACTACGATGCCGCCCGAGGCACAGGCACGAACGCAGCGACCGCAGCCGATACAGGCTTCGCTATCGATAATCAGTCCGCTCATCTATGCCATCCCCTCGATAATCTTGGCAAGTTTTACCGCCTGCTCGGACGCCGTTCCCTCAACGGCCTCGCACGTTTGGTCACGGTCGGGCACAAACGAGCGCACGACCTGTGTCGGCGACCCGGCAAGACCGCAACGCGCGGGGTCGGCGTTCACGTCGGCGGCACTGACCACGCGCACGTCCGCCTCCTCCGCCGCGCGAATACCGGCAATACTCGGCATACGCAACTGGCCAATCTCCTTGGCAGTCGTCATCGCGCACGGCATCTCAAGATACACCGTCTCCTCGCCGGCATCGCATCCGTGAATGAGCGCCAGCGAGCCACAGGTCGTAAAGCCCGCGCTCTGCACGCAACTCACGTCGGTCACGCAGGGAATCTCAAAGGCACCGGCAAGCTCGGGACCAATCTGGGCCGTATCGCCATCCACCGCCATCTTGCCGCAGATGAGCAGGTCGAAGTCCTCGTCGAGCGCCGCGATGCCGCATTTGAGAGCATAGGTGGTCGCCAGGGTATCGGCACCTGCAAAGGCGCGATCGGTCAGCAGCAGCGCGTCGTCGGCGCCTCGGGCGATGCAGTCGCGCAGCAGCGACTCGGTCGCGGGGATGCCCATCGACACCACCGTCACGCGCACATCCATGCCAAAGCCGATAAAGTCGTCCTTCAGCGCCAGCGCGCATTCCAAAGCGCTCGCATCAAAGGGATTAATGACCGCCTGCTTGCCATCGCGCACGATGGTATTGGTCTTGGGGTCCATCTTGACCTCGGTGCTGCCCGGCACGGCCTTGACGCACACCACCATATGGAAATCGCTCATCTTCACGCGCCCCCTTTCTGGACGAGCTCATCCAAGAGCTTCTCCGAAAACAGGTTGCCGCGACCCAGCTGCCCGTCGGGATCGAGCTGGAGCTTGAGCCGCGCCGACTCGACCATGGCCTCGTGACCGTACATCGTCTCTAAGAAGCCCGCCTTGATCTTGCCGACGCCGTGCTCGGCAGAAACGGCACCGCCCATAGCCGTTACCTCCGCAGCCCACTGGGCAAACAGCTCGCCACCGCGACGGTAGTCCTGCGCATCGCGCGGCAGGATGTTCACATGCAGATGGTTGTTACCGATGTGCCCCCAGGCAGCAGATTCAAGCCCGCTTTCGGCCAGTGTGCGGCGATAGAGGGCCACGACATCGGCAAGGCGTGCATTGGGCACCGACATGTCCGAACCCAGTTTGGTGATGGTGGGATCCGTGCGGCGACGCTCGTCGATAAGCATGTTGACGCTCTCGGGGACCGCATGGCGGAAGAACCGCTGGCACTCGCGATCAACCTCGGTGCGCGCGACCCATGTCGCATCGTCGCGGCCACCCGCAAACTCGAGCACCCATCCCAGGTGGTACAGTTCCTCGGTCGCCTGGGCCTCGTCATCGCAGTCGAGCTCCACGTAGACACAGACCTTGGCCTCTTTGTCGAGCGCCGGCAGCGAGGCAAACGCCGTCGACTGCTCGCGCTGGCGACGTAGAATATCCAGGGCGCCAGCGTCGAAGTACTCGATGGCAGCCGCATGGGACAGGACGGGACGCATGGAATCGGTAAAGGACACGGCCTTGTCTTCGCTATTGAAAAAGCAGCTCACACCCCAAACGACCGCAGGCGCCGCCTGCAGGGCAATCTCGAGCTCGGTGATAACGCCGAGCGTGCCACAAGCACCGATAAAGAGGTCGATGGCGTCCATTTCGTCCGCAACGAAATAGCCTGAGGCATTTTTTGTCTTGGGCATGGTATAGCCGGGAAGATCGAGCTCGAGCGTACGGCCCACTGCCGTCACGAGCGACAGGTGGCGGCCCTGGGCAAAAGCCTCGCCGCGCTGAAGCTCAAGCAAATCGCCATCAGCCAGCGCGACGTGGAGTCCCGTGATATGTGGGCGCATGGGACCGTAGGCGTAGCTGCGGGCACCAGAGGCGTTACATGCCGCCATGCCGCCCAGACAGGCAGATGCCTCGGTGGGATCGGTGGGAAAGAACTGCTCGGGGGCCTCTTGGAACTCCTCGTAGGCCTCAAGCGATGCCTGGTCCCAACCAGCAGTCGGCAGCACCTTCTTGCTCAGCTGCTTGCGCAGCTCCGAGAGCACAACGCCCGGCTCCACGCGCAGCAGAAATTGGCCTTGTTCATCGCGGCGAAGGCCCAAGTAGCGATTCATACGGGAAGTATTGAGGATATGCCCGCCGTGGGGCACGGCACCGGCGGCAAGGCCGGTTCGGGCGCCCTGAACCGTTACCGGGACACGCTCGGCATGGAGCTTTTCCAAAATGGCACGGACCTCGTCTTCCGTTGTCGGAAACGAGATGCTCGAGGCCTCGCCCGATGCGCGAGACTCATCGCGACCATACTCTTCGAACTCGTCGGTGAAGGGTTTGATGGTTGCAGACACGCGAACTCCCCCTTTAGCTAACTACAGTGTTTGCAGGGAGATGTTACCGCATCGTTTCGTCGACGTGTTCGAGACCGTCTCCATAATTGGCGATTTTTACGTTCGTACAATTCGGCGAGCGGCTTGATTTCCTCGGTAGACGATGCTTTTGACACATATGGCCCCGCCGTCGCCGACCGCGCGATTGTCGCTTGAAAAAAGTTGGAGTATTTTTTGCCGCCTTTTACCTGCGGAGACACCAATCCGTCAAGCATTTGGTCAGCAATTGGTCAAGTAGTGGCTGATACCGTCGGCATCGACAGCCAAAACCGACAGAAGTTTTGGCCCCGGAAGCAGGGAGGTTCCCATGGCATATTACTGGCCCCAGTACGGCATCGCCATCGAAGTCGACGACGATCCCCATCTCCTGCCTTTCGACGAAGAGGCATTCCCCGATACGACGGTCTACCACGTTACCACCGATGTGATCTGCGACCCCGAGTCGTTCTCGGCGCTCGCCCACCGCATCGCGCATATCCACGACATCGAGCTCCCTCCCGACTTCGACGAGCTTGTCTACTCACGCCGCCTGATGCTTCACATGCTCTTTGGAGCGAACCCGTCCACCTTTGCGCGCATCTATACCGCCAAGGATGCCGCATGAGCGCGAAGAAGCCACCCCACTTTGCAGGCCTGGGTCGTCGCAAGAAGCTCATCCTTGCCTGTTTGGCCATCGTCTGTGCCCTTGTCGCCGTAGGACTATACGCTTGGCAGTCGCAGCCCGTACCCGAGGCGGGCGCTTCGGTTACGACGGCCGAGGGCAAAACGCGTCAGGAAATCCAAGATGAGCTCGACGCCATCGTCCGCGACAACATGATGACGATTTCGGTCGCACCGGTCGCTCAGCTGCAGGAGGACGGCAAGCTGCGCGTCAACGTGCAAAACGTCCAAGACAATAAATTTCCCCAGCGATTCCGCGTCATCCAAAACGACGAGACCATGTACGAATCCGGTGTGGTCGAGACCGGCAAGACAATCGAAACGTGCCCCGCCGGCGACATCAAAGAAGGCGAGGCGTACATCGAGATCCAGGCACTCGATGCCAAGACCCTCGACAGCCACGGCAATCCGACACGTGTCAAGGTGCGGGTTGAGCAAGCCGAGAACTAGCTTTTCCGGCCGACGCGGCACCGCACGCAATTCACCAGCATTCGTCCAATCATCGCGGGGACGGCCCGCGGCGAATAGAAAGGAACGACCATGGACATCACCAGGAACATGAACGGAGCCAGAGCGCTCGTCGTGGGCGCAGGGCTCGCGCTCGCGCTCGCAATGGGCGCCGCCCCGACGCCAGCTATGGCAGCCGGGCGCGTTGGAACCACGAAAGTAATGGTCAGGACCGAGATCGACAACGTTGAGTTCAAAGTTCCGACGGTTATTCCCTTCGTCGCCAAGGCCGACGGCACGCTTCAGGGCCCCTCAGAAGACGCGACCACCATCGACAATCATTCGGTCTACGGCATCCATGTCACCAACATGAAGATCGACGCCATGAACACCTGGACCATTGCTGCCGACGCCAAAGCCGGAACCGCACAGAACTCCATCGACTTTAAGGTCGGCCCCGACAGCGCACTCCAGAACGCCAGCGCCGCAACGCAGGGGACGGGCCTCGATCTTTCCAAGAATGCAGCCTTCGACATGGGCTACCAGGGCATTGCCGGCGGCAAGGACAAAATTAAGCTCAAGACAAGCGGAAACGTCGCCCGCGTCACGCGCGACATCTTCCGCGTAACCGGCGAAGGCGATCAGGTTGCAACGATCACCTGGACGGTCGAGCCCGGTGCGCACACGGCATAAGGCTGTCGCCCTGGCCGCCGCCGTCAGCATCCTAGCGTTTGGGCCAGCCATGGCCTTTGCCCAGCAAGAACAGGCGCAGGCCGCCACGCAAGTGACGGTCGACCTCTCGGAGCTCGACCGCGGCGACCGCGAGGAACCGTTGGCGCAGACAGGCGACAGACGATGGCTCTTGGCAGCAGGCGCCGCAGCAGCAGGCGCGGGGACCGCCGGCCTCGGTCTGCACATCAAACGCAGCCAGAAACAAAACACGGACAGGCCGCACTAAATTAGCTAAGGAGACCCCATGGCATCAAAGAACCTTTTGCCCGTCGTCGCACTCTGCGGCGCGCTCGCAACCGGAACGCCCGTCGCCGCTTGGGCGACTCCCGTCATGGCAGACTCCTTACCAGCAGCCCTAAGCTCCGCACCAAATCCGTCGAGTGCCATTGCGTGTAAGCGTTTTTCGATCGCACAAGCCGCAATCTCAACCTCGGGATGCCTTCGTCGTAATACGGACGGCTCGATAGTCGTGGATATCAATCGTTCGAACAAGGCAAACGGCTCCCAGGCGGGGTGCGCCGTCTGCATGTGGCGCTCGGTTGTGCTCGATGCGGATGGCGATCCATGCAATTTAGAGCTGCGCATCGACATCGCTTCGGTCGATGACTCGGCGAACGGAGCGAAGGTCGCCTTCGACGGTACGTTTTTCGAGAAAGGAGGCGGTATATGTCTGGGCTGCGCCGCCGCGAATGCAGACGATGCGCAGCCCACCCTCTCATTCACGGCATCGTTGCGACTGACCAAAGCCGGCACCGATGCCATCGCGGCGGGAGAAGCGTCCCTGCTGTTCTACGCCGTCAGCGCCAAAGACACAAACGCTCATTTCGAGAAGCCAGCCGGATCACTCAGTCTTACACGAGGGATAGAGGCAGGCCCTATTGAAATCGATGCCCACGCGCAAAGCAGGCAACGCATTCTTGCCGACCCGGCGCTTCTCGAAATGGAGTGGAACGGATCCGGAGCCATCGGAATTCTCCCCTCCGCGCTTGACGCCAAGACGCTCCCCTCAAACGACGAACCCATCAACGCAACCATACAAGAAGAGAGCGCGGATAAAGAAGCAGGTGCGGGCGACACGCCGTCGCCGACAAACAGCACCCCAGCTTCTTTCGAAGCACCGAATGAGCCCGCTGCCGATCCAAACGATCCCGAGCTCGCGGACAGTCTGGGGCTTGCTGATCCTCAAGAGATCGATGAAGGTAACTGTTGCGTGCTTGCCGCACTCGACCACACAGAGGTCATCGACGCTGCGAACATCGAAGTTGCCGCCGCCAATCAGCCCGTCCGCAAGTCGGCTATCATCGCATTTCCCGAATCCATCGAAGTCGTCTTTTTGCCATCGGGCGAGGCCGTGGCCCCAACACTGCTCACCTTGTTGGGCGCCAAGAATACTCGAAACGAAATTAAAAAGGTCACGGTTGTCGACCCTGCAACCACCGCCAAGCTGCGTCTATACGCCGTTGCTCCAGACGGAGGCAAGACCTTGGAATTCGATGGTGACACACTCCTAGCCTGGCGACGTCTGGACATTATGCAAGACGTCTCGTATCAGATCGAACTCGAAGGGTTTGATCGTGCCCGCGATGCCAATATCATCGCCGCGGCTATTGAATCCCCGCAGCGGCTTATGACACTGCGCTTTGAATACTATCCCTATGTCCCGACAACCACCTGAGGCTTAAATGCCGCGCATCATTCCTAATACCACTTATATAACGTATTAGATGAATCGCGATGTACCTCGCATTTCGTTCTGCTACGATTGCCACGTTGGCATCAATACAGGAGGGCTCATGCCGGGCTTGGGAACAATCATCAACGTTGTGCTTTTAGTTGCGGGCGGTCTTTTGGGATTAGCGGGCGGCCGCTTCATTACACCGCGCATCCAAGACACGCTCATGAAAGCATCGGGGCTGTGCGTCCTGTTTATCGGCCTTGGCGGCACCATGCAAAAGATGCTCCTTATCGATGGGAAGGCGCTAGCGACCACCGGCACCACCATGCTCATCGTCTCGTTCGCCCTCGGCTCGCTCATCGGCGAGGCCATAAACCTGGAAGCCGGCATCGAAAACCTGGGCGAATGGCTCAAGCGCAAAACCGGCAGCGAGGGCGATAACGAGTTCACCAACGCTTTTGTCTCGACTTCACTCACCGTGTGTATCGGCGCCATGGCCATTGTGGGATCGATCCAGGACGGTCTGCTCGGTGACTGGTCAACGCTTGCCCTGAAAGGCGCATTGGACTGCATCATCGTCTGCACCATGACGGCGTCGCTTGGCCGCGGCTGCATTTTCTCCGCCCTGCCCGTCGCCGTGTTCCAGGGGACGATCACGCTGTTTGCCGGCGCACTCTCCCCCATCATGACTACGGCAGCCCTCGACAGCCTTTCGCTCGTAGGCTCCATGCTCATCTTCTGCGTCGGCGTCAACCTCATCCGTCCTCAGACCTTCCGCACGGCCAATATGCTCCCCTCCGTCGTCATCGCCGTCATCTACGCCCTCCTGTTCTAAATCTATCTACGCAGCAGTATCTCGAACACCTGTTTGATGCTGTGCTATGATATGAGGTCACCGAAGCTGCGTTAGGAGAGGAGAAGCGGTGGCCGACCAGGACATCAAGATGCTCATCGAGCGCATTATGGCCGAGGCCCGGACCCATCAGTCCGCCCGCTTCTCAAACGAAATCTACGCAGACGAGCCGATTCTCAAAACCGGCCGACAGATGCAGAATTTCCTCCCCGACCAATACCGCAAGATGCGCGAGATATCGCGCTGGCAGGATGACCCCAAGGGCGGCGCGGGCCGCTGGCTATCGGAGGCCGAGCTTTTCTACCGCCAAGGCTTGCTGATGGCCGACTTTGAGGACGACTGTCCCTACAACGGCACCTTTAAGTCGTACTTTCCCACCTACAATGCCATGAGCGACCGGCAGTTGCGCGGCTACTTTACCTGGCGTGCCCAAGTGCGCCGCGGAACCGTCGAGGAAACGTCTACATCCTTTGCCTTTCTGTATCTCTATGAGCTGATTTGCGGCATTGGCATAGATGATCCGCTCGAAGGTTTTAACAAGATCAAGGCCTTTTGGGATGTCTATCGCGCCTTCGAGCCCGGCATCGACCGGTTTGCGCGCGTGTGGCTGCAGGATTACGCCGTGTTCCACGGACTCGACCCCAAGTTACTTCGCGACTCTAAAACCGTCGTGTTCGATAACGCCCTTATCGAGCTACGCCGCGCAGCGCGAGACCTTGTACCAGCACCGGCACCGTCCGGCCAGACCCCTAAGCGTCGCAAAACCTCCGAGCCCACGCTCCCCCTTCCGCCCGATGAGGTGCGCGAGGAGCGACTCATGGCCGCCATCAACGCCCTCTCCACGTACAACCTAAGTAACTCGCGGCTCGACCGCAGCCACCACCGCGATCTGCGCCACGTGGCGTGCGCCGTGTATGTCCGTATGGCGCGCTACTATGACACGCACCGAAAGACCGACATCGTGGCGAGCTTATTTGGGGAGGAGACGGCCATGCCCTACACCATGTTTGCCTCGGCCGTATTCTTTGCGCCCGAGCGCCACGAGGACTGCGAATATCGCCTGGACCCCATTCACATCTACCGCTGCCAAAACGGCTTTTGGGAATGCATGCGAATTCACGGCAGCAGGCAAAAAAGCAGCAAGCTTGGTGAGATGATGCGCGCCTGCGACCAACGCCTACGCCTGGCCCTAGACCCCACCCACCCCCTGAAGGAGGAGAAGGTCCCCAAATATCTGGCCAAGATCATCGATGACGAGATCATGGCATGGCTTTCGTGGGACGCCGCACACCAGCCCATCAAGATCGATATCGATTTGAGCCAGCTGGGGCACATTCGGAGCGCCGCCGCGCAAACGCGCGAAGCGCTTTTGATCGATGAGGAACGCGAGGACGACGCATCCGCAGAAGCCGAGGCAGCGGACTCAGGGCAACCGGAAGCCGAGCCCGTAACCGACGCGATTGTCGAACCGGTCGTGGCACCCATTCGGCAGGACTTGACCGACGAGCCGACCATATCCACCGAACAGTTTGGTGTCGTGGCACCGCTTCTCGCGCCGACGCCCGCTTTCGCAGCTGCTGCGCCCGCTGACGCCACAAACGAACTCGCGCCCGCCGCAGATGCCTTCCTTCGCGCACTGCTCGAGCAAAACGCAGCGCAAGCGACATCGGCAGTGGCGCACTCAGGACAGAGCGAGGACATGCTAGTCGATACCATCAACGAGGCGCTCTTTGACCTGGTGGGCGACACCGTAATTGAATTTAGCGCGGCAGGGCCGCAGATTATTGAGGACTACGAAGCAGACGTGAGAGGATACCTAGACCATGAGTGATACCGCATCCGCAGCACCCCGCGTGCCCAAGCGCGTCGCTGCCGTCATTCTCAACTCGCTCAAGGGCGGCGTGGTCCCGCGCATCGGCCTTCCCTACATTACCGTAGGGCGCGAGGTCGAGATCCGCGCCCTGCTCACCGATCTGAGTCTCATCGCCGACGGTGGTGCGAGCTTCCGCTTTCTGGTCGGTCGTTACGGCGCCGGCAAGAGCTTTTTGCTCCAGACCATCCGCACGCACGCCATGGGTGAGGGATTCGTCGTCGCCGATGCAGACTTATCCCCCGAGCGCCGTCTGCAGGGCGGGCAGGGGCAGGGCCTTGCCACCTACCGCGAGCTCATACGCAATATATCGACCAAGACGCGCCCCGAGGGCGGTGCGCTCAACCTTATTCTTGATCGCTGGGTCGCCTCGTACGCCGACGTCGACGAGTCGGTCGTCAATGCCCAACTGGCCCCGCTCGAGGAAATGGTCCACGGCTTCGACTTCACCCGCATGCTCCGCCGCTATCGCACGGCCGTATCCGAGGGCGACGAAGAAGCCATGAGCCGCGTGACCAAATGGATCCGCGGCGAATACCGTACCAAGAGCGAGGCTCGCGCCGAGCTGGGCTCCTCGACCATCATCAGCGATGACGACTGGTACGACTACGTTAAGCTCATCGCGCGTTTTTTGGTCTGCAGCGGCTACAAGGGTATGTTGGTGCTCATCGACGAGCTCGTGAATCTGTATAAGATTCCCAACGCGATCACGCGCCAGTACAACTACGAGAAGATCCTGACCATGTACAACGACACACTCCAGGGCAAGGCGCAGTACCTGGGCATGATCATGGGCGGCACGCCAACCTCCATCGAAGACCGCCGACGCGGCGTGTTCTCCTACGAGGCTCTGCGTAGCCGACTCGCTCAGGGTCGCTTTGCGCGCGAGGACCTTAAGGACATGCTCGCGCCCATCATCCGTCTGCAGCCACTCACCTACGAGGAGCTGCTGGTGCTGATCGAAAAACTCATGCAAATTCACGCCGGCTACTTTGGCTGGACGCCCACGCTTACCGAGAACGACTTGGTGGACTTCTTCAAGATCGAGTTCGGTCGTGTGGGAGCCGACACACATCTGACGCCGCGTGAAGTCATTCGCGACTTTATCGAGCTGCTCGACATCCTATGCCAGAACCCCGACGCCAACGTAGCCGAGCTGCTGCAAAGCGTCGGCGGCGACGCGCTGGTGCCGGCAGCAGCAACAGGCGACACCGGCACCGCAGGCGGCGACCGTAACTTCGCCGAATTCACCATCTAACCTGCCAAAAAGGGACAGGTTTATTTTGGCAGGTTTTATCTGGGCGAACGTTGAGACTGTAATGCAGCAAGCCGTTGCCAGCCGCGTTGAGAGATTCGTTTTTGAGAGGAGGCCCCGTGAACGCCTTTGACCGCTACGCCCCGTTTATCCAAGACTTCATCTACTCCCACGATTGGGAGAGCCTGCGCTCTATCCAGGTTGCGGCGGCAGACGCCATCTTTAACACACAAGACAATGTGCTCCTAACGGCATCCACAGCTTCCGGCAAAACCGAGGCAGCCTTCTTTCCCATCCTGACCGAGTTTTGGGAGAACCCGCCCGCAAGCGTTGGTGCCCTCTACATTGGCCCCCTCAAGGCACTCATCAATGATCAGTTCGTCCGTCTCAATGACCTGTGCGAAGAGGCCGATATCCCTGTCTGGCACTGGCATGGCGATGTCTCGCAGTCGCACAAGGCTAAGCTCATCAAAAAACCGAGCGGTATCTTGCAGATTACGCCCGAGTCGCTCGAGGCGCTCCTGATCCATAAGCACATGGCAATCCCTCGTATGTTCTGCGACCTGCGCTATGTGGTTATCGACGAGGTTCATTCGCTCATGCGCGGCGACCGCGGCGGTCAGACGCTCTGCCTTATCGAGCGCCTCTCGCGCATGGCGGGCGTGCAGCCCCGCCGCATCGGCCTTTCTGCCACCATCGGCGACCCCGAGCGCACGGGCGCCTTTCTCTCACAGGGAACAGGACGCGATTGCATCATCCCCCGCTTTGAGGAACCGCGCCGCGTGTGGCGCATCTCCATGGAGCACTTCTACAACTCGGGTCCCCAGGCACAGCAGCGGGGATTCGAGAGCACGGGTCCACAAGAAGCCGAGATGCTTGCTTGCGAGCGTATTGAGCCGGCGGCGCCCGCGGCGCTGCCGGCTGGCGCCCAAGACGTGCGCCACAGCGGACAGCTTACACAGGAGGAACGCCGTCAACGTCGTGAGCGGGCACGGGGCAAGGCCGCTCCCAAAGACCGTCGCACTTCTTCGGCCCCCGAGGGCGAAGTCGACATCCCACGAGCGACCGAGCAGGCGCTTCTCAACCCCACCGACACCGCGCCCGAAAACGCCGATCCCGGCATGGGCTATATCTTTGAGCATACGCGCGGCCGCAAGTGCCTGGTCTTTGCCAACTCGCGCGAGGAGGCAGAGGCCGTGTGCTCCATGCTGCGCAGCTACTGCGAGAGCCGGCACGAGCCCGACCGTTTTCTCATCCACCATGGCAATCTTTCGGCATCGCTGCGCGAAACGGCCGAGGAACTCATGCGCGATGAGGAGCAGGCACAGACAACCGTCACCACCTCCACGCTGGAACTCGGTATCGATATCGGCCGTCTGGAGCGTGCGTTTCAGATCGACGCGCCGTTTACCGTCAGCTCCTTTTTGCAGCGAATGGGCCGCACGGGGCGCCGCGATCTTCCGCCCGAGATGTGGTTTGTCATGCGCGAGGAGGAACCCGAGCCGCGCACGATGATGCCCGAGACCATTCCGTGGAAGCTCCTGCAGGGCATCGCGCTCGTACAACTCTATCGCGAGGAAAAGTGGGTCGAGCCGCCCGAGCTCGATCGACTCCCCTACAGCCTGCTCTACCACCAGACTATGTCGACGCTTGCCAGCACCGGCGAACTCACGCCGGCAGAGCTTGCCCAGCGCGTGCTCACACTCAGCTATTTCCATCGCATCTCGGCCGATGACTATCGCGTGTTGCTGCGTCACCTCATTAAGATCGACCATATCCAAGTCACCGAGGGCGGCGGGCTCATCGTGGGTCTCGCGGGCGAGCGCATCATCAACAACTTTAAGTTCTACGCCGTGTTCCAGGAAAACGAGGAGTTCACCGTTCGCAGCGAATCGGCCGAGCTGGGCACGATTGTCAACCCGCCCCCGCCCGGTGAGCGCATTGCCATCGCCGGCCATTGCTGGATTGTCGAGGAAGTGGACTGGAAGCGTCACACCGTCTTTGCCACGCAGGTCAAGGGCCGGGTGCCGGCCTACTTTGGCGACTGCCCCGGCGACATCAATACACACGTACTCGAGCGTATGCGCAAGGCGCTCAACGAGCACGCGGCGTATCCGTACCTGATGGGTAACGCGCGGGCCCGTCTGGCGCAGGCTCGCCATACGGCCGAGATTTCGGGCGCGGGAACTAAGCCGCTCATCAACCTGGGTGGCGACACCTGGGTGCTCTTCCCCTGGTTGGGCAGCTACGCCTTTTTGGCGCTCGAGCGCATGCTCAAGATTAAATGCGCCGCTGAGTTGGGCCTTCGCGGACTCGACCCGTCACGCCCGTACTTTATGCAGTTTAAGATGAAGGCCGACGAGGAGACGTTCTTTGAAGTGCTCGCCGCCGAAGCCGAGAAAGACTTCGACCCCATCGACCTCGTCTATCCCGGCGAGGTGCCTTACTTTGATCGGTACGACGAATTCGTTCCAGAAGAGCTCGTGCGCAAAGGCTTTGCCGAAGGCGTGCTCGACATCGAAGACATGAAGCAGCGTGTCCGCAGCTGGCGCGACCATACATAAAACCGGTCTTTTCGGCACGGGGCTTGTTGAGCTACTTTGGCATGACCAAGGAGTGGCTAAAGGAGCCCCGTCATAAACAGACTGGTCGCAGGGAGACGCGCTAGTCGTGGAGGGCAGCGCCGAGAAAATCAGCGTCGAAGGGCACGGCTTCGGCAAAGGCGTAGTTGCCGTCGCTGGCGATGAGCAGGTAGTTTTCCTCACCGCCGAACTTCGCATCGCCACATGGGACCACCCAGGCGTGGGCGAATACCTCGAGTGCCGTGGCAGCGCAATCGCGCAGGAACGTCACATCGCTCCCCTCGCTTGCGCTCACGATATTGGCAACGTAGACGCCACCGACATTTAGGCCGCCCCGC
The DNA here is from genome assembly GCA_018370025.1 of Collinsella sp. Classification (GTDB taxonomy): domain Bacteria; phylum Actinomycetota; class Coriobacteriia; order Coriobacteriales; family Coriobacteriaceae; genus Collinsella. Next base: position 21,400 of record JAGZBF010000011.1, on the reverse strand, counting down.
ACCAAACGCAACGCTTCAACCGTCGCCAGCTCGCGTACGGGCTCGGCACCGCCAAAGCAATCGCTCACGACCACGTCGTAGCGACGATGGCCCACACTCGTCACACCCAGATACGAGCGAGCCTCAGCAGTAATCACCCGCAAGCGGTCGCCCACCGTGCGCTCCAGCTCGTCCAGATAGAACCAACGGCGCGCCAGGCGCGTAATCTCTCCGTCATACTCGATGACGTCCATGCGCAAGCCCTCGTGCGACATCAGGGCGAATTTAGGATAGGCAAACCCGCCGCCGCCCAGCATAAGCATACGGTCGATGCCGTGACCATAAGCGTCGCGCATCGCATCCTCGGACTCAAACACGTCGTCAAACGCACGATAGTACGCAAAGACGGGCTCGGCCCAACGCTCACCGACATAGCTCGCGCTTTGGTAGACGCCGCCTTGCACCAACACGCGAATCTCATCGCCGCCCTCATCGTGCACGCGTTTCACACGCGCCAACCCATTGCGGGTTCGCGCAACCTGCAGACAGGCAGCGCGAACAGCGACGGCGGCCGCACCAAGCGCCGCGGCTCCCAGAGCAACGCCGGCAACGACGCCGGCAGAAACACTTGGCTTGTTCATCTAGAGCTCCTTTTGCAGATAGAGTCCATGGTCGTAAAAACCCAAATGGCGATAGTACTCGCGCGTACCAATCGCGCTGATCACGTTGATGCGCGCATAGCCCGCGTCCCGAGCAATATGGCACGCACGCTCCACCAGCGACCGTCCCAATCCATGGTGCTGGGCTGCCTGGCCTTGATCCCCCACGCGCGCCGCCATGCCATACACGTGTACCTCGCGAATCATCGCCTCGTCCGGCGTCGTCGGCAACTCGTCCGCATGTGCGGCAACAAAAGCGCGAACGGGCAGCGACAGACGCAAAAAGCCGGCGATCTTGCCTTCGGGCGTCACCCACTGCAAAAAGCGTTCACGCGTCACCGGCGTCTCGTAAGCGACCTCATCAAGAGACAGTTCATCCAGGTCGGCACCCGCGGTACTGATCTCGCGATAGCGAATCTCGCGCACCGTCGCACCGTCACCCCGAGCAGCCAGGCGGTTCTCAACGAGCTGACGCAGGTTGGGCTTCTTGTTGCCCACCATGATGTCGTCGGAGCTAAAGTCGCGGATCATGCGGCTGATGCGGCAGAACGCCGGCGTCACCACGATGTCGTCGGCCAGCACATCGAGCAGTTCTTCCTCGGTATAGGGGCGCCACTCGCCGCGCTCATAGCGGCCCACCAGACGCGAGCCCTCGATGAGCGCGCACGGGTAGACCTTGACCTCGTCGGGCATAAAGGCCCCCTCGGTCATAAAGCGCTCGTAGTCGCGCTTGTCCCCCTCGGGCGTGGCGCCCAGCAAGTTGAGCATAAAATGCGCGTGGATCTTAAAGCCAAACAGACGCGCAAGCGAAAACGCCCGCTCGATCTGAGCCACCGAAATGCGACGCTCGTTGATATCGAGCAGGTGCTGGTTGAGGCTCTGGATGCCCATCTGAATCTTGGTGCAACCCAGGCGGCGGATAAGCGTGAGCGCCTGGGGCGTCACGGCATCGGGGCGCGTCTCGATAACGAGCCCCACCACGCGATGCTTCGCCGTCTCGTTGATGCGTTGCTGACGCTCAAGCTCCTCCATCGTTGCCGTCTGCCACTCAGTGACCTCGCCCCACGGCGTACCGGGACCGTACAGACGACGCACCGCACGGTTATAGCCGCCCACGGCAGCATCCACACGCCCCTGCTCGTCGGCAACGCCGGCAGCAAGCTCGACCTCGTCTGTCGCAATGCCGGCGGCCCGATAGCGCTCACGGCGCTCTGCTACCACAGGCGGCAGGGCATCGGCGGGAGCGTCATCGAGCAGACGCCCCGCCTCGGCACGGCTGATGCCCGGACGTGCCAACATGGGGTTGGCCGCCACGCCGGCGACGGCATCGTCATTGAGTGCACGGAAAAGCTCCGACATAAACCATGTCTGATAGCCTTCCGGATAGTCGCTCCAGGTACCGCCAAGCACAATGAGCTCGATCTTATCGGTCGCATGCCCCATCTGCGAAAGCGCGGTCAGGCGAGCGCTCACCTGCAGATACGGGTCAAAGCAATTTTGCTCCGCACGGGCGCACGCCGGCTCGGCGTGCAGGTAGCTTTTGGGCATGCGCAGATCGTTGGGACAAAACAGGCAATCGCCCGAGCATGGCCAGGGCTTGGTGATAACGGTAATGGTCGCCACGCCCGAAGCCGTGCGACGAGGCTTCATACGCAGCACCTGCAGCAGTCGACGTTCCAGCTCGGCATCGACATTCCACCCAGCCCAACGAGCCGGCTCCTCACGTTTTACCCGCTGGTAGAACGGCAGCAGACGGCGCTTGGCCAAATCGCGTTTGTCGGCACCCTCACGGCGCGCCTCGGCATGTATCAGTTTGACGAGCGCTTTGTCGTCCACGGTCTCGCCGCGACGCAGAGCCTCGAGTATGTTCAAGATAATCTGTTCCATGACCCCATTGTAAAGGCAAAGGCGCCGGAGCCCGTCACGGCTCCGGCGCCTCCATCAAACAGCGCAGCTATGGTATATAAGTCTTCGATAACCGCCCGTCACTCTGAATCAAATGACATGTCGCCCGAACCGACCTCAAAACGATACGTAGCAGACTTATCGCCGTTATCGAATTCAAGATTCAAAATGGTCTCGCCGTCGTAGCCAAGCGGAAGGAAATCGCTCTCGAAGTCGCCGCTGCCCAAGGTAAGGCTCGCCTTAAAGCCCGTCGAGTTCGGAACCATCATCTCCACATCGCCCGAGCCCACACTCACGTCCATCGACTTCGCGGGGGCCTGGTAGAGCTCGAACGTCACATCGCCCGAACCGACCTCAGCACTGAGCGAATCAGTCACGCTGCCCGCAAACTCTACATCTCCCGCACCCAGGAAAAGGTCGAAACCATCACAGGTGACACCGGCAATCTGCAGATCACCCGAGCCCACGTGCGCGTTGACTCCCTTCAGATGTTCGGCAACACGGCGCGGCAGCTCGACCGTAACTGAGCGATCGATTGCCTTACCGTCATCACTTCCAAACTGGGAAACCTTGAGCGTCGAGTCCTCGACGGATGCGATGTTCTGCGTCGCGGCCTTGGAGGCATCCATACCATTGGCAACGCGTCCCCGCTCGATAACGCGAGTCTTGTTACCATCAATAACCTTGACGTCCACCGTAGCCGCATCGATATCGAAATCGAGGTAGCGAAACTCATCGGCATCAAAGGTCGTACACGAAAGCTGCTGAGGCCGAGCGGAATAGTTACCGCCATCGTTCATAAAATCGTCGTCATCAACCACATCGTCCATACCGGACAAGCCGGGTATAACATCGTCGAGATCCCACGGGCCATCAAAATGAATCAAAGTCCGCGAAACGCCAAAAACAAGCCCGATAATCAGTACAAACGCTCCGATGCCGACGCCCAGGCGCAGCTTGGATTCATGCGAAAGCTTCATCATTCGTCACCTTCTTTGGCACATGGCTCAGCGGTGGCCGCGGTAGCCACGTCAGCATCAGGTTCCGCAGAAGTATCCTTCCCCTGGGCCCTGACCGCCACCGGTGCCGGACCAACCTGAATATCCCCGCGCGCCCAATCGCCATCGAGTGCACGCGCCACCCAGTGATAGATGGGAATCGTGAAGAAGATCAGCGCGGCAAAGGGGCCGGCACCAAACAGGAACATCAGCAAAAAGAACAGTAGCCAACACACGGCCCAATACGGGAACGACTGGAACGGGCCCTTCACCGGAGTCGAGCCAACTGCGGTGCCACTCGTCGCCTGCGCCGTAGCGGCATTGGCGGCCTGCGCACTCCAACTTGCCGCTTGCGCCGCCTTGGCCGCAGCATCACTCGCCTGCGTAGCTGCCTCCGTAGCGCGCGCCGCCGCCTCATGGGTGCGAGCACGCTCTGCCGCCTCGGCCTCGCGCTGACGGGCGCGGTCCTCGTTCTCAAACTCGATATCGTCCTCGATCTCGTCGCTCGGATTGAGCAGCTCGTCCAGGCTCACGCCATAGAGTTTGGCGAGCGAGATTAGGTTCTCGGTATCGGGCGAGCTCTCCGCGCGCTCCCATTTACTGACTGCCTGGCGCGACAGCCCCAGCTTTCGCGCCAGCCCTTCTTGGCTAAAGCCTTTGCTGCGGCGAAGGTCGGCGAGCCGCTGCGCAGTTTCTACATTCATGGTTCCTCCTATGTGATGCCAGCCGTGCCGCCGGACCGTTTTTGTTCTTAAGGCGCCTTGCACAGTTAAAAATCTATCCGCCACCGCCAAAAGCATGCCACCTATTCTAGTGAGATTTTTGACAACCGGCGGTTGCGGGTGCATATGAGCTGCGGAAATGTGTCCAAACAAAGCAATGAGCCGCAGCTCGGTTGTCCCCGTTGCGGCGTTAACGGTAGTATGGTCGTACTGTTTATTTCGCACCGCCAACGGAGGGAGTTCCGCGCCGTGAACCGCGATTTCGCCTCATCGCTCATCCAGCTCAACAACACGTTCTATCGCGAGCACTCCGCTTCCTTTTCCGATACGCGCCAGGCCCCGTGGCCCGGCTGGGTACGCACCATGGATATCGCGCTCGAACAGCTCGACGTCGCCACGATCGAGCATCCCGTCCGCGTCTTCGATCTTGCCTGTGGCAATATGCGATTCGAGAACTTTGCCGCCGGCGGCGCACTTGCCGCCAAGGGCGTCGATGGCGCAAACCCCTCGGCAGATGCCAGCTGCCCGTTTGAGTTCTATGGTGTCGACTCGTGCCAAGACCTGGCCATCGATGCACATGGCCACGCGCTGCGCATTCCCAACCTGCACTTCCAGGAACTCGACGTGCTCGACGCCCTTATGAAGCTCAACCCCGCCGAGACGCCCGACGTGCTTTTCGACGCCCCGCTCGCCGACATCTCGGTCTGCTTTGGCTTTATGCACCATGTGCCGTCGTGCGAGTACCGTGTACGCGTGCTCGACGCTCTGGTGCGTCAGACGCGCCCGGGCGGCATCATCGCCATCAGCTTTTGGGAGTTTATGAACGACGAGCGCATGGCGCGCAAGGCTGTTCGCGCCGAGGCCCGCGCCGAGCTCACCCCGCCGTTTGAGGGTTACGATTCCGCGCAGTTTGAAGCCGGCGACCACCTCATTGGCTGGCAAAACGACCGCCACGCCTACCGCTATTGTCATCACTTTGACGATCAGCAGATCACCGACCTGGTGCGCGGCGTCCGTACGTTCTACAAGAGTGGCGAGGTCCCCGTGCGCGAGCTTGAGCGTTTCCATGCCGACGGTCGCAGCGGCGAGCTCAACCGCTATGTGATTCTCAAGCGCCTGTAGGTATCGGCGACTCGCCGCCGAGCCGTGCCGCTTCTTTCGGGCAAACTATGCCCACCCTTTTCAACCCATTGACGGAACGCGCAGCTATGCGTTCCATATTTATGACCAAGGAGCCTCATGGGAGCCGTCCACGTTCGCACGCCTAAGAACTTTGTGCTCGAGGAGCGCCTGGAGCGCTACGCCGATGCGATTGAGACGAACCCCGAAGCCTATGCCGGAGATTGGCGTGAAGTCTGTGCGCCAGTTGGCAGCAAGCCATTCGAACACCTTCACCTGGATCTTGGCTGCGGCAAGGGAACGTACCTTGTAGAGCGTGCGGCCCACGAGCCAAACACGCTCTTTATCGGCATGGACCAAGAGCCCATTTGCATCGCCTATGCCGCACAGAAAATCTGCGAGCATGAACTGACCAACGCACTCGTTCTGCCTCGAGGCGCCGCATCGCTGCCGCAGCTATTTGCCACAGGCGAGCTCGATGCCATCACCATCAACTTTCCCACGCCGCGGCCCAAGGCCAAGTACGCCAAAAAGCGCCTCGTCCATGTCGACCATCTGATGCTCTATCGCCCGCTCTTTGCAGCCGGCGCCACCGTAACGCTGCGAACCGACAGCAAACCGTTGCGCGATTACGCCCTGGGACAGTTTGCCGCAGCCGGCTACGATACGCTTTGGGTAAGTGACGACGTCCGCCGCGACCATCCCGAGCATCCCGAGACCGAATATGAATGCCGCACGCGCGAGATGGGCGCCGCCGTCTATGGCATTTGCGCTACGCCCGGCGCGGAACCCATCGAAGAGCAGCTCGCGGCGGGCCGCGCGCAGGAGCAAAGCCTTGCCTGCTACCTGCCCGAAAACCTCGATGAGCTCACCTACGTGCCTCTCGGCATGGAAGAGGCCGTCGAGAACTTCAGAAACCGTGCCCGCAAGGGCAAGAAGCGCCTGCCGCAAGAGTCCTAGGGGCTTCTGATGGTCGCGGCGTCAGCAAATAAGCGCGAATAGGCGCCAGCAAACAACCCTCAAACCTAAGTGAGTAGACTTTTTTGCAATAGCCAAGCACAACCCGCATAACGAAAACTAAAACCGCAGATAGAACCCTTGTGCAAAATCCATGTGCTCGCGACATCGCAAAAAGTCTACTCACTTAGCTGGCAACTGCACCAAACGGCCGGGCAGAACGCCCATTTCCTGCATTTTCTTGCCTGCAAACGCATCGATGCGCCGCTACGCCATAATAGTTGGCGGACAATCGCGAGAGAAAGCAACCACATGGCACAGACCACGACAGATACCGCCGCCAGCACCGTCTCCGGCGCCGGCGCCGCCAGCTCATTCTCGGGCGGCACGGGAACCGAAGCCGAGTTTGGCTCGCTCGGCGCGCTCTCCCCCACCTGGTGGGAGCCCGAGGACGGCAGCGAGCCCGAACCGTGGCTCACGCCCGATCAAGCCCTCGAACGCTTCTTTGAATGGACGAGCGATCGCGGCATTGAACTGTGGGATCACCAAGAAGAGGCCCTCATGGACCTGGCTGCCGGCGATCACGTCATTTTAGGCACACCGACCGGATCGGGTAAATCGCTCGTCGCGCTGGGCATGCTCTTTATGGGCATGGCGCAGGGCAAGCGCTGCTACTACACGGCTCCCATCAAGGCTCTGGTCAGCGAGAAGTTTTTCGACCTTGTGCAGGTGCTCGGCCGCGATAACGTAGGCATGATTACCGGCGACACGCATATCAACACCAAGGCACCCGTCATCTGCTGCACGGCAGAGATCCTTGCCAACGACGCACTGCGCGAGAGCGAAGATGCCGACGTGGGCTGCGTGGCCATGGACGAGTTCCACTACTTTGCCGACCCCGACCGCGGTTGGGCTTGGCAGGTGCCGCTGCTCACCCTGCCCCACACGCAATTCATGCTCATGAGCGCCACGCTCGGCGATGTCACTGCCATCGCCGCCTCACTCGAGGAACACACCGGTGCTACCTGCGACTTGGTCGTCGATGCCCCGCGCCCCGTGCCGCTGAGCTACGACTACGTGACGACCTCCCTCGAGGGCACGGTCGAGCTCGCCATGCGCCGCGGCGAGGCCCCGCTCTATATCGTGCACTTTAGCCAGGATGCCGCCCTTGCAACGGCACAGTCGCTCGCCAATTTTGGCATCGCCAGCAAGGAGCAGCGCGAGGCCATCAAAGAAGCGGCAAAGGGGACGAGCTTCTCCACGGCCTTTGGTAAGATTCTCAAACGCCTGCTTGGATGCGGCGTCGGCGTGCACCATGCCGGCATGTTGCCGCGCTATCGCCTGCTGGTGGAGCGCCTGGCGCAGCAGGGCCTGCTGCCCGTCATCTGCGGCACCGATACGCTCGGCGTCGGCATCAACGTGCCCATCCACACCGTGGTGCTCACCGCGCTCACCAAGTTCGACGGCTACAAGATGCGTCGCCTGCGCGCCCGTGAGTTCCATCAGATCGCTGGTCGCGCCGGCCGTTCGGGCTTCGATACCGAGGGCATGGTCATCGCCGAGGCCCCGGAGCACGAGATCGAGAACGCCAAACTCATGGCCAAGGCGGGCGACGACCCCAAGAAGCTCCGCAAGATTAAAAAGAAAAAGGCCCCCGAGGGCTTTGTCACCTGGAACAAGCAGACCTTTGAGCGCCTGATCGAGACGCAGCCCGAGACGCTCAAGCCGCGCCTTCGCATCACACACTCCATGGTGATTAGCGTGGTCGAGCAGGGCGGCGATGCCCGAGCCCGCGTACACGACCTCATCGAAACGAGCCTGCAGACTCCCGAGGAAAAGGCCAAGCTCGAGGTTCGCGCCGACGAAATCTTCGCCACACTCATCGATTCCGGCGTCGTCGTTCGCACCGAGGTGCCGCCCGCGCCCGACGCTCCGGCTGACGCCGCGCCGGACATCGACTACGCGCTGACGGTCGATCTGCCCGAGGACTTCGCACTCGATCAGCCGCTCTCGCCGTTCTTGCTTGCCGCGTTGGAGCTGCTCGACCCCGAGAGCGAGACCTATACCATGGATCTGATCTCGATGGTCGAGGCAACGCTCGAGGATCCCAAGCAGGTGCTGCGCGCACAGGAGCGCGCCGCGCGCGACCGCGCGATGGCCGAAATGAAGGCCGACGGCATAGAGTACGAGGAACGTCTGGAGCGCATTCAGGACGTCACCTACGAAAAGCCGCTCGAGGACTTGCTCGATGCCGCCTTCGACAAGTACTGCCAAGAAGTACCTTGGGCCAACGACTACCAGCTCTCGCCCAAGAGCGTCCTGCGCGACATGCTGGAGAGCGCGAGCGACTTTAAGGGCTATATCCAAAAGCTCGGCATCGCCCGCTCCGAGGGCATTTTGCTGCGCTACCTAGCAGAGGCCTACCGTTCACTCGACCGCACCGTGCCCATCGAGAAGCGCGACGAGCGCCTGCGCGACATTATCTCGTGGCTGGGCTTTGTGGTGCGCTCGGTGGACTCGAGCCTGGTGGATGAGTGGGAGAACGCCGGCAACCCGGCAGCCCTCGATGCTGCGCCGCCGCAGGGCATCGACGAGGTCGTGGCGGACCGTCGCGGCTGCACGCTATTGGTGCGCAACGCGCTCTTCCGCCGCGTGACCCTTGCCGCCCGCGAGCACGTTCGCGACCTGGGCGAGCTCGACGACGACTGGGGCATGAGCGAGATCCGCTGGCAAAAAACACTCGACGCTTACCACGAGCAGCACGAGGAAATCCTCACCGACGGAGATGCCCGCAGCGCCGCGATGTTTTCCATTGACGAGTCCGACGAGAAGACCGCGCACGTATGGCACGTGCACCAGATCTTTGCCGACGAGGATGGCGACCACGACTTTGGCATCATGGGCGATGTCGACCTGGACGCCACGCAAGACGGCGGCGAGGTCATCTTCAAAAACTACCGTGTCGGCTTTATCGAGGACCTGCTCGAAGACTAGCCGAACTTACCGGAACGAAACGGGGCCGCTGGCAATATCGCCAGCGGCCCCACTTTTGCACTATACGCTATGCCTTACTCGGCACCCTCGACCTCATACGAATCCGCCTCGGCTGGCTCATCGTTTGTCTCTGTCGCAGCCCCGCGCGCCTCGTCAAACGCGGCCTTCATGGTCTTGTTGCCCCACGTGAGCTTGCGAATGGTAAGATCGTCCGCCTTCTTGTTGGCTAGGCGCAGATTGTTCTCGGAGGACAGCAACGCCTCCTTGGTTTTCTGCAGGTGGCTAATCGTCTTGTCGATCTCATCAATCGCCGTTTGGAACTTGCGGCTCGCGATCTCGTAGTTGCGACCGAAATCATTCTTGAACTTCTCCATCTTGGCTTCGAAGTTCGTGACGTCGATATTCTGCTGTTTGTACTCCGCCAGTTCCTGCTTATAGCGCAGCGAACCCATGGCGGCGTTGCGAAGAAGCGTGATCATGGGAATAAAGAACTGTGGGCGAATCACGTACATCTTCTCGTAGCGATAGCTCACGTCCACGATGCCGGCGTTGTAAAGCTCGCTCTCGGGTTCGAGCAACGTGCAGAGCACCGCGTACTCACAGCCTTTCTGGCGACGATCGTGATCGAGTTTCTTAAAGAAGTCCTCGTTTTTATGCTTGGTCGCAGTCTCGTCGTTCTCGTTTTTCATCTCGAACATAATCGAAATGACCTCGTTGCCGCTCGCGTCGCACTCACGGAAAATGAAGTCGCCCTTGGTGCCCTCGGACGCATCGTTGTCCTTCTCGAAGTACGCGTTGGGAAACGCCGTCATGCGCAGGCGGTTAAACTCGGTCTCGCAGTGCTGCTCGAGCGACTCGCCCACCATCTTGGTGGACAGGCGGACCTTCATGTCCTTAAGGCGCTCGATCTCTTCGTCCTTGTAGCGAATCAGGTCATCGCTCGCGCGCTTGGCCTGCGCAAGCTCGAGCTCGTGTGCCGCCTTGGCCTGTTCCTCGCGAGAATCGCGCACCGCCAGCTCGCTCGTCAGTTTGGCACGCGCCTCATCGCGCTCTCGCTCCGCCGCGGCGACCGCCTCCGACAGGTTCATTTTTGCCATCAGCTCCTGCTCGCGCAGCTGGGCGCGCAGACCCTCAGCCTCTTGCTCGGACTGAGCCTTTGCGGCGGAAAACTTCTCTTGCACCTTCGCGCGATAGTCAGTAAGCGCGCGCTCGGCCTCGCTGCGAGCGGCATCGAGCTCGCGCTGCGACTCAGCCGCAGCGGCGGCAAGCGCCATCTCCTGGGCCTTGTCCGCCGCGGCAAGCCTGGCCTGCAGCTCGGCAATCTGAGCATCACGTGCAGCTAAATCGTTTTGAGCAGCGTTGCGCGCCGCCGACTCGACGAGCTTAGCTTCGTCATCTTTGCGCTCCAGCTGCGCACGCAAATTGTCGATTTCTCGCTGAAGCTCGGCGTTTTCCTTTTGAGCGTCGGCACGGGCCTCAACCGCCGCGCGCTGGCTTGCACTCTCGCGCTCTGCGGCAGCGCCCTCGAGCTTGGCGCGCAGCTCGGCAAGCTCAGCATCGCGCTTCGCAGCCTCTTGTGCCAGCTGTTGAGCTGCAGCGTTCTTCTGCTCGATAAGCTGAGCGTTGCGCTGAGACTCTGCCTTTTGCAAGGCAGCCGTCAAACGCGAGCGCTCAAGCTCCAGCGCCTGCTCGCCCTCGCGCTGGACTGCCTTCACACGCTCATCCAGGTCGCGCGAAAACTCGGCATCGCGCACTTGCTTGACAATATCCGCATAGCCAGACGCATCGACCTTAAAGACTTCGCCACAATGCGGGCACTTGATCTCATTCATAGCAGCTCCTCGATGAACGCAAATTTCAACCGCCTACACTCTACCGCGCTGCACGGACAAAAAAGGCGCCGCCGCCATAATGGCAACGGCGCCGGAACCACCGCAAAGGTGCCTATCCCTATTGTGGTGGTTCTGGCGCCCTATAGCCCAAAGAAGCTAAGAATCTGGTCGCGGCTTACGGGCTTGTACTCGTTGGCGTCGAGGCCGACATCGTAGCGAAAGATAGGACGTTCGCGGTCGCGATTGCGCACGTTGGTGCGGTCTCCTCTGCTGTGGATATGCCCGTGTAGCATGATGGCACCACGCGCCTTACCATTCCAGCTGAGCATGGGGTAATGGCTCATCACCAGACGATGGCCCTTGGCATAGCCGGGAGCAACCTCCAGGTAATCGCGCACGTCTTCCCAAATTTGCGGGGCGTCGGGATCTTCCCAGTCGCCGTCATGGTTACCGCAGATGAGCGTCACATTCTTGCATTCGATACGCTCGCGCAGGTGCACGGCGTCCGCTAGGGGCAAACGATAGGTAAAGTCTCCCAAGATATAGAGACGGTCGTCCGCCGCCACGCACTCATTAATGGCATCGGTGACCCTGCGGTTCATCTCCTCAACCGAATCAAACGGTCGATCCATATCGTGCAAGATATTCGTATCGCCCAGGTGTAGGTCGGCGGTAAACCACATCATCGTCTATGCCCTCATTTCGCAACGCGTCAAACTGGTGCTAAGTATACAGACACAGCGATGCGGCGGTTAGCCAAAGAGCCCGCCGAACAGTCCGCGGCGGCGCTTGTCTTGCTTTTTCGAAGCGTCACCCTGAGTTTTCTTGTCCTGCCGTTTCCTACGGCCCTGCTCCAACTCATCGTCATCGAGTAGCATATCCCATTCAAACGGATCATCCGTCAAATCGAACAGGTCATCGTCGTCAAACATGGCAGCTTCCCTTACCGATTAGCGAGCATCCACCACATAGAGGCCAACGCGCACCTGATGCCACGGGCTGCGCTCGGGAGCAACCTGTTGCACGCGGGCCTCAAATACGTCCTCGTGGCCGTAATACATCATCAAGGACAGCGGGCCGACCTCGTTTCCCGGAACATAGCCAAGCTTGGTGTTGCCGTAATAGATCGCAACCGCCTCAGGGTCATGGGGATTATCGCGCTCGGCACACAGCGTCAGCTTATCGCCCGCTTTAAGATCGCCCAGGACCAAGGCGCCATCGGCATACTGAAATCCTGCAATGTGAAATGACAGAAGAACACGTGAAGGCTCGTACATAGCAGCTCCTCTAACAGCCGGATAAACCGGTGTGTAACCTTATTGAGAAGTCTACGGTCCCGTGCGGACACAAATACATCCTGTCTGCGTCCTTCAATCGTTTGCCTCAACGCTTGCGCGACAGAACGCTTGCAGATAAGATAGGAACACGGATGGCACCCGTTGCCGCGGGTCTTGCCAACTCCGATACACGTTTTCATCGTGAGAAGTGGCCGTCTTCGCTTACGCGGGGGCGGCTATTTCATTCGGCCGATAAACAGACCGAGTTCGATAGCCGCAATCAACAACGCCAATAACGAAATAACATCGCTTACGTTCATACCAAATCCCTTCTAAAGGGAGTTGGCCCATCCGTGCTCCATAACAGTAGTCTAACGCAAAATGCAGGTAATAGGAACACTTGTTCGTATTACCTGCGCCCTTTTCTAATGCACAAACATGCGCACGAATTTGTGCTTCCAGCTTGCGTAGGGCGCATACCGAAACGGCACGTCCAGCCAGGTTGCCTTGTTCACGATGCTCTTCTTGTGGCTAAACGTATCGAAGCTCTCGCGGCCATGGTACTGCCCCATACCGCTCGCGCCCATGCCGCCAAAGCCCATATGGCTCGTAGCCAAGTGCATGATGGTGTCGTTGACGCAGCCGCCGCCAAAGGGCGCGTAGCGCACAAAGCGTTGCTGAACCGCACGATCCTGGCTAAAGATATACAGGGCCAGCGGCGTCGGACGATCCGTAATAAACGCTTCGGCCTCGTCTAGGCTCTCAAACGTCAGCACCGGCAAGATGGGACCGAAGATCTCCTCCTGCATCACGGCGTCAGCGGGGGCCACGCCGTCCAAAATCGTCGGCTCAATCTTGAGCGATGACTCGCGCGCCGTGCCTCCAAGCACAACCTTATCGGGATCGATCAGCCCACGCACGCGCGCAAAATGCTTGGCGTTGACGATATGCCCATAATCCTCGTTATCGAGCGGATGCTCGCCAAACATACGGCGGGCCTCTTCCCTGATGAGGTCCAGCAGCTCGTCGTGCACGCGCGCATCGACCAGCAGGTAGTCGGGCGCCACGCAGGTCTGCCCCACGTTGAGCCATTTACCAAAGGCGATACGCCGCGCCGCAACCTTCAAGTTTGCCGTCGCATCCACGATGCAGGGGCTCTTTCCGCCCAGCTCAAGCGTCACGGGCGTAAGGTTTTTACTTGCGCGCTCCATGACGAGTTTGCCGACCGGAACGCTACCGGTAAAGAAGATCTTGTCCCAGCACTCATCGAGCAGCGCTTCGTTTTCGGCGCGCCCGCCCTCGACAACCGTCACCAGGCACGGATCAAATGCCTCTTCACAGATTTGCTTGAGCACCGCGCTCGATGCCGGAGCATAGGCACTCGGCTTGATGACCACGGTATTGCCCGCGGCAAGGGCGCCGGCGAGCGGCTCGAGTGTTAGCAAAAACGGGTAGTTCCACGGAGCCATGATGAGTGTGACGCCATAGGGCACGGCTTGCGTTTTGCACACGCTCACGGCGTTAGCGAGATCGCACGGACGCAGGCGCGGACGACTCCATCGAGCCACGTGAGCGATCTGATGTCGAATCTCGGAAAGCGACGTACCAATCTCGCACATATAGGCCTCGTCATGCGACTCCCCCAAATCGATCTTGAGCGCATGGGCGATATCGGCCTCGTGGGCCCGCACCGCATCGCGTAAACTCACGAGCGCGCGACGTCGAGCATCGACATCAAACGTGGCGTGCGTCTTAAAGTAGGCGCGCTGATCGCCGACGATGCGCGCAATTTCCTCGGTGTTCATGGACCCTCCTAATTCTCGTCCTCAAACATACCACCTGCAACGACTTCGTACATATGCTCGAGCTCCAAGCGGTCCATTAGAAGCGGAACGGGGTATAGCGGATTGGCCTCGACATCGGCATGCGCCGCCATCTCGGGAATGTCAGAGTGGCGAATGCCCAAAACATATTTGGGGATTCCCAGGGCCTCGTTCATGCGGTCGACCCAATCGATAAAGGCCTCGGCCGCAAGACTATCCTGCGCGGTAGCCGGCGCAATGCCCGCCATGTGAGCAAGATCGGCAAGCTTGGGGGCGGCGGCGTCACCATAAGCGCGAAGCATGTGCGGCAGGATGATCGCGTTGGCCAAACCGTGCGGAATTCCGTATCGGCCGCCCAAACTGTGCGCGATGGCATGCACATATCCGACATAGGAGCGGGTAAACGCAACGCCCGCCTTATACGCCGCCAAAAGCATATTGCGACGAGCGCACATGTCGTCACCATGCTCATAGGCCTCGAGCAAATTGTCGTGGATAAGCTGCACCGCCTGTCGCGCCATCTTGCGCGTATAGGGCGTGGGGCTTCGCCCGATAAAGGCCTCAACGGCATGCGTCAGGGCGTCCATGCCCGTCTGCCCCGTAATGGAAGCGGGCAAGCCGCACGTAAACTCGGGGTCGTGGACTGCAAAACGCGGGATGAGCACAAAGTCGTTAATGGGGTATTTGTAGTGCGTCCCGTCATCGGTAATTACCGCCGCAAGCGTGGCTTCGCTTCCCGTACCGGCGGTAGTGGGAACGGCGATGAGCAGCGGCAGGCGACGATGAATCCGCAGCAGGCCGCGCATCTTGTTGATTGGCTTGTTTGGCTGCGCAATGCGTGCGCCCACGCCCTTGGCACAGTCCATGGCCGAGCCACCGCCAAAGCCGATAATGGCCTGGCAGGCGCTCTCTCGATACAGGGACGCCGCTTCTTCCACGTTTGAAACCGTGGGGTTTGCACGCGTTTCGGCATAGACCGTAACGCCAATCCCCCTGGATGCGAGCGCCGTCTCGAGCGGTGCCGTGAGCCCCAGACGGGCAATGCCGGGATCCGTCACGATAAGGACCTTCTGGATCGAGCGCTTTTGAAGCACCGCGGGCACATCCTCGGCATGCTCTAAAATGCGCGGCTCGGTATAGGGCAGGATCGGCAATGCAATGCGAAAAACCGTCTGATATGTTCGGCACCAGGCACGACGGGCTAGATGCATAAAGGAAACTCCTTCATTTGTTGATAGGTCAACATTTGCTCGCCCGATTGTACTCAGCGGCGGTCAAAGACGGCCTGCCAATCGTTAATCAATCAACATCTTTATATCTCGAAATTGTTTTATTAAAAATCATTCCTAATAGGCTTCACATTTGGTTGCATTTATGGATAATAGAACTCGTCAAGACGCACGTCCGGAGAGGGCCCTTACGGGACCGGACGAGCGCACAATCGCCATCGATCGAAAGGATCGAATCATGAAGTTTGTTTGCCCCGTTTGCGGTTATGTGGAAGAGTTCGACGGCGACCAACTGCCCGAGGACTTCAAGTGCCCCCAGTGCGGCGTTCCCGGTTCTCGTTTCCTGAAGCAGGAGGAGGGTCAGCTCGAGTGGGCTGCCGAGCACGTCGTGGGCGTCGCCAAGATGGAGGGCGTCTCCGAGGACATCGTTGCCGACCTGCGCGCCAACTTTGAGGGCGAGTGCTCCGAGGTCGGTATGTACCTGGCCATGGCTCGCGTCGCTCATCGCGAGGGCTATCCCGAGATCGGCCTGTACTGGGAGAAGGCTGCCCACGAGGAGGCCGAGCATGCCGCCAAGTTCGCTGAGCTCCTGGGCGAGGTCGTGACCGACTCCACCAAGAAGAACCTCGAGATGCGCGTTGAGGCTGAGAACGGCGCCACCGCCGGCAAGACCGATCTTGCCAAGCGCGCCAAGGCCGCTGGCCTCGATGCCATCCACGACACCGTGCACGAGATGGCTCGCGACGAGGCCCGCCACGGCAAGGCTTTCGCCGGCCTGCTCAAGCGCTACTTTGGCTAAGCCAACCGCCTGAGACATAACCTCAAGCTCGATGAGGCCCGGACCGTATTGGTTCGGGCCTTTTTCGTGCCTCACGAACTTGTTAACGCCCTGAAATAGGACCGCCTTCGGCATCGGCTTCTCGTCAAAAACTAAGTGAGTAGACTTTTTGGAACTTGCCGAGCACACCACCCATATTGCTTTATAAAGCCGCAGGTAAATGACTTGTTGCAAAACGGCCTGGTCGCCAAAGTGCCAAAAGTCTACTCACTTAGAACCGCAGCCGTCCACGATTGAGCCGTTTTGTGTCTAACGGGCATCTTCCCGTCGATTACTCCCAATTTTGTCCAGTCAACGAATAGTTCAGACCGGAGTAATGTCTCAGCCCTTTGCTCATCTGAGCTTTTATCACGATATTCAGCATCGAGCATCCTGCATATGGCCTTAACGATCGCGCGGAATCTATCCTCATCGGATATCTGTCTGTGTGTCAGGAGAAGTACATCGTAGCCCATGGCCTGAAGGGCCGTCATGCGGTCAGCGTCACGCAAGCCATCCCCTGCGCGTCCGTGCGAGGCCTTTCCCTGACATTCAATGGCCACCTGTCGCCTGCCGTCCGGCGAAGAAAGAAGTAGGTCGATATATACACGGGACTTTTCCACAATCGCTCGAGCACTTGTGTTTAGCATCACTTCAACATTAAGCTCTATGCCGCAAAAACCTTCGCCTCCCAGGGCTCGCGGCAGTCCAAGCAACAAATACGCCTCGACCTCAAAAGGCGACGCGGCACCCAATGGAACGAGTTGCGATACCGCTATAAATCTATTGCCGCAACGCATCCCGCAAACATCTGAACAAAAACGGTCAAGGTCTCCGCCCAAAACCAAAGCGTCTCGACGCCATAAATTTGAGGCGATGCCGTCCTCGGACGGGCAGCGCACCCAACCGAACGTTGTCGAAATCGCGCCCGAATCAATTGCACGCGAAAGCTCCGCCTCAAGTGCCGCCGGCAGAGCGCACACCGCAAACAAGCCACACATCTCCGCCAATACCAAAAGAAGCTGGAGATCCGTCAGGTGCCGCGACATGATGAATGCCGTCAGTAGAGGAGACGTAATCAAAAACCCATGCTCCGTTTCCAGCACGGATTCCCTGGGAAGCTCACCAAGAAACAGCCGCTGCCTAATGCTGGCTGGACAAGTCCGTTTGTTTCTCGTCCGAACCAATGTATACAACGGAAAACCGAGTCCGACCGCAGCCGTCGGGTTGCGGGCGAGATCATATCGCTGCCGGTCTTCTTCCGGTCGTGGAAGCGGCGGACACAAAGCGCGGACTTGAGGAGGCAAACGCCAGTACCTAAAAGCCGATATGTCACAAAGTAGATCCTTCATAGGCACAGGAGAACACGAATTTCAACCCAGTCAGTCACGCATTGGCGCGAACGCACCAAAAATGGCGCCGAACGGACTGCCAAGTTTTCAACAGCCCTCCCCAACTGGCCAAAAGCTTGTCGAGAGCTGGACGAAGCCCTGTTGAAAACCCCATTTTTTTCGCATGCAAAAGCTTTATGCGGCAAGTGAGTAGACTTTTTTGAACATCCCGAGCAGGCCGGTCATCCTGCTTTTCAAAACCGCAGGTAGATAGCTTGTTACAAAACTGCCTGGTCGCCAAAGTGCCAAAAGTCTACTCACTTAGATTGCAGAGTGCCCCCATTAGCTGCAATTCCAAGGTATTAAGCACTTTTGGACTCAAATCGTCATACTGAACAAGAATTTGAGTTGAGTTTTCAGGGACAGATGCGCCATCAGCGCACCAAAAGCAGTCACTGACATCGACGAACGGGATACTCGAGCGCGTGAGGGCCCGCACAAAAGAGCTTCCACCCGCTCCGCGCTCCGCAACTACGGTGCAGTAAAGGCCCGCGTCTGCATGCTCGATCGAGACCTCTCCTGCCGGAAATACCTTCCGCACAAGCGCCATCAGGCCATCACGCGCCTCACGAGCACGAACGCGCACGCGGTTCACATGTCGCTCGTAATCACCCGATTCCAGCAAACGAGCCAAAGCGACCTGGTCAACAGAGCTCACCGACGAGGCGTAGAAACCAAGGTTGCGCCTAAACCGCTCCATTAGCTCATCGGGCAACACCATATACGCCAAACGCAACGCCGATGAAAGGCTCTTCGAAAACGTGTTGGTGTAGATAACCGACTGGGCGGCATCGATCGATGCGAGCGCGGGAATCGGCTTCCCGGCAAGGCGAAACTCACAATCAAAGTCATCTTCGATGAGATACCGACCTGGTCGCTCGGCGGCCCAGCTCAGAAGCGCATAGCGACGCGCAATGCTCGTCACAAGGCCGGTCGGATACTGATGGGACGGCATCAGGTGAAGGACATCGGTCCCGCTTTTCTGCAGAGTGCTCAAGTCCACGCCCTCGTCATCCAACGGGATATGTCGAACTTTGCAGCCCATAGCCTGATAGATACGCGTCAGACGCAAATAGCCCGGGTCCTCAACGGCATACACCTTGTCGGCTCCAAGCAACTGAACCAACATGGTATCGAGCAGCTGGGCGCCTGCACCGATAACAATGTTGTTGGGGTCGACATTCATGCCCCTTGTCCCACGCAGATGGTGAGCAATTGCGCGTCGCAGCCGAGCGGTGCCCTGCGCCGGTGCGGGCGAAAAGATTTCGCGCTCATCTTCGGATGCCAGCGTCGCCCGTAGTGCGCTTTGCCAAAGCCGCGCCGCCTCCAAAGCGGAAGGAGAAAGTGCATCGAACAGCTCGACCTGTCCGTTGACATCATGCGCGCTGAGGCCCACAGAGACGGTATCTCGGTCGATGCCCTGCGAAGCCAAAGGCAAAACCGGTGCATCCGGAAGCTTGCAAGCGTAGTAGCCACGACGCGGCATTGAGCAAATATAGCCCTCGGCAAGTAACTGGCTATATGCATTCTCGATGGTAATGACACTGATTCCCAGATGACTGGCAAATGCGCGCTTAGACGGAAGATGCTCCCCCGCCGCAATACGTCCAGCAACAATATCATCTCGAATTTGCTGGTAAACATACTCATAAAGCGATGCTTCGCCGCGTTTTTCCAAATTGTAGTCAAGCATGAGTTTGCCACCTGACCTTATCGAGCTGTTCAATCTGGTATTAGGCTGACCTTATTATTATCTCGAAAACTGAGTATTTTGCCATACCCAGCTCCCCGATAGGATGTTCCGTCAAGCAATGCACATGCCAACCAAGGGAGCAACCATGGCAGAACAGACCAGCAAGGCCGATCGCGTCAAACTCAATCGCGAACTCGCGCAGATGCTCAAGGGCGGCGTCATCATGGACGTCACCACGCCCGAGCAGGCACGTATCGCCGAGGAGGCAGGCGCCTGCGCCGTCATGGCACTCGAGCGCATCCCGGCCGACATCCGCGCCGCAGGCGGCGTCTCGCGCATGAGCGACCCCAAGATGATCAAGGGCATCCAAGAGGCCGTCTCCATCCCCGTCATGGCCAAGTGCCGCATCGGTCACATTGTCGAGGCGCAGGTCCTGCAGGCCATCGAGATCGATTACATCGACGAGTCCGAGGTTCTCTCCCCTGCCGATGACGTCTATCACATCGACAAGACCCAGTTTGACGTGCCATTTGTCTGCGGCGCCCGCGATCTGGGCGAGGCGCTGCGCCGTGTTGCCGAGGGCGCCACTATGATTCGCACCAAGGGTGAGCCGGGTACGGGCGACGTCGTCCAGGCCGTGCGTCACATGCGCAAAATCCAAAAGCAGATCCGCGACGTTGTTGCCCTGCGCGACGACGAGCTCTTTGAGGCAGCCAAGCAACTGCAGGTTCCGGTCGAGCTGGTGCGCGAGGTCCATGCCACGGGAAAGCTTCCCGTCGTGAACTTTGCCGCCGGCGGCGTAGCGACCCCCGCCGACGCCGCGCTGATGATGCAGCTGGGCGCCGAAGGCGTCTTTGTCGGCTCGGGCATCTTTAAGAGCGGCGACCCCGCCAAGCGCGCAGCCGCCATCGTCAAGGCCGTGGCAAACTTCACCGATGCCAAGCTCATCGCCGAGCTTTCTGAGGACCTGGGCGAGGCCATGGTCGGCATCAACGCCGACGAGATCGAGATCATCATGGAGGAGCGCGGGCGCTAGTCCAGCAGAAAGGATCGCACATGAGCGATTACGCAGACCAGACAGTCGCCGTGCTGGCGGTCCAGGGTGCTTTTGCCGAGCACGAGGCAAGGCTATCCGAGCTGGGCGCACATTGTATTGAGCTGAGGCAGGCGACTGATTTGAAGCAGGACTTTGACCGTCTGGTACTTCCCGGCGGCGAGTCTACCGTTCAAGGGAAGCTGCTTGATGAGTTGGGCATGCTCGAGGAGCTTCGTGCCTGTATCGCTGAAGGCATGCCCGTCCTGGGCACCTGCGCCGGCTTGA
This sequence comes from Collinsella sp., assembly GCA_018370025.1. Classification (GTDB taxonomy): domain Bacteria; phylum Actinomycetota; class Coriobacteriia; order Coriobacteriales; family Coriobacteriaceae; genus Collinsella. The sequence goes on along the minus strand of JAGZBF010000011.1, from coordinate 684 downwards.
TTCTGCTGGCGCGCGACCTTGCCGCCCACGACGATAAGGGGACGCCGCGCCTGGCAACCATGGATGTACTTGTCGAGCGCAATGCCTACGGCAGGCAGCTCGGCAGCTTTCGAGCCAAGGGGCAGGTAGCCGGCATCGACGGTGAGGTGCCGCTGACGTTTATCCGCGCGCCCCGCATCGTCGAGGTCCACGGCGACGCAAAGGCCTTAGCGAAAGTCGACAGCCGTATCGTCGCCGCGCGCCAGGGCAACCAGCTCGGCGTAACCTTCCACCCCGAACTCGACGAAGACACCCGCCTCCACGAACTCTTCCTTCAGATGTAGGAAGAGCAGAAACGAGCGTGGATTTTCGGACACATAACAAATGAGAGTGGACAATCTCCCACTCTGAGCTTGAATGCAGGCTCAAACCGGGAGATTATCCACTCTCATGCTATGTAGTCATTTAAGAACGTCCCCAATGACTACTTCGACAACACCGATGTTTTGGTACCGACAGCGAAAACCCGCCAGAGCGAGGGAGGCCCTTTTGGGGCGAGATGACGCCATAGGTTGAGCATAAGTCAGACACTATGACCCAATCCGAGGGCACGGAAACGACAGGAGCCCCCGCTCGTGACCGCGGGTCGGGGCTGCGACAATGTTGTTGAAGTGCCAGAGGCGCAGCCGCGCCGCAACGAGGTTG
>JAGZBF010000027.1:0-12157 GCA_018370025.1 Collinsella sp. | reverse complement strand
TCCGCACGAACAGGAGGCCACTTAATGTGGCCTCCGTCGTGAGCAGGACTGTAGAGCAGGAAACCTAAGCCGGTGTCCCCGCTCTCCCGGGGCCGGCGGAACTAATTATTCAGCATGCGGTCGAAGCTTCCCGAGTCGCCATCCCGATAGTCGGCGGTCATCAGAATCTCCTGCGGAATGCGTCCGCCCTCACGCAGCACGTTGCGGAACTGTACGCGCGTGACCATGGGCAGATCCTTGATCGTCGCCGCCAGGTTCTGCGGTACACCCTGGTTGGCAGCCGCGGGCTCGCACTCGCCGCCGGCCTTCACGCGACGCTTGTGCTCGGCGAGCATGGCGCGATACATACCGGCATGCAGGCGAATCTCAACCACATTGGCGTTACGGGTCTGCTCGACAATGCGCGCACCCTCTCGGTCGATGTCGCCCACGTAGTAGACATAGTTAAAGCGATAGCCGATCTCGGCCAGATAATCATCCAGTGCGTGTGAAACGCTCGCCTTGCAGCCGCCGCCAAAGATCACGCCACCCACCTTGGTGCCAAAAAGCTTGGCGTGCTTGCGGCCGCGCAGGAGCTTGACGATCTCGTCATAGGTGTCCAGGTTCTCGACCATAATGAACGGCTTGTCGGCGCCCAGCGTAAAGAAGCCCGTAAAGTGCACAGGACGGTTGGGAGCAACCTTGATTGCCTGCATGCTAATGCCCTTTTCGGTCATACGCCGAATCAGACGCTCGCCATGCTTGCCGTCAAAGGCCTTCTCATCGTTAAAAATCTGGTAGGCGCGCTGGCGACGCGAAGCGACCGGCGTGTCGGCGCCGCGATTCTGCTCTATCCAAGCCTGGATGATCGCAATCTCCTCGGCAATCTTGCGGTTGGACATCTCGTTGTGCTGAGTGCGCTGCGGAGCCTTTTTGCCGTCCTTGCCCTCGACCTTAATGATCTGGGTCTGCTGTTCCTTAATTTTGGAGAGCGCCGTGGGCGTGGGGACGACCTTGAGCAGCTGCCTGCCCAGAACGCGTGCCAGGGCAAACGCCGAAACCTCGCCATGGGTAGTCGACTCAGTCTGCTGGGCAGCCGTATCTGCTGCAGCAGAATCGGGCTTCTTCTGAGACTTGCGCTTAGAATCGCCTTGGACACTGCGCTCACGTTTCGAAGTAGACGTCTGCTTCTGCGAACGTTCGGGCTTGCCCTCCTTCGCCGGCTGACGCTTGGGCCGCTCCATTGGAGCATCCACCTTCGCATCTTCGTCGCGCGGCGCTACATTCTCGGCGGCATCCTGAGCGTTAGAGCCGCGACCGCCACGATGACGGCGGCGGCGAGGCTTGCTCGAAGTACCCTCCCCCGTCTGTTCAACCGCAGGCTGCTGGCCCTGAGTCTCCGTATCGGACGCAGTCTGCTCATCAACAGGCTTCTGTTCACGGACTTCCGGCTCGGCAGGCTTCACGGCCTTCTCGGCCCGCATCTCCGGAACCTGATTAACCTTCTCCTGACGCTTTACGGGGTACGTGCGACCTGCAAAGCCGCGACCGGGACGGCACGAGCCTGAGGCCTTCTTGGCCGGCTTCTCGGAATCGTCTGCAACCTCGGCAGCCTCTTCGGCCTCGCGCACAACATCCTGCTGCTCGGCCTTAAAATGCGCACCGCGACAACGCTTGGGTTCCTGAGGCTCAGCGGACTTTTCCTCTTTCACAGGCTCCTGCGGCTCGGCGACAGGCTCGTTCTCGACAACATCGGTAACGGCCCCATCCTTTTGAGCCACAGCGCGACGGAATCGCTCCTGCTGAGCGCGGCGCTGCGCATCGCGCTTGCCGCCCCCGCCAAAGCCGCCTCGGCCCGCCTTGGCGGTAAAGGCACGCACGACATGCTCATCGAGCAGCTCGTCAGTATCGATATGCTCACGCGGGGCGACTTCTTCCGCAGCAGGCGCCTCAACGGAATCCTCGACAGGCTGCTCCTGGGCATCATGAATCTCGGCATTGATGGTATAGAACGCCGGGCGGCCGTTAATGCCGCTGCCCTCGATCTTGGTCACGATCTTTGCCGCGATAAGCTCATCGCGCATCGCCTTGGTATCGCACTCCTTATCCACGGAGCGAAAAATCTGTGCCAGCGCGCTCGACTTGATCTTGAGTGCCTTGCGGCAGAGCAGGTCGTAGGCAACCAGCTTGGCCCGCTCGGCAGAAAGCGACGTTTGTCCGCTCAGACGCTCAGCCAGAGCATCGACATTTTGTTGGTTATCGGAATATACCGTCTTGGCCACGGGGCCCCTTTCATATGCACACATATACGTCTATATGGTACAACGCACGAGCCCATCCACGCAAAACATCTGCGAGGACACCCATGCATCACCCGTTCTCGCAAGAAAAAAGACCGGGTCCGCATCGTTGCGGACCCGGTCTTTCCGAGTCATATGGATGGAACGGTTAGTCCATCAAGCTGACTAGGCCTTGGCGGCCTCGGCGTCGGCAGGAGCCTCGGCGGCAGCGGCGCGGCCATACTCGGCCTTGCCCATCTCGGACCACTCGGGCTCCTCGTCGGGCATGGAACCGGCCTCCTTGCCGAAGAACTCCTTGAGGCAGTTGACGGCAACGATGAGGCCCAGGACCATCAGCAGGACGGCGAAGACGAGCTGCAGGCCCTTGGTGGCGGCGACGGAGACGGCAGCCGTGGTAGCGGTGGCCGGGATGGTACCGAAGAAGCCGTAAGCCTGGACAGCGGTCATGCAGCCCATGGCGCTCTGGACCAGCGAGGTGAAGGTGCAGCAGAGCAGGAAGACGACGGGCACGTAGAGCATCCAACCCTTGCGGCCGGTGCACTTGCAGAACACGGCGAGGGTGATCATGGTCATGCCGCCGAGCAGCTGGTTGGAAGCACCAAAGAGCGGCCAGATGTTGGCATAGCCACCAAAAGCGAGGGCGAGACCAGGAAGCAGGGTGACAACCGTGGCGAACCAGGGGTTGCCGAGGACCTTCATGTAGCCGGCCTTGGACTCGATGGCCAGGGCGTCGTTGGTCTGGGCAAAGAACTCGGAGAACGAGGTGCGGGCGATGCGGGCGACGGCATCGAGCGAGGTCAGGGCCAGAGCGGAGACGTTCATGGTCATGAAGACGGTTGCGAGCGTGCCGTCAACACCGAAGGCCTGCATGCCGCGGGAGATGCCAGCGGCAAAGATCTGGAACGGGGTGGAAGCGACGCCGGCGTTAAGGGCGCCGGTACCGGCGGTGTTCATGTCGGAGAACATGATGCCGGCAACGATGATGGCAAGGATACCGACGAAGGACTCGACGACCATAGCGCCGTAACCGACCTTGACGGCGTCCTGCTCCTTCTCGACCTGCTTGGAGGAGGTACCAGAAGAAACGAGGCTGTGGAAACCGGAGAGAGCGCCGCAAGCAACGGAGACAAACAGGACCGGGAACATCATGCCGGAGGCACCAGAGAAGCCAGTGAAGACCGGAGCGGTCATCGTAGCCTGGCCGTGAACACCCAGGACAACGATGCCGAGGACAGCGCAGGCGATCATGACGATCATCATGATGGAAGTGAGGTAGTCGCGCGGGGTCTTGAGCATCTGGATGGGCATAGCGCCAGCGAAGACCAGGTAGACCATGACGACAGCGAACCACTGGAACTTGGTCAGATAAACCGGGAACTGCATACCGACGGCGAACATGAGAACCATGAGCACCACGCCGGTGACGAACTCTGCAGCGCCGGTGAGGTTGAACTTCTTCTGGGCCCAACCAAAGGCCATGGCGACGAAGGTGAACAGGATGGAGATGGTGCCAGCGCAGCCGGCGGCATAGGACTTGGTGAAGTCGATGGCACCGGTAGCAGCGCCAGAAGCGTCAACGGCCGGGGTGAACATGAACGTCTTGCAGACCATGTCGGTGAAAGCGGCGATGACGATGATGCAGAACAGCCAGCAGAACAGCAGGAACAGGCGACGGCCGGTCTTGCCGATGTACTTCTCGATGAGCTGAGCGAGCGACTTGCCGTTGTTCTTCATCGAAGCGTACAGGGCGCCGAAGTCGTGGACGGCGCCAAAGAAGATGCCGCCGACGAGGACCCAGAGCACGACGGGCAGCCAGCCAAAGGCCATGGCGACGATCGTACCCGTAACAGGGCCGGCACCGCAGATCGAGCTGAACTGGTGCGAGAAAGCGGTGAAGGCGGAGACGGGCGAGAAGCTCTTGCCGTCCTTCATGCGCTTGGCCGGCGTGAGGGCCTCTTTGTCAACGCCCCACTTGTTGGCCAACCAGCGGCCGTAGCCCAGATAGCCGCAGGCGAGCACCGCCGCAGCCACAACCATGAGCAAAACTCCGTTCATTACATTTCCTCCTCTAAAAAGAACTTCCTAGACATAAAAAATGAGGGCCGTCGGTTGCGCTCGACGGCCCTCATCTTCATCAGCCGCCCGTTATCGTACGGGCTAGCTGTATGTGCTAACCCGCATCAGATAATTACTACGCTGATAATGTTTAGCTGATGCGTGAACATGTCTAAGAAATCCTCTTCAATCATGATGCGAACGATCCGTGCGTGTTCACATCCCCCAGTGGTTGAAAAGGAGTATGAAACTTTAGTTACCTAAAGTCAACGCAAATTTGTAATGAATTTTCAACTTTTTTGGATTTCTCGGTATAAAACGCCACTGACCTCGGACTTTACCCAGCGACAGTTTTTGCATGAGAGATGTCCCTCGGGAGCGGGCGGGCGTATACAAGGTTTCCTGCTCTACAGTCCTGCTCGCACGGAGAGCACATTAAGTGCTCTCCGGCTCGTGCGGAACTCGCGATAAACCTTGTATACGCCCGCCCGCTCCCGAGGGGCTCCCATCCCAAATGCGGAGCAAAGCTCCGCACACCAACTTTTTCTTTCAGCTAAAGAACGCTGGAAATTCGACGCTGGCTTGTTAACCTTGCTGGACGTTGTCGACGCCAAACCAGCCCAGAAGCTATATCGATACAGAAAGGTCCCCGGACGGAGGGGCCGGATATAAGGTTTATCGCGAGTTCCGCACGCAAAGAAGGCCACTTAATGTGGCCTTCTTCTTGCGCAGGACTGTAGAGCAGGAAACCTTATATCCGGCCCCTCCGTCCGGGGACCGCGCCGTACCAGCTACAGCGTCATGTTCGGATCGGCATCGACGTCGAACGGCGAGATTTCGCCTCGGTCGAATTTACGGCGGGCGACCTCCGCGATCATGGCTGCGTTATCGGTACAGGCAGACAAGGGCGGCACCGTCACGCGGATCCCCTGACGCCCAAGCTTCTTGATCATCATCTCGCGCAAATGCGGGTTGGCCGAGACGCCACCACCGATGCAATACTCCTTGCACCCGGTGGCGTGCAGGGCGTTTTTGGCCTTCTTGTACTGCACGTCAAAGACCGCCGCCTCAAACGAAGCCGCCAGATCGGGCAGGTGAATCGTGCGCCCGGCCTTGGTCTCCTGCTCGATGTAGAGCGTCACGGCCGTTTTAAGGCCCGAAAGCGAGAAACGATAGTCTCCCCTGCTGTTAAGCGCGCGAGGAAAATCGATCGCGCGGGGATTACCCGTCTCGGCCAGCTTGGAGATGATGGGGCCACCGGGATAGCCCAGACCCAACGCCTTGGCTACCTTGTCGAAGGCCTCGCCCACAGCATCGTCGAGTGTCTCACCAAGTACCTCGTAGTCGCCCCATGCCTTCACGTGCACGAGCATGGTATGACCGCCCGAGACGAGCGTGAAGATGAACGGCGGCCTGAGATCGGGCTGCGCCAGCAGATTGGCGAACAGATGGCCCTCCAGATGGTTGACGCACACGAGCGGTTTACCGGCGGCATAGGCAAAGCCCTTGGCGAAGGCGACGCCCACTACCAGAGCACCCACCAGGCCCGGACCCTGTGTCACGCCAACAGCAGCGAGTTCGCTCGGAGCGATGGCTCCACCCTCAAGACCAAGCGATGCTGCGGCATCCTCGAGCGCCGCATCCACGACACTCACAATCACCTCAACGTGTTTGCGCGAGGCAATCTCGGGCACCACGCCGCCAAAGCGGGCGTGAAAATCAATCTGTGTCGACACCTGGTTGGCCAGCATATTGCCATCCGCATCGATAATCGCCACGGCCGTCTCGTCGCAGGAGCTCTCGATAGCGAGCACTAGGCGGCGGCGCTCAATTTCGGCACGCTCCCCCTCGGAGCGCCCAGGCGCAGACAGCGGCCATACGCGCTGCTCTGCCGCCGTCGGCTCGGGCGAAGCATTGTCGACCGGAAGCACCAGGGGCAGCGGAGCCGTCATGACGATGGCGTCCTTGCCGGCACCATAGTAGCCGCGGCGACGACCCGCCTCGGTAAAGCCCAGAGCGGCATAGAGCGCAATCGCGCCCTCATTGCCGTCCTCGACCTCGAGCGAAGCCGTGGTGCAGCCGAGCATCTGGGCATCATAGCTCACGTGCGACAGCAGCTTGCGGGCAATGCCCTCACGGCGATGTGCCGGGTCGACGGCGACATCCAGAATCTGCACATCACCGTCCACGACCATACCGCCGGCAAGGCCCAGCAGCTTGCCGTCGTCGTGTGCCACCCACCAACTACGCGGCGCAGCGACGTCCTCGCCTAGTTCGGACAGGAACATGCCCGGCGTCCACGCCTCGTGTCCGGCACCTTCAAAGCAAGTAGCTTCCAGCGCGCTCGCGCCCTCGGCATCCGCCGCGCCCATGGGACGGAACTGCAGATAACGACCGGCGAGCTCATCGGCAACGCCCGTAATTTCGCTCTGTGCACTCTCAGCAAGACCAAGACGCTTGCGCTCGTTTTCCTCGGCATCCGAAAGGCGCGTGTAAATCGGCAGTACGCGGGCCGGATCGCCGTCACCCGCAGCGTGCGCGAGCAGCAAGCCCTCGCCCGAAGGCCACCACAGGTCGCACTCCACGCAGCGGGCGGTCTCGTCCTCACCCAGCAGCTTGCCATAGCGCACGAGACCGTCACCGGTCAGCTGAACCTGGTCCCAGTCCGCTGCTTGGCGCCACTCATCGAGCGCCACGGCGGCCTTGACCACGTGTTCGCGCTCAAATTGACGCTCGGGGCCCTCATCGACCAGCATATACAGCGCTGGATATACCTCACCGCGCATAGCATCGGCCAAGATACCAAGCTTGCCGCGCACGCCAGCCTTCCACGCCGTCCAAGCGCAAGCGTCGAGCGTCGACACGCCCAGCAGCGGAACATTGGCACCACGTGCGAGGCCCTTGGCAGTGGAGATGCCGATGCGCACACCCGTAAACGACCCCGGACCGCGGCCGACCACGTAGCAACCAACATCGCTGCGATCCAGACCGGTTTGAGCCAGCACGCCATCAACGGTATTCACGAGCTCAACGTTGGCGTGACGGCGACACATGTGGTCGCCACTCACGAGCTTCGTCTCGCCCGTCTGCCCATCAATCCAGCTTGCCGCGCAGGCAAGCATGTCGGTCGAGGTATCGAGCGCCACCACCAGCGCGTTGTCGTTATGCAAGCTCATCTTGTACAGCCTTATCAATCAAATGGGAAAGCTCCATTGCGCGGTCACCGTGCGCCTCAAGCGTTATCGTTCGCACATCGCTGTCGCCCTCATCACGCTTGAGCGTCACCGAAAGATACTCATCCGTCAGCTCGTCCTGGAATTGTTCGCCCCATTCCAGCAGGCAAGCACCCTCATAGCCCAGCACATCGAAAATGCCCGTATCCTCGAGCTCGTAGGCATGCTCCAGGCGGTATAGATCAAAGTGAAACAGCGGAATACGACCTTGATCGTGAACGGCCATGAGCGCAAACGTAGGGCTCGTAACCATATGCCCATCGCCCAACCCGCGCGAGACGCCCTTGGTAAAGTGAGTTTTGCCCACTCCCAGGCCACCGGTCAGGATGAGCACATCGCCGTCCTCAAGGCACGGTGCAATTAGCTCGCCAAAGTACTCTGTATCGGCAGCGCAAGTCGTTTTGTAAGTACCTACCCCCAGGCGCTCCAGGGACATATATGCTCCTTATTATTCCGAGGCGTCCTCTGGTGCGGGATGTCGCTCCAGATAGTCGCCCAGCATCTTAAAGTCTTCCTCCAGCAGCTCCTGCCACGCCGGATTGCGCAGCGCTGCTGCCGGATGAAAAGTGGGCATCACTACAAAATGCCCCATCTGGTGGAACCTGCCGCGCAGCTTAGTAATGCCAATCTCGGTCTTAAGCACAAAGTGCGTCGCGGGGTTGCCGAGCGTCACGATAATATCGGGCCAAATGCTTCGAATCTGCTCGCGCAAAAACGGTGAACAGGCCAGCACTTCCTCGGGCCGAGGATTGCGATTTCCCGGTGGGCGACACTTAAGCACGTTGGCAATGTAGACGTCTTCGCGCTTGAGGCCAGCCAGCGACAGGATGCCGTTGAGATCCTCGCCCGCCGCCCCCACAAACGGTTCGCCTTGCAGATCCTCGTTACGCCCCGGCGCCTCGCCGATAAACATTACGCGGGCGTGGGGGTTTCCCACGCCAAACACGATGTTATGGCGCGACTGATAGAGCTGGCAGAGATGGCAGTCGCCTAAAACAGCCTCAATCTCCTCGAGCGCAACCTCGCGCGGCGCCTGATGACTATGTCCGGGGATGTGCATGACACCCATAGCGGCTCCTACACGTAGACCTTGTCGAGGCGCATACCAAAGCCGCAGGCGACCTCGTAGTTAATCGTGCCGCGCAGGCGCGCCATCTCGTCCATGGTGATCTCGGCATCACCATCGCGGCCGACAATGATCATCTCGTCGCCATACTCGGCCTCGGGAATCTCATGCGCCGGATTGGACTGGATGGCGACCATAAACTGATCCATGCAGATGTTACCCACCTGACGCACGCGCTCGCCGCGATACAGCACGTCCATACGATTGGAGAGCGTACGCGAAAGACCATCGGCATATCCGATCGGCAGCGTGCAGATCTGAACGCGTGTGCGCGGCACGCGATAGGTAAACCCGTAGCCCACGCCCTCACCCATTGCAGGATGTGCCACACGCGTCACGCGCGCATGGACGCTCATAACAGGATCGAGCTTCATCACGCGGCCGCTCAGCTCGCATGGCTGCATGCCGTACAAGCCAACGCCGGCGCGAATCATATCAAAATGCATCGAGGGATCGAGCATCGAGGACGGCGTGTTGGCACAGTGCACGATACCGCACTCAAAACCCGCGTCCTTAATGGCTTGAACGGCCTCGGTAAAGCGTTGGCACTGCAGCTTGTAGTCCCAACCCGAAGGTTCATCGGCCGTTGCGAAGTGCGTAAAGACGCCATCGCACTGGATACCGCGATGGAAGCTAATACCACGAACAAAGTCGAGCACCTGCGTGTAGTGAACGCCGATACGATTCATGCCCGTCTCGATGGCGAGATGATACTTGCCCACTTTGCCCGCCGCGACGGCACATTCGCCATACGCAAGAGCAAAGTCAGACGTATAGACCGAAGGCATGATATCAAACTCGAGCAACGTCGGAATGGCCTCGATGGGCGGCTCGCTTAGAATCAGGATGGGCTTAGTAATTCCGCCCTGACGGAGCCCAACGCCCTCGTTGACCGTCGCCACGGCAAACATGTCGGCACCGGCCGAATACATGATCTTGGCGCACTCAACAGCTCCATGACCATAAGCATCGGCCTTGACCACGCAGCACAGGCGCTGACGTGGATTCAGCAAGTTCTTATAGGCCCTCGTGTTGCGACGGAGCGCCCCGCGGTCGATCTCGACCCAGGACCAGCGCGTCAAATCGGCTTTATTCATGATCAGTCATCCGACCCTTCGTCCATGATTCCCAGATCTTCGAGCGCATCCTTTGCCGCCAGTTCCATGGCCGGACCGATCAAGTCGATAAGATCGGTCGCGATGACGCTCTTCTCACCATACTCCGTCGCCGCGGCAAAACCGGCGTAGCTGTGAAGTGCGACGGCGTACGAATACAGCAACTCCCAACGATCCATCTCGTCGCGCATGGTGGCAAGCGTGCCGGCCAAAATACCCGCGAGAACATCACCCGAACCGGCAGTTGCCAGAGAAGCCGGACCCGAGAGCGGCAGCAGCACACGCTCAACGCCACAGATAGCCGTCGTCGGCCCCTTGGCAATGACCACCAGATTGTCAGAGCCTGCAGCCCAGACAACCTTCTGCGCGGCTGCAATCGCAGTACCAAGGTCGTTCACCTCGTCACCGGCAACCAGACGCGAAAGTTCACGATAGTGCGGCGTCATAACCAACGGCTGCTCGCGACGATACATCTCGGGATTACTATCAATACCGTCAATGGCAATCTTAGCAAGGCAGTTGAGTGCATCGGCGTCCAAGATAAGCGGCACATCAAGCTCGAGCAAGCCCGAAACCACCTGCATAGCGCCGGCAGATGTCGTCATACCGGGACCGCACAGTACACAGCTGTACTTCTTTGCAATCTCGCACACAGTCATGCGCGCAGCGGCGCCAAAGGAGCCGCGGGAATCAGACGGAATAGCAAAGACGGGAATCGAAGGAAGTGCCATGCGAATAAGATTGGCGCAGGCGTCAGGAGCCGCGACTGCCACGTAACCAGCACCCGCGCGAGCTGCAGACTTGGCCGCCATAATGGCAGCACCAGGATATTGCGCAGATCCGGCGACAATAAGCACAGAGCCACGGGAATACTTATCGATATTCGTAGGTAGTGGGGCAAAGTAATCAACTAAGTCACCGGGCTCGACAATCTCGGCGGCGTGGTCGACATCATCGATGACCTCGTCAAGACGGTCGTAAAGATTGCCGCAGATCAAATCGCCAGCATACTCAGGACCATCAGCGCTATACAGACCAATCTTGGGCGCAATCATCGTCACCGTATGCTCGGCACGAATGCAGTCGTCATCAACAACGCCCGTCTCGGCATTCAGGCCCGAGGGAACATCAATGGATACGACACAATCGGCGCATTCATTGACCGTAGGAATCCAGATGGAGAACGGCGCACGCAGATTTCCGTGGAAACCGGTACCAAAAATGGCATCGACAACAACATCGGCCTTATCGATCAAAACCTCGAGTTCGTCACGCGAGGGGCCGACGCAAACGTGCACATCGCGGCCGGCAGTACGACGAGCAACATGACGTGCCAGAGCAGCAGGAATCTCATCCGGCTCAACCGGAGAAACGATATCCACGTCCACACCCTTATGGCTCAGGATATCGGCGGCAACCCAACCGTCGCCGCCATTATTACCAAAACCGACCAGAACGAGAACCCGATCGGGATTGAGCTTCAAGACCTCGTTGGCGGCAAACTCACCCGCTAGCTCCATAAGCTCGGCCTTCGAAGTCCCTTCGCGTTCGATGATATCCTCGAGACGAACGACTTCTTCGGTACTCAAAACCGGTTTCATCTATGCTCCTAGCGTATCTTGCGAAGCATCGCCCAGGTGCTCCGTCAATGCTGAATTCTGCAGCTGCTCAAGCTCATCTAAAACAGAGCGAGCCTCTTTAAATGTCTGCGCTACGCGTTTCTTGGTGCTCACCTTTTCCTCTTTTGGCTTAGGCCGAGCATCTTCGGTAATCGCGATGGCATTCGCAACGGCCAAGTCTCCTGTAAGCGTAATGGAAAGAGCGACCTCAACAACACCCAGTTCTTGAGCGATCTCGAGAGCACGGCCCGAAAGCAGCGCCTTCGGTTTGCCGAGTTTATCACGCGTAACCGAAACATCCTTGCGACCCACGCCTTGACTAAAACCCGTGCCGAGAGCTTTAAGTACCGCCTCGCGCGAAGCAAAGCGGCTCGCATAGTGAGCAGCGGGACGCGATGATGCATCGCAATACGCACGCTCTTCTTCGGTAAACACACGCCGAGCAAACGACGGCGTCTTTTCAAGAATTGATTTCATACGGGAAATCTCGACGATATCAACGCCGATACCAGCTTCAGCCATGTTCACCTCCATATCGCACAGACTAAGTTATTGTAGCCCGTTCACAGAAGATGCGACAAACGAGGGTTATAAAACACAGCTACTATGTGAGACAAAAGCTCGCAAACGAAAAAAGGGGAAGGCCGCGAGGCCTCCCCCTTCTCAGTTCAAGCGCACGGCTCGGTGCCGTCCACCGGTCAGCGGCGCCCTGGCCTCCCACGGGCTGACC
>JAGZBF010000026.1:0-12826 GCA_018370025.1 Collinsella sp. | reverse complement strand
CATCGCCCCTTGCCGGATTCAGATTCGACAAGGGGCGACCATTGTGCAATCGCAAGAAGATGACGGGGCGGAATGTCAATCCTGGTCTAACAGAGCCTTTTTTAATCCCCGTCCCAGAAAAATCATCGGCGAACGCACTACTTTGCGCTGGTGAGGACGCCGGTGGTGTCGAACGCTGGGGTAAAGCTCTCGTCTACCGCGCCGCCCTCTTGCCAAAACATCGTCGTAAAGCCCAGGTCGTCGGCATGGTCGAGTACCTGCTCGTACTCCTCGCGCGTCACGGCGCGCGCCAGGTCGCCGCCCTGCTCTCGCATGAGCGCATTGGGCGTGTACTGGTTCATGACCGAGATCGGCACGTCGCCCACCGTCTGCCACACCAGGTCCAGCACGCGGCATGAATCGTCTGCATGTCCCGGCAGCACCAGATGGCGCACGATGATGCCGCGCTTCATGAGCCCGCCCTCGTCCACCAGCTCTCCCCCGCGGCGATCGATCTCGCGCGCCATCTGGGCCAGACCCGACACGGCCACGCGCGGATAGTCCTTAATATGAGAAAGCGACTGCGCAAGCCCGGCATCGGCATATTTAAAGTCGGTGAGCCACACATCGACCAGGTCGCCCAGCGCCGCCACGGCACTCGCGCGCTCGTAACCACTCGTGTTGTAGACGATCGGGATGACCAGCCCGCGCGTCCGTGCCGCGGCGATCGCAGCAGGCAACAGGTGCGCATAGTGCGTCGCCGTCACCAAATTGATGTTGTTGGCACCCTGGTCCTGCAGCTCCAGCATAATCTCGACCAGGCGCTCAGGCGAAATCTCAAGGCCAAAATTGCCGGTCGAGATCTCGTGGTTCTGGCAGTAGATACATTTAAGCGAGCAACCGCTAAAGAAGATCGTGCCCGAACCGGCCTCGCCCGAGATAGGCGGCTCCTCCCACATATGAAGCGCCGCGCGAGCGACCTTAAGCGTGTCGTCGGCACCGCATACGCCGCGCGCGCCCTCATCGCGCGCCGCACCGCAACGGCGCGGACACAAATGGCAGGCGGGCGAAAAAAGTTCGGTCAACGACATCGGCATAAAAAAATGCTCCAAAACAACGATTCAGCAGCTCAAACGTAAAGGGCCAGACCGGGTAGACGGCTCCGTCCCTAAGGCGCCGTAATCGTCCGACACGATTTTTGTAATGTCAAGACTGGAATCGATAAAGTGCCGCTTTATGATGTAGGTATTCCGCCCCCCGCGGAGCAACTGGGTGAACCGTCGCGTTTATTTAGGGAGCCCACACAGTCGTACCTAGTACAGGTATCCTTCGTTGTTAAGGACGCTGGAACAGTCGATGAGGGCACCCACCTGTTTTAGGTGGGTTCATTTTCGTAACGTGGGGGGTGGTTTTCTTTTGCCGAAAATCACCATTACAGTCCATATGGATCCCCGCCGGCATCCCGACAAGCCATCGACAACATCCCAATATCTGGTATGCGCGTGATAATCGCACGGTGCAAACCTCCGCACCCCCTCGGTCGAGTATCATGGGACAGCTATGCCATTTCCGCGTAGCAACCTTTGACCTTTTCCTTCGACGCTTGGCGGTTTTTAGATTCATGGCTTCATCCCCGAGCTACATACCGTACCTATGCGTGGCAGCGGCGGCCTTTATCACGACCTTCCTCGCGGTGCCCCTGGTCAAGCGCTTGGCAATTAAGCTCGATGCCGTCGACTATCCTTCTAAGCGCCGCATCAACACCAAGCCCATCCCGCGTTTGGGCGGAACGGCGGTGTTTTTGGGCCTGGTCGTTGCCTGCATTGTGCAAATCCTAGGCACCTGGTACCTGGGCTGGCCGCCCGTTTTGGTGCCGCACCCGCGCCTTCACATTAGCTATCCCATGCTGGCGCTCTCCTTTACCGTCATCTTTGCGACCGGCGCTATCGACGACGTCTTCCAGCTCAAGCCCAAGCAAAAGCTGGCCGGACAGGTCCTCGCCGCGCTTATCGCCTGCATGGGCGGCCTAAAAATCGGCGTCATCGTCAACCCGTTTGCCCCCGGCGAAATCATGCTCGGATGGCTCGCCTACCCCATCACCGTGATCTATCTGGTGGCATTCACCAACATCATTAACCTCATCGACGGCCTTGACGGCCTGGCGACGGGTATCTGCGGCATCGCGTCGTTCACCATGTTTTCGATGGCCGTTCTCTCGGGCCGCATCGACGCCGCCGCGCTCTCCATTGCGCTCTTTGGCGCCTGTCTGGCCTTTTTGCGCTACAACTTCAACCCCGCAAGCATCTTCTTGGGCGACTCGGGGTCGCTGCTTCTGGGCTTTGCGCTGGGCTCCATCTCGCTGCTCAACGTGAGCCGCACCGCCGCGCTCACCTCGCTCATCATCCCGCTCATCGTTGCCGGCGTGCCCATCATCGACACGTTTAGCGCCATTGTGCGCCGCAAGCGCGCCCACATTAGCATCGGGCAGGCCGACAAAGGCCACATCCACCACCGCCTGATCCAAGAAGGCTACAACCAAAAACAGGCTGTGCTGCTCATCTATGCCTGGTGCATTATGCTTTCGGCCGGCGCCGCCGCGATTAACCAGGTCGAGGTGCCCATGCGCGTGCTCATCTTTACCGTGCTCGCCATTGGCTCGGCGGCCTTTGCCAAGCATCTACATCTGTTTGAGCCCGTACTGCGCCACCATTACAACAAGCGCACGCACGAGGACGAGCTGGTCACCCCCGACGACCCCGCTTTTAAGCAGGAGGAGCAGGCAGCCGAGGAGCGCAAAGAAGAGCGCCACCACAAGCTCTAGGGCAAGCTGCCGAGGATGTGCCAAGGCACCGTTTGCCAAGCGCGGCCGCGCCGCACCCATCGCACAAGCCACCCCTCTCCCGCCCCTCGCCTACTTACGCCCCGCCCCTCCAATAAACGCGTTATCATCTTGACCCATGAACATACGTTAGGAGCAATCATGCCAAACGAGAACAGCTACGAAGTCGCGCTGCAAAAGAGCAACGCCATTCGCGAGGGCCTGGCCAAGACGCCCGAGAAGTTCACCATGCTTACCGGCGACCGCCCCACCGGCCGTCTGCACCTGGGTCACTACTTTGGCACCCTCAAGGGCCGCGTGGAGCTGCAGAACATGGGCGCCAGGACCAACGTACTCATCGCCGACTACCAGGTCATCACCGACCGCGACACCACCGAGCACATCCAGGACAACGTGTACAACATGGTCATGGACTACCTTGCCTGCGGTATCGACCCCGACAAGACCATGATCTACGCGCACTCCGCCGTGCCCGCCGCCAACCAGCTCATGCTGCCGTTCCTGTCGCTGGTGTCCGAGGCCGAGCTGGCGCGCAACCCCACGGTCAAGGCCGAGATGGAGGCCTCGGGCCACGAGCTCACCGGCCTTCTGCTCACCTACCCGGTGCACCAGGCCTGCGACATCCTGTTCTGCAAGGGCAATGTGGTGCCCGTCGGCCGCGACCAGCTGCCGCACATCGAGCTCACCCGTACCATCGCCCGCCGCTTTAACAACCGCTACGGCAAGGTATTTCCCGAGGTCGAGGCGCTGCTGTCCGAGACCCCGCTGCTGCCCGGCCTTGACGGTCGCAAGATGAGCAAGAGCTACGGCAACGCCATCAATATTTCGATGACCGCCGAGGAAACGGCCAAGCGCATCAAGAAGAGCCAGACCGACTCCGAGCGCATGATCACGTTCGACCCCGAGAACCGCCCCGGTGTGTCCGGCCTGCTTTCGACGGCTGCAATCTGCACCGGTCGCTCCGAGGTCGAGATTGCCGAGGAGATTGGCATGGGCGGCTCCGGCCAGCTCAAGAAGTACGTGACCGAGGCCGTCAACGAGTACTTCGCACCTATCCGCGAGCGTCGCCAGCGCTACGAGAACGATCTGGACTATGTGAAGGACGTCCTGCATGAGGGCAACCGTCGCGCCAACGAGATCGCCGAGCAGACCCTGGCCGAGGTTCAGGACGCCATGGGTATGGTGTACTAGGCCGATCTGCTGACTTGAGCTTTCGATTGCTATAGGGCGGGCGCTACGGCGTCCGCCTTTTTTGGAGCGGACCGCTTCGGCTCCGTCCATCGCACTCCCCCGACAAACAGGAACAGGCCCGCTGGCAGTTAGTTGCCAGCGGGCCTGTTCCCGAAGTACACCGTTGAATCGCACAGAGGGGAGGAATGCGAATCAAACTCAACAGGGCAGGCTTTTTCATCGCCTATTGCCTGCTCCGTTGCTGAAACCAATATAGTTCACCGTGGTTTACTTTGCAGCATCAATATCCGCCGCCATAGCTTCTCCATAAGTTAGCCCAGGTAAACCTGCAACGGGAAACCACCACAAAGGGGTCAGGCACCTTTGTGGTGGTTTTGACCACGGCAGAACTGTTAGAGTCCGGCAGGCCAGCGACAGGCGCCCAGATCGACGTACATGGGATCGGTAAACGTCACGCCCTCCCCCATCAAGAGCTCACGCTGAGCATCGGGGCCGCCAAAGGCAAAGCCCTCACAAATACGGCCGTCGGCAAACACCACGCGATGACAGGGAATTTGGCCAGGGCGCGGGTTGCTGTGCAGCGCATAGCCCACATAGCGCGCGCTCCGCGGACGACCGGCGAGCAGCGCCACCTGACCGTACGTAGCGACCATCCCCTCGGGAATCTGCTCGACCACCTCGTACACCCGCTCAAAAAAGCCCTCAGACGCCATCGCATGCTCCTTTCAACCGAAACCAGCATAAACCACCACAAAGATGCCCGTCCCCTTTGTGGTGGTTTTGACCGGATAGCTAGTTGGCGGGGCGGAAGAAGGCTACGGCTACGGCGCCGGGGCCCACGTGGGTGCCAATGGTGGCGCCAATGGTGTGGATGGGCAGCTCGTTCTCGGTGTGGCCGGCCCACAGCGCGGCGCTGTCCTCGATGTACTTCTTGAGCACCGCGTCCGAAAGGCCCGTATAGCCGAGCGCCAGCGGCATGGAAAAGTCGATGCCGCCCGCCTTTTCGACCTTTTGGTTCAGCAGGTTGCGGCCGTTCTTGGAACCGCGCGCCTTTCCCAGCTGCACAATCAGACCGTCCTCGGCAGCTACCACGGGCTTTACGTTGAGCAGCGTACCCACGGCGCCGGCAGCAGCAGACAGGCGACCGCCGCGCACCAGGTACTCCAGCGTCTCGAGCAGGCCGATAACCACCACGCGGTCGCGCACGGCCTCGACCGCCGCCTCGATCTGGGCCGCGCTACGGCCCTCGTCCACCAAGCGCAGCGCATACTCAACCAGAATGCGTTCACCCAGGGTGACGTTGTTGCTATCAACCACGTACACATCGCCGCCCGGCGCCTCGGCTAGTGCGGTACGGGCGCTCTGATTGGTGCCCGACAGCTTAGCGCCCACGGTAATAATCACAGCCTCATCGCCGGCTTCGCGAATCTCGGCGATAGCCTGCGAGAACGCGTACGGGTTGACCTGGCCGGTCTTGGGCAGCTCATCGCGCTCCACGAGCATCTCGTAAAAGCGCTGGTGATCGATGTCGACGCCATCCATGTACACATCGGTGCCAAAGGTGACGGACAGCGGCAAAACGGCCAGTGCCGGATGCTCGGCCGGCGACATATCGCTTGCGGAATCGGTAATAATGCGGACGGACATAACGAATCCTTTCTTGCGCAGGTCCCGCGCAGGGAATTTTGACAGCAATGTCCCGGCACGGTACACGCGCTCAAACGGGACGATGCAGTTGTTAATGGGAAGCAAATGCCTTGGTGGCCCTACAGCTCGCGCAAGGTGTTGAGAATCGTACGCAGCGATGCATACATCTGCTCGCGCTGCTCCACGCCCATGGCCTTACCGGTGGTGTCGAGCACCTCGCTAATAATGCGATCGGCCTCGTTCATGCTCTCGCCGCCCAACGTGGTCAGACGAACCGGGGCGCGATACTTAACGGCGGCATCAGCCGAATCGTCAACCTCGACATAGCCGCCCTCCTCCAGATGCGCCAGCGTGCGCGAGACGGCAGCGCGGGTCACACCAGCCATGCGGGCGAGGTCGGCACCAGTCAGACCGTCCTTGCTGCGCTCAAGATAGTACAGGCACATGATGTCGGAGCCCTTAAGGCCCAGCCTTGCGCCCTCAGATGTCTTAATGCGCTGGATCTCTTTGTAGAGTCCGCTGATCAGTCCGACAAAGTCCTCGAAACGTGTCTCGTCGCTCTGTTGCATGGGAGACGACCGCCTTTCGCTTGCATAATGCTAACGGGTAAACATCTTAGCCGTACCCAGCGGCCGCAAGCCCCGCACGCCCTATTTGTTAACTCATCAACATAAAAACCACCACAAAGGGGACAGGCACCCTTTGTGGTGGTTTGGGGCATCAATAGGTTCTAGGCGCCGCTACAACTCCACGCAGGGATTGTCGTGGGTCACAAGCATCTTAACGACAACCGTCGCTCCCAGATAGCGCTCAAGCAGCTCGGCTAAGCGGTCGATGGCGGCCTGACAGTCCCCCATGCGCTCGGGCTCAACACATTCAATCGCCAGGAACGCGTCGGCCGAATCGTCGGACAGGGCCGTTCGAACACCGTCGCGCCAGTTCCAGCAGCGGCACACGGCGCCCGCATCGTCGATGTAGGCGACCTCGCCGGGCAGCATCGGGTCATCCGCATCCTCGCCAAGAGGCAGGAACGCATCGCCGCCGTCGGTCACCTTCAAGCGAAGATCTCCCTCAATCGCATGCAAATCCTCGCCGCCAACGGGCAGCGCGTAGGACAGCGATACCGTGTTGTAAATATCCACCGCCGGTGTGATATGACCGACCGGCTTGCCCTTGAGCACGCGCTTGAGCATGTTCTCGATTGAGCAACGCGCGCCCTTTTTGGTCTTGAACAGACGATAGGCCTCGCGCCATGCCTTGACCGGCGCGTTCTCGCTGATAGTATCGCTGGTCAGATGACGCTCCGCATCGATATTGGCGCGGTCGAGCAACGCCGCAATCGCATCCACGTCCTCTTGAGGAATCTGAGCCGCGGGCTTCATGCCTTCCACGACCACAACACCGACCGCTGCCTGCGGAAACAGCTCCCAGAATGAATCCTCGGCAATAAAGCTCTTCATACGCTCTCCCTTCATTGTGCGCGCCCGAGTGAGGGCGCCTAAACAAAAAGCGCCCTTACGACGGCCACCTTCAAAGTCCTACGGTGCCGTCACAAGAGCGCTTGCGCTGTCCCCATCCGGAGAAGGGGACGATATGTCAGGCGTATTGTAACCCGAGTCATCCACGCGAGCAAAACCACCACAAAGGTGCCTGTCCTCTTTGTCGTGGTTTTGGGTCTGAGGCGACGCTAGCGGCGGAGTCCCAGCAGGCCACGGCCGCGATGACGGGCGTCGGCGGGCACCTGAGCGTGCGGGCCGGCGGCCTTGACGGACTCGGGCAGGTGCGAGTACTTCTTCTCGAAGTTCTCCTCGAACATCACCGCCAGGTTGTGCGCTGCCTCGTCGTAGCGAGCGGTGCTCTGCCAGTACTGGCGCGGCACCAGGATGCCGTCGGGCACACCGTGGCACGTGGTGGGAATGTCGACATTAAAGATATCGTCGTGCAAGAACTCGCCGTCCTCGATGGTACCGTCGAGGGCGCGGACCACCAGGGCGCGTGTGTAAGCAAGCTCGATGCGATGGCCCACGCCGTAACCGCCACCGATCCAGCCGGTGTTGACCAGATAGACGCGGGTGCGACCGTCGGCGATACGCTCGCCGAGCATCTTGGCATAGACCATAGGATCGAGCGGCATAAACGGCTCGCCAAACAGCGAGGAGAACGTGGGCGTAGGCTCGGTGACGCCGACCTCAGTGCCGGGGATCTTGGCGGTGAAGCCCGTCACAAAGTGATACATGGCGGCATCGGCCGTCAGGCGCGAGATGGGCGGCAGCACGCCAAAGGCATCGCAGGTCAAAAACAGCACGACGCTCGGGATGGTGCCCATGCCCTTGGTCCACGCGTTGGGGATATGCTCGACGGGATAGGCCACGCGCGTATTGTGCGTGATCGAGACGTCATCATAGTTGGGCTTGCGGTTCTCATCGAGCACCACGTTTTCACAGATGGCGCCAAAGCGAACGGCGTTGAAGATCTCGGGCTCGTGGAACGCGTCCAGGCCCTCGCACTTGGCGTAGCAGCCGCCCTCGACGTTAAAGATGCCCATGTCGGACCAGCCGTGCTCATCGTCGCCGATCAGCAGGCGCGTGGGGTTGGCCGAAAGCGTGGTCTTGCCCGTGCCCGACAGGCCAAAGAACACAGCGGTCTCGTGCGTGACGGGATCCATGCTGGCCGAGCAGTGCATGGGCAGCACATCGTCCTCGACAGGCAGCAGGTAGTTCATAACGCTGAAGATGGACTTTTTGATTTCGCCGGAGTAACCGGTGCCGGCAACCAGAATCACGCGCTCCTGGAAGTTGATGACCACGGCGGCGCTGGAGTTGAGGCCCTTGATGGCGGGGTCGCACTGGTAGCCGGGAGCGGCGAGCACGCAAAAGTCCGGCTCACCGGTGCGCGCGATTTCGCGAGCGAGCGGACGGGCGAGCATTTGCTTAATAAAGAGCGCCTGGCTGGCGCGCTCGCAGGCGACGAGCAGGCGACGCGTGTGGTTGCGGTCGGCGCCGGCCATGCCGCGGGTGACGAACACATCACGCTCGTTGAGATAGTCGACGATACCGGCCTTGATGGTCTCGTAGCTCTCGGTCGAAAGAGGGCGGTTGACGGCGCCCCAGGCAATCTTGTCGTGAACATCGGGGGTGTCAACGATAAAGCGATCGTTGGGAGAACGACCAGTACGCTCCCCCGTCTCGATCACCAGCGCGCCGTTGGAGGCCATGCGGCCTTCGTTGCGGCGGATGGCATACTCGACAAGCTCGGCTGCCGGCAGGTCAACCAGCAGGCGGGGCTGGTTCTCGGCGGGGTCTTCGACCAGCGTAATGCCAAAGTTGGACAGAACTTCTGCAGGGGTAACACCAGGCATGGGGCCTCCTTTAAAAGCGCGGCACGTGGACGCAGCGCGCACTTTACTCACGTAAAGCCCGTTGTACCCGATATGCAAAAACGTTTTTGCGGAAACGACGAAGCGCCCGCCCAACGGTCAAAAATCGCAGGCAAGCGGCCTAGACATTGGGACGTTCTTAAACGACTAGTCGTTGGGGACACTCTTGAACAGGCAACAACCAAGGAGTGTCCCCAGATGCCGGCACTTAGGGACGTTCCCAGAGTGCCGGCTACAGTGGCAGGCCTTGGCCGAGCATGGCGATGGCGCTCATGAGGACCAGCATGCCGACGGCGTAGGGCAGCACTGCACCCAGGAGTTCGGCGTCCTTACCGCGCACGTGCACGGCGGCAAGGCCAATCGCGAGCGTTTGCGGCGAGATCATCTTGCCGGCGGCGACACCCAGGGCGTTCAGCGCGACCATCCAGTAGTCGCTCACGCCCAGCGCCGAAGCGGCCTGGCTCTGGATGGGGCCAAACAGCATGCCCGAGGACGTGCCCGAACCGGTCACGAACGCACCGACGGCACCGATCCACGGGGCCAGAATCGGGTACAGGCCACCTGCGACCGCAATGCAGAACGCGCTGATCGAAGAGATCATGCCTGCATAGCCCATCACCTTGGCGCAGCCCAGCACCGAAAGCATCGTGATTACCGTCGGCATCATCTGCTTGACGGTCGCGGCCAGCACCTCGCCCATCATGCGCGGCGAAGCGCCCTGAATGGCGCCACCGACAAACGCAGCCATGAAAATCCAAACACCCGGCGTGTTGATCCACGAAAACGTAAGCGTGCCGGGGTTCTCGCCGCAATACACCTGCACGTGACTCGCAAAGGGCGCAAGCGCGGCATGCACGGCGGGCACCAGGTTGGACGTACCCAACAGCAGTACAAAAATCAGGATGAAACACGACCAGGCAGAAAGCGCCGACTTAGCGGTGAGCTGCTCACCGGCCTCGATATTCATGTGAAAGCGCGCGTCCAGGTGACCGGACTTCTCGGCGCGCATGGCAAGCGCGGCGGTCAGCGCGAGCGACACGATGGAGCCCACGACCACGGCAAGCTCGGGGCCCACAAACATAGCGACGACCAGGGCAGCGCCGACGAAGGACGCGCCAGAGAGCAGCGCGATACCGGCCACGCCGTGCAGGCGCTCGCCTACGCTCGCAACATCGCCTTGATCGTCGGCCACGCGGCCCGCAACCAACACGATGAGCAGCGGCATCACCACAAAGAACGGTGCGAGCTGCACCAGCTGAACGGTCGCCAGGTGCAGGGAATCCAGACCCACCAGGTCGGCAACGGACACCGTGGGGATGCCGATGGAGCCGTAGGGCGTGGGCACGCCGTTGGCCAGCAGGCAGATCAGCACGGCAGGCACGGCCTCAAAACCAAGGCCCGCGAGCATGCCGGCGGGAATGGCGACAGCGGCACCAAAGCCAGCCATGCCCTCCATAAAGCCGCCGAAACACCACGCCACGAGCAGCGCCAGCAGACGGCGATCGCTGCTGATGGAGGTGATCATGCTGCCGATCACGTCCATGGCGCCCGTGCGAACGCAGAGGTTATACGTAAAGACGGCGGCGATAATCACCAACACGATGGGCCACAGCGCCATCAAAAAGCCCTCGAGCGAGGCCGTGGCTATCTGCGCCACCGGCAAATGCCACCACGCAAAGGCGAGCACGCACGAAAGAACAAACGAACCAATCGCGGCTTTCCAGGCCGGCCATTTAAAGCACAGCAGCATCACGACAAGCCAGATGATAGGCACAAGAGCCAGCAAAAATGCGGCGACGTCCATGGGTAAAAGCTCCTTGGTACCGCGAGGGCGGCATCGGGGGTGTCATAAAACTTGAACAGGATACCGCACGCTTACCGACAATTTTCTGCCGCCTGCCGAAATATTGAACAATCCGTTCAAAAACACGAGCAAACACCGCCGCGTCTATACTAGAGCGCAGCAATAGAAAGGACTCCGCCTTGAGCATCACGCCCCTCGATAGCATCCGCCGCGCCATCGCCCGCCGCAACGGCGTCACCGACCCCACCGTATCGAGCGGGGCGCACGGGCAGGGCGGACGCATCGAGAACGGCCTGTTCCCCGCATCGCATACCGCCGAGGAGCTCGCACGTATCCAGGAGTTGAGTCAGCGCAACGCCGGCGGCCCCGACAGCGGCCAGGCCACACGTCGCCGGCGCGAGCGCGATCGCGAGCCCGGCCCCATCCACCGCATGGTCAACGCCTGGTGGAACCGCCTGCTCGGCGCTGTCTACGGCGGCGGTTTCTCCACGCAGGAAGCCGAATACGAAGAGCACGCCACCAGTCGCGACTATCTTTGGAACACCCTCGGCACCGCCGTATGGGGCATGGCGTTTCCGCTGCTCACCATCGTGTCCACGCAGCTTGTGGGCGCCGAGGAAGCCGGCAAGTTCTCCATCGCCTTTGTCACTGGCACGCTCATCATGATCGCGTGCAACTACGGCGTGCGCAATTTCCAGGTCTCGGATATCGACGAGAAGACGTCCTTTGCCTCCTACCAGCTCAATCGCTGGCTTTGCGGAGCGATCGCGCTGGCCTGCGGCCTTGCATACAGCAGCGCCCGCGGCTACGACGCGCACATGGCGACGATCGGCCTGGGCGTCTACCTCTATAAGGTGGTCGACGGCGTCGCCGACGTATACGAGGGCCGCCTGCAGCAGGCCGACAAACTCTACCTGGCCGGCATGAGCCAAACGCTACGCTCCGTCGGCGTCATCGCGGTCTTTAGCGTGGCGCTGTTCCTTACGCGCAGTATGCCCATCGCGGCGATGGCCACGGGTGTCACCGCCATCGCCTCGCTCATGCTGGTCACCGCGCCTCTCGCTCTGCTCGAGACCGAAAAATCGCGCCACGTGAGTCTGCGCGAGGTCGGCCACCTGTTTGTCCAGTGCGCCCCGCTCTTTGGCGCGCTCTTTTTATTCAACCTTATCGAGAGCATGCCCAAGTTTGTGATGGAAGGCACGCTGGCCTACAAATACCAGCTGTACTTTAATGCCCTGTTCTTTCCAGCGCAGGCTATTTTGCTGAGCATCGGATTTGTCTATAAACCGCAGCTCCTGCGTCTGTCGAGCATTTGGGCTAATCCTCGCAAGCGTCGTCGCTTTGACCTGATTATTGTTGCCGTTATGGCGCTGATCGTGGTCATCACCGGCGTGTGCGCCGCATTTATGGCAGGTCCCGGTATTCCCCTCATGAGCTTTATATACGGTCTCAGCTTTGAACGCTACCGTACGCTGGCGCTGCTGATGGTCGTCGCCGGCGGCGTCACCGCGGCCATCGACTTTATCTACGCCATCATCACGGTGCTGCGCCACGCTGGAGACGTCACCAAGATCTACCTGATCTGCTTTGCCGTGAGCGTGGTGCTCCCGGTGATTCTGATCAATCTGCTCGGCCTGATGGGCGCCGTCGTGAGCTACCTGGCCATTATGGCCCTACTGCTGGTACTGTTGATTATCGAGTACGCCCACATCCGCCAACGCATAGAGAGGGACCGGAATCCGTACGGCGCCTAATTGCGTCGATGGGAGAAGCTAATTTGCGGTGGAATCACCCCGGCTGGAGTCTCGTTGCGGACAATATTCATCACGCAAAACTAAGTGAGTAGACTTTTACCGAATCCCCGACCACACCAACAGAGCACAAGTCTGTGACCTGCACTGATAATTGTTCTCGGGGGAAGCGGGCACTGCGGGGCGCGGCAACGGCGCGCGATTTCCGCGTCGCAGCGCTACCCTGATGCTGAATGCCG
>JAGZBF010000010.1:0-76408 GCA_018370025.1 Collinsella sp. | reverse complement strand
ACCAGGTCTTCGGCGTTCATGATGCTCCAATGCCGTAGTGCTTATGGATATTATACCACGGTGGCATCACCTATATGTCAATGTTGGTCTAACAGAGCCATTATTTTTAACCATTTCAGTCTGTAAGCAGGATCGTCTGGAGCTCGATGAGAAGACCTCGCCGCTCGGTTGCCATATCGTTGTTTGTTGCGCTTGTAGTGGCGAGTGCTTTTGTCGTAGCGATAGCTGGCTGTTCTGGGTCGAATGACGAGGCCTCGGCGTCTGCATCAAAAGGCCTGGATGCCTCTCAGGTCAAAGACGACGACCTTAAGACGCTCAACGTCGGCAGCGACCTCTACCCACCGTTTGTGTATACCGACGAGTATGGCGATATCGTTGGCCTGGATGTCGAGATATTGACCGAGGCTTTGGCTCGCATTGGTTACAAGCCAAAATACCAGCTGATTGACTGGGAAAAGAAGAAGGAGCTGCTGGCGAGCGGCGAACTCGATTGTGTCATGGGCAGCTTTAGTATGACGGGTCGCGAAAACGAATATCGTTGGGCCGGCCCGTACCTTGCGAGCCGCCAGGTGGTCGCGGTCGATCCCCAGAGCGATATCTACACGCTTGCCGATCTTGAGGATAAGATCGTGGCGGTTCAGTCCACCGCCAAGCCCGAGGACATTTTGCTCAATCGCATAAATGAAAACGTTCCGCAGATCAAGGAGCTCTACAGCTTTTCGGACCGCTCATACCTGAACCCGGCGCTCGTCGAGGGCCTGGTCGACGCCATCGCCGCGCATGAGTCCTCGCTGCTCACCTACGAAAAAGACTATGGCGTAACGTATCGCATCCTGGACGAACCACTGCTCGAGGTTGGTCTGGGTACCGCTTTCGATATCAACGATACGCGCGGCATCGACGTTAAGCTCACGCATGCCTACCGAGAAATGCTTGCCGATGGCACCATGGAACGTCTGGTGTCAAAGTACTTTGATGATCCTTCGCCATTCTTGAACGTGGAGGGGCTGTCATGATCGATATGCCTGATCACGTTGCAGGGGAGCGGGGTAATCGCGCGGCATGGAGGTTGCCACTTATCGTTCTGCTTGGAATAGCGCTTTCGGTCGTTGCCGGCATGGTGAGTTATGGTTACACGACCGCTCAGGCCGAGCAGCGCTTTGCCGGCGTTGTTGACTATGTGGCGACGCAGAGCCTTTCCTACGACGCGTTCAACAGCGCCTATGCGACAAAGAACTTGATCCGCGTTATGGAAATTGCCGGCGAGGCGGCGCGCGGCATGGAGCGCGACGGCTCGACGGATGCTGCCGTGCTGGAGCAATATGCCGACCAGTTCAACGTAAGTGCGCTGATTGTGATGGACGCGTCGGGCAACCTGGTGGCAGAGTCTTCGACGGATGCGGTGGGCTATGAGTCGCTCGCAATGTGTCTCAAAGAAGCGCCCGTGTTGGAAGTGGCGGCTCATCCGCTTAAGTCCTATACCGCCCGCATCACGCTTGCGGATGATTCGGTTGCGGATATTGGTTGCGTCGCCCGTCTGGACGGTGACGGTATCGTTGTCGCAGTGAGGCACCAGAGCGCCAAGGCGGTTGCGAGCAATACGCTCAAGCTGCAGAGCTTGCTCGATGGCTATGAGACCATCGACAGCGGCGATATCGTGATCGAAAGCGATGGCAAGGTCGTTGCGACCAATGCCGTTAAACCCACCATGTTGGGCGTGTTCAATCTGCCTGCGACGGACGCCACCATTGTCGACGAGATTAAGGATCGATGCCTGCCCGGCAAAGTCCGACTGGTCAACGCTAACGGCGAATGGTATTTGGGCACATACGGCAAAGCGCGACAATTCTACGTGTACACCTATGCCTCGGCGCAGCGCTTCTTTGAGGTCGTCGCGGCTGCTGCTGTCGGCGTGCTGGTGCTCTACAGCGGTGTTATAGCCACTGTTGTGACGGTACGCCGCCGCGCCGATCGTCGACGTTTGACGGATTTGCTGCAGCAGGAACGCGACTATGGCGACAAGCTGGCAAAGGCAGCGCGCGAGGCCTCGTCTGCCAACTCTGCAAAGACGGAGTTTCTGCGTCGCATGAGCCACGATCTGCGCACGCCCATCAACGGCATTCGCGGCATGGTTGAGGTCGGCGATGCCAATGCGGACGATTTGCAAAAGCAGACCGATTGCCGCTCAAAGATCTGGACGGCATCGGGACTGTTGCTTGACCTTGCAAACGAGGCGCTCGATATGAGCCGCCTGGAGAGCGGGCAGGTCGACCTGGACCTCGTGCCCACAAATTTGGTGGCGCTCACCCGCGAAGTGCGCGATATTCTGGAGCGCCAGGCCGAGGAGCGTCTGGTGACAATTATCTGCGACCAGCAGACGCTTGATCATCCCTATGCTCGGGTGAGCGTGACGCATCTCAAGCGCTTATTGGTCAATATTGCCGGTAATGCCGTCAAGTACAACCGTCGGGGCGGCTATGTTCGGCTGGCGTGCCGCGAGGTGGAGCCAGTGAATGGCGTCCCTGTCTATGAATATACGATCGCCGATAACGGTATTGGTATGAGCGAGGAGTTCCAACAGCACCTCTACGAGCCGTTTTGTCGCGAGGAGCAACAGGTGGAAGGCGCTTCATCGGGAACCGGCTTGGGCGCGCCTATCGCAAAACAGCTGGTCGAGCTTATGGGCGGAACCATGAGCTTTACGAGCACCTTGGGGCAGGGGACGACGTTTACCATCCGTCTGCCGTTTGAGAAGTGCGAGCGCTCCGAGATTCCTCAGGATGTGCGCGTGGACGCGGGCGACGGCGCTGCGCTCCAGGGCTTGCGTGTTTTGCTCGTAGAGGATAACGACCTGAATGCCGAGATTGCACAGTTTACGCTCGCCCGCGCCGGTGCCGTCGTGACGCATGCCAAGGATGGTGAGTCTGCCGTCGAGATGTTTGCCGCGAGCGCGCCGCATGAGTACGACGTGGTGTTGATGGACATCATGATGCCCGGTATCGATGGCCTTGAGGCTACGCGTCGAATTCGAGCGCTCGATCGCGAGGATGCCGCGACTACGTCGATCATCGCCGTGAGCGCCAACGCCTTCGCCGACGACCGCAGACTTTCGCGCGAGGCGGGCATGAACGCGCACCTGAGTAAACCCGTGAGCTCGCAGGAGCTCGTTGAGGCGCTTGCGAACATAGCCGCCAACGTTTCATAAGCATATGGCCCGGTTCCCATGCTGGTCGGAACCGGGCCATATTGCTATTTGCGAGACCTGCTTCTGGGCTTACTTTTCATGTATCTGCTTGCCGCACAGATGTTCAATCGAAATCTCATAGAGTTGGACGCCCTTGATGTCTTTGGCGATTTCCTCCTCGACTTCTTCGGCAGAAGGGTAGTACTTAAGGGCGAGCTGACGGACTTTGTCCTCGACATACGCGGGAGTGTCATTCGCCAGGCGACAACGGCCAAAGACGACGGTACTCATAACGTAGGGAGCCCAGTCATCGTCCTTGTACCACTCGTTTCCGTAAACGGTAAAGCAGACCTTGTCATCGCGCTTGAGTGCGTCGACCTTGTGGCCGGCTTTGGCGCCATGGAAATAAATCTTGTCGTGCTCGGCGTCGAAGAAGTAGTTGACGGGAATGGCGTACGGGTAGCCATCGTCGCCGTTGACGGCAAAGACGCCGCGCTTGCAGGCAGCGAGCAACTCGCGCGCCGCCTCATCGGAAATGGCGCGTTTTTTTCTGCGTAGGGGCCTAAACATCGTGGGCTTCTTTTCTAACTGTGTATGGTAGTCGTACACAAACTATAGCGAAATAGTTCCGTTTGTCTAGATGCAGGCGAGCATGTCTTTAAGCTTGTTATAGTCAAGCGGCTTGGGCAGATGGGCGTTCATGCCGGCGTCACGTGCCGCTTGTGCGTCCTCGGCAAAGGCGTTGGCGGTCAGCGCGATAATGGGGATGTCGGCTGCGTCGGCCTTGCCGCTTAGGCGGATTGTGCGGGCCGCTTCGTAGCCATCCATGCCCGGCATCATGATGTCCATCAGGATTGCATCGAAGCTGCCTGCGGGACGTGAAAGGTACAGATCAACTGCGTCGCTGCCGTTCTCCACATGGGTGACTACGATGCCTTCGGTCTCCAATAATGTCTGGGTGATTTCGGCGCTAAGCTGGTTGTCTTCGGCAAGCAACACGCTCATTCCGGCAAGTGAGACCGTGAGTGCCCTCGCGCTTGTCTGTGTTTGAATCTTAGGACACGTATCGATAGCGAGCGGAATCTGAACGTAAAATGTCGATCCAGTTCCAA
Organism: Collinsella sp.; assembly: GCA_018370025.1. Taxonomy (GTDB): domain Bacteria; phylum Actinomycetota; class Coriobacteriia; order Coriobacteriales; family Coriobacteriaceae; genus Collinsella. The sequence continues at coordinate 72,112 of JAGZBF010000010.1, read as the reverse complement.
GCTCACTCGTTACCTCAATTGTTCCCCCCATGAGGTCGACAAGTGATTTGACGATCGGCATGCCCATGCCAGTCCCCTGAAATTTGCTGCGGGCATCGTTGCCTTCTTGAGCAAACGGTTCGTAGATATGCTTAAGAAACTCGGGCGACATGCCGATGCCAGTGTCCGAGACGTTAAAGCAAAAGAGCACTCGGTTGTCGTCAAGCGGTTTAATCTGAGAGGTAAAAGTGACAGTGCCGCCATCTTTGTTGTACTTGATGCTGTTGTCGAGCAGGTTAATGATAATCTGACGTACATGAGTGGGGCTTCCAATTACCTGCGGACTGCAGACGAGATGTGCGCTTTGATCCCGCATCGTTATATTGTGTTCGGACGCGCGGAGTTTGCACAGCACAATTGCATCGTCGCAGAGCTTTTCAAGGTTAAATGAGACGTGCTCAAGCGTTAACTTACCATTTTCAATCCTGCCCATTTCTAGAATGTCGTTGATGAGTGAGAGCAGATGATTGGCGGCGATTCGCGCCTTGGCTCGGTTTTCACGGGCGGCATGGATATCGTCTTCGTGCAATTCCTCAATTTCGATGAGTCCCAGAATACCGTTGAGCGGCGTGCGGATGTCATGACTCATGCGTGTCAGAAAGGCCGTTTTGGCGGCATTTGCGGCGAGTGCCTTGTTTTGTTCTGCTCGGGCTCGCTGCAGGGCCCAGGTTAGAATCGCTACTCCAGTCAACAGTACACCGACGATGATGACGACAATCGCACTACGATGTCGATACATAAACCTGAGCGTGTCTGACTCCTGTGCGCTATACGACGTAGAGGAGTAATTGCTCGCAGAAAGCGATTCACCGGCGTTGATGATGCCCTTGTTGACAATACTCAATAATTCGGGATTTCCGCGTAACATGAGGCAAGAGAGTTCGGCCGTGCGTGAGAGTTCCTGTATCTCGTAGCCTTTGATACCGTAGCTTTCTCGGATGGTTTCCAGCCGTGCACTGGGAACAATAACGCAGCTTGACCTCCCATCCTTAAGGGCAGCAATCATTTCGTCTGCAGACTGATATTCGGTTATATTTGCATTTGGAAATAAGTATTGTAATTCGTTGCGGTTTACGATTGAAAAATCTGCGCAACAGATATTGCGCAGATCCCTGTTAAGATCGTTGGTGGCGTGGATGGCGGTAAGAGAGATCGTTCCCATCGAAATCGATTGGACCGTCCCCATTTGCTCGGCAAGCCAGTAGTCACTATATACCGGTAGGGCGATGTCGATATCCCCCCTTGAGAGTGCTTTTGCCATTTGCTGGTTGCCTGGATAAGCGATCGTGCGTACGGTAATGCCAAATTTGTCGTGTAGCGTTGTAACGAACGAGACGAGTGAGCCTTCCATTTCTCCATTATCATCTTGGTTGCAGTAGGGGAGATTGTTACTGAGGTAACCTAGCGTAAGCGTGCTTTTCTTGGCCTGGAGCCACGATCGTTCGGAGTTGGTAAGTGATGCGGATCCACTGTTTTGTGCCGAGTAGTTTGATTTGACTTCGTCGTTGTAGCGCGGGTTGATGCGATTGATTGCCGTCATGGCCGAGTTGATGTCGTCCATCAGGTCGGGACGGCTTTTGGGCACTGCAAAATAGTAGTCGCTCGAACCGACGTAGAACATAGGAGAAGCGTTGGGCGAGGAGATGGTGTCATTCATGATGATGGCGTCGACCTCATCGTTTGCGAGTGCGTCAAAGAGGTCGCCGCCACCGGCGAATTCTTTATAGGTGCAGGTAATACCTTCGTTGGAAAGCCACTGCCGACCGACGGCGGTTTGCATAACGCCGGGGTTATAACCGATGGTTAGCCCTTGGAGCGCTTGAGGATCGCCTTTAGAGAGATCGTCGCGGTCGGGCTTGGCGTAGATGTAGTAGCGCTCGGTTCCTTCGGGGTTCGAGGAGTAGAGCAACTTTTGCGCTCGCTCTGCCGAATACGAAATATTCGGCAGCAGATCGATTTCGCCCTTCTCGAGCATATCCATGAGCTCGGTGAAGGTGCCGGAGACGTATTCGTACCGCCAGCCGGGCGTGTAGTACGATAGGGTCCGGAGGTAGTCGTAGCCCCATCCCGAGAGGCGCCCGCCTGGCGTGCCGTCCTGGAATCCCTCGTTGTTGATAAGCCAGCCGACGCGTACCGTTTTGATCTGCTGATCAGAGTCATTGGCATGGGCGGGGGCGGGCATGAGGGCGTTCAGTAGGGTAAGTGCGGCAAGCACGATAATCAGGGCGCGAAGTACAGTTGAACGAAGGATAGCGGTAGCTCTCACGGGCAATCCTAACGAATCGAGACATTACCGCATAATCATACCAGCTGGTCTGCTTGGTCGGCAGGCATACCGCTAAACAGTCTGCCCGGCAGTTGGGGACAGTCCCTTTCTGCCGGCAGTTGGGGACAGTCCCTTTCTGCCGGCACAAAAGGAACGTCCCTAACTGCCGGTTGTGGGACAATACCGAGCGAACGTGATGGGGTGTCTGGGAAAAGGGGTCGCGATGAACAAGTTGAGGACGCTTGCGGACGTATTGCGCCAGGCTGGCTTTGCGCGCATCACGGGTCTGTTTCTTATCTTCTACCTGCTGTGTTCGACGGCTGTCTGGCTGTCCGAACCTACGACCCTCACGTTTGGTGATGGCCTCTGGTTTAGCTTCGAGACGGTCTCGACGATCGGCTTTGGCGACATCCCGGCCGCCACGCCGGTTGCCCGCGCTATTACCGTCGTCTTGAGCGTTATCAGCATTTTCTACATCGCCATGCTCACGGGCGTGGCGGTGAACTACTGCAATACGCTTATCAAGATGCGCCAAAAGGACACCATGGCACGCTTTATGGACGATCTTGAACATTTGGAAGATCTCGATCGCGATGAACTCGCCGATCTGTCACGCCGCGTGCGCGAATATCGCCGACGCCAGCGCTAAGACGAACGTCGTGCGCCACAACAGGGGGACAAATATGAACATCACCGTGTACCTGGGTGCCAACACTGGCAATGACCCGGCATTTCTGCCCGCGGTACAGGAGCTGGGCGACTGGATTGGCGCCAACGGCCACGCGCTGGTATACGGCGGGTCCAAGTCGGGACTGATGGGCGCGCTCGCCGATAGCGTGCTCGAGGCAGGCGGACACGTGACGGGTGTTGAGCCGAGCTTTTTTATCGAGGCCGAGTTTCAACATGACGGTATCGACGATCTTATCGTGACGGGCGATATGGCCGAGCGCAAGGCCAAGATGATCGAGCTCGGCGACGCATTCATTGCCTTTCCCGGTGGGACGGGCACGCTCGAGGAGATTGCCGAGGTGATGTCCGCGGTGTCGTTGGGGCACCTGAGTGCTCCGTGCATCCTGTATAACCTGGACGGTTACTACAACGACCTCAAGGCGTTACTTGGGCACATGATTGATAAAGGGCTTTCGAGCCCGAGGCGCCAGCACGGCATCTACTTTGCCGATGATTTGCGCGAGATCGCCTCGATTATCAACGGATGAGTCTTGAGCCTGCCTCACTACGACTCCCAATAGTGCCGTTTGCGGCGCAGATGGTTGGCTCGTCCGGGCAACGCTCGCTCTACAATAAAACGTATCTATGTCGACTTTGACCGCGGGAGGACCCGATGGATAACCTTGCCAAACCCACAAACCGCGCGCTGTTTTTAGGTAGCGTTGCCGCGACCGGTGCGTTTGCGGGTGCCGCAGTCTGGCTGTTCTTCTTTGCGATGAAGCATGGTATCGACTATCTATGGACCGAGATTCCGCACGCGCTGGGCGTCGCTTCGCCCGAGCTCGCGAGCGGCCCGTTCGGTTTTTTGCCGTACCCGTTTTTTGTCTGCCTGCTGGGCGGTCTGCTGATCGGTCTGTACGAAAAGACGACGGACGCCAAGACCGATGACCTCAACCAGGTGATGGCCAAGGTAAAGCGCGATGGACGCTACCCGTACGATAATCTGGGCAAGCTGTCGCTTGCCGCGCTGCTGCCGCTGCTGTTTGGCGGAAGTATTGGACCGGAGGCCGGCCTGACCGGCGTCATTGCGGGGCTGTGCAGCTGGGTCGGCGACCGCATGCGCCGTTTTGGAGCCGAGTTTAGGGAGCTCACGCTGTTGGGTACCCAGGCTGCCCTGACGGCGCTCTTTACCGCTCCCGTGTTTGGCTTTGTGGCGCCGCTTGCCGGAAGCGCTGACGGCCAGGGTGCCGGCGATGGCGATGATTCCGAATCCGGTGAGATAACCATCAGGCTGCCCAAGGCGCAAAAGACCGTGGTTTACGGCATCGCGATTGCCGGCGGCCTGGGCACCTACCTGCTGCTCGGACAGCTCATGGGCGGCGGCATGGGCATGCCCAGGTTCGAGGCTGCCGTGGTGGGCAACCTGGAGTTTACCTGGCTCATCCCCCTGTCGCTGATCGGAACAGTCTGCGGCTGGCTGTACTTTGTCTCGGAGCACGTGAGCGAAGCGCTGTCCCATGTCATAGGGGAGCGTCCTGTCGTTAAGGCCATGCTGGCTGGTCTGGTGCTTGCGGCTTGTGGCACGGTTCTGCCCTACACCATGTTTGCCGGCGAGACGCAGGCAGATGTGCTTATGGAAACCTATCTGACCATCCCCGCCGGTGTGCTTATCGCGACTGGTCTGGTCAAGGCCATGCTGACGCCCGCCCTCATCAACCTTGGCTGGCGTGGCGGGCACTTCTTCCCGGTTATCTTCTCGGGTGTGAGTCTGGGCTACGGCCTTGCCATCCTCACCGGCGCCGATCCGGTCTTTTGCGTCGCCGTTTGCACTGCCTCGACAATGGGCGCCGTCATGCGCCAGCCCGTCATGGTCGTGGGTCTGCTGCTCATGTGCTTCCCACTCAAGGGTATCGTCTGCATGATCATCGCGGCCGCCATCGCCGCTGGCATTCCGCTGCCCAAGCCACTGCGCAAGTAGCGTGGTGGTGTGCGGCCAATACAGGCATCCCAGGCCCGGCGTGAGAACGTAGCGTCTGCTGGGCTGCTGTTCCAACAGCCATTAAGAAAGAATCCGCGCGAGATACCGAGCGAATCAAAGAACGCGCGGCTTTCCTGTGGGTCGCTCTACAGATTGACAGCGTACGAGTCCAACCCGTATTCGCGGGCAAGCAGGACACTGGTAATACCGGTGCCCGACCCAAGGTCGTAGACGCGGACGCCGCAGGGGACAGGCGCATCGCGAAGCAGCTCTTCGCAGAGCTTGAGGGGATTGGGGCCCATGAGTTTAAAGTGCACGAGTGCCGCGTCGAAGCTGCTGGCTTTTGGGAGGGATGTCATGCTTACGTCAGTACGATTTGATGCTGCGAACAAATAAGGACTAAAGGGATATAGTTCCATTAAAATTAAATCTGACAGTTTAGATAACAGGTGATGATTCGGGGACCGGAAAGTCCCGAATGTGATGCTCTGCCCAGCCAAACAGAGAATTTGCCCGAGCGCTCACCCGGATCTTTATTTGGCGACAATCTTTCCGGGTTGGCGTTCGGGCGGATGGGACAGATCTATATGGGAAGAGCGAACTCCTTCAGGGCGCTCGTGGCGGGCATCGCCGTCGACGAGTTCCTGCCGCGGCGGAGCTAGGAAGGCGTATCTTGGCCGGGGAATGTGATGAGGGGCTCGGTCGTTCCTTCTTCGATTTTATATGCCAATGCGGTATTGTTCGCAACTCCGTTGACATGGTTGCCCTTAGGTTTGACGACCGGTATATGCGGATTCTGTTCGAGACTGAAGGGGCCGCATGTTATTAGGTGCGTTGTGCCCCGTGCATCGAGTGAATGTCATCGACTGGCTTGGACGACGGCTCCGCTTCAGAGCCAGAGAAAAAGAGGTGAAGGTTTGAGCCCCGGTGGAGGGAGTTGGTGCCTTCCCGGGCGTAGTGCCACGTCTCCTCCACGGTATCGCCCGGAACCTTCACGTCCCTGCTTCGGAGCAGCTCGATGAAACCCTCAGGGTCGTTCCGGTATTTCTTGCCGAAGGCTGCGGACAGCTGCCTCTTCTCATCATCGCTGAATTCGCGTACGGAGCCGTAAAGTGCATGCTCGAGGTTACGGGACATGAAGTAGGCTCTGTAGGGAACCGCGTGTTTTCTGTGCTTGAGCTCGCGCATGCCCGCGAGCTCAAGCAGCGCGGCAGACTTTCTCTCGTTTCTGTCTATCACCCTAGTGGTGTTCCGGGCGGTGATAGAGTCGCGGCCATAGGCGAATCCATCGCAGTCCCCCTCGACGATGCGCTCGTTCGGTATGAAGGCGCCGTCCAAGTCGACGATGTGGATGATCCGGTCGAGGTCGGACCATTCGTACTCGTGCCGCGACGCGATGCGGTCGACGACGAACTGGCGCACGGTGTCGCGCACCCTGTCCTTGACGGCGAAGGAGGCCTCCCATGAGAACGGTCGCACCGTGGTGACGTCGCAGTGGAAGGCGAGCGCCCTCGCCTCGGGCAGTGCACCGTTTGCAGTGAAGTCGAGCGCGGCCTGCATGGGCTCGAGGAGCGCGTTTTCATCGCTCGGCCCCTCCACGAGAATCAGGACGACCCGCTTCTCCCTTGCCATGGTCACTCGCCTCCCATGGAGGACAGGAGGGAGTCGAAGTCGAGGGCCTGGGGGCTTCCAGCCTCAAGGAGGGCGGAGCCTATCGCGGAGGTTCTGGTCGGCTCGTACAGCTGTTCCTTCTGGCCCCCGAGGTTGATGGCTCTCAGGTATTGGTTCCTGAGGTTGTTCGAGGGGGCCATGCCCCGGAACCCGATGTAGCGGTTGTTGGGGTTGGAGGTCGAGAAGACGAGGCATCCGACCGGGAGACATTCGAGCGCTCGCAGGTTGTGGGCGGTGAAGATGAGCTGGCCCTTGCCCTGCTCGGTCACGACTTCGAGGAGCTCGCCGAGCAGGAACTCGAACACTCCGGAGTCGATCTCGTCCACGACGAGGCAGGCGCTGTCGTCGTTGAAGACGTTTATCAGCCAGCCGAGCATCGATGCGATCTTCTTGATTCCTTCCGATTCTGTTCTGAAGGGGACGCGTACCCCCTGCCGACATGATAGGAGCTCGACGCGTTCGCCCGGCGTGCCGTCTTCCATCGTTTCGCCGTGGAGGGTGTTCACGTGGATGCTAAGCCCCGGAACGATTGCCCCAAGCGCACAGTTGATGGTCTCGACGGTCTTGCGGACCGAGGCGCAGACTTCTGAGGGGAGGACCGTTGTCTGATCGATAGGGAGTGACACGTCGCGGATGACGGGGGCCTTTCCAGTCTCCTCGGGTGACCATCCGCCTGTGCTGCTGCCCGGGGAGTCGAGGAGGAAGATGTTGAACGCCAGCGCCGCGCTTCGGCGCGTGTCACAGACCCTCATCTTGTCGTCGGCGAACCTGTTCAGGAGCGTCGTGGAGTCCATGAGCGGAACCAATACGCTCTCGTACGCCGTCCTCGCCGCCTCGGATAGGGAGTTATTTCCGAGGCGCTCGAGATAGGACTTTCTCGCGGCGACCGCGAAGGCGACCATGGCGTTCGAGAACAGCTTCGAGGAGCCCTGCAGGTCGGGGGAGCGCCGTGCGACGGTGAGGTCGAGGTCGGCCTCCCTTCCGGCGAGGTTTCTGAGTGCCCGCCACCTGTTGACGGGTTTCGGGTTCTGGCTGTCCTCGGTATCGGCCGCATCGTAGGCGGCGAGCCTTCTCTTGACGAGCCCCTCGGCGCGGACGGAGAGGTCCTCGGAGAGGAGGCGCGGTCTGTCGTCGAGCCTGTCGAAGGAGAACGAGTAGCACACTGTGAAGGGCTTCCCGGCCGCCACGGTGTCGCCGAGCCCGCCTACGAAGCCGAGCGAGGAAGGGGAACCTTCCGTCACCTCGACCTCGATGCTGATTTTGGCGCACTCGGCAGAGGGACCGATCAGATCGACGCTTTCGCGGTCGAGCGGAAAGCCGCACATCAAATCCTGGACTCGCGCAAGGGATTCGACGACGGCGGTCTTTCCCGATCCGTTCTGGCCGTATATTCCCATCACGCTGGAACCGAAGGGGCTGTCCTTGAAGCTGATTACGCCGTTAGCAACGTTTTTCACGTTTGAGAGCTTTATGGAGCGAATACGGATCATGAAATCCTCCTTGAACACAATCCATATTTTTATATATCGAAAAACAGATATAAAATCAAGATTAGAATTTTTAAAGACGGGAAAAACCTTATAGAGACTATTGTACTATATAGGAATACAAATAATCCAAAGTTGGAGGACGGCAGGAGGTAAGTTCGGTTCCAATGATCGTCAGTCGTTCTGGATGTTGAAACTTGGGATTGGGCGGAAGGGGAAGCAGTGGAGATACCATCGTGGTTTTTTGATCTAGTCAAGGTGCTGACGCCACTCATTCCGCTTTTCTCTAAGCTGTTGGGGAGTTCGACGTTCAACGCAAGGGCGAAAAAACTTCAAGAGAGGAAGGCTGTTGCCGAGGAGCGCCTCGGCGTCCTGCGCGTGTCCGAGTGCCTCACGCTTGTTGAGCGGGCGGAGAAGGGGCACTTGATGGCAGAGGTCCGAGAGTGCGACAGGAAGCTCGTTGCGCTCTATTATGGACATCATGCCCTCGCGTATGACGAAGCAACGGGACGGCCGAGGAGGAAGGGCAACGCCGGGCTGCATTTGGATGTGATTGCTGCGTCACTGCTGTGGTCGGGGGTTCTGGTAGGGCTGTTCACTGATTATCCGAGCTCGCCCGCCGGCAATTTTGCATCCGGATGCCTCTACGCTCGTCTCGTTTTGATTGGCCTCTTCGTTGGCGAGTTGCTCGTTTTGGTTGATATTAAATTCTTGCGCAAGCGCAGGGTCTACTGCTTCGGCTGGCTGTACGACACATATTATTCCCGCGAGTGCTTTTTGAAGTATTTCCTGGAGGACGAAAACCTTTCGGATACTGAAGGTTGTGTGGAGGTGAAGGCTTTGCCCGACGAAGGAGATTCGAAATAAGGGTAGGGCCTGTGTCCGTTCCTCGGGATGTGGGGCGGATTGCAGAGGCTGTTCACAAAACGTTTCAACCTCCATCTACCCATTATCGACTCTACTTGGCATTCTTCGACTCTAATCCGGGGCCGCTCACGCGCTTAGAGGCTCCTGACTATCTCTTGGCGTCCTACCGGCAGGGGTTGCTTTATCTTGGGAGGGTCGGCTTGACTCGAGATGGTTCTGAGGTGTTACTGGATGGAAGATGATACAGGCTGCAGGCTTCGGAAGCGCGCGATTCGGGATAATGGACGACACGATGTCACTGTAGCTGCTCGTATTTCAAGTGTATCGAGACGGGGAAAACGCCAGCGAGTGCGGGAAAGAAGGGCAGGCCTAGGTGCCGACATCGGCATGCTTTCCGCCGCCGCGGCCCTGTGCTCAGTGGCGCATCATCTCGGTAGGGCTCTCGTGACGGGCTACCCAATCAGCTTCATTTCCCCCTCTCCCTCCGACATGATTGGGGTGGCATTATTTCTTGCGATGTTCGCCCCCGTTGCAGTTCCGAGATATTACTACTGTTGGGTAGCTCTAGGGGAGCTGGATAGATGGTATGGAAGTCCGAGGGGCGTGAGCGAAAACCCGGTTGGCTCAACGAACAATACTCGGGCCTATGGGCGGTTTTCGGATTCATGCTCCTGGTGGTTCCCCTCTGCGGGCTCTGGCTCGTGCCGGATCGGATTGTCCTATTTGATTACGATATTTACCCCTCGATAATCCTGTGCTGGCTGGCTTCTGCGGTCTACTGGGCTATTGCGCGTCTGCTCAAGCGCGGATCCCAAAAAGGGCGCGGAGACAGCGGGTGGCGGGCGTTGTGTGGGTTGGGTGCTGCATTGTTTTTGGCGGCTGCCTCCGTCCACCTCCTGGTCAGCCTGGTCGCCATAATCTCAAGTGCCATCACCGTGACAACGGCTTGCGTGGCTGTTCCTGCGATGATGTTGGCGCTCGAGTTTCTTGCCTCGCTTCGGAGACATCGGAATAATGGCGGCGCTCCCGGTGAGTCGCTGCGATTCGTTGTGAAAGAGGGGGCGAAGCTCATCCGGAATGAGTTCGTTCCGGTTCTATTCGGTGCGACGATCGGCGCCCTGCTGCTAGGAATGGGCCTCATCCTTCCATGGTCCGAACTGAGACTCGAGTTTGCGGGGGACAGCGCCGATGCTCTCGGGAAGACCGAGATGGTCGATGTGTACGGTGGGGAGAGACTGATAATAAGGAAAGAGGTGGAAGGGGGAGGCTATATCTACGGCCAAATAAGCCTCAGTGATGGGTATTGGGTGGAGCCGGAATAGGTCGAAAGATCGTTTCGATCCGATGGTTTGAGATGCCGGGGTGGAAACCGTCTCATTCAACGTCTCCGTCATTTCGAGAAGGTGGTGGTCTTCTATTCCGGCTTCGCTTGCGCCTGAAGCGGTCCCGCAACCCCATCTCGATAACGCGAGGCCTGCCCGCTGGGGCGCGTAAGGCCGGTTGCGTTCCATGGGGATTTCTTTGTGGGTGCACCCGAGGCCTGTGCGCCTGGGCTTCACCCTGCTGTCGCATTCTGTCCGTATGGATGAGGACCGGCTTCAGGTGCCGGCCTCACATCGGAGGGACTTATGCACCATGCGCGCGATGATAGAGATTGAGTGGCTGGACGGCCGTGTGACGAAGGTGCCGGAGCTCGCCCAGGGCGATGCGTTCGGCGAGAGCGTCCAGGCGGAGCTCGATTTCGGGTTCGACGACGTGTCGGAGGGCCTTTGGGTCGAGGTGCGCCATCATGAGCCGGATGAGGACTCGGACGGCGACCTGCGCGGGAGGGGCTGCGCACTGTGCGCGGACTGCCGGTACAGCCTGGTCGAACCGTCGGACCTCGACCGCGTCTTCTGCATCCTTTACGAGGGGCAGCCGAGGGTCTGCCGCGTCGCGGGGGAGCTAGGGTCCCCGTGTCGGCCATGCATGAGGCTGCTATGTAGGGACTGGGGATGAGAATGCATGTTGAAACGCCTGCGGAAGGGAAAACCTTGTTGGACAGGGACTATTCGTGACAGTATCGCGCCGCAAGGTAGCGTCGGGAAAGTTGGTGTAAGAATCCCTTCGGGAGGGCGGCCCCACCGCAGAATCACATCGCCATCCTACGCCGTCTCTAGCATGTCCGCAAGCTCCAGGCTCGACATGATGGTGCGTTCCACGACCAGCCTCAGCTCCTCGTCGGACCTCGGCTCGGCGGCGGCCGCGCCGCCCGCGTGCAGCTACGCCATCTTTGCCTCGGAGAAGTAGCGCGCGCAACCACTCCTCGTCCTCGTCGCACATCACCGCCCCGGCCAGGTGCTCGAGCGACTCGACCGAGGGGAAGGTCTCCGCGACCCTGGCGACCTTGCGGGTGCTGGCGCCGGTGGCGTACATCACCGCCATCGCGGCCACGAACGCCCGGTCAACCCGCTGGTAGCGCTCGACAATATCGTCGGGGAAGAAGCTGCCGGTCCGCAGCTTGGGATGCGCATGGTGATCGTGCCCGCACAGGTCTCCAGCTTCCGCTCGCGGTAGCCGTTGCGGCTGTTCGTCCCTCCAGCGCACAGCTGGTCGACCACCGCGTCAACGATCTGGTTGACGAGGACTTCGGCGAGCGCGCGCACGAGCTCATGGAGGTTCACCATCCCGTCGTCGAAGCGGGGCGAACCCTCGGCGCCGGGGCCTCGATCTGGTTTACACTCTGCATCGCGGTCATTTCCTTGCATCGAATCCGTTTGTCGCAGCTACAGATTCTAAGGCGGTGGCCGCTCCTTTGCTTCAGGCCCTTACACCGACATTTCCGACATGATCGACATTTTCGAATGCCTTTGGATGAAATCAATGGAACGGCAGCTTGAGATTGCCTCTAGCTTTCGGCTACTAGACTGCAATGGCGACGAGATTCCGGATATTGGAAAGGCGTTTTGCTGAACAAGAGGGTTCGGCGAGCCGTACATTGATAGGCGGTTAAGGATTGAGAGCGACGGTCTCTGTTCGATATTCACGTTCGACGACGCTGGCGGTCTGGGAGAGGCGATTGAAGGGGGGGGGTCTTGCGCGAGGACTTGGAAACCAAGCATTCGACCTGTATGGACTTCAGCGACGAGTCTTGTTTGGCGCGGTTGAAGGTTGAGGTGTTATCCATGCTGAAGGGGATACGCATTGGACGAGCGGCTCCTTTTGTCCGATAAGCTGATGCGAGTTTCCTGAACTCTTGCTGAATTGCCCGGGTGAACTTGCAGCTGGCCAGATGTTGTCACCGTTGTTTCCGCAAAGCTATTGGTCGGTAACATCAAACTGCAATAATAAAGAAAGAGACAATTAAAAGAATTAAAGGAATCTGATACCTAAGGAGGAAAAATGATTTTCACTAACGATGCTAGTTCGTATACCTATTGCTCTGTAATCGGTTGGGGAAACGTTTGCTTTAAGATTGGGTTCTAATGGCCGGCAGCCAATCATGGCGTGCCATCAAGGTGAAACTGGGTAGATATCAAATGATAGTTGCTCATAAGAAATGGAAGGCTTCACGCCTTTCATTTCTTATGAGTTGGGAGCTTGAAGCAATTGGGAGACAAGAATGTGTGAACCGATTGTCGCATACGGAGTTCGCAAAACGTTTGCGCAGAAAGGAGGGAAACCCGTAGAGGTGTTGAAAGGGGTTGACATCCATGTTGGCACTAAAGAAATGGTGGCAATAGTGGGACCGAGTGGTTCCGGAAAGTCAACGCTGCTTCATTGCCTTTCCGGGTTGGAGTCTCCCACAGAAGGGACGATAAAACTTGCAGGTCATGATATCGTGGGCATATCTCCAAATCAACTATCTAAGATTCGCAGGGTGCACGCGGGTTTTATTTTTCAATCGTATAATCTCATTTCATCTTTATCAGCAATAGAGAACGTATCTGTTGCGGCTCGTCTTTCGGGGGCTGCGGTAGCTGAGCAGGATCTGCAACACCTGTTTGCAAAGATGGGGTTAGCTGAAAAGCAAAAACTGAAGCCTGTTCAACTTTCTGGCGGTGAGCAGCAGCGCGTTTCTATAGCCCGTGCGCTTGCGACGAACGCCGATATCATTTTTGCGGATGAGCCGACAGGTGCCCTAGATGCGGAAAACACTCAACATGTCTTGAAAATTCTTCGCAACCTGGTTGATGTCGAAGGACGTTCAGTCCTTTTGGTTACCCATGACTTGGAGGCAGCGGCTCTTGCGGATCGGGTGCTAGTTTTTATTGATGGAACTATCAAACGTGAGATGGACAGTCCCAGCCCTAAAGAAATACTGGCTGCATTTGAGGTGGCCAAATGATTCGCTTGGTATTTGCTGACCTAACGAGCACAAAGGCCGTATGGGGTGGATTGCTTGCAATTGCGGTGGTTTTCGGATATCTCGGCAGCTGGGCAGTTTCGATCGAGTCAACTGCAAGTCAATTCGATAATCTCAAAAACCTCGGTACTGTAGTGGTTCTCTTCTCGTCGATAGCCGGCGTCTCCTTGTTGGTGCCTTTGGCGCAGCAGGCGGTTTCGTTGAAGGCGAAAACTTATGCACTGTGGCAGATTGTTGGAGCCAGCCCTCGGACAATTCGATTGATTGTGTTGATGCAACTGTTCGCGATTGCTATTGTCGGAGCGGCTGGTGGATCGGCGTTCGAAGTGTTATCTTACCCCCTGTTGTTTCCATTGGTTTTTAGCTCATATAATCCTCCGAGCAATATTACCCTTGATCTGGGTCTATTCAACATGCCTGCTGTCTGGTTTGGTGCGGGAATCTTGTTTGTTGTTGGCGGTTACCGAGCCGCGAGGCGAGCGGCGAATATTCCCCCAGTCACAGTCGTGCGGGAGACCGAGATGCCTACAAAATGGAGGTCTCCCTTAAGGGCCGCAATTGGGTTTCTGCTTGTGGTGGCATTTTCTTTATACCTGTGCGACCTTCCGGATCAATTGCGACAAGGATATTTCGACTATGCGATGATGGTGCCGCTTTTTGCGACCAGCATCTTCGCCGTTGCATCTCCTTGGCTGTTAACTGCGGTGTTGAAACTATTAAATAAGGGAGTTTCTGTCAGCAACATTCCAGGCTTTATCGCGGCTCGAAATGCCTTGCATCAGATTGAAATAGCGGGTTCATCGGAAGTGTCCATTATGGTTGGATATGGAATCCTATCCTCTTTTAATGTGATGACCGATGTCTTGACAGGCTACATCAACCGAATTGGATTAACCGGCCTCAATACATCTTTGGATTGGACAAGCTCAATAATACTATTTGGTGGTCCTGTAATACTAAGTTGCACCGGCGCGGCCGTATCCTCCTTTCTTTCTTTTGATAGTCGGAAAAAAGATGCCGCACAATACCTGTCGCTTGGGATTCGGCGCAGCAGCCTCTTGGTAGCCTGCCTCATTGAAGCAGCTGTTCACGTTGTGGCTGCTGCGGCGATTGGAGCAATGCCGGCAATGTTGACCGGCTATCTTATCGGTATTCCAATCGGAATTACCCCATCATTCTGGAGACCGCTTGTTGGTGGGGGCGTTGTGTTAGGGGTAGGATTCATTCTCGTTGCGCTCTCAATACTCATACAAACGCTGTACGGCGTGAGGCGTAGCGAAGGAGTCGGTCTCGTCAACGGGCTGTCGGAATAGTTTGCAATCGGTGAAGATCATGAAGACAATGCTTAAAGTGCTGAAATGAGAATCAAGGCCCAAGATTGGAGGGGAAATGTCGAGCGAAGGAATCGTGGCAGATCCGAACATGCCCGTCCTGGCCGACGCAGATCTGGATGGGCTGTACTTGGCGGCGCTCGAACCCTATCCCTACCTCATGACGCCAACGCAGGTCGCCGAGTTCGCTTGCGGGACTCCGGGCGGAGTGAGGCATCTGCTCAAGATGGGGGGAGATTAAAGGGGCGAGGATGGGCAGCAGATGGGTGGTCCCGATTGAGATTTCTGGGATTGCATTGTTCTTTCCAATCAGGTGCAGATATGACAGATGACGGGGGCGGAACGGCGCAACAAACCACGGCCGTTGGACGAACGTTTCCAATTTGTATGCGATTGACCGTTCCCTAAAGAACAATGACCAAAAAGACATCCCCTTGGATGATCGAGATTGGTCTAAGGCCCGTGACAGCTCTATTGTAAGACGCTGCGTGCGGGCCGGGGCATGCCATATGTCACGGATTCCCGGGTGGACTGGGTCTCGCTCGGCATCGGCGCTACTTCCAAACCGCGAGCGCCGCAGTGCCCAGTACGATGAGGGCGAGACCGATGGCGCTGCGTCGCGAGACTTTTTCGTTGAATGCCAGGCGCGCAAATAGCACCGATACGACAATCGATAGTTTGTCGATCTGCACCACGACGCTCACCTGGCCTGCGGCGATGGCATAGTAATAGAGCAGCCACGATGCTCCAGTCGCGATGCCCGATGCCGCGAGAAATACAAGTTCGTAGCGGTCTACGTGCACGGCTTGGCCCATCTTGCCTTTAGCTGCCACGATTGCCCATGCCATAACCAGTACCACGCAGGTGCGGATTGCCGTGGCCAGGTTTGACTCGACGCCTTCGATGCCAACCTTGGCGAGGATGGACGTGAGCGCCGCGAACACGGCGGCGCCGAGGGCGTAAGCGAGCCAGGTCCGGTCTTGCTGCTGCTCGGGTCCGGCAGACTGCTTCTTCTCGATCAATAAAAACGTGCCGAGGGTGATGACAGCGGTTCCCACGAGCTTAACCGCAAGGTTGCTCGTCTCGCCAAAAAGTACGATGGCGATCAGTGCGGCGAGTATGGTGCTCATCTTGTCGACCGGTACGACCTTATTGACGTCTCCGATGCCCAACGCCTTAAAGTAACAGATCCACGAAGCACCGGTAGCGAGTCCCGAGAGGACGAGAAAGAGCCAGGATCTGGGTTCGATGCTGCCGATGGTTCCAATGGATCCAGAAATGCCCGCCATTGCCCAGGCGAAAACGAGCACCACGCAGGTGCGAATGGCCGTCGCGACATCGGAGTCGGTCTGCTTGATGCCGCATTTGGCCAGGATAGATGTGATGCCGGCAAAGAAAGCCGACACAAATGCTGCTGCGACCCACGACACGGGTGAAATGCCTCCCCAAAGAACGACCGCGCCAGATTTACGGCGCTCGTCCGATGATACCGTCCCGCCATGAAGCTTTGATATCGCTGTGGTGAGACAGGGGCCATAGTTCGAGAGGGCATTTGGTTAAGGCTCGAATCGAAGGTGAATGGTTTTCCGCGAAGTGAACGAGTAAATCTGGACCCCTGGAACATGCACGCTTTTTTCGAACAAAACTGCAGGATTCTTAGACAAAAACCGCAGGAATTGAGTCCTTAAAAATGTCGATGCTACAGGGCACTGTTTTTACTCGTTCACTTCTCGGAAAAGTATTCACCTTCGATATGCTGACGGTGTCTTTTTGGTTGCCAAGAACTAGACGGCCTGCTGTGAGGGGCGGTGGTGACGCTATGCCGCCTTGTTTCATTGAAAAAATAAGCGGGGTACCACCTAAGCTTTTTTAGCTGTCGATTACAGGTCGCGTACTCGATAAACCTTGGTGCTGACGGTGCAGCTGATTGCACATAGCGCGAGGGCCAGCACGGCAATTCCTGCGCACAGACAGCCCAGAACGGCGGGATCGGGATTTGCTCCGGCAATCGACATGAGCCAGTTGCTGATGGGGTTGGAGGAGCTCAGCGTGGCCATTGTGCCGCAACCAAGCAGGGCAAACAGGCCAACGGATAGGCGCAGCGCCTCCATGTGTCCAAATCGAAAGAACAGCGGCTGCGCCAAAAACACCATCATGAGGGAGATGAGCATCGATGCCGCCGAGGCCATTGCGGTCTCAAAGACGGCCTGTCCCGTCGAGGGGATGCCCGCACTGTTGAAAAGCGGGATGGAGACGATGCTCAGAAGCGCGGCGGCGCAGGCCATGATGGCCGAGAAGACAACGATGCACAGGTAGCGTGCGCAGATGATGTCTTTGCGCGAGAAGGGCAACGTTGCTCGATAACGCTCCCAGCCGTTTTGGTTATCGTAGCCAGCTAGCGAGTTCATGATTATGATGGGCGACATTGCGCTGACCGCACAGGCGCCGGCGCTCATGCCGGAATCGACATCCGACGCGTTGGCAAGGGTCAGCACGACAAACATGAACAGGCCGACGCCTGCAATGCTCGGGATAAGCGAGCGAGCGATGGCGAGCTCGGACATAAAGGCGCGTTTCATTTCGAAGCTCCTTTCAGCATGAGGCGAAGATAGTCATCAATGGTTGCCCGATCGCTGGGAATCTCGGGGAAGGCCTCGAGCGTTTCGCGACGGTTGGGTACGAGCACGTCCACGCTATAGGCGTGGTGGACGGCACGGGCGCCTTCGACGCAAGCCATAAGCTCGGCGGCCTGTGCTTGGGTGCAGTGGGCGATGCCGGCTCGGTCGGTAATGTCCTCGCGCGGCAGGTCAAAAATAATCGAGCCGTTATCGATGCAGATGACGCGGTCGGCGGCGCGATCGAGGTCGGACGTAATGTGGCTCGAGAGCAGCACGCTGTGCTGACCGTCGGCGACAAAGGCAAGCAGCTCATCGAGCAGTTCCTCGCGTGCCATGGGATCGAGGCCTGCGGTGGCTTCGTCCAAAACGAGCAGTTTGGCATTGTGACTGAGTGCACAGGCAAGCTGCAGTTTCATGCCCATGCCGCGGGAGAGGTCCTTGACTTTTGTCTTAGGATCGAGGCCAAATCGGTTGATGAATCCGGCGAACGTTTCGCGGTCCCACGTGGGGTACGCCGGGCCTACGAGCGACTCGATCTGGCCCACCTTGAGCGTGGAGGGGAAGGGGCACGTGTCCAGGACAAGACCGACGCGGGAGCGTAGATGGCGCTGCGTCTCATCGGGCGCGTCGGCGCCACAGCGCTGCCCAAATAGGTGCACCTCGCCGGCATCGAGCTTTATAAGCCCGAGGGCAGCTCGAATCGTCGTTGTTTTGCCAGCACCGTTGGCACCAACAAAGCCGACGATCTGACCTGGCTCCACAGCGAGTGTGACATCACGCAGCGAAAAACGGTCGCTTACACGGCGTGAGATGCCTTTGAGTTCTAAAAGGTTTTGCATGGTATAGCCTTTCTTGCAGATGGCTACTGCATGGTTTCGGGGGTTACCAGGTCGAGCATCTCGTGCAGCTTGTCGCGCGTGACGCCCAGGGTTTCGGCTTGGCTCGCCGCTTTCGCAAGTAGCTCTTCGATATGGCAGAGCTGGTTTTCGCGCAAGAGTTCTTGGTTGCCCTCGGCGACAAAGCAGCCCTTGCCCTGCACGGTGCAGATAAACCCGAGCTGCTCCAGGTCGGCGTAGGCGCGCTTGGTGGTGATGACGCTCACGCCAAGATCGCTCGCGAGTGCACGGATGCTGGGGAGTTTGGCTCCCGCAGCGAGCGTGCCCGATAAGATCTGAGCTTTGACCTGCGAGGTTATCTGCTCGTAGATGGGCTTATCGCTCGAATTGGATAGGATGATGTCCACAGCGGCTCCTTAGCTGTTGGGCTACACGTGTATATAACCGGTAAGCACAGTATATATACACTATGCACAGTTATGCAAGAGCTAAATGTGGAATAGACCATCGGCGCCGCGCTTGCTCCAAAACAATCTCAATCTGTAACATCTGGATCCGTTTTTGGTCGCCAGCTGTTACAGATTGAGATGTTATTTTCCCGCCTGCCTATTTGTCTCAATCTGTAACAGTAAGAGTCGATTTGCGCGGCTAGATGTTACAGAACGAGACATTGGCTGCCTGCCTTTCCGTTTATCTCGATTTGTAACAGCTAGACCCAATTTGGGCGGCCAGATGTTACAGATTGAGATTGTGTCGGCGGGCAAGTTTGTTTTTCTCAATCTGTAACGCCTGGGTCCGTTTTGGGTCGCCTGCTGTTACAGATTGAGACAGTCTGCTGCAGAATACTTTCGATAACTAGCCGTTCACGTTCTGACTGATGAATTTGTCCTGATAGGCGCCCTAGGGCGGAATTTCGCGGCTACAATAGTGCGGTTACATCGATGTAATGCACTCAACGCAAGAAAGGATCCGCATGGCAAGCCTGTCGGATGAAATCTCGTCGCGCCGCACATTCGCGATCATCAGCCACCCGGACGCCGGTAAGACCACACTGACCGAGAAGCTGCTGCTCTATACCGGCAGCATCCAGACTGCCGGCTCGGTCAAGGGCAAGAGCTCGGCCAAGCATGCCGTCTCGGACTGGATGGACATCGAGAAGGAGCGCGGTATTTCCGTTACCTCCTCGGTGCTGCAGTTCACCTACAACGGCGCCTGCGTCAATATCCTCGATACCCCCGGCCACCAGGACTTCTCGGAGGATACCTACCGTACCCTTATGGCCGCCGACGCCGCAGTTATGGTCATCGACGGTGCCAAGGGCGTCGAGGCCCAGACCAAAAAGCTCTTTAAGGTCTGTACGCTGCGCCACATTCCCATCTTCACCTTTGTGAACAAGCTCGACCACGATGCTCGCGATCCGTTTGAGCTCATGGAAGAGATCGAGAATGTCCTGGGTATCAATACGTATCCCATGAACTGGCCGATCGGCAGCGGCCGCAACTTCCGCGGCGTGTTCGACCGTCAGACCCGTCGCGTTATTGCCTTTGAGGGCGACGGCCACGCCAACGCCACCAAGAAGGTCGCCGAGGTCGAGGCCGAGCTGGGCGATCCTTCCATGGACGAGCTCATCGGCAAGGAGAACCATAAGAACCTGATGGACGACATCGAGCTGCTCGATGGTGCCGGCGACGAGCTCGACTTGGATGCCGTGGCCTGCGGCAAGCTGAGCCCGGCGTTCTTTGGCTCGGCGCTTACCAACTTTGGCGTGGAGCCCTTTCTCAAGGAGTTCCTGCGTCTGGCCCCGACGCCGCGCGCCTATACCGATACGCTCACCGGCGAGCCGGTCGATCCCTGCCGCGACGACTTTAGCGGCTTTGTGTTTAAGATCCAGGCCAACATGGACAAGAATCACCGTGACCGCATCGCCTTTGTTCGCATTTGCTCGGGCAAGTTCGAGCGCGGCATGGATGCCTTTCACGTGCAGGGCAACCGCAAGCTTAAGCTCGCCACGGGCACGTCGATGATGGCCGACGATCGCGCCATCGTGGACGAGGCGTACGCAGGCGATATCGTGGGCCTGTTCGATCCGGGTATCTTTAGCATCGGCGACACCGTGTGCTCCGGCAAGCGCCACGTGCAGTATCCGCAGATTCCGACGTTCGCCCCCGAGATGTTTGCCCGCATTACGCAGGTCGATACGCTCAAGCGCAAGCAGTTCGTCAAGGGTATGGAGGAGCTTGCCCAGGAGGGTGCCATCCAGATCTTCCGCGAGCTGGGTGCCGGCATGGAGAGCGTCATTGTGGGCGTGGTCGGCGTGCTGCAGTTTGAGGTGCTCGAGCGCCGCCTCAAGGCCGAGTACCGTGTTGAGGTTCGTCGCCAGCCACTGCCCTATACGGACATCCGCTGGATCCAGAACGACCCCGACACCATCGATATCCCGGCCCTTTCGCTCACGCGCGACACGCTGCGCGTCGAGGACATGCGCGGCGGTAAGCTGCTGCTGTTCACGAGCCCGTGGAACGTGGACTGGGCAACCGACCACAACCCCGACCTTATCCTGTCGGAGTTTGGCAACGTGGCCTTTTAACGCATCGGCGCGGTGGCCCTGCGGGGCTGCCGCGCCGTTTGCTTGCCTTATGCCGTGTGAGCGGCTATTATACCCACCGTCGTCTCAAGACCGAGGCGTCCGAGCAGTTCGGGTCCGATATCCTGCTCGTTAAACCTAAAACCAAAGGAGTACATAATGATCAAGAAGGTCATGGAGGACTACAAGGTCCTGTTGCGGAGCATTCCCGCGGCAACGGTTTCGCTGTTTTTCGTGAGCGTCATCATGATGAACCTGCTGGCCAACAAAGAGCTTATCAGCCTGCCGTATCTGGCACTCGATTGCGGCTTTGTGGTGAGCTGGGTTTCGTTTTTGTGCCAGGACATGATCTGCAAGCGCTTTGGCGCCAAGGCATCCATCAAAATCTCTATTCTCGCGCTGCTGGTCAACCTCGCCGTGAGCCTGTGCTTTTGGGCATGCTCGCTCACGCCCGGCATGTGGGGCGCCTACTACGACACGGGCATGATCGAGGTCAACAGCGCCCTTAACGCCACCATCGGCGGCACCTGGTACGTGGTGCTGGGCTCTTCGCTGGCAATGCTCGTTTCTGCCGTGGTTAACTCCACGCTCAACCAGTCGCTCGGCCGTATGCTCAAAAAGAATAACTTTGCGAGCTTCGCCTTCCGTTCCTATGTGTCCACGGGCGTTGGCCAGTTTATCGACAACCTGGTCTTTGCCATTGTGGTAAGCCACACGTTCTTTGGTTGGACCTGGGTACAGGTCCTTATGTGCTCGCTGACCGGCGCTGTCGCCGAGCTGCTGTGTGAGGTCTTCCTGAGCCCCGTGGGCTACAAGGTCGTGCGCGGCTGGGAGCGTGAGAACGTGGGCTCCGAGTACCTCGAGCGCCACGCAACCGCCTAAGGAGCAAGTATGCGGGTTTTGATCACGGGCGCTTCGGGCGGTATCGGAGCCGCATGCGTGCAGCGTTTTTTGGACGAGGGCCACGAGGTCGTGGGCTTTGATCTTTTGCCGGCGGCGATTGAACACGAGCGCTACCGCCATCTGATTGTTGATGTCCGCGAGCCGGACGCGTTTCCAGACGATCTTGAACCTCAGGTAATCGTGAACGTTGCCGGTACGCAGGATTCGGCTGACGACATCGCCGCCAACCTGTATGGCACCATCAACGTGACCGAGCGCTACGCCTTTGCGGGGAAGGGGCTCGCCGCCAAGCCGGTGCCGGCTATCAAATCCGTGGTCAATGTGGGGTCGGCGAGCGGGCATACGGGATCGGAGTTTCCCGACTATGCCGCCAGCAAGGGCGGCGTTATCGCCTACACCAAGAACCTTGCAAACCGTCTGGCGCCGCAGGCTATCGCCAACAGTGTGGACCCGGGTGGCGTTATCACGCCGCTCAACCGTTGCGTGATGGAAGACGAACACCTGTGGAACCAGATTATGGAGCTCACGCCGCTTAAGCGCTGGGCCACCGCCCAAGAGATTGCCGAGTGGATCTACTTTGTGGGCGTGACCAACCGGTTTATGACCGGGCAGAGCCTGCTAATCGATGGCGGCGAGGCCGGCCGCACACAATTTATTTGGCCCGAATAGGAAACGCGCCCGATGGAAAGCCGTCGGGCGCGTTTTTGATGTATCGATTTTTAGCCGAGGCAAGTCCAGTTGACGGGGGTCGAGCCGTGCTGTTCGAGTAGCCGATTGGCTGCCGAGAAGGGACGCGATCCCATAAAGGCGGGGAGTTCTGCCGTGGCACGGTTGGCCGAAAGCGGCGAGGGGTGCGTAGAGGCCAGGCAGAACTTGCCGGTTGTCTTGCCCGCACCAGTTGCGACGAGCTTGCCTTCGACCATCTGCTGAGCAAAGCGGCCCCATGCCAAAAAGACTACCGGCTGGGGCAGCTGACAGCAGCGTTCGATAACGTAGTCGGTGAGCGTGCTCCAGCCCAGTTTGGCGTGCGAGTTCGCGGCATGCTCGCGCACGGTGAGCGTGGTGTTGAGAAGCAGGACGCCCTGCTGTGCCCATGGGGTTAGGTCTCCTGTGGCGGGAATGGGGCAACCCAGATCGGCTTTGAGTTCTTTATAGATGTTGCGCAGGCTCGGCGGCAACTTGGTTTGCGTCGCGGGGACCGAGAACGACAGTCCCATGGCCTGGTTGGGTCCGTGATAGGGGTCTTGACCCAAGATGACAACTTTGACCTGGTCGGCCGGGGTGTAGGCGAGGGCATTGAGGATGTCGTCTTGTGCCGGGTAGATAGTCTGCTCGGCACGCAAAAGGGCGATGCGCTCGAGCAGCTGGTTCGTAGTGTCACGTACCGGCTGCGGCGCATTGCCCAACCAAGTTGCTATGTTGCGGTCGCGGGTTGCGGTGTCCATGGGGCTCCTTTATGGCAGATGCTCTGTTGGCATCTATTGTAAAGGCGCACCGGTTGCCTTTATGCCGCGGCTGCATGAAGAGCGGGGTCTACGAGGCGCGCTCGGGCGCTCCTGCCATACGAGCGCGTCCATGTGCGCGGAGGCGCGGAAGCTCGACGGTTGCCGCCATGACGCCGGTGAGGATGAGAGCTGCACCCAGGAAGGCGATGGGGCTCAGGACCTCGCCGACTAGGAAGAACGAGAAGACAGCGGAGCAGACCGGCTCGAGCGAGAAGGCAAAGCCGGTGGTCTCGGCGGGCACGTGGGGCTGCACGAGCGTCTGGGTGATAAAGCCGTAGGCAGAGCAGATGAGTGCGAGCGCGACGACAACGACGATCTCGCTGGGCGTGCTGGGAAGCGTGAAGCCGCCAAAGGTGAATGCCGCGACGCCCGAGAACAAACCGCCAAAGCCTAGCTGCCAAACGCCCAGAGCCAGCGGATCGACTTCTTCGACAAAGCGCTTGGCCACGATAATGTGGCTGGCATAGATAAAGGCCGAGAGCAGCATGATGATTGCGCCGGGATTCAGGCTGGTAAAGTCGGCGCCCGAGAGCAGCAGCATGCCGCAGGTGACGATAGCCGTGCCGATGAGCACCTTGCGCTCGGGGGCGCGACGCAGCAGAGCTGCGTTGGCAAACGGCACGATCACGACCGTCAGGCTCTGCAAAAAGCCGGCAGTGGAGGCAGAGGTGAGGCTGGAGCCCAGGCACATGCAGGTGAGCTCGGTTGCCATAATGGCGCCGATGATGGCGGCACGGACCATAAGGTCGCGGTTAATGCGCAACGCGTGCTTGTGGAAGAGCAGCAGGCAGACCACAAAGGCGATGATGCAGCGTAGCGCGACGATGCTCGTGGCGTTCATGCTGTCCATGCCGATCTTCATGAGGGGATACGAAAAGCCCCATGCGACGGGAACGGAAAATGAGAGCGCGATTGCTTTTTTGCGATCCATGGGACTCCTTTTGTTACAGAACGGTTTCGCACAAAGGATTCTGCTCTCAGATGTGGATGTAGTAAAGCGAATGTATCTTCAGTATGATTAAGAAATGCTAAAGTAGGTGCGAAAAGCGCTGGCAAAACGTTTTACGGCTGCATTGATATGGAGACACGATGGCATCGCGGTATCAGATTGTTTGTATGGTGGTCGATTGCGGCAGCCTGAAACGTGCGGCCGACGAGCTGGGCTATACGCAAAGCGCGGTGAGCCAGGCCGTCAAGGCACTCGAGCGCGAGCTGGGCACCACGCTTATCGAGCGCGGAAAGCAGGGCGTCTCGCTTACGCGCGACGGTAAACAGTATCTGCCGTACCTGCGCCAGATTGTGACTGCCGAGGCCGAGCTCGAGGGCAAGCGCCAGGAGCTGCTGGGACTTTCGTCGACTGATATTCGCATCGCGACGTTTACCAACGTGAGTCGAACCGTATTGCCGCGCGTGATCCGCGATTTTGGAGCCCTGCACCCGGGCGTACGCTTTACCCTCAAGCAGGGCGATTACACGCGCAACGCCCAGTGGGTGCACGATGGCGTGGTTGATTTTTGCTTTACGGCACGCGGATTTACCGCTGGGCTCGAGAAGCGCGTGGTCTATCACGACGAGTTGGTGGCATTGTTGCCGGCCGCGCATCCGCTGGCGGCAAAGGAAAAGGTGACGCTCGCCGACCTGGCTTCCGAGCCGTTTGTGCTTCTGGATGAGGGCGAACAGAGCCTGGTGCTCGATGCATTCGCGGCGCATGGCCTGTCGCCGCACGTGACGAGCGAGGTCACCGACGACTACACCATCATGGCGATGGTGGAGGAGGGCCTAGGCGTGAGTATGCTCTACCGTCGTACTGTGGAGGGCATGCGTGCCAATATTCGCGTACGTCCCATCGTGCACGCCCCCTCGCGCGACGTAGTGGCGGCCTGGCGCAGCTGGGACACCATGCCCATCGCCACGAGGCGCTTTATCGACTATATGAGCTCGCATATTGTCAATTAATGACTGGCGCGGCGTTGAGTGCGGTGTTTAGCGGGCTGTCGCTTTGGCTTGGGTGACACGATAGGTGCGTGCCGGGTGGCAGAGTAGCACCGCCACGACCATAAAGAACGCCGTGGTGCCCAGGCTGATGGGGTAGACCATCATGATGTTCGCAAAGGTGCGGAAGTGCGGGAACACGCAGAACACCCAATAGAAGCGGATGCCGCAGACGCAGATCATGGTGATGAGGGCGGGCGTGAGCGAGATACCAAAGCCGCGCAGGTAGCCGGACATGTTTTCGTAGAACATGCTAAAGGCGTACGCCGGGAAGATCGAACACACGCGGATATAGCCGATCGAGACGATGTTGGGATCGCTGTTGAACAGCGACAAGATCTCGCGCCCCAGGCCGACAATAACGATAATTGTGGTGAGCGCGACGATACCGCCTTCGACCAGGCAGACCTTGAGCGTCTTGGTGCAGCGGTCGATCTGGCGGGCACCGTGGTTTTGTCCCACAAAGGTGGTACACGCCTGGCTAAAGCTGTTGAGCAGGTTGTAGCACACGTACTCTAGGCTCAT
Source organism: Collinsella sp. (assembly GCA_018370025.1). Taxonomy (GTDB): domain Bacteria; phylum Actinomycetota; class Coriobacteriia; order Coriobacteriales; family Coriobacteriaceae; genus Collinsella. Next base: position 46,496 of record JAGZBF010000010.1, on the reverse strand, counting down.
GGCGGCGCTCGAGGCGGCCATGACCTCGGTGCCCAGGCTGTTGATGGCAGACTGGATGATGATGTTGGCGACGGCAAAGACGGCGCTTTGGATGCCGGCGGGCAGGCCGATCTTGACGATGCGCTTGAGGGCGACGGGGTCGATAGCCAGGTCGCGTAGGGTGACGCGGACGACGGAGTCGGTCTTGAGCAGGCGGATAAAGAGCGTAGCGGCGCTGACGGTGTAGGCGATGGCGGTGGCGATGGCGACGCCCGCGACGCCCCAGTGGAGCACGGGGACAAAGATGAGGTCCAGGCCAATGTTGAGGACGGTGGACACGGCAAGCGCCTGCAGTGGCATGCGGGTGATGCCGACGGAGCGGAAGATCGCGGCCTCAAAGTTGTAGAGCAAGATCGAGGGCAGGCTGAGCAAAAAGACGCGCAGGTAGAGCGAAGCGAGCGGCATGGTTTCGGCGGGAACGTTGAGCGCGGCGAGCATGGGCTCGGCAAAGATCTCGCCCAGAGCGATGACGACAAAGCCTACGAGTGCCATTAAAATCGAGGTATGGACGGCGCGTTTGACCATGTTCTGATCGTTGCGGCCGATAGCGTTGGCGATGACCACGTTGGAGCCAAGCGACATGCCAATAAACAGGTTGAGCATAAGACTGGTAAGCGGAACATTGGAGCCAACTGCCGCCATGGCGAGGGTTCCCTGGTCGCCCGAGAAGTTACCGATGATGACCGTGGCGATGAGGTTCGACAGTTGCTCCAAGATGCTCGTGGCGGCCACGGGGAAGGCGAACAAAGGAATATTGCGCCACAGCGAGCCGGTGGTCATGTCAATGTGCTTAGATACGGTGTCAGCCATGCGCTCTCAATCTCTAACATGCTATTTTGTGCTTATTTGCGCAGACGATGATACTCCTAATCGACTAGTCGTTGGGACGTTCTTAAACGACTAGTCATTTAAGAACGTCCCCAATGACTAGGCGGGGAAGGCGTGCGACAATGGTGTGCGTTGTGTTGTTCGCGCTAAGGAGTTGCCATGTTGTTGTGTCCCGTTTGCCATGAGCCGTTGGTGGACAATGAACGCGGTGCTGCATGCGCGAGCGGACACCGGTTTGACCGTGCGCGCGAGGGCTATCTATATCTGCTGCGCTCGTCCAAGAGCGGTGACTCCATGGGTGATCCCAAGTCGCAGGCGCGCAGCCGTCGTGACTTTCTGAACCGTGGATACTACGCGCCGTTGCGCGATGCGATGGTCGAGCTGGTGCGCAAGCAGGTGTCTGGGCGTGCTGCGTCTACGAGCGGCCCCATGACGCTGCTCGATATTTGCTGTGGCGAGGGCTACTACACCAGCGCCATGGGCGCGGTGCCGGGCGTGGATGCTTACGGTTTCGACTTGGGCAAAGAGATGGTTCGCCTGGCCGCCAAGCGCGGCGATGCAGCCTATTTCGTAGCCAACATGAAGGATATCCCCGTGGCCGATGGCGCCTTCGATATGGTGACCGAGCTCTTTGCTCCCTTTAACGAGCGCGAATTTGCCCGCGTGCTGGCGCCAGAGGGCTCGCTCTACACCGTGGTGCCGGGCGCCCGTCATCTCTTTGGGCTTAAGGAGGTGCTCTACGACACGCCGTACCTTAACGATGAGAAGCTGCCGAAGACCACCGAGCTCGAGTTAGTCGGAATGCAGCGGGTGTCTGCGAATATTACGCTTCAGACCCAGGCCGACATCGAGGCAGTGTTCCAGATGACGCCGTACTACTACCGTACGCGCCCTTCCGACAAAGAACGCCTGGCAAATTTGGACACCCTTCAAACCGACATCGACTTCATCATCGCCGAGTACCGCCACTAACCTACCAAAAAGGGACAGATTTATTTTGGCAGGTTTTATCTGGGAAAACGTAAAGGGTCGACCGCGGAGATGCGCGATCGGCCCTTTTTAGTTGCCTGGCTGCAGGGGTTATGAGAAGCGAGCGCTTATAGGCGGTCCTTGTTCTCGGCCTTAACGGCGTGTGCCTGCTGAACAAAGAACAGGTCGTACACCACGATGACAAAGGCGCCAAAGTTGATGGCGTCGCCGCCAAACGCGGGAAGCGTGAGCACCGCTTGGGCAAGCGTGGCGACCGCGGCAACAATACCGAGCTTAAACGCGCCGTCCACCTGCGAAGGCTTGTTGGCGCCCTTGATACCGGCGACGCCTGCGGCAAGGTCGACGAGACCCTTGGCGATAAGCACGACCGCTGCGAGTGTGGCGTACGAACCGTACGTGGAATCGAGACCGCCCGTGGCAATACCGACGCCGGCGGTGACGAGGCTGGCGATGCCCAAAACAAAGTAGATGAGAGCAAGGATTTTGAGAGTCTTGCGAGTGAAGCTCATGGCTGGTCCTTTCGATACGAGTACGCCAACTTGGCGCACCCAATGTACTGCACATATGGTGAAGCACATTGTAGTTCAACGCGGCGATGCATGCGTTTGAAAGCGCATTGAGCCCGCGCAGCCAAGCCCAACCTTTCAAAAAAGAAAGCTGGGCGTAAGTCAAATCGATGGCAGCGTATGCGCGGCGCTGCGATGATGGGGCCATGGTAAGAGCTGGACCGAAGGAGAAGCCATGATGTACGGAGCAGGGCAAGTGCGTGAGCCGCGGTCGTTGGGAAGGCGCATGAGTGATTCCGTGATCGCTGCCGTGTGCACGGGATTGATGGCGGTGCTTTGCATTGGGATGCTGTGGACCATGTCGCATGTGGGACAATAGCGGACGGTTGGGTGCTGGCATAAACGGCGCTCACGTATTCGTTTTGCTTGTTAAGGAGTGTCTATGGGCGTCTTTGATCCCTTTTCTGCTGCTCGGGCCGCGGGGCTTGAGCTGACCGGGAAGCCCGAGGGCCTCACGCTTACCGACGGCACGATGGAGCTGCGCGCCGATTTCGGCCGCATGCTTCCGCGGCTCAAGCAGGGCCGTCTGCAGCAAGAGCTGTTGGTAAAGGCTGCGCGCGCAAAAGGCATCGAGTGTCCATGGGCGATTGATGCCACGGCAGGCTTTGGCGAGGATTCGCTGCTGTTGGCGGCCGCGGGCTTTACCGTCGATCTGTATGAGCAGGATTGCGTGATCGCGGCGCTCCTCAAGGATGCCCTGGATCGCGCGGCAGATGATCCGGCGCTTGTGGCTGCCGTGTCGCGCATGCGCTTACATGCGGGCGAGGACAGTATTGCCGGCCTTCGCCATACGGCTGAGCTGATCGGGCGGGGCGAGCTTGCCGCCCCCGACGTGGTGTATCTGGACCCCATGTTTCCCGAGCGCACCAAGAGCGCGGCGGTGAAAAAGAAGTTCCAACTTTTGCATCATCTGGAACAGCCGTGTGCCGATGAGGAGACGCTGGTCGAAGCTGCGCTTGCGGTGCACCCGCGCAAGGTCGTTATCAAGCGGCCGGTGAAGGGGCCACTGCTTGCCGGCGTTAAGCCGAGCTATCAGCTTGCGGGCAAGGCCGTTCGCTACGATGTTTTGGTGCCGCCGCGCCCGTAGCTTGCGTGCGATGGTTGGCGCTCCGTCAGTGCCGTGCCGATGCGGGGCCTATTTCCAAGGGTGCGATGTCAGGTGCCAGCCACCGCAGTATTCGCATCTGTAGCAGGCCAGCCCGCGGCGTCCGCGGTTTTCGCAGTCAGCCATAACTGCCTCGGCCTCGGCGCGCGTGTCGTAACGGTTTTTGCGCTCACACGATTTGTAGCGCCAAGCCTCATCGCGCTCGGCGTCCAAGGCGTCGCGACGCTCGTCCTCGCGCGCAAACAGGTCGCTCATATCGCCGCCGGTGGCAGCGCCCAAAAACTCGCTTTTGGCCTTTGACCAGGCGGCTCGCTTTTTGCTTCCCATCTGCTTCGCGCCCCTCTTCAAACGCTGGTATCATTGCTCAATCAAAGTGATACCAATAAACGTGAGGCCGCCGCGTGATGATCAGAAAAACCCTCGATACCGACATTCCCGCCGTCATGGCTATCTACGACGCTGCCCGCGCCTTTATGCGCGCGCATGGCAACGCCACGCAATGGCCCGAGGGCACGCCTTCTGCCGAGCAGCTGGCTGCCGATATCGCCGCCGGTGGCAGCTATGTGTGCGAAGTCGACGGTCGCGTGGTAGCGACGTTTGCCTTTTTACCGGGCCCGGACGGGTGCTATGACGTAATTGAGGATGGTCAATGGCGCAGTGACACTCCGTACGCCGTGCTGCACCGTGTGGCGTCCGATGGCGCCGTACACGGTATCGCGGCTGCGATGTTTGCCTTTGCCAAAGAGCGTGCCGATCACCTGCGTATCGACACGCATCAGGACAACCTGCCCATGCAGGGAGCCATTGCCAAGGCCGGGTTTAAGCGCGCCGGTATCGTATATGTGTCGGACGGTACGCCGCGCGTCGCGTTTGATTGGCTGCGCGAGGCATAAAGGCCGAGTCACATACCAGCGTTTCACCGAAATGAAAATGGCCCCGAGTGGGGCCATTTTTGGTAAAACGCGTTGTTGTGGGGCTCGCGTTGTTACTGCCCCAGATGAACCCGGACAGACAAAAAGGGGAGGTGCCGGCTTTCGCAAGGCGCGAACCTACGAAAATCGCCGCGCGGCAACGCGGGGCGATGAGCTCGGTCGGGGGATAGGGCCCGCTTCGCCCGCCGGCCCGTAAATTGTATCATCCAGTGTGGAACGAGGGTGCCCGTTGCCGCGTGCGATGGGCTTGCAATAAGAGGAGAGCCATGTCGAAGCAAGCGGTCGCTGGAATCTTGGCGCATGTCGATGCCGGCAAGACCACGCTGGCCGAGGTCATGCTGTTTAACGCGGGCCGCATTCGCAAGCGCGGCCGCGTTGACGATGGCGACTCGCATCTGGATACGAACGAGATTGAGCGTGAGCGCGGTATCACGATCTTCTCGTCGCAGGCTGTGCTCGACCATGGTGACACCCACGTTATGCTCGTGGACGCTCCCGGCCATGTCGATTTTTCTGCCGAGGCGGAGCGCACGCTGCGTGCCCTGGACTACGCGATTCTGGTGGTAGGCGCCAACGATGGCGTACAGGGGCACACCGAAACCCTGTGGCGCCTGCTTGCGCGCTATGACATCCCGACGTTCATCTTCATCAACAAGATCGATTTGGAGAATCCCGGCCGCGATGTTTTGCTGGCACAGCTTGGGCAGCGTCTTTCCGAGGGCTGCCTGGATGCCAACGAACTGCTGGCGGGCGGTGCCGTTCAGGAAGACGCCGCTGCGTTAGACGAGGTGGCGCTCGACGAGTTTCTCGAGACGGGTGAGCTTTCCGTCGCGACGCTGTCGCGCATGGTTGCCGAGCGCAAGCTCTTTCCCTGTTTTGCCGGCTCGGCGCTCAAGGACCAAGGCGTGGACGAGCTGCTGGACGGCATATGCGCGCTGATGCGTGAACAGGCATGGCTTCCTGAGTTTGCCGCGCGCGTCTATCGTGTCAGCCGCGGGGATCGTGGCGAGCGCTTGGCTTGGGTTAAAGTGACCGGCGGCACGCTGCATGCCAAGCAGATGATTGACGGACGTTCCGGCGCCGAGGCATGGGAGCAAAAGATCGACCAGGTGCGCATCTATAACGGCGAGAAATACGAGCTTGCCCGGGAAGTTGCCGCTGGTGGCATCTGCGCCGTGACGGGTCTTGCGCACGTTCGCCCAGGGGACGCCCTGGGCGCGGAGCCCGCGGGCGATGCGCCCGTCATTGCGCCGGTCCTCACCTATACGGTGCTGCCGAACGAGCACGATGTCCATACGGTGTTCAAAGCACTGACTGAGCTGGCGGACGAGGATCCCATGCTCGGCGTAAACTGGAATACGCATCTTGAACAAATACATCTGCAGCTCATGGGGGCGGTGCAGCTCGAGGTCGTGCAGCGGGTGCTGGCCGATCGCTTCGGTCTTTCGATTGCGTTTGAGCCCGGCGGCATTCTCTATAAGGAGACTATTTCGCAGCCGGTTGAGGGCGTGGGCCACTTTGAGCCACTGCGCCACTATGCCGAGGTGCACCTGCGTCTGGAGCCGTTGCCAGCGGGTTCGGGCGTGCAGTTTGGCACCGTGACCTCGACCGATGAGCTCGATCTTAACTGGCAGCGTTTGGCACTCACCAACGCCATGGAGCGCGATCACTTGGGCGTGCTGACCGGCTCGCCCATCACCGATATTCGCATTACGCTCACGGGTGGCCGCGCTCATGCCAAGCACACCGAGGGCGGCGACTTTCGCCAGGCCACGTACCGCGCGATTCGTCAGGGTTTGATGCAGGCGCGTGAGGCCGGCGCGGCCGTGTTGCTGGAGCCGTGGTACCACTTTGAGCTCGAGGTGCCGGGGGAGTGCGTGGGCCGGGCGCTCTCGGATGCCACGCGCATGGGTGCCGAGTACGAGCCGCCGACGATGGCGGGAGACCGGGCGAAGCTTGTGGGTCGCGTGCCGGCATCCGAAGTGCAGAATTACGCGCTAGAGGTGGCTGCCTACACGAGTGGTCGCGGACATCTGTACCTAGAGTTTGCCGGCTATGCGGCTTGCCATGATGCCGAGCGCGTAATCGAGACGGCCGCCTATGAGCCCGAGGCCGATCTGCCCAACACGCCCGACTCGGTCTTTTGCTCTCACGGCGCCGGTTACACGGTCAAATGGTACGACGTGCCCGCCGCGGCGCACGTAAAGATCGATCCCGCCACCTTCCGCCCCTGGCGAGCAGCAGACGCCGAGTTTTTCGGTCACATATGACAAAGGGGCAGCTCCTTTGTCATATACTATTGGTATAACTCGGTATAAGTTGGTATAACTATTGCCAAGGTTTGCCAATCCGAGGAGGCCGACATGAATCCAAATCCCTTTAAGCCTACGGCTGGCAAGCGGCCTCCGATACTCATCGGCCGCGAGTCGGTCATCGAAGATTTCGAGGAAGGGCTCGATAACGGCGCCGGAGCGCCGGGTAGGCTCATGCTCATTACGGGAAACCGCGGCTGCGGCAAGACGGTTCTCCTACGGGAGCTGCAACGTCTAGCCAATGAGCGCGGATGGGCGGTTGTCTCCGATTCCGCTTCGCTTGGCTTATGCGACCGCTTGGCCGACGCGCTTCGCTCGAATAAACCCGTTGTGACGTCAATGGAGTTCGGTCCGTCGTTTGGCCGGATGTCGGTCGAGGCGGCGCGGGCAAAGGGCGAGACGTTGCGAGGGCTGGTCAACGAGCGCCTCAAGAGGCTCGGTCCAGGCAAGGGCATACTGTTTGCGATTGACGAGGCGCAATCGGCGTCTATCGAGGAACTGGCGGCTCTTGCCGTTCTCTATCAGCAGGTGCTCGGAGATCAAGATGCCACGGGCTTGCCCGATAGCGACCAGCGCGGTCTTGCGCTGGCGTTCGCCGGCTTGCCCAGTATGGTTGATGACTTGCTCGAAGAGCCGAGCGTGACGTTTTTGCGGCGTGCCCAGCAGCGTACGTTGGGGGCGATATCTTTGCCCAAGGTGCGCGATTCGTATATCCAGACGGTCAAAGACGCTGGTCTTTACGTTGACGCGGAGACGGCGGACCTTGCGGCGCGCAAGAGCATGGGGCATCCCTACATGGTTCAGCTGGTGGGATATTACATGTGGCGGTCTGCTGTCCGGCGTGGCTCGCAGGTCATCGAAAGGCGCGATGTCGAGGATGGCCATGCGGATGCCGTCTCCGAGTTCTACGAAGCGGTTGACGCGCCCCTGTATTACGGGCTGCGCAGTCCACAGCGCCTTTTTATCGAGGCTATGGCGGTTGACGAGAACAAACCGACGCGCATGGCGGATATCATTGAGCGTTGTGATCGTACCCAGAGCTGGGCGAGTAAATATCGCGCAAGCCTGATTCGCGAGCGCGTCATCGAGGCTGCCGGATACGGCCTCGTCCGGTTTACCGTGCCCATGCTGGGCGCGTACGTTCGCGATCGAGTTTTATGGCATGAGTAGGGTGATAAAGGTGACGGAACAGAAGATGAGCCCGCAGGCTATCGAGGTGCGTGGCGCGCGCGTTCATAACCTTAAAGACATCGATATCGATATTCCGCTGGGAAAGCTCGTGGGCATTGCCGGCGTGTCGGGTTCGGGCAAGAGTTCGCTGGCGCTGGGGGTTCTTTATGCCGAGGGCTCGCGTCGCTACTTGGAAGCACTCAGCACCTATACTCGACGTCGCCTAACGCAGGCCGAACACGCCCAGGTGGACGAGGTGCTGCACGTGCCGGCAGCGCTCGCGCTACACCAGCGTCCGAGCGTGCCGGGCGTGCGCTCTACCTTTGGCACCATGACCGAGCTCAACAACAGCCTGCGCCTACTCTTTAGCCGCTGTGCCCATCACGTGTGCCCGCATTGCGGGGCGCGTGTGGAGCCGAGCCTTAACGTAGCGGCTGGCCTGTCGCTCACGTGTCCGACATGCGGCCGCGAGTTCTACGCGCCGAGTGCCGAGGATTTGGCTTTCAATAGCGGCGGTGCATGCCCCACATGTGGCGGCACCGGTGTCATGCGCGAGGTGGACGAAGCGAGCCTGGTGCCCGACGAGTCAAAGACTATCAACGAGGGCGCGGTGCTTCCCTGGGGTACGCTCATGTGGGATCTGATGAAGCAGGTGGCAGGTGAGATGGGCGTACGCACCGACGTGCCGTTTAACCAGCTCACGCCTCAAGAGCGCGACATCGTGTTTCATGGTCCGGCGGTTAAGAAGCACATTCTCTACGTTCCCAAAAACGGTGAGGGCGCCACGCCGCTCGACTTCACCTATTACAACGCCGTCTATACCGTCGAGAATGCGCTCGCCAAGGTCAAGGACGATAAGGGTTTAAAACGCGTTGCGCGCTTTTTGCGCGAGGGAGCATGCCGCGATTGCGGCGGCACGCGTCTCTCCGAGGCTGCGCGCCAGCCCCAGGTGCGCGGTATCAATCTGGCGCAAGCGGCGGCCATGACGCTGGGCGGGGCGATTGAGTGGGTGCGCGGGGTGCCCGCATCCTTGCCGCCCGAGATGCGGCCCATGGCGACGGATATCTGCGATTCGTTTTTGAGCGCGGCCCGTCGTCTGGTCGACCTGGGTCTCGATTACCTTTCACTCGATCGCGCCGGTGCCACGCTCTCCACGGGTGAGCGCCAGCGCGTACAGCTTGCTCGCGTGGTGCGCAACCGATCGACGGGCGTGCTTTATGTGCTGGACGAGCCTTCGATCGGCCTGCATCCTGCCAATGTCGACGGCCTGGTGGGCGTGATGCGCGATCTGGTGGATGACGGCAACACCGTGGTTGTTGTCGACCACGATACGCGCGTACTGGCGGAAGCCGACTATCTGGTTGAGATGGGCCCCGTTGCCGGAGCAGGCGGCGGCAATGTAATCGCCGCTGGTACGGTAGACGAGGTCGAGCAATCGCAGAGCAGTCGCATCGCGCCGTTTTTGCGCGCCGAGCCCAAGCGCTTGCGTCCGCAAGTGACTGACGACGAAATGTTCGACCAGGGCCATATCCGCATGGCGACCGATGCCATCCATACCGTCAAACCGCTCGAAGTCGATATCCCGCGCGGCCGTCTCGTTGCGGTGACGGGCGTTTCGGGTTCGGGCAAGACGACGCTGGTGCTTGAGACGCTCATTCCGGCACTCAAGGCGCAGGCAGATGGCGAGCGTCTGCCAAGACACGTGCGCTGGGTCGATGCCGAAGGCATTGCCCGCGCCAACCTGATTGACGCTACGCCCATCGGCGCCAATGTTCGCTCGACGGTGGCAACCTATGCCGACATCCATGACGAGCTGCGCCGCGCCTTTGCCCGTACGCCCGAAGCCAAAGCGGCCGGCTACAAGGCGGGCGCCTTCAGCTACAACACTGGCGCCTTGCGCTGCCCTACGTGCGATGGCACGGGCTCGATATCGCTCGACGTGCAGTTTTTGCCCGATGTCGAGATTGTCTGCCCGGCATGCCGTGGTTCGCGCTACGCCGAGGCCGCCTCGCATATCCATCGCGAGGGCAAGGACGGGAGCTTGCTTACGTTGCCGCAGCTCATGGACATGAGTGTGGACGAGGCCCTCGACGCCACGGTGGGACTCAAGAAGGTTCAGACGCGCTTACAGACCTTGCACGACCTGGGCCTGGGTTATCTCACGCTCGGTGAGCCCACGCCGGCGCTTTCGGGCGGTGAGGCACAGCGCCTTAAGCTCGCGAGCGAGATGGGCCGCGTGCAGGACGACGCCGTATTCGTGTTCGACGAGCCCACAATCGGACTACATCCGCTCGATGTCCAAGTGTTGCTGAGTGTGTTCGACGGCCTCGTTGCCAAGGGCGCCACGGTTATCGTGATTGAACACGATCTCGACCTTATCCGCAATGCCGATTACGTGATCGACATGGGCCCGGGCGGTGGCGACGCGGGCGGGCAAATCGTCTGCGCCGGCACGCCGGGCGACATCGCCGCCTGCTCCACAAGCATCACCGGCCGCTACCTATAACCGAATGTGACAAAGGGACAGCCTCTTTGCCTCATTGATGCCTATTTCACGCATTGAGCCGCGAGATAGTCGCGGAAGAATGGCAATTCAAATGCGACGAGCCCTCGTCCTCGTTGCCCGATGATGCCGGCATCTATCATGCGGCGTCGGTAGCGGGAGACCTGCTGCGGCGAACGCTTAAGGCGCTCGACAAGGTCGGCGGTGGTGGACTCTTCCTCGTCATCGAGCATGGCGATGAGGAATCGCTTGTCCTCTGCAGTGAGTTCCCGATAGGTTGCCGCGAGGATTCGGTCGTCCATCTCGTCGCGCGCGATTTTGATTCCCAGGTCAAAGTCGCGTGACGAGATTTCCTTCGAATCGCTTGTGAGATCCCAGGCACGGTAGCCTACGAGTTGCAATAGGAAGGGAAAACCAGAGATCGAGCGGACGGCTCTATCGATTCCCTCAGCATCTGCCAGGCGATCGTTTTCCTGGATTGTGCGAATCAAGGCCTCGCGTACGTCATAGTCGGCAATGCGACCCAGATGATATTGTTGGGCGCGGCGAAGGAACGAGACCGTCTTGTGGTTCAGTAGCGTCGATACGTTGTTGGGAAGTCCCGCCATGAGCAGGGCGACGCGTTTTCCATCGGTCACAAAGTGCTGATACGTCGCTGCGAGCTGAATCATCTCATCGAGTGTCGGGTCCACCTCGTCAACCGTGACGAGCAGACCGGTGCCCGCCTCGTTGAGCTGGTCGATGATGTCGCTCATGCGATAACGCCAGGTTGAGGCATCGTGAACGCGATTGACCTCGATGCTGCCGAGCGGTGCAATTCCGAGGCCGGTGACTTCGAAGTTCTTAGACGGGTCGATAAGATGGCCGGCAGCACGTTTCGCCCCGAACTCGATTTCCTCAAGCATTCCCGGGAGCGCGGTCGTCTTTACGGCTATCCAGCCGTGGGATTCCGCCCTTGTCGCGAGCGACGACATGAGAGCGGTTTTACCGGTTCCACGCGCGCCTGAGAAGATCGAGGTCAATTCTGGGCGCCTACGCTGGCTCAAGAAGGCACGGTCCAAATCCCGAATAATCTGTTGTCTGCCAGCGAGATGGGCAGGAACCTCACCAAAACTGGGGGTAAACGGGTTCTCGAGATATTTCACAAGGCTCTCCTTTCACACCGCCGTTTAACTTCATTTTACTTTAGTTAATTCTGATTAAAAGTGAGGGCTCTTTATCTAGAGCATCAATTAGGCGTGTGTGCCATCGGCGTGGCGCTTGAATGTGACAAAGGGACAGCCCCTTTGTCACATTCCCGGAAAGCCTGCCTGGCGCAGGGCCTCGTAGAGGACGATGGCGGCGCTGTTGGAAAGGTTGAGGGCGCTGATGCGGTAGTCGTCGGGATTGACGAAGTTGCCGCAGATATCCTGCCGAAGGATGGCCTCGTGGCTGTCCTCGGTATGCCCCAGCGATTCCTCGTGAGCTTCCCATGCCTCGGCGTTATCGAGCGAGTCGCAATCGCGCAGCATCGGGATGCGCTCGCAGCGCTCGGGCGCCGCGGCAAGCAGTGGCTCGGGAATGCCCGAGCTCTCGCTGCCAAAGACCAAGTAGTCGCCATCGCGGTAGGTACTCTGCGCATAGGTTCTGCGCGCCTTTTTGGTCAGCAGATGCAGGCGCTCGTCGGCAGGGGAGAGGCCGTTGCGCGCAAGGAAATCCTCCCAGCTGGCATAGGTCGTCACGTCCAAGTTTTGCCAGTAGCCCAGTCCGGCACGACGCACCGTCTTGTCGTCGAGCGAAAACCCCAGCGGCTCCACCAGATGCAGACGGGCGCCGGTGACCACGCAGGTACGGCCGATATTGCCTGTATTGGCCGGAATTTCGGGTGCATACAGCACGATATTGAACATGAATCTCCTTGGCTCAGAACGAAAAACCACCACGAAGGGCACCTTCGTGGTGGTTTGGCGGTTGTGTAGGCGGAAAAATGCCCGCTTGGATAAACCTAGGCGCGGTGCCAGTCGGTCAGGCAGGCATCGAGGGAAGCGATGAGCGCATCCTTGTCCATGTGACGGCCGATGATGCACAGGCTCGTCATGCGGTCGCCCGTCTCGTCGTCCCAAATCTGCATGATCTCGGGGTTCTCGTCGATGATCTTCTGCTTCTCGCCCTCGGGCGCGGAGTCAACGAACAGGCCGTTTTCCATCAGGCGCATCTGGTGGCCGGCCTGCTCAAACATGTAGCACATGTCCGGATCGCCGGTCTGCCACAGCGGACCCTTGACGCGGATGACCTCGTCTGGCCACTCCTGCTCAACAAAATCGGTGAACTTTTTCAGGTCAAACGGCTTGCGGCGCGAGTACACAAAGGTCTCGATGTCGTACTCGAGCACCTCGGGGTCGTCGTGCTCCTCGGGATGCTCCATGGCCTCGATCCAAGCTGCGGAGTTGTAGGCGCGCATAAAGTCGAAGCGGTCGGTGTCGAGCAGCTCCTCCATGGGGACCTCGCCGTTTTGGGCCTCGACGATCACGGCGTCTTTCTGCAGGCTGCGCACGATGGCCTTAAGCTCGGCAATCTGCTCAGGGCTCACAGTATCGGTCTTGTTGAGGATCAGCGTGGAGCAGAACTCGATCTGCTGGATAAGCAGGCTTTCGATGTCGTCCTCGTCGATGTCCTCGGCCAGCAGGTCGCGACCGCCGTTGAACTCGTCGTACATGCGGGCGCAGTCGACCACGGCCACGATGTTGTCGAGCGCGAGCTTGGGCTCGCCGCCCACCTTGGCCTCGTCGCAGAAGCTCGAGATGGTGTAGGCGATGGGGATGGGCTCGCAAATGCCCGAGGCCTCGATGATGATGTAGTCGAAGTTGCCCGAATCGGCGATGCCCTGCAGCTGGTTGGCAAGGTCGTCCGAAAGCGTGCAGCAGATGCAGCCGTTGGTGAGCGGGATGAGGTCGTCGGTTTCGGAAAGACCGCCGTCGGCGATAAGGCTGGCGTCGACATTGATCTCGCCGATGTCGTTGACGATCACGGCGGCGCGGATGCCGCCGTCGTTAGCGAGGATGTGGTTGAGCAGCGTGGTCTTGCCGGCACCGAGGTATCCGGTAAGCATGATGATCTTCACGGGTTTGTTGGGCATGTGCCCTCCTTTGTTAGACATGGCTTACAGTTAAATCTTATGCCAAACGCCTGCCCTTATACCCACGCGCTGGCAAATAACACAGGCTACTCCCAGGCTCCCCACACATCGGGGCAATAACCGACGGTGGCCTTTTTGCCGTTGCGCACGATGGGCTCGGCTAGAACCTGCTGATTCTCGAGCAGTTTATCGAAGCGCTGGCTAGGGGTGAGGTGCTGGATGAGCGCGAGCGTCTCCTCGTCCTTAGCCTTGGGGTTGAGCAGCTTGTCGATGCCGCCGACCGCCTGCATCACGCTCGTGAGCTCGCCCTTGCTCATCTCCTTTTCCTTAAGGTCGATAAACTGCACCTTAATGCGGCGCTCTTTGAAGAAGCGCTGTGCTTTCTTGGTGTCGAACGACTTCTTGGTGCCGAAGATTTGCACGTTCATAGTATGTTCCGCCGTTCTAACGAATGAAGTTGGTCGTTGCGCGATCGGCTTCGGGCGCGTTGATACCGGCGGCTTGTCCCGCCTCGATGCAGCGCAGGAGCCAGGCCATGTTTTTGCCGATGTTTCGCATAGTGGCAAGGCCCTCGGCATCCCCATCGGCGTCGCCGGGCACGCGGCCAAACACGTTGTTCCAGTAGGTGGAGGCAACTACGGGCATTTGCTTAATGGTGAAGTACTTGTTGAGCACATCGAAGGTGGTCGACGTGCCGCCGCGGCGGGCGACGGCGACCGCGGCGCCGGGTTTGTGCTCAAAGGCATGCCCGCCGGCATAGAATGCGCGGTCGAGAGCCGAGAGGATGCGTCCGCTGGGATGCGCATAGTAGACGGGCGAGCCAAAGACAAAGCTGTCTGCCTGCTCGGCGGCAGCGATGAGCTCGTTCACCACGTCATCGTCAAAGGTGCAGCGACCGCCAAGCTTGCCGCACTGACCGCAGCCGATGCAGTCGCGAATGGGCTTGGCGCCCAGCTGAAACACCTCGGTATCAATGCCTTCCGCATTGAGTTGCTCGGCGATCTCGGCGAGTGCGCGGGCGGTGTTGCCGTTTGCCTTGGGGCTGCCATTGACCAAAAGAACCTTCATCATAAACTCCCTCTGCTTTTGGTGACTTCTGCTGAGAATTATCTCACGTTGCGTGCGATGACGTCGGCATGGTGCGGGCGATGTTTATCCCGCAACGTTCTTAAGGGCGTTCATGCCTAAGGCCATCTAGGGGCATTGCGGTACGGCATGGGGAATGCATTGGGAAACGTTCGATAAATGCTTATAAACACGTTTTTGACGGCATACGTTGACAGATATACTTGTTGAGTTCAAAAGCATGGGAACGGAGATGGTTGCATGACACAGCCGGAGACATCACACACGGTGGGGCTTGCGCTCGAGGGAGGCGGCTACCGCGGTATGTATACGGCGGGCGTGCTCGACGTTTGGATGGAGCACGGTTTGACCTGCGACCATATGGTGGGTGTCTCGGCGGGTGCGGCGTTTGGCTACAACTTTAAATCGCGCCAGATCGGCCGCGCCATTCGCTATAACAAGGCCTATTGTGCCGATAAGCGCTATGCGGGTGTAGCAAGCTGGCTGCGGACCGGCGATATGTTCAATGCCGATTTTGCCTATCACGAGGTGCCTATCGAGCGCGATCCCATCGACCTGGAGACATATCGCGCCTGTCCCATGCGGTTTACGTGCGTGTGTACCGATATCGAGACGGGCAAGGCTGTCTACCACGACCTGCCCTATGGCGATGAGCGCGATATCGAGTGGATCCGGGCGTCGTCGGCTATTCCCGTGGCGACGCGTCCTGTTGTCATTGAGGGACACAAATATCTGGATGGTGGCGTGGCTGATTCTATTCCCAGTGCATGGCTGTTTGCGCAGGGCTACGACCGCAACGTGGTGGTGCTGACGCAACCGGCGGGCTTTGTAAAGCAGCCCAACAGCGTTATGCCCATGCTGCGGCGCGTGTTCCGTCACTACCCGGAGTTTGTCGCGGCGCTTGAGCATCGGCATGAGGTCTACAATGCCACGCTCGATGACCTGGCGCGTCGCGAGGCTGCCGGCGAGGTCTTTATGGTGCGGCCGAGCGAATCGGTGAAGGTGCCGTCGCTGTGCCGCGAACCGGATGAGCTCGAGCGCATCTATCAGATCGGTCGTCGAGATGCGGAGGCGACTTTGCCGGCGTTGAAAGCGTATCTGGCGGGGTAAGGGTCGCATGCGGAAAGCGCATCCCGGAATGGAGGCTCAAACTGGGATGCGCTTTCCATTGCTGAAGATATGAGGCTGCGAATCAGCTGCTCGGCCTAGACTTACGCCTGCTGCCAGGTGTCGACGAGCTCCTTGGCCGCGGCGTAGGGGTCATCGGCGCTGCAGACGGCACTCACCACAAAGAAGCCGTCGACGCCGGTGGCCTTGAGCTGTGGCAGGTCGGCCGTCTTGACGCCGCCGCCCACCACGATGGGCACGGGGCTTGCCGCGTGGAGGGCGGCCAGGTCCTCAAAGCTCTTGGTGATGATAGAGCCGTCGGCCGCGCGTCCGCAGTCGCGCTTGGTCTCGGTCTCGTGGAGTGGGCCGATGCCCAGGTAGTCGACTAGGCTCATGTCGGCGGTCTTGACGTACTCGAGCATCTCCTCGCAACGGGCGGAAAGGCCCACGATGGCGTTGGGCCCCAGCAGCTTGCGACAGACCTCGACGGGAATGTCGCTCTGGCCCACGTGCACGCCGTCGACAGCAATACCCTGCTCGCGCGCGGCGAGTACGCAGTCCAGGCGGTCGTCGATCAGCAGGGCAACCTGACCGGTTTTGCCGGCCTGTGCGATTGCCTGCGCGGCGTCGCCCGTCAGCGCAATGATCTCGCGGGCGCTTGCCACCTTGGAGCGCACCTGGATGCAGGTAAAGCCGGCGTCGAGCGCCTGGGCCACCACATCGCCCACGGGACGCCCGAGCGTGTTTTCGGGGCCGAGTACCAGATAGGCCGAGATATCAAGGTTGTCGCGGATGCTCATCGTGCTTCCTCCTGCTTTTTGATCTGCGCTTCCATGCGTTCGAGCTTGCCGGTCATGGTGTCGGTAAATCCGGGTCGAATATCGGCTTTGAGCACGACTTCGGTGCGGATGCCCTTGCTCGCCAACACAAAGGTTGCGTCGCGCACGACCTGCATGACCTCGTCCCAGTCGCCCTCGATCTCGGTGAACATGGAGGTGGTGCGGTTGGGCAGGCCGCTCTCGCGAATGACACGCACGACCTCGGCGACCTCGGCGGATAGCTCATCGCCGGTGCCGCACGGGGCGATGGCCACGGCGACGAGCGTGTTCATGCCGGCATTGGTTGCGGGCTCGGACATGGCCTATGCCTCCTCGAGCTCGAGTCGGTTATCGGCGATGTCTTGGGCGGTTGCGCGGTAGAGCTCGTCGATAAAGGCGACCTTAAAGCTTGCCGGGGCGTCGGCGACAGCGGCGGCACGCGTGCCGGCCACGTTGTAGACGGCGGTGCCGCAGACGGCTGCCGTAAACGGGTCGGCGGCGCAGGCGTACACGGCCAGCACGCCGCCCTGCGAGCAGCCGCAGCCGGTGATCTTGGACATGAGCGGGCTGCCGCCGTGAGACTTGGCCACCGTCGTGCCGTCGGTGATCAGGTCGACTTCGCCCGAGACCACAACGGCGCCACCGGTGTGGCGAGCGAGCGCCACGGCGGCACCACGGGCGGCGTCGACCGTGTCGGTGGTATCGACACCGCGCACGCGGCTCAGATCGGCCGCCTCGCCCTCAAGACCCCACAGGCCGGCGAGCGCGATAATCTCGGAGGCGTTGCCGCGCACGATGGCGGGCTTGTACTGCTTGAGCTCGTTGACCAGCTGGGTGCGCAGGCTACCGATACCCAGGCCCACCGGATCGAGCACCCAGGGCTTACCGGCGTCGTGTGCCGCCTTGGCCGCGCGGGGAATCGTTTGCTCGTAAATGGGGAAGAGCGTGCCCATGTTGAGATAGATGGCGCCGCCGCCGGCAACGAGTGCCTCGCCCTCGTCGGGCAGATAGACCATGGCGGCCGATCCGCCCACGGCGAGCTGCGCGTTGGCGACAAAGTCGATCGTCACCGTGTTGGTGATGGAACCGGCCATCGGATTGGTAGCGCGAATCTCCTCCACGGCCTTGACCATATGTTGCTTAAGCTGTTCCGAATCAATCACTGCACATGCCTCCTTGGCATAGAAAAGGGGCGCTGTGCATAGACAGCGCCCCTGTAAAGGCGGCATGCTCCCTACGCCAGCATTAACTGACAGGTTCAAAGGATTGGGCCCATTGCCCTCTCAGCCTTGTGGTTTGCACCGCCGGCACTCCCGCATCGAATCTGTTGTTCCCTATACTAGCGCACCTGCCAAAAAGGGACAGGTTTATTTTGGCAGGTAACAACTGGGACTTTGCGTTTTCCCAGATGAAACCTGCCGAAATAAACCTGTCCCTTTTTGGCAGGTCGGTACAATAGATGGGATTAAGAATGACCGAGGGGACCTTATGATCAAACTTGTGCTAACCGATATGGACGATACACTGATTCCAGCCGGGCATGACGGCGCCAGCGACTACGCCATTGAGGGTATTCATGCCATGCAGGCGGCGGGTTTGCACTTTGGGCCGGTTTCGGGTCGCCAGCCGTCCGCGATGGGCTGGATGTTCAAAAACCGTTCCGAGTGTTATTCGACCGGTGCGTTCTGTAACGGCCAGGTGATGTTTGTCGACGGCGAAGTAGTCGCCTCGCGCGCAATCGACAACGATGCTCTGATGCGTTTGGCCGACTATCTGGAGCAAGAGACCGACGATACATTTCTAAAAGTCTACAGCCTGGGCGATGACTTTTGGGGCAACGATGCCCATTGTGTGACGAGTGACCCCGAGCGTGTGCGTCGCGCCATGGAGTCGGGCGGCAACGCGTGGCTCAAAGGCGAAGAGGCCCCATGTCGTCCCGTCGTCGATGACGCGTCGGTGTTTAAGGCGAATATCTGGAGTGCCCGTTCGCGTGAGGAGCTCGCGGAGCTACGTGAGCGCGTTGCCGCTGAGGTGCCGGAACTCTCGCTTGTGTTTCCCAACAACCGAGTGCGCCTGTTCGACATCCTTCCGGCTGGTTGGGACAAGGGCTGCGCTGCGCTGGAGCTGGCGCGCGCTTTGGGCCTGACGCCCGACGAGGTGGCCGTATTTGGCGATTCCGATAACGATTTGCCCATGATCGATGCCGTTCCTAACTCCGTTGCAGTCGCCAATGCCAACGAGGCCGTCACGGCTGCCGCACGCTGGCATATTGGCGCTGCGGCAGATGATGCGGTTGCCGGGGCTCTGCATCAGATTGCCGCCTGCGCCGCGACGGGGGAGATGCCGTCGTTTATGAGCCAAATGGACACGGCGGGTTTTGACGTCACAAACGTCTAGGGAGAAGGCTATGAAGCTCCAGCAGCTCAGATATGTCGTCAAAGTTGCCGAATGCGGCAGCATCACCGAGGCCTCGCGCCGGCTCTTTGTGTCGCAGCCTTCGATTACCGCGTCGATCCGCGATCTCGAAAACGAGATGGGTGTGCACATCTTTGAGCGCACCAACAAGGGCGTCATTGTGTCCGAGGAGGGCGAGACCTTCTTGGGCTATGCGCGCCAGGTACTCGACCAGGCCGACCTGCTCGAGGGCAAGTATAAAGGCACGTCCGAGCAGGTGCCGCACTTTAGTGTGAGCTGCCAGCATTATTCCTTTGCCGTTAATGCGTTTGTCGATGTAATCCGCGAGTTCGATGCCGCGCGCTACGACTTTACCCTGCGCGAGGAGCAGACCCACGAAATTATCGAGGATGTCGCGCATATGAAAAGCGAACTCGGCATCCTGTATCTGTCGGAGCACAATCGCGAGGTCATCGAGCGCATGCTTGCCGCCAACGAGCTCGTGTTCGAAGGGCTCTTCTGCGCCACGCCGCATGTCTTCGTCTGCGCCGACCATCCGCTGGCGGGCCGCTCCAGCGTGACGCTCGAGGATCTGGAAGACTACCCGTTCCTGTCCTACGAGCAGGGCAGCTACAACTCGTTTTACTATTCCGAGGAGCTGACCTCGACGTTCGAGCGTCGCAAAAATATCCGCGTGCGCGACCGTGCGACGTTGTTCAATTTGGCCATGGGCCTCAACGGCTACACGGTATGCTCGGGCGTGATCAGCCACGAGCTCAACGGCCCCGGCATTATCTCGATTCCGCTCGACGTGGACGAGTACATGGAGATTGGCATCATCACGCGCAAGAACACGACGCTCACGCGCTACGGTCGGGCCTATATCGACGCGATTCGTCAGCATATCTAGGCTGCTGTGCTCCGCACGGTTCAAGTCTCTTTATGACAGTCCAGACTGATATAGGAAGCATCTATATCAAACTGTTATAAACGTATATTTTACGATGACCATATGAGCGCTCATACTCTGTCCCAGTAAAGCAACCAATGCAAAGGGAGATATCTATGAGCACTTCGATTCAACCGAACGCGCCGTTTCGTGCCGATATCGTCGGCAGTTTTCTTCGTCCGCAGGCTGTAAAGGATGCCCGTGCCGCCTATGTCGCGGGTAAACTCGACGCTTCCGGCCTTAAGGCCGTCGAGGACGAGGCCATCCGCGACTTAGTGGCCAAGCAGAAGGCCGCCGGCCTGCAGGTGATCACCGATGGCGAGTTCCGCCGCAGCTACTGGCACCTCGATTTTATGTGGGGCCTTAACGGCATTGAGCGCCGCACCTCACGCACGGGTTATATGTTCCATGACGAGGAGACGACGGCCGACACCGCCGTGGTTACCGGTCCCATTAGCGGCGAGAACCACCCGTTCGTCGAGCATTTTAAGTTTGTCAAGGCGCTTGAGGGGGAGGGCCAGATCGCGCGTCAAACCATTCCGGCGCCGATCCAGACGTTCTCGGAGGTTACGCTCGACCGCTGCGATGGACAGCAGGAGAGTCTGCGCGCCGTCTACAAGACCGATGAGGAACTTGCCGACGCCATTGCAGCCGCTTATCGCACGGTGATCGCCGACCTGTATGCCGCGGGCTGCCGCAACATCCAGTTTGATGACTGCACCTGGGGCATCTACTGCGATACCGATTTTGTCGCCAAAACCGGCATGAGCCCGGTCGACCTGCAAAAGGTAAGCGAGCTGGGCGTGGCGCTCAACAACGCCGCCATCGAGGGCAAGCCCGACGACCTGGTCATTAACACGCACGTGTGCCGCGGCAACTATCACTCCACCTATGCTTTTGAGGGCGGCTACGACCCTATCGCTCCGTACCTGTTTGCGCATGAGAACGTCGACGCGTTCTACCTTGAGTTCGATACGCCACGCGCCGGTGGCTTTGAGCCGCTCAAGTACGTTGCTCCCGGCAAGAAGGTCGTGCTGGGCCTGGTGACCACCAAGGCGGCTGAGCTTGAGGACGAGGACGTTATCGTCGAACGTATCCACGAGGCCGCAAAGTACGTGCCGCTCGAGAATCTGTACCTGTCGCCCCAGTGCGGCTTTGCCAGCTGCGAGATTGGCAACAAGCTGACCGAGGACGAGCAGTGGGCAAAGATCGCGCTGGTCAAGCGCATTGCCGAGCGCGTTTGGAAGTAACGCTACCGTTTGCAGGTGGCGGCGCGTGCGAGACATGGCGTATCACGTACAATGGTTCGGATCGTATCGTTCGGGCAGGTTATCCGATATGCCCGATCGCCCTTCCATTCGAAAGGACATCCATGTCCCAGTCTTCGACGCCCGCCGTCACCGATGCCATCTACGACGCATCGTCGCTTGGCCGCCCGCGCATGTTCCTGCTCGGCCTGCAGCACCTGTTTGCCATGTTTGGCGCCACGGTACTGATGCCCGTGCTCACCGGCCTCTCGGTATCGGCAACGCTTTTGTTTGCCGGCTTGGGAACGCTGCTGTTCCACTTCCTGTCGCACGGTAAGGTGCCGGCATTTTTGGGCTCATCGTTTGCCTTTATTGCCGGTTATGCCGCAATCGCGCCCAACGGCGAGACCGAGCTTTTGCCCTACGCCTGCCTGGGCGTAGCTTGTGCCGGCCTGCTCTATCCGGTGCTGGCGGCCCTGTTCCGCGCCTTTGGCGCCAAGCGCGTCATGCGCTTCTTCCCGCCGGTGGTGACTGGCCCTATCGTCATTTCCATCGGCTTGATTCTGGCGAGCTCCGCTATTGCCAACTGCCAGACCAACTGGCTTGTGGCTGTTATTGCCGTTGCCGTTATCGTGATCTGCAACATTTGGGGTCGCGGCATGGTCAAGATCGTGCCGATTCTGCTGGGCGTTGTGGTGAGCTATGCCGTTGCGGCTGTGCTGGGCGAGGTCGACTTTTCTGGCGTCGCAGCCGCTCCCCGGGTCGGTTTGCCCATCGTGTGGGATAACACCGTGTTTGCGCTCTTTGGGCCGCAGTTCGATAGCGGTCTTGCCACGACAGCCATCATCACCATCATGCCGTTGGCCTTTGCAACCATGATCGAGCATATCGGTGATATCTCCGCTATTGGCTCCACCTGCGAGCGCAACTACATTGCCGATCCCGGCCTGCATCGCACGCTGCTCGGCGATGGTCTCGCCACGATTCTGGCTTCGCTCTTTGGCGCTCCGGCCAACACCACGTATGGCGAGAACACCGGCGTGCTTGCCCTGACGCGCGTGTTCGACCCGCGCGTGATTCGCATTGCCGCGTGCTGCGCCATCGTGCTTTCGTTCTGCCCCAAGTTCGCTGCCGTAATCGCCGCCATGCCGCCATGCGTTATCGGCGGCGTGTCGCTCGTACTCTACGGCATGATCAGTGCCGTGGGCGTTCGCAACCTTATCGAAAACCAGGTCGATTTCCAGAACAACCGCAATGTGCTGGTTGCGGCTCTGGTGCTCGTGCTTTCGCTCGGCATTGCCTACAGTACCGCCGGTGCCATCGTGCTGGAGCTGGGCGGCGTGACGATTTCGCTTTCGGGCCTTGCCGTGGGCTCGCTGGTGGGCATTGTGCTCAACGCCATCCTGCCCGGTAATGACTTTGAGTTCGATACTTCCGAGCTTGAGGAGACTGCTGAATAGTAGCTGCGTTCAGCCAAATTAAAAATGGCGTCTATGCGTATGTACGCGTGGGCGCCATTTTTAATGCGTCAGTATCCAGTGGATGCCGCGCGCCATGCGCAGGTCAGTTTGGGCAAAGTGATTGCCGGGGTTGAGCTCCAACGTTGTTGGAACGTCACGCTCGATAAACAGCTCTTCCATCGCGCGCGTATCGTCGAGCACGTGCCGCATCATGCGGTTGGGCGTCTTGGTTTCCTTTTTGCCGAGTGACAGATAGACGGCCTGTGGGTTGCCGGCAAAAGGGGCCGTGCTGGCGCGATCGACAAAGTCGGGAAACCACAACGACCCCGATGCGCTTGCGGCGCGGCTAAAGGCGTCGGTTTGCCAGAGGGACCAGAGCGCGAAGAGGCCCGCGAGCGAGTAGCCGGCAATGCCGCGCCAGGTGGGCGGCTGAGGAAGCGACGACTCGGCCTCTGGGATTATCCAGTTCAACAGCTCATCGAGAAATCCGGATGCCTGACCGCCAAAGGGCTCGGCATCGCGCACGGTTCCGTCGCATCCCCAGGGGCTCAGCTCGCGATTCCAGTTGAGGCTGCCAATGCCGACAAGCGTGAAGGGCGGGCAGTTGAGCTCTCGGCAGCGTTCATAAACCTCCGTGCCATCGCCCATGACCACGGGAAGATAGATGACTGGTGCGCTTTCGGCATGCTGTGCATGAACGGTTATCTGCTTTTGATGCGCTTCCATGACGGGCTTCTCTCGGCGTTGTGATATCGACGGCCCCCATTGTCGCACGCCGGCTCATGCAGGTTGGGCTAGACCAAAGACAATCTCGTGCATACCCTGCGGACGCATATGGAAAACGCCACCGCCGGAGGGGAGCTCGGCGGTGGCGTTGTTAAACGGTGCTGGGACTCGGGGCCTTCGCGGGAGCTGCCATGTGCGCAGAGGCGTCTAAGAGCGCTTGCGGCTCGCCATGGTGCCTGCGGCGATAGCGGCTGTTCCCGCAAGGACGGTTGCCACGATGGCCGCACCCGAGGTGTCGCCGGTTGCCGCGAGCACGCCGGTAGTCTTGGCTTTCGTGATTGAAGCCGCAACGGCCTTGGTCGGCTTTGAGCCCTCAGGCTTGGGGTTCTGCTTGGACTCCGCGGGCTTGCTTTCTGCGGGCTTGGTCTCGTCGGGCTTGGGGTCTTCCGGCTTGGCTACCTCGGGAGGTGCGATGACCATGCTCTTGGCGACAGCTTCGTTATAGGGGGAGTCGATCACAGCGTCGCCCGTGCCGATGGCTTGGCCTGCCTCGTAGATGCCGTCACGGAGCTTGCGATAGTCAATGACCTTGCCGCCTTCGGGCGTCTGGATGGCGGCGTTCTCAATCTTGATGGTGCCGATTGTCTTGCCGTCAGCGCTCATGGCACGGGCAAAGATTGCCGCTGTATCTCCTTCGGCCGTTACCTTGCTGCGGATGATCGAGATGACTGCGGGTGTGACGCCCTCGCTGGTCTGGGCGATGATGCCGATGTTCTCGCCTTGGGGCTCGGGGCTCGTCTCACCATCTTGGTTTTCGCTGTAGGGGATGGGGCCGTCGCCGTTCTCGACATAGCGGGCTATGGCCTTGACAACGGAGTCGCTGATGTAGATGTGGCCACCCTCCTCGTTGGGTCGATCGTTTCTGGTGGAGAATGCAGCCGAAACCTCGCCTTCCGCAAACGCGTCCACGGTGGAGCCGTTCTTGACGACGATATCGTCTTGGTAGGTGAAGAGGGCAATGGCGCCACCGTATCTGCCTTTACTTGCGCGGACTGTCACGTTTGCATGATCGAGTGTGATGCCCTTGTGGGCATAGACGCCATATTCAACACCGTTTGCGTTGAGGGAGGCGTTTGTGGCTGCGAGGCTGCCCTTGGCCTCGACGGCGGCGTCTTTCTCGGAGCTCGCCTTGACCTGGCTGCCGTCCGAGATATTGATGTTGCCGCCGCTCCAAATGGCCTCACCATCGGCTGAGCTTGCCTCGACTGTGCCGCCACCCTTGATGGTGAGGTTCTTGTCGGTTCCGATACCCTTGTCCTTGGTAGCCCTGGCGGTGACGGCCCCGCTGTCGTCAATCGTGATATTGCCGTTTGCCCTGATGCCATCCGATACGCCCGTGGCGTTGACGTTGCCCGAACCTTTGATAGCGAGATCGCCCTCGGCGTCGATGGCATCAAATCCAGCGCTCGTGGCGTTGACGGATCCGGCTCCGTCGATGTTGATATTACCCGTGGAGAGGATAGCGTCCTCAGTAGATGTCACGCTGAGCGTGCTGCCCGCGTCGCCTTGGATATTGAGCTCGGCGTTCTCATTCTTGCCATGAGAAGCCTTGATGCCTTCGATCCAGTCGGCAGTGACGATGTTGTTTCCCGAGTAATTCACGTTGAGCTTGCCTGCGGCCTGGATCTCGCCGCCGTTATAGTTGTTGAGCCTCAAGTCGTCGGCGCCGTCCCACGACCAGGTGCCGGTCTCGTCGCCCGCCGCAGTGCCGGCGTTGTATTTGGTTTCGCCGACCTTGACCCATTCCGCCGCGAGCGAGACGCTCGGCATGAGCAGCGAGCTCGCCGTGAGCGCGCACACGGCGCCTACGACGATGCGGCGCGTCACGCGGCGCCAGCTGCCGTGCGCGAGTCCTATGCGACGGCGAACGTCGGGTTCGGCAACATGGGTTCCGGCGGTAGTGTCATTGCGTTTGGGGGTCGTGAACAAGGCTGCCATGGTTGCTCCCGTTCTCATAGGGCCTATACGGCTAGGTTCAGCGTATCTGCTGGATGTTGCCGGCGGTAGTGCCGTTTGGAGGGCAAAATGTCCAAAATCCGGAAGAGGAATAAGCTGCGCACCTACGCGTTGTCGGGCATTAATCACAAAGCGCGGAGCCGCCTGTTGCGACTCCGCTCGCGTGTGCACCATACGAGTGCAAACAGGAAACGCCACCGCCGGAGGGGAGCTCGGCGGTGGCGTTGCTAAACGGTGCGCGGACTAGGCGGCTTTAAAAGTGTCGGTTCGTGTATGAAGGGCGTCTATGAGCGCTTGCGGCTCACCACGGCGCCCGCGGCGATGGCGGCTGTTCCCGCAAGGGCGGCTGCCACGATGGCTGCGCTCGAGGCGTCGCCGGTCGCTGCGAGTTTGCCGGCGATCTTGGCTCCCGTGGCTGCAACTGCAACGGTCTTGGTTGTCTTCGCGCTCTTAGACTTGGAACCCGGCTTGGTCTCGCCGGGCTTTTCCCCGGGTTTGGTCTCTTCGGGAGGCGCGATGACCGTGCTCTTGGCGACAGCTTCGTTATAGGGGGAGTCGATCACAGCGTCGCCCGTGCCGATGGTTTGACCCGCCTCGTAGACGATGCCGTCGCTGAGTTCTTCCTTGTTGCGATAGTCAATGACCTTGCCGCCTTCAGGCGTCTGGATGGTGGCTCCTTCGATTTCGATGGTGCCAATCGCCTTACCATCCGCGCTCATGGCAAGGGCGAAGATTGCCGCCGTGTCTCCCTCGGCCGTGACCTTGCTGCGGAGAATCGAAATGGTTGCGGGCGTGATGCCCTCCTTGGTCTGAGCAAAGATGCCGATGTTCATGCCTCGGGGCTGAGGGTTAGTTTCGCCATCCTGGCCTGCACTGTAGTGGCCGGGGCCGTCGCCGCCGGTCTCGGCATAGCGGGCTATGGCCTTGACAACGGAGTCGCTGATGTAGATATGGCCACCCGCTTCGCCGGAGTAGAAATTACTGGTGGAGATTGCAACCGAGAACCTGCCTTCTGCGAGCGCATCCACAGTCGAGCCGTTCTTGATGACGATGTCGTCCTCATCGGTGAAGAGTGCGCTGACTTCCCCGCCATCTGAGCTTGCGCGGGCCGTCACGGTCGCGCCATCGAGCGTGATGCCCTTGTAGACATAGATGCCATACCCAACGCCACTTGCGTTGAGGGAAGCGTTCGTGACCGTGAGGCTGTTTTTACCGTCGATGGCGGCGTCTTCCTCGGAACTTGCCTTGACCTGGCTGCCATCCGAGATCTCGATGTTGCCGTCGGCCCAAATCGCATTGTCTTTGATAGAGCTTGCCTCTACCTTGCCGCCGCCCTTTATGATGAGGTTCTCGTTAGCATCGATACCCTGATCCTCGGTGGCCTTGGCGGTGACGGTTCCGCTGTTGTCGATCGTGATGTTGCCGTCGGCCCTGATGCCATCCGAATCGCCCGTGGCGTTAACGTTTCCCGAGCCCTTGATGGTGACATCGCCCCCGGCATCGATGGCATCGTGCTCGGTGCTCGTGGCGTTGACAGTGCCAGCGCCGTCGATGTTGATGTTGTCGACGGAAGTGATGGCGTCACGAGAAGATGCCACGTTGAGCGTGCTGGACGCGTCGCCCTGAATATTAAGCTCGGCGTTCTCGTTCGCGCCATCCTTAACCTTGATGCCGCGGCCGTCGTCGTTAGTGACGGTGTTGTTGCCCTCGTAGCTCACGTTGAGCTTGCCCGCTGCCTCGATCGCACCGCCGTTGTAGCCGTTGAGCTTCATGTCGTCGGCGCCGTCCCAGCTCCAGGTGCCGGCGGCGTCTCCCGCGGGCCCCGCGGCCGCTTCGTGGCGGACGCCATCGACGTCCACCCACTCCGCCGCGAGCGAGACGCTCGGCATGAGCAGCGAGCTCACCGTGAGCGCGCACACGGCACCCACGACGATGCGGCGCGTCACGCGGCGCCAGCTGCTGTGCGCGAGTCCTATGCGACGGCGAACGTCGGGCTCGACAAAATGGGCTCCAGAGGTTTTGTCATTGCGCTTGGGGGTCGTGAACAAGGCGGCCATGGCTACTCCCATCCTCATAGGGCCTATGCGATTACGCCCAGCATATCTGCAGGATGTAGCCGGCGGTAGTGCCGTTTGGAGGGCAAAATGTCCAAAACTCGGGAAGCAATACATCGCGCGTCCGTGCGTTGCCTGGCTTTAAAAGAAAAGCGCGGAGCCGCTTGGTGCGACTCTGCGCCTTATGGTTTTGCTTTGGCAGGCTGTGCCGTTACGCCACGAAGAAGTAGACGAGGAAGGCAAGGGCTGCGATCCACATGAGCGGCTTGATCTTGGAGGCCTCGCCCTTAAAGAGCGCGACGATCACGTAGGCGATAAAGCCCAGGCCAATGCCGGCAGAGATGGAGTAAGTGAAGGGCACGCCGGCGACAATCATGAACGCCGGGAAACCCTGCGACACGTCGGACCAGTCGATCTCGGAGGCCTCGCTCATCATGAGGTAACCGACGTAGACCAGAGCACCGCAGGTGGCGGCGCTGGAAACGATGGTGACGATGGGGGAGAAGAACGCGGCGAGAATGAACAGCACGCCGGTGGTGACGGAGGTGAGGCCCGTGCGGCCACCGTCGGCAGCGCCAGAGGTGGACTCGACGAAGGTGGTGATGGAGGAGACGCCCATAAAGCCACCGGCGGCAGCGGCCACGGAGTCGACGACCAGGATGGGACGGATGTCCTCGACATTGCCGTCCTCGGTCAAGAACTCGCCCTGCTTGGCGACGGCCATCGCGGTGCCCATGGTGTCGAAGAAGTCACTCATGAGCAGCGAGAAGGCCACGACGAGCAGCATCGGGTCGGTCAGAACCTTCACGATGGCCATGTTGCCATCGGCGGTGCTGGCAAACGGGGCGCCAAAGGTTGAGAAGTCGAGCGGTGCGATGAGGCCCTCGGGCGCATGAGTGACGCCCAGCGGGATACCGGCGATAACGGCGACGATGATGCCGATGAGCAGCGAGCCCGGCACGTTGCGGGAAGCCAGGGCGACCGTCACGACGATGGAGATGATGCCGACGATAAAGGTGGGGGAGGTGATGTCGCCCAGGCCGACAAGCGTACCGGCGCCAGCGGTGATGATGCCGGCGTCGCACAGGCCGATCATGGCGATAAACAGGCCCAGACCCACCGAGATGGCGTGGCGCAGGACCACGGGGATGGCGTCCATGATGGCCTCGCGCAGGCCGCACAGGACGAGCAGCAAGATGACGATGCCCTCGAGGAAGATAACGCTCATGGCCACGTGCCAGTCGCCGCCGCACATGGTGGTGGCGATGCCCGCGATCATGGCGTTGATGCCCAGGCCCGACGCGCAGGCGAGCGGGCGGTTTGCGAAGATGCCCATGCAGATGGTCATGATGCCGGCGCCCAGGCAGGTGGCGCAGGCGAGCGCTCCCGCATCGATGCCAGCGCCCGAGAGTACCGCGGGGTTGACGGCGATGATGTAGGCCATCGCCAGGAATGTTGTCAGTCCAGCGCGAAGTTCGGTCCCGATTGTGGACTTGCGCTCGCTGACGTGAAATAGTTCGTCCATGCATACCCTTTCCTTGTTCGGCCCCGAGTTTAGGCCGATTGACACGAACTCACCCACTATATCGCCTTTGTGAAGTTGGTGTTCCTCACATGTTGATGTTCGGCGGTTTGTAACGGACGGGCGGTATCTTTCGCATGAAATTGTGTAGGTACCGTATACTTAAGCGGTTACAACGACCCCTATGGAGGAACGTATGATTAAAGAGCTCTGCCGCGACGAGGCTATCCTGTCTCAGCGTTGCGAGGTTGCGACTGTCGAGGACGAGTCGGTCGCTCAGGATCTGATTGATACCATCAAGTCGCTCGATGATGCCGGCTGCTTGGCCGCCAACCAGATCGGCGTTACCAAGAAGGTCTGCGTCTACCTGGACGACGCCGGCGAGCCCCACGTGCTCTACAACCCCCGTCTGGTGTTTGGCCTGGGCGCCAGCAAGATGGAGGAGAGCTGCCTGACGCACGAGGAGGTCACCAAGTCCACGCGCTACATCAAGTGCAAGGTTGCCTTTGACCAGATCGTCGACGGCAAGATGAAGGAGTGCCGCCGCGACTACGCGGGCTTTGAGGCACAAATGATCCAGCATATGATCGACCACTGTCTTGGAAAGTTGGTCTAAGGGGACCAAAGCACCGCACCTTGCCGCTCAATCGTCGCTCGCGTACCTTAAGTACGCTTCGCTCCTCTTTCGTGGCAATCTGCGGCACTTTGACCCCTTAGACGACCTGCGGGGTTAACTTGGTTGAGTTTATCCTGATTGAATAGTCCGGGCGTGACATTGTTGTCATGTCCGGGCTTTTGTGTTTAGCGCCTTTTTGTTTGGTGACAATAACCTTAGCAAGAACGTAAAGCTAGGAGGCGCTATGTGTACGAGCATTCGATTTACCGATAATTCTGGCCACATGTATCTGGGCCGCAACCTCGACTGGAGCTTTGACTACGGCCAACAGGTTCGCGTGATGCCGCGCGGGTTTCACATTCCGTATTCGTTTATCGACGACGCGACAGCGGCACACGCGGTGATCGGTATGTGCATCGATTACAAGAATTACCCTATGTTCTTCGACTGCGGCAACGATGCGGGCCTCGCCGTGGCGGGTCTCAATTTCCCGGGTTATGCCGAGTATGCCGAGGACCCTGTCGACGGCAAGACCAATATCGCGGCCTATGAGTTTCCCCTGTGGGTGGCAGCGACGTTCTCGACGGTCGACGAGGTCGAGGCTGCGCTGCGCGATACGGTGATTGTCGCCAAATCTGCAGGAGAGGGGCTGGGCGTGTCGCTGCTCCATTGGATTATCGGCGACAGCCAGCGTAGCATCGTGGTCGAGATGATGGCTGACGGCCTGCATGTATACGACGATCCGGTCGACACCCTTGCCAACCAGCCGACCTTCCCGTGGCACATGGAAAACCTGCGCACCTATATCACCGCCACAAGCGATTTTCCGCAGACGGCGACATGGCGTGGCGCCGAGCTTAAGCCCTATGGAGCCGGTGCCGGCATGCGCGGCATTCCGGGCGATTGCTATTCGCCGAGCCGTTTTGTAAAGGCGGCGTACCTCAATGCCAATTACCCGCAAAAGGAGAGCGAGACCGAAAACGTCGTTCGCATGTTCCGCTCGCTCGAGGGCGTGGTGATGATCGAGGGAGCGTCCAGGATGGGCGATGGCAAGTTCGAGAAGACTATCTACACCGGATGCTTTAGCGCGCGCACGGGCAATTATTACTACGCGATGTATGGGGATCCGTCGATTCGCTACGTGAGCCTGATGGATGCCGAGGGCGCGAGCCCCGATAGGCTCGTGGTTCCCGAGCCGCGCCGTTCGTAGCTCACTGGTCCGTTGCGACATAAAACGGCCTCGCACCTCTTATGAGATGCGAGGCCGTTGTCGTCAATGGCTGGTGGCGTGTTAGAAGTTGGCGTCGTTGAACTGGGTGCTCTCGAGTCCGTCGAGTTGCTGCTCGGGCGTATCGGCGACGCTCTCGAGCAGCTCAGTGGGATCGACGTTCATATTCCTACCGGCCTCGTTGCCGTTGACCAAGTCGTCCGAGAAGATGTCGACCTCCATTTCCTCGGCCTCTTCGATCTGAACCTCGAGCGGCACCTGGGTGCGCACAAGTTTGACGGCCGGGCGCATGCGGGCAAAGAGCGGTACGTACTCAATGATGATGGCCGAGTTCTCGAGACCGTACCAGCGTGCCGGGCTTCCGCAGGCGCGGCGGACGGCGTACTTGATGGCCATCACGCGGTGGTCATTGCGGTTGATGTCCGTTTCGGGGGCAAGCATCTTGCGCAGCATGCAAAAGCGGAAGTCACCTACGTTGCCGCGCGTCTCGTAGATGGAGTAGGTGTGATGTTGCGGCGGCAGCTCGCCCGATGCCATCAAGTCGCCGACGATCTGACGCAGATAGGCGTTGACGCGCTGGTTGACCTTAAAGCCCAGGTCCAGGCGCACGCGGAACAAAAAGTCCGTGCCAAAGGTCTCGACGGAATACTCGTGCGTATAGGGTTCGTCGGTAACGTGCACGTTGATGAACCAATATGCCTTGGCGCGCTTGGGATGCTTGTCCAGGATGGAATAGAGCACGTCGCGGTCGAGTGTGAGCGGGTCGGGGCTGTTGGTGAGAAATACCAGATTGTCGGCGAGCACGGGATAGGTCTTGTCATTGCGCAGGCGATTGAGCTGGTCGATGTACTTGGAGACGGGCAGCAGAATCGTCTGCGTGCGCTCGATGGCGGTGCCGCGACGCCACACATACATAAGGCCAAACAGCAGTGCGGCCAAGAAGATCATCACATAGCCGCCGTCAAAGAACATGGTGAGGCACGAGACGAAAAAGCACAGCTCAATGGCGCCGAAGAGCAGGACGAAGACGCAGGCGCCCAGCTTGTGCTTGAGAATGCCGGCGATATAGCTCGTCAAAAGCGTGGTGGTCATAAGCATGGTCACGGTAATGGCGAGGCCGTAGGCACTCTCCATGCGCTCGGAGTTTTGGAACAGCAGCACGATGAAGATGCAGCCGACCCACATGATGTTATTGACGAGCGGAATGTAGAGCTGGCCCTTGGTGTCGCTGGGGTAGTGGATGCGCAGGTGCGGCATAAGGTTGAGGCGCGTTGCCTCGGATACAAGCGAGAACGAGCCGGTGATGAGCGCCTGTGAGGCGATGATGGCCGCCACGGCCGAAAGCACGATGGCAAAGGGGCGTAGGGGCTCGGGGAGCATCATATAGAACGGGTTGACGATATCCATCGCGAGCATCTGGGGGTTGGAGTTATTGGCGAGCAGCCAAGCTCCCTGACCCAGATAGTTGAGGATAAGGGCCGCCTTAACAAACGGCCAGGATGCATAGATGTTTGCCTTGCCCACGTGACCCATGTCCGAATAGAGCGCCTCGGCACCGGTTGTCGACAGAAAAACGAAGCCGAGCACCATGATGCCCGAGTGGTTGATGGGCGAGAACAGGAACATGATGCCGCGAATGGGGTTGAGCGCGCGCAAGATGGACAGGTTGCCGAGCATGTTGAACAGACCGGCGCCAGCCAAGAACAGGAACCATAGTGTCATGAGCGGGCCGAAGAGCTTGCCGATCGACGAGGTGCCGGCGCGCTGCATGGCAAACAGGCCGCAGATAATGATGATGGTGATGATGATGACGTTGGTCTGGCCGTCGCCCAGCAGCGCATGGCCCCATTCGATGGTGCGCAGACCCTCGATGGCTGTGGTGACCGTGACGGCGGGGGTGAGGATGCCGTCAGCGAGCAGTGCCGCACCGCCGATCATGGCGGGCAGAATCAGCCATGGTGCCACCTTGCGTACGAGGCTGAACAGGGCGAAGATGCCGCCTTCGTTGTGGTTGTCGGCCTTCATGGCGATTACCACGTACTTGACCGTGGTCACGAGCGTCATGGTCCAGATGACGAGCGAAAGAGCGCCCAGGATCATGTCCTCGCTGACGGTACCGATGCCGCCGTTGTTGGCGACGATTGATTTCATGGTGTACATGGGACTCGTGCCGATGTCGCCATAGACGACGCCGAGCGTTACGAGCAGCATGCCAGCGGAGAGGGGAATGGCTCCATGCCCGCCTTGACTACGCTGGTCTTGGGGGCTTACCTCCAATTTGTTGTGTGCCACGTGGACTCCCTTAGACATCCGGTTATCTGTCTGGGACAGATAACCTTTATGCCGTCTTTATACATACAAGAGCAGTTTGGCACATCGGGTGATTTTAGACAATAATCCTCAACTGGGGATTATTCATGTACGCAGGTAGCATTTCAAAGCAGGGGCATATCCACTGAATGGCTTGCTGCAATGTGATAACCGCGGACGCGCCCCTGCTTCAAAACTGAAGAGGGGCTTTTAAGCACGTGCTGTCTGGGCGATGCCGGCCTTGGCATTTGCGCGTTTGCCGGCGAGTTCGCAAAAAATCGCGCCGCCGATGATAAGTGCGGCTCCCATTAGGCGGATTGGTGTTATGGCTTCGCCTAAAAGGACGGCGGAGAATACAACGGCCGAAAGCGGCTCGAGGTAGCCGACAACCGCGACGGTCTGGACGGGCAGCTTGGCGACGGCACTAAAGTAGAGCAGGCAACCGATGCCAGTGTTGACGACGCCGAGCATGGCGACGGCGCGCCAATCAATACCGGCGGCGACGCCGGCGGACAGGAATAAGGGAGCGCCCTGCGTGATGAGCGTAAGGACCAGCGCGGTCACAAAGGCGGCGCTCACCTGGAGCGTGGAGTTCTCGAGGCCTTCGATGTGTGGCGCACCCTTGCTAGCGATGACCATCAGCGCATAGCAAAATGCCGAGGCGATGCCGCAGGCGATACCCGCAATGGGCATATTGCCGCCTAGACCTTGTGCTGCAATGAGAAAAGCACCGCAAGCAACGGCGATAAAGCCGGCGATTTTGCCACCGGTCAGCTTTTCGCCAAAAATGAGCGGGGAAAGGGCCATAACGATGATGGGGCCGCAGTAATACAGCAGCGAGGATACGCCGACGCCGATCGTCTGGTAGGCGCGGAACAGAAAAATCCAGCTGGCGCCCAGCGCGGCTCCCGAGAGGAGGAGGGCTGCGGCTTCGCGGGGGCGAGATGGCGCCTGCAACTTATGGCGTTGCGTAGTGACGAGGATGACAACGAGTGAGAGCGCACCCAAAAACGTGCGCAGGAGCACGATGTCGGAGCTCGGCAGCGCGATGGCGGCGGCGATGATGCCGTTGGAGCCAAACAATAGCAATGCTGCTAAGTACGTAAACAGTCCGTTGTTCATGCGCTGACATCCCCTCTATATCCGAGCATGTTCACTATGGGTGAACTGGCTTTAGAAGAAAAGCGAATATAATGCATGGATAACATGACAAAGACTCATGCAAAGGTGGAGGGGTGCCGTGGAAACGAATATTCAAAAGATGCAGGTGCTGCTCGAGACCGTGCGTGCCGGCAGTTTTACGCGCGCCGCCGAGCGCCTGAGCTATTCGCAGTCGGGCGTGAGCCGTATGGTGGCCGATCTCGAGGCCGACTGGGGCTTTAAAGTGCTCGATAGAAGCCGCGAGGGCGTAGTGCTTTCTGCCGATGGGCAGCAAATTATGCCGGCGGTCGAGGCGTTATGCGAGGAATTTGTTCGTTTGCAGCGACGGGTGGATGAGATGCGTGGGCTCATGCGCGGCAAAATCTGCATCGGTACGTTTTCGAGTGTGGCGACCCACGTGCTGCCGCCGGTGATTGCGCGCTTTCGTGCCGATTACCCGGATGTCGATTACGAGCTACTGATGGGCGATTACTCGGAGATTGAGCAATGGGTGGCGGAAGGGCGCTGCGACCTGGGCTTTATCCCGCGTGAGCCACGAGAAAACGGCATGGCATCGCGGTCTTTGGTGCGTGATGAGCTGATGGCGGTGGTGCCAGCAGATTCGTTGCTTGCCGCGGCGGAGGTCGTCTCTCTTGTCGATTTGGCAAACGAGCAGTTTATTCTGCTGGAACGAGGTACCGATGACGAGATTACGCCGCTGTTCCGTCAGGCGGGGCTGACGGCGCGCTCCAAGCTGTCGACCTGGGATGACTATGCGATTATGGCTATGGTCGAGGACGGCCTGGGCGTGAGCATTCTTCCGGCGCTCATCTTGCGTCGCTGCCAGTTCGATGTTGCCGTGCGTCCGCTCGAAGGGCATCCCCATCGGCAGATCAACGCCATATATCGAACGGCCGATGTTTCGCTTGCCGCCGCTCGATTCCTTGAATACCTCTAAATGAGCGCACACCGTTGTCGCTTTGGGATAAATCTCGAGGTTTGGCTCATTTTATTTTTGAAATTGAACTTTCAAATGAGGTACCGCGCTATACTGCTTGCTAAATTGAACTTCGGTTCAATTCGTGTTCTATAAATTGAACTTTGCCAGCAAGGAGGTTCTAGTGGCCCAAGAGACGTTTAGCGATCGCCTGCGACAGGCTATGTCCGATCGCGACGTTCGACAGTCGGACGTGATTCGTGCATCGGAGATGCTCGGCAAAAAACTCGGCAAGAGTCAGATGAGCCAATATGTGAGCGGCAAGACGATCCCGCGGCGCGATGTGGCAGAGCTGCTCGCCCGTATTTTGGAGGTCGATGTTACCTGGCTGCTCGCCGGTGACGCCGATCAAGGCGAGACATCATCGCCCCGCAACGATTCCAAGCCCGAACACCATCCCTCAGCTCAAATTGCAAGGAGCACCACCATGCGTACTTTTTCTAAATCCACCAAGCTCGATAACGTCCTGTATGACGTGCGCGGTCCCGTCGTCGACGAGGCCGCCCGTATGGAGGACGAGGGCGAGCGCATCCTCAAGCTCAATATCGGCAACCCGGCGCCCTTCGGTTTCCGCACGCCCGATGAGGTCATCAAGGACATGCGCCAGCAGCTGCCCGACTGCGAAGGCTATTCCAACTCGCGTGGCCTGTTCTCCGCGCGCAAGGCGATCATGCAGTATTCGCAGATCAAGGGCTTGCCCAACGTTCAGATGGAGCATATCTACACAGGCAACGGTGTATCCGAGCTCATTCAGCTTTCGATGAACGCGCTGCTCGACAACGGCGACGAGATTCTGATCCCCAGCCCCGACTATCCGCTCTGGACGGCGTGCGCAACCCTTGCCGGCGGTCATCCCGTGCACTATCTGTGCGATGAGCAGGCGGATTGGTATCCCGACCTGGAGGATATGGAGTCCAAGATCACGAGCGCGACCAAAGCCCTCGTCATCATCAACCCCAACAACCCCACGGGTTCCGTCTATCCGCGCGAGGTGCTCGAGGGCATCGTCGAGGTTGCACGCAGGCATCAGCTGATGATCTTTGCCGATGAGATCTACGACCGCCTGTGCATGGACGGTTACGAGCACGTCTCGATTGCCTCGCTCGCTCCTGATCTGCCCTGCGTCACCTTTAGCGGCCTTTCCAAGTCGCACATGATCGCGGGCTATCGTATTGGCTGGATGGTGCTTTCGGGCAACCAGCGCTGCATGAGCGACTTCATCATGGGCATTAACATGCTCTCCAACATGCGCCTGTGCTCCAACGTGCCGGCTCAGTCGATCGTTCAGACGGCACTCGGTGGTCATCAGTCCGTTAACGACTACATCCGTCCCGGCGGCCGCGTCTACGAGCAGCGCAACTTTGTGTATGAGGCGCTCAACAAGATTGACGGCATCTCGGTGGTTAAGCCGCGCGCGGCGTTCTACATCTTCCCCAAGATGGATGTGAAGAAGTTCAACATCACCGATGACGAGCAGTTCGCCCTCGACCTGCTGCACGAGAAGAAGATTCTGATCACGCGCGGCGGCGGCTTTAACTGGGCCGAGCCCGATCACTTCCGCATCGTGTACCTGCCGCGCATGGAAGTACTCAAAGAGTCCCTCGAAGACCTCGCCGACTTCTTCGATCACTACCGCCAGGCGTAACGGCAAAGGTAGCCTGTAATGAAACGGTCGGCCCGCAACGGATGCGGGCCGACCGTTTTCTGTCTAAGCCCGTGCTGTTAGCGCTTGTCTCGTTGAGCGGGCGAGGTTCGCGCGTGAGCGGTAAGTTCTATTCCAAAATGGAATACAGTGGGCTTAAGCTGGAATTGATGTCCGGGTACCTGCTTTTCTAGAATGTTTTCAACAAGATGAAAGGCGGTTCCAACCAATGATTATCGATGCAAATTCCTACTGGTTCGACGAGCGCATCTTTCATGACGAGACGCTCTGCGAACAGTTTTTGGCCGAGGTACCCCGCGCCTATGACACCGAAGGCTATCTGACCATGAATTCCGCCGGCAAACGACAGATCGTGATCGAGATGCCCGCCGGTTCTCCGGGTCTTAACTACATTGAGGGCGACTACACCCTCGAGAAGCGCTTGGCCGATATGGATGAGGCGGGGGTCGACAAGGCGATCCTTAAGTTCCCCGGCTGCCACGAGTGGATGTCGCTCGAGATGTGCCGGCGTTTCAACGACGGTATGGCTGCTGACGCGAAGGCGTCAAATGGCCGTCTGATTCCGCTTGTTGCCGTGCCGCCCTTTGGCACCAAAGCGAATTTGGAGGAGCTCGACCGCAGGCTCGACGATGGTTTTGCGGGCGTGCAGCTCTGCGCTCACTACGGCAAGCGCTATCTCGACGACCAGGTCTTCTCGAGCTTTTTCGAGCACCTGAACGAACGTCATGCCACCGTTTACGTGCACCATGTTCCCGTGCCGGTCGAGAACGAGTCGCTTCTCGCGTACGACAACCTTCGCCGCTCTTATGGCCGCTGCGTCGACCAAACTACGGCGATCGGCCGAGAGATCTTTGGTGA
This sequence comes from Collinsella sp., assembly GCA_018370025.1. GTDB lineage: Bacteria > Actinomycetota > Coriobacteriia > Coriobacteriales > Coriobacteriaceae > Collinsella. The sequence continues at coordinate 8,745 of JAGZBF010000010.1, read as the reverse complement.
TTTCTTTGAGCGCTATCCCAATATCAAGATGGTCCACTCCATGCTCGGCGGCGCATACTTTGCGTTCAAGGAGATGCTGCTGCCTCATGGTCCCAAGCGCCCTGATGCTTCTGGCCGTTTTCAGGTCGATACCGAGACCGTTTCCAGGCACCTCGAGAACAACATCTATTTCGACATGTCCCATGCCCAGCCTTGGGGCAAGACACTCCTCGCCTGCGCGGTTGACGTGCTGGGTGCAGACCATATTGTTTTTGGCACGAGCTATCCCGTTAAACGCGAGTGGCTCACCGAGGGTGTCGCCTGCGTTCGCGCTGCAAATCTGAGCGATACAGACAGCGACCTTGTGCTTGGCGGTACGGCGCAGCAACTGTACGGTGTCGAGTGAGCGGCAATCAGAGGGGAGTATCTGCCATGGGCGAAGGAGAGATGAGGGCTGGGGCCGCTCGTGTGGCCATCGATCTTGGGGACGTGTTGCCGTTCGACGGTTTCGACGAACTCCGTCATGAGGTCTTCGCCCGTGCCCTTATCATCGAGGGGATGGGGCGACGCGCCTGCGTCCTTTCGCTTGAGGTCACCTCGATCGCTCCGGCTCTACTCGCCGATCTGCGTGAGGTTGTTGAGGATGCCGCCAATTGCAGCGGTGCTTATTCTTGGGTGGTTCCTACCCACACGTTTTCCATGCCTCACGTCCGCACTCCCGGGCATCTTGCCGACGATGCTACCCGCAATCGCAACGAGCGCTATCGCGCAGCGCTCGTCGCTGCCGCCCGCACGGCTGTCGAGCGCGCTGTTGCGGGCATTCGCTCTGCCACGCTCGCCACTGTGGAGGGCGAATGCCCCGTGAACGTTAATCGCGACATTGAGACGCCTGCCGGCTGGTGGTTGGGCTCGAATCCCAGGGGGTTTGCCGACCACACGATGCCCGTACTCGCCATAAGGGATGCCGGGGGCGAGTATGTTGCCGTGCTCGCGATGGCGGATGTTCAGTCCTCCGTGCTCGACGGGTCGCGCGACTCCGAGGGGAGGCGCATGGCGAGCGGAGACCTCTTTGGTTTTGCCGCCATGTCACTCGAGCGCGAGCTGGGCGGCGTTGCCCTGTTGCTGCCAGGCGCCGCGGGCGACCAAGGTCCGGCGGAGCGCGCCATGAACGTCATGTTCGATGCGGTCGGCGTTAAGCAGACGGTCGATGCCCATGAGGACGGATACCGCATGCTGCACCAGCAGGGGCAGGCCTTGGGCGATGCTTTGATCGAGGCCGCTCGCATGGCGCGTGAGGATGACGCTACCGGCATCGATGCCCGCACGGTCGACGTTCTCCTGCCCGCTCAGACACGCGCCGATTTTCACTCTTTGGCTCCGCACCGAACGTATGAGTTTCATGCCGCTGGCGAGCAGCGCACGAGGGTCTATCTGCTCCGGCTGGGAAACGTCGAGCTTGTCGGCGTACAACCCGAGGTCTCGAGTGCATTCGGCGCCACTGTGCGCGCCGCTCGGTCCGGCTCTGTGTTCTTTGCCACGCTCGTCAACGGCGGACAGAAGTACCTACCGGCTCCCGACGCGTACGAAAAAATCACCTATGAGGCTATGAACTCCGGTTTTGCCGCCGGATCCCATGAGTGCCTCGTCGAAATCATCATTGCCGCCTTGAATGCGGCGTGACACAGAAGGAGAACGTGCATGAACATTGGACACGCGCGCCGCAAAATCACCCCACAGGGCGACATCTACCTGATTGGCTACCGCAATCTTCCCAACCGTCTTGAACCTGCGACAGGCGTCCATGACGACGTCTTCGCCAACGCCATCCTCTTCCAGCAAGGCGAACGTGAAGTGTTTCTCTTTAATGCCGATGTCCTCGAGTTCGAGGAAAGCATGGCCGAGGAAGTCAAGACAATGCTCGCTGAGCGCTACGGCATTGACCGTGATTGCGTTCTGCTCTCGGCGACGCACGACCATACTTCAATCGTCGCTTACCACCGCAGCTGGTGGACGGGAAAATTCGACGAGAACTACTACCGCTGGTTCCTCGATACCATTTGCCAATGCTTTGAGGAGTGCCGCGCCAACGCACAGCCCGCGATTTGTCGCTTGGGCAAGCAGGTCATCACCGGTTTCTACGACAACCGCATCATCCCAGGTGAACTCGCCGACAATGAGGTCATTGTCGTATCGTTCTTCGATACCGAAGGCAAGCCATTTGCGGGCTTTGTGAACTGGGCGGTGCATTCCGCTTGCGTCGGACCCGACTGCACGGAGCTCACGAGCGAACTCGCCGGTCTTACCGGCAAAAAGCTCGCTCAGAGTCTTGGTTACTATCCGGCCATGGTCGTCGGTGCTGCTGGCGACTGTAGCGACCGCAATTTTCGCCAGGGACGCGGCATTCCCGAGGTCGAGCGCGTTTCGACCGGTCTTGCCGAGGCGATTTCCCAGATCAAGCTCGATTGCGAGGTCGTTCTCGACCGCATCGAGCCTCAGACGTTCTATCACACCGTTGCCCATGACGACTTTTCGCTCACGCTTAAGTGTGCCGTCATCAGTCTGGGCGGCCTGCATCTCTTTGTGTTCCCGAGTGAGCTCGGCAGCGACCTGGGTATTCGCATGAAGCGCGAATGCCCGGTCGAGGGAATAGTTTGCGGTTACACCAACGGCTATTACGAGTACTTCCTTCCGGCGCGTGAATACGGCCTCTCCTTTGAGACCGAGCGTACCCAGATTCCCCAGGGCGAACCGGAACGTCTGTGTGACAAGTTCTGCCAGACGACGAGACTTCTCGGCGCAGCAGATTCGCGTCTGTAGACCTGATTGCGTGATATGGGCCAATGAGGCTTCCTGCCACGTGATCGGCATCTTCCATCTTCTCTGCCGTTTCCCATCCCGGGCGTACGTGCGTCCGCGGATTTCAAAGGGGGAAGCGGATTCCTTGCCCTCCCACGTCGACTACGGAGGCATGAAATCGATGCTATACCCCGCTCAGAAAAAGGAGAATTCCATGAAATACCAGAAGCTTTGCGATGAAATCATCACAAAGGTCGGTGGTCGAGACAATGTGTTAGACGTGAGCCACTGCATTACGCGTCTCCGCTTCCACCTCAAGGATGAATCACTTGCCCAGACCAATGAGCTTAAGGCGACGAAGGGCGTCGTTGACGTCATCCAGGCCGGCGGACAGTACCAGATCGTGATCGGCGCCACCGTCGAGGCCGTCTACAACGACCTTGTTCAGATTGGCGGGTTCGACGCCAAGCCTGCGCTTGATATCGATGAGGGCGACAATGTCAAGAAGGGCGATCCGTTCTCGCGCCTGCTCGCCATCATTTCCGAGATTCTGCAGCCGGTTCTTGGTGTGCTTATGGCTGGTGGCTTCATCAAGTCGATGCTTGCGCTCTGCACGGTTGCCGGTTGGCTTGCCAAGGAAAGCAATACGTATGTGACGCTCTCGGCAATCGGAGATTCGGTCTTCTATTTCTTTCCGCTAATCATTGGCTGGACGTCGGCCAAGAAGTTCGGACTTAAGCCCGTTATGGGAATGGCGCTCGGCGGTATCCTCGTCTACCCGACGCTCGTTGCCCTTATGGGCGGAGATCCGCTCTACACGCTCGGCGCCGGTACGGTCTTCGAGTCCAATGTCTACGGTGATATTTTTGGCATCCCGCTGATCATGCAGAATTACTCATCGACGATTCTGCCTGCGATCTTTATCGTCTGGATTGCCTCCAAGGTGCACAAGGCCCTTTCTAACGCGCTGCCCGCGCTTGTGAGCTCGTTCTTCTCCAACATCCTGACGCTCCTCATTTGCGGCATCCTTGGCCTGCTTGTGGTCGGTCCGGTCATGACGGTCCTCTCCAACATCGTTGCCCAGGTCATTCTGATGCTCATCAACTTCCAACCCGCCATCGCCGGCTTCGTCATCGGCACGTTCTGGAGCCTGCTCGTCATGTTCGGCCTGCACTGGGGTATCATCCCGCTGTGGTTCCTCGATGTCGCAACCTACGGCTATGACCTCATTAACCCGCTCGTGTATGCAGGCGGTTGCGCCATCGCCGGCGCTGTGCTTGGCATGATCATCCGAACCAAGGACTCCGAGGAAAATGCTGCCGTCAACATTCCCGCCCTTGTCTCTTCGATTTTCGGTGTCAACGAGCCTGCGCTTTACGCCATCTTGCTGCCGCGTAAGCGCCTTATGTGGGCAACCTTTATTTCCGCTGGTGTAGGCGGCGCCATTGCCGGCCTCATGGGTGCCAAGCTCTATGCCTTCGGTGCCTCCGGCCCGCTCGGTTTCCCGAGCTTTATTAACCCTGCCGGCATCGACACGGGCTTTATCGGCCTTGTCATCTCCGGTGTGGTCGCTTTCGTTCTGGCTCTTGTCGCCGCTATGGTGATCGGTACCAAGAAGGACGAGGGCGGTAAGGCACTCAACATCTCGGTGGACTAGTCTTTCTGCGCACTTTAACTAAATATGCCTCGGACGGCGACGTGCCGCCCGAGGCATATTTGTGTTTTGTGCCGCTGTCATCGTGTTTGCGGACACAAGTCTGCGGTTGTGGAGCAGCGGGGATTATGACGGTCGTGCCGCGTTAGAAGACGTACGGTCGCCCTGCAGGAGCTGACGGTAGGGGAGGAAGCCGATGAACGAGACGACCGCCTGCGAGTGCGCGGCGTTCCGCTTGAGGTAGAGCCTGACCTCGGAGGTCGTCGCGGGCTCAAGCGGCACCAGGGCTACCTTTCCGCTGGCGAGCGATTCCGCCGGCTTGCGCATGAGGAATGAGACGCCGGCGCCGCGCGCGACAAGGGAGATGATGTTCTCGGCTCGTTTGCCGGTGAACGTAACACGTGGGCCAAATCCAGCTTCGCGACAAAGGGAAAGGACGAGCTCGCTTACGAACGAGCCTTGGGGAAGCATGAGGAAATTCTCGTCGATAAGGTCGTCTATCTCGACGGTGTCACGTTCGGCGAGCGGATGGTCGAGTGGAAGGACGGCCACGAGCCGGTCGGTCGTAAAGGGAATCTTTTTGAACTCCGGCTCGATGGCGCCGCCGTCACGGATGAAGGCCAGGTCAATGTCCTCGTGCAGGAGCATGCGCTTGAGTGTGTCGCCCTCGCCCTCGATGAGCTCAACAGAATATGAGGGGTTCGCCTGCTGAAAATCGATGACGGCGTCCGTGATCCCATAAGGGGCCATAATGGGGATAGAACCTACGGTGAGGTGCTCGAGCGGCTCACCTGCGCCTATTTGAATGGCGGCAAGATAGCGGTGCTGAAGCGTCGCAATTTTTTGCGCATAGGGGAGGAGCGCTTCACCTTGCGCGGTGAGTGTTACGTGGCGCTGGCTTCGATCGATGAGCTTGCAGCCGAGTTCGTGCTCCATTGCCATGATGTGCTTAGAGAGGGTTGATTGCGACATGAAAAGCAGTTCCGCCGCATCAAGAAACGTGCGTGACTGCGCTAAGATGGCGAATTCGCCAAAGCGGCTGATATCCATAGGGAGGCCTCCGGTACCCTCATTTTGGCAGGTGGCCTAAACCACGACGCCGTTGCAGTGGTCGATTTCGTGTTGGATGATCTCGGCGGTGTAGCCCGAGAAGTTTTTGATGCGGTGGACGAAGTTCTCGTCCAAATACTCAACCTTAATGCGGCGATAGCGGGTACAGGGACGCTCGCCGATCAGCGAGAGACATCCTTCGCTCGTCTGGTAGGCGTTGACCTGCTCAAGAATTTGCGGGTTGTACATAAGCAGCGATTTGCTGCCGTCCTTTACGCAGATGATGCGTTTGCGCACGCCGATCATGTTGGCGGCGAGACCCACGCACTCGTGCTCATGCTCGTGGAGCGTATCCAGGAGGTCCTGCCCGGTCACGGCGTCGTCGGGCCCTGCGTCTTCGGAAGACAGGCGCAAAAAGAACTCGGATTTCATGATGGGCTTAATCATGGCGGGCTCCTCATGTCTTATGCTTTCGTGGACTTTTAATAATAGCGCGGAAGGAAAGCTGTGCGTCCGCGTTACAATCTTTCGACGTTGGACCATGTTGTCAGACTCGTCGAGTACGGCGTCTGGCGTAAGTCTAGGGCTCATTTTTTCGCCCTGGACTGTTCCTCTGGGGCGATGCGACTGTCGTTCCAAGAGGAAGGAAATGCATGGGGAGCAAATCTCAGCAACAAGTTCAAGCAACGCCATCGGCCACCGCGGCGATTCTCGTCGTTATGTATATTGCAGCCTTTGTTGCCGCGTTTAACGAGAACATCATTAACGTGGCGTTGCACGACATTATGACAGCCTTTTCGGTGAGTGCCACCACGGCGCAGTGGCTCGTCTCGGGCTACATGATCGTGACGTCGATCTTTACGGCCATCATGGCCTTCCTGTCCGGCCGTTTCTCGACGCGCAAGCTGTTATTTTTCGCATGCGGATGTATGGTCGCCGGCGAAGTCCTGTGCCTGGTCGCTCCGTCGTTTAGCGTTTTGCTGCCAAGTCGTATTTTGCAGGCTGCGGGATCGGGCATCTTGTTCCCGCTCATGATGAACGTGGTGCTGTCTTGCGCCCCGCGCGAGAAGCTCGGTCTGTATCTGAGCCTGGGCGGCGCCTGCATTACGCTAGGGCCGGCGTTTGGACCCGTGATCAGCGGTCTAATGTGCACGTTATTTGGCTGGAGGGCGGTGTTCGTAGTGCCGCTGGTGGGCGGTATTGCGGTCGCTGCGGCGGGCGTAAAGCTCGTTCAGAATGTCGGAGAGCGCTCGAACACCACGCTTGATATTCTGTCGGTTGTTTTGCTCGCCGCCGGCATTACGGCATTTGTGTATTCCGTAGGCGAGTTCTCGACCAATCTGACCACCGGCATCGCGACGCTCTTCGCCGCCGTTGTGCTGCTCGGCCTGTTTGCGGCCCGTCAGCTCAAGCTCGAGCATCCGGTGCTTAACGTGCGTCCCATGGCGAGCGTTCGCTTTTGGCCTGCGTGCCTGCTTGTGGTGGTGTCGATGATGACGACGTTCTCGATGAGTGTTTTGTTGCCGCTCTATTTTGAAGGTGCCTACGGCATGACCGCACTTGTTGCGGGCCTGCTCATTTTGCCGGCGATTGCCTGCAACGCCGTGACCTCGATTGTGGGCGGACGCGTGATGGACGCCCGTGGCGCATGGCCGCTGCTGCCGGTCGGCTTTGCCCTGATTGCCGTGGGGCAGACTGCAATCTCGATGACGGCGGCAAGCATGAACATCGGCGTCGTCGTGGCGCTGACCGTTGTGGTGTATGCCGGAGTCGGCCTGGTGCTGAGCCCCTCGCAGACGGCCGGCTTGGAGACGCTTCCTGCCGCTGAGCATCCTCACGGAACGGCATTGCTTAACACGTGGAATATGATTGCCGCGTCGTTTGGCCCGTCGCTGTTTATCGGTCTGCTCTCGAGTTCTGCGGCGACCGCCGGCGCGGCTGGCGCTGCGACCGAAGTTGCCCAGGCGATTGGATTTGCAGCTGCCGTGCGTGTGGCGGCTGTAATTGCCGTGGTCGGGTTCGTGGCGTCGCTGGTGTACGCTCGTCGCGAGTCGCACATGTCGCATTAATGTGTGCACATAGATTCTGCAGCTAGATTGGATGGCGACACCATAAACTAATGGACGTTTTGCCGAGAGGCATGAATGTTTAAAGCGCAAAGAGTGCGCGACGGGCCCCGCGAATGGGGCGATGATGCCCGAGAGGGCCAAGAAGGAGTCTCATGTCTGAGAACGAAGAGATCATGAACGAGACCGAGAACGAGACCATGGCTGCCGAGGTCGAGGCAGTCGAGACCGTGGAGACCGAAGCTGCCGAGGTTGAGGCTGCTGACGAGGTTTCCGCCGAGGAGGAGGCCGAGGTTGTCAAGGCCGCCGTTGATTACGATGACGAAGAGCTGATGGACAAGATGCAGAAGGCCGCCCGCCTGCTGCGTAGCCGTCGCTTTGCTATTTCCAAGGAGGAGGAGGCCAAGGCCGAGCGCATGGCGAACATCGAGCGCGCCATCAAGCTTCTTGACCTCAAGCCCAAGATGGAGCAGAAGGAAATGTCCGACCTGCTGGGCATGCGCCTCCGTGAGCTCGATGGCCTGATGGCCGAGGCCGAGGCCGCCGATCTGGTCGGCCGTATCGACGACGCCGAGGGCGATATGCGCAAGATCGTCGTCTTCGCTGCCGAGGATGCCGCTGAGGGCCTGGTCGAGCTTGCCAACAAGAAGGAGAAGCTCCTGCCCGAGCTTTCTTACGAGGAGGCCACCGAGCTGATGGCCGCTCTCGATAAGGTTATCGCTCCGCTTGTCGCCATGGGCCTGGACGAGGACCGCGGTCCTCGCGGCAGCCGTGACGACCGTGGCGGTCGCGGTGGCGATCGAGGCGGCCGTGGCGGCTTTGGTGACCGCGGTGGCCGTGGCGGCGACCGTGGCGGTCGCGGTGGCGATCGCGGCGGCCGTGGCGGTTTTGGTGACCGTGGCGGCGACCGTGGCGGTCGCGGCGGCTTTGGCGGCAACCGTGGTGGCTATGGCGATCGCGGTGGCAACCGTGGCGGCTTCGGCGGCAACCGTGGTAACGACCGTGGCGGTCGCGGTGGCGATCGTGGCGGCCGCAACGGCGGCGGCTTCCGCGGCAACCGTTTTTAGTTACGGCGTTTTACCAAACGCCGTAACGGGCCGGCGCTGCGCGGGCCGCATTTGGACAATCTGACGTTCAACTTCAAGGGCGCGACCAGAAGGTCAGCGCCCTTTCGTTTCACGTCACCTTGTCTCAAATGCG
>JAGZBF010000009.1:0-87947 GCA_018370025.1 Collinsella sp. | reverse complement strand
ACCTGCACTGATAATTGTTCTCGGGGGAAGCGGGCACTGCGGGGCGCGGCAACGGCGCGCGATTTCCGCGTCGCAGCGCTACCCTGATGCTGAATGCCGGGACGATGACCCACTGACCTGCTGACGCCTCTTCGGCCGTCCTCAAATCCGACCTGTCTCGCCCCGGCATCCGCGTCCCGGAGTCCTGCCATGACCTAATAGGAGCATGAGCGCGGACAATCGGACAAGCCAATTGGATTGTAGCGCTCCCGTCAGTGCAATGTCTGGGAGACCCGGGCGCGGAGCAGGCGGCAGACCGAGGGGAGCGAAAATGGAAGGCGAAACGGTCATCGCGGGCGTCGACACGCACAAGGACGTGCATGTCCTGTGCCTGCTCGACGGCCTCGGGAGGAAGATCTGGAGCGGGAGCTTCGGGGCCGACCCCGAGGGCTACGACAGGCTGGCGGAGGCGATAGGCGACCCGGGGAGCTGCATGGTCGTCGGCGTCGAGGGCACGGCATCGTACGGGGCCGGGCTGACGAGGAGGCTCGTGGAGCTCGGGTACAACGTCGTCGAGGTGCTCAGGCCCAAGAGGGACAAGGTGAGGCCCGGCGAGGGGAAGAGCGACCCGCTGGACGCCGAGCGCGCGGCGCGCAAGGCGGCGTCCGGGAGGGGCTGCTCCGTGCCGAAGTCGCAGGACGGCTGGGTCGAGGCGGTGCGCCAGCTCTACGTCGCGCGCAGGCTGGCCGTCGCGACGTCCACGTCCTGCGTGGCCTGCGCGAAGTCGATGCTCACGACGGCCCCGGGCGCCCTGAGGGAGCGGTTCAGGGGCCGCGAGCGGCCGAAGGACCTCATGCCGCTGCTCGCGCGCGGGAGGAAGGCGGGCGACGCGCTCGAGGAGAGCGTGCTGGCCTCGCTGCGGTCCGTCGCGGCGGTCTGGAAGGAGGCCCGCAGCCAGGTCGAGTCCCTCGACGAGCGCATCCGCGCGCTGCTGGAGGCGAACGCGCCCGCGCTGCTCGGCGTCGAGGGCTGCGGCACCACGACCGCCGCCGCCCTGGTCGTGGCCGCCGGCGACAACCCCGGCAGGCTGAAGGGCGAGGCGGCGTTCTCGATGATGTGCGGCGCCTCCCCGATCCCCGCGTCGAGCGGGAAGACGGACCGGCACAGGCTCAACCGCGGCGGCAACCGGCAGGCGAACTGGGCGCTCTACGAGATCGCGATCAAGCGCATGGCGTACGACGAGAGGACGAGGAGGTACGTGGCGAGGCGGACCTCCGAGGGGAAGTCCCGGCGGGAGGCGGTCTCGACGAAACTGGAGAGGAGGTATTACGAGCTCCTGTGCGAATTGGAGAGAGCGCTCCCGCAAACTGCCTCTTGACAACTTATAGGAGCGTCGGTTTTGATTTTGCATTTTTCGGTCTGGTCGAGGGTAACCGGTCAAACGTAGTAGATAGGCCCATTTCGTGGCAAGCATGCCAATTAGCTGCCCACCAAAAGAGGTTAGCGCAGCAGGCCGGCTACTTCGCCGGCTAGGGTGATGGTGCCGGCGGCTACGAAGGGCTCGCCCGCGGCTTCGAAAGCTGCGAGGGCTTCGGATACGCTGGGGTACACGCCCGCGAGCTTTTCGGCATCCACAAGTGCGGCGAGCTCCTCTGCCGGCAGGGCGCGATCAGAATCGGTCTGCGTTACGACTACACGCGGGAAGGCCGGGATCAGCACGTCGACGATGCCCGCCACGTCCTTGTCGGCCAGCGCAGCGCACAGCAGCGTGGGGCGGTTCTCCACGCACGGATCGATCTCGTCCAGCGCGCTCACAAAGTTCTCACAGCTCTGAGGGTTATGGCAGGCGTCAATCAGCTTGAGCGGAGCGGTTCCCAGCACATCAAAGCGACCCGGCGTGGGGCAGCCCATAAGCGACGCATCGAGCTTGTCATGATCGAGCTCGCGACCCAGATACCCCTCGCACAGCATAATCGCGCACGCGGCATTCTGCGGCTGATACGCCGGCTTGACCATGCTAGACGTATAGATCGCACGCGGCGTGGTGCAGCTAAACTCAACCGTGTCGCCCACATGTGCCGGCACCTTGGTCGTGGCATGGTTCACCACCAGCGGCACTATGCCGCACTCGCGACAACGTGCATCCATCACGCGCTGAACGCTCGCCTCGTGCGTACCCTCGCCCAAAACAACCAGGCGTCCAGGCTTAATAACCGCAGCCTTCTCCCCCGCAATGGCCTCGAGCGTATCGCCCAAAATGCGTGTGTGATCGAGCCCAATGCCCGTAATGGCAACGGCGACGGGATCGGTCGCACTCGTGGCGTCCCAGCGTCCGCCCATACCAACCTCGAGCACGGCAACATCCACCGCGGCCTCGGCAAACATGGTCAGTCCAGCCACGGACAAAAGATCGAAGGGCGTAATAGCACGGAGCTCCTCGCCTGCCGCCTCACGACGCGCGTTGAGACGACGACCCGCCTCATACGCCGCGGAGACACCGTGGGCAAAAACCTCGTCCGAGACGACCTTTCCGTCAATCTCCATACGCTCGGGATAGCGCACGAGGTGCGGCGATGTAAAGAGTGCCGTCTTAAGGCCCTCACCACGCAAAATGGCAGCCGAGAACCGCGTCGTCGAGGTCTTTCCATTAGTTCCGGCGATCTGGACGCAATCATAAAACTCGTCAGGACGACCAAGCTCATCGAGCATCTCGACAACAGTCTCGAGCAACGGCGTAGAATAACGCGCAATCTTGCCCGTATCGGCCGCAAGCGCAACAGCCTCATCAAAAGAAAGCTCCGGAACCTCAAACGGCACCGAATATAACCCAGAACGCTTCGCCATAACCAAAGTCCCCTCAACATAAAAAGAGGCCCGTAATCAACAACGAGCCCCTCCCATTCAAAATATCAGCCAAACACCGCTTTGCAGCGAGATCAAGGCCACAACCCAGTGGCCCTACCGGGCAGGCAGCGGACGCCCCCGTAACCGCTGTGGGAGCGGTTTGGGGCTTTGCTCGATACAAGTTCCGCACGAGCCGAAGGCCACTTAATGTGGCCTTCGTGCGAGCAGGACTGTCCGCAGTAGCGAGTAAAGCCCCAAACCGCGTCCCCCAGTAAGACCTACGAGAAGTCAGCAACCTGAGCAGTCAGCGCCGCCAGGATCTCCTTGAGCTCAGCTGCACGGTCCCTCTTCTTCTGGACCACCGCGGGCGCGGCCTTGGCCACAAAGCCCTCGTTGGCAAGCGTCTTCTCGCAGCCGGCGAGCTCCTTCTGGGCCGCGGCGATCTCCTTCTCCAGGCGCGCCTTCTCGGCCGAAAGGTCAACCTTGCCCTCGAGCACCACAAAGGCCTCGACGCCGCTGTCGACCACGGCGATGCTCGCGGCAGGCTTCTCAACGTCGGTACCCATGACCAGCGAGGCGGTGTTAGCCAGCGGCTCAATCGTCGAGCGCAGGCTCTCGAGCTTCTCGATGTCCTCGGCACCGGCGCGTACGACCACGTCGAGCTCGGCCTTGGGGCTCAAGCGATAACGCGAACGCGTAGCGCGGGCGGCGGAAACGACGGCGCGGCACAGCTCAAACGCGCGCTCGGCGGGCTCATCGACATACTTGGCGTAGTCGGCGGGCTCGGGCCACTTGGCGATCATGAGCGCCTCGGCGCGGTCGACGTTGCCCTCGGCATCCAGGTCGAGCACGCTGGCCGGCATGTTGTCCCAAATCTCCTCGGTGACAAACGGCATGAGCGGGTGCATCAGGCGAATGGAGGTATCCAGCACAAAGATCAGGTTGCGCTGAGCCTGCAGACGGCCCTCGCCCTTCAAGCGGGCCTTGGTGACCTCGACGTACCAGTCGCAGACCTCGTTCCAGAAGAACTGCTGCACGCCGCGGGCCATGTCACCAAAGGTGTAGTTCTCAATACCCTCGGTGACCATCTTAACGGCCTTGGCCAGGCGGCTGAACATCCAGGCGTCGGCCGGCGTCTCCACGACGGGCTCGCCGGGCGTGTAGCCCTCCATGTTCATGAGCAGGAAGCGGCTGGCGTTCCAGATCTTGGTCACAAAGCTCTTGGCCTGGTCGGTACGCGGGCTGTCGATAAGCTTCTTGGTCTTCTTGTCGATATTCGCGTCGAACTTAACGTCCTGGTTGTTGGTGCACAGCGTGAGCAGGTTGTAGCGCATGGCGTCGGCACCGTACATGCCAATGAGGTCCATGGGGTCAACGCCGTTGCCCTTGGACTTGGACATGCGGCTGCCGTCCTTGGCCAGGATCGTCGGGTAGATGACGACGTCCTTAAACGGCACCTCGTCCAGGAAGTACAGCGAGCTCATGACCATGCGGGCGACCCACAGCGCGATGATGTCGCGCGCGGTGACGAGCGCCGTCGTGGGGTGATGGCCCTCGAGCAGCTCCGGCTTTTGCGGCCAGCCCTGCGTGGCGAAGGTCCACAGCTGCGAGCTGAACCAGGTGTCCAGCACGTTCTCGTCCTGATGGACGTGATGGCCGCCGCACTTGGGGCACACGTCGGTGTCCTCGGTGAGCGCGTCCTCCCAGCCGCAGTCCTCGCAGTAGAACACGGGGATGCGGTGGCCCCACCACAGCTGACGGCTTATGCACCAGTCCTTGAGGTTCTCCATCCAGGTGGTGTAGGTCTGCGTCCAGCGCGCGGGGTGGAAGGTGACCTTGCCGGAGTTGACGGCGTCGAGCGCAGGTCCCTTGAGCTTGTCGACGGCGACAAACCACTGCTCGGACAGCCACGGCTCCAAGGCGGCGTCGCAACGGTAGCAGTGCATAACGGAGTGGTCGTGCTCCTCGACGTGGTCGAGCAGGTCGTGCTCCTCGAACCACTTGATGACGGCCTCGCGGCACTCGTCGCGCGTCATGCCGGTGAACTCGCCGTAGCCCTCGACGACCACCGCATGCTCGTCAAAGATGTTGATCTGCGGCAGGTCGTGGGCCTGACCCATGGCATAGTCGTTGGGATCGTGGGCCGGGGTGACCTTAACGAAGCCGGAGCCGAAGTTGGCATCGACATGGTAGTCAGAGAAGATGGGGATCTCGCGGTTGACGATCGGCAGCATGACAGTCTTGCCCACGAAGGCGGCCTTCTCGGGGTCCTTCGGGGAGACGGCAACGCCCGTGTCGCCGAGCATGGTCTCGGGGCGCGTGGTGGCGACGACGATGTAGTCCTGGCCGTTGACCGGCTCGGTCAGCGGGTAGCGCAGGTGCCACAGGTGACCCTTCTCGTCCTTGTACTCGGCCTCGTCGTCCGAGATGGCGGTGGTGCAGTTGGGGCACCAGTTGACGATGCGCTTGCCGCGATAGATCAGACCGTCGTGGTACCAGTCGCAGAAGACCTTGCGCACGGCCTGCGCGTAGTCCTCGTCCATGGTGAAGCGCTCGTTATCGAAGTCGACGGAGCAGCCCATGCGCTTGATCTGTTCGACGATGATGCCGCCGTACTCGTGGGTCCAGTCCCAGCAGGCGTCGACAAACTTGTCGCGACCGATCTCCAGGCGGCTGATGCCCTCGCTCTTGAGCTTTTTGTCGACCTTGGTCTGCGTGGCGATACCGGCGTGGTCGGTACCCAGGACCCAGCGCGTGGACTTGCCGCGCATGCGGGCCATACGGATGATGGCGTCCTGGATGGAGTCGTCGGTGGCGTGGCCCATGTGGAGCTTGCCGGTCACGTTGGGAGGCGGAATGGTGACGGTGCAGTCGCCCACGCCCTCGCGGCGCTTGTAGTAGCCGCCGTCGAGCCACTTCTGCAGGATCGCCGGCTCGTTGGTCGACGGATCGTAGTTCTTGGGCATCTCTTCCATATATCTCTCCCTGTCCCGCCGGGGAGGAATGTAGGCCCGATTTTCGCTCGGTCAGGTCCTGGGCTCGCTCGAAGACCACATTAAGTGGTCTTCGGCTCGTGCGGAATCTACGAAAATCGGGCCTACATTCCTCCCCTTAGGTATCGATTACTTCAGTCTGAATTGACTTTGCCGAGGCTTAAACAAACACACAGAATAGCACAGGTAGTTGGGGTTATTGCGTATATATAAAATAGCCTCCGACCGCGGATGGTCAGAGGCTATTTGCAAACACGTTTTAGGCTGGTTTAGCCGTAGATACGCTGGGGCTGTTCTTCGCCCTTTACGGAGGCTTCGGTCACGATGACCTTGGTGACGCCCTCCTCGCTGGGGAGGTCGAACATCGTCTGCTGCAGCACGTCCTCGCAGATTGAGCGCAGGCCACGGGCGCCGGTCTTGCGGGCGAGCGCCATACGAGCGATCTCGTGCAGGGCGGCGTCCTCAAACTCAAGCTCAACGTCCTCGAGCTGGAACATCTTGCGGTACTGACGCACCACAGCGTTCTTGGGCTCGGTCAGGATCGACACCAGGTCGTCCTCGTCAAGCGCCTGCGTCTGGGTGACGACGGGCGTACGTCCCACAAACTCGGGAATCATGCCAAAGGCGTTGAGGTCCTGCGGGAGCACCTGACGAAGCAGATCGTTCTCGTCGACCGAGGTGGGGCCGGCGATCTCGGAGTTAAAGCCCACGCCCTTGTTGCCCACGCGATCGGCGATGATCTTATCCAGACCCACAAAGGCACCGCCGCAGATGAACAGGATGTTCGTCGTGTCGATCTGCAGCAGCTCCTGCTGGGGATGCTTGCGGCCGCCGGTGGGCGGAACGCTGGCCACGGTGCCCTCAAGAATCTTAAGCAGTGCCTGCTGAACGCCCTCGCCCGAAACGTCGCGGGTGATGGAGAGGTTCTCGGCCTTGCGGGCGATCTTGTCGATCTCGTCCACGTAGATGATGCCCACCTGCGCGCGCTCAATGTCGCCATCGGCGGCGTTGATGAGTTTGAGCAGGATGTTCTCCACGTCCTCGCCCACGTAGCCAGCCTCGGTGAGCGCGGTGGCGTCGGCGATGGCAAACGGAACCTCGAGGATGCGTGCGAGCGTCTGGGCCAGCAGCGTCTTACCGGTACCGGTGGGGCCGAGCAGCAGAATATTGGACTTGGCGAGCTCCACCTCGTCCATGTCATCGTTAAACTGAGCGCCCATGCCCGAGGCCTCGTCAAAGGCGGACACAGCGGCACCGCCCTCGATCACGCGGCGATAGTGGTTGTACACGGCCACCGACATGGCGCGCTTGGCGTCCTCCTGACCCATAACATAGGCCGAAAGCTCGTCATAGATCTCGTGCGGCGTCGGCACGTGCGTGATGACCTGACGGTCGTCCTCGAGCTCAAAGCCCTCGGCCTCGGGGTCAACGGCGGGCTGGGACGCAGCCTGCCCGTGATCGTTGAGGAAACCCGGGAGATTGCCGTTGCGGGCGGCGTCCATAAAGTCCGAAGCCAGCGACTCCTCAAGGATCTCGGAGCAGGCGGCGACGCACTCGTCGCAGATAAAGATGTTGGTCGGACCCTTTACGAGACGACGGACCTGGCCCTGCTCTTTTCCGCAGAAGGAGCAGCGGATGAGGTTGCCGTTCTCGTCAAAGTTGTCCTGCATGTTACCGGCCATCCTAGGCGTCCTTCGCGGCAAGATCGCGCGAGGTGACGATACGGTCGATCAGGCCGTAGTCGAGGGCCTCAGCAGCAGTCAGGTAGTTGTCGCGCTCGGTATCGGCCTGGACCTTCTCGATCGGCTGGCCCGAGGCATCGGACAGGATCTGGTTGAGTTCGCGACGGGTCTTCTTGATCTCCTCGGCCACGATCTCGATCTCGGTCTGCTGGCCCTGGGCACCCCCGCTGGGCTGGTGAATCATGACCTTGGAGTGCGGCAGGCAGAAGCGCTTGCCCTTGGCGCCGGCCGAAAGCAGCACGGCGGCCATGGACGCAGCCATACCGACGCAAATGGTGGAGACCTGCGGCTTAATGAAGTTCATGGTGTCCAGAATCGCCAAGCCGGAGTAGACCTCGCCACCGGGCGAATTGATGTAGAGCGAGATATCCTTCTCGGCATCCTGGCTCTCAAGATGCAGCAGCTGGGCAACGACCAGGTTGGCGCTGACGGAGTTAATCTCCTCGCCCAAGAAGATGATGCGGTCGTTGAGCAGGCGCGAATAGATATCGTAGCTGCGCTCGCCGCGCGGCGTCTGCTCGATAACGTATGGCACGAGGGCGGAATCGAACTTAGCGATCATACGCATCTCCATTTCTCTTACGGACCAATAGTGGTTCTAGATAAACGTACGGTGCCCGCATGCTATGCATTGGCTGGCACCGTACGAAGCAACCGGATAACCGGCTTATAACTTTACCCCATCACGGGCGCATCCATGCGCTCGCGAAAAAGGTGGCGAGAATTACTCGGCGTCCTTGGCGGTCTCGTCGACCTCGGTCACCTTGGCGTTCTCGACCAGGTGGTCGACGGCCTTGGAGCGACGGATGGACTCGCGGACGGCAGGCATGCGGCCATCGGCGATGAACTCGGCCTTGGAAGCCTCGACGTCCTTGACGCCGGCCTTCTCGAACTCGGCGTTGATGTCGTCCTCGGTGACCTCGATCTTGAGCTCACGGGCGAGGGCGTCGAGAGCCAGGGACTCACGGGCGACGTCGTTAGCCTGCTTGTGCAGGTCGCCGATGAACTGCTCCATGGTCAGACCGGAAGCGGGCAGCCAGGTGTCCAGGGTCATGCCACGGGCAGCGAGGTTGGACAGGAAGTTCTGGCCAAGCTCCTCAAAGACGGACTGCTCGTAGTCGGCGTCCATCTCGTCGAGCTGCAGACGCTCGGCGAGAGCGGAGACGCAACGGTTCTCCTTCTCGGCCGGGAGGCGGGAAGCCTTGTCCTGCTCGATCTCAATCTTGATGGCGTCGCGCATAGCGTCGATGCTGTCGAAGCCAAAGTCGGACTTGACGAGCTCGTCGGTGAGCTCGGGGGTGTTACGGACCTTGATGCCCTTGACGGTGACCTCGACGGTGTGGATCTCGGCCTCTTCGCCCTCCTCGACCTCGTCGGTCCAGGTGACGGTCTTGACGTCGTCAACGTTAGCGCCGATCAGGGCCTCATTGAACTCCTTGGGGTTGCTGTCGCTACCGGCGATGAGCATACGGCCCTCGGCGGCAAAGTTGTCGGCGTTCTCGACGGCCTTGAGGTCGACGGTGACGTAGTCCTCGGCCTCGACGGCGCGACCCTCGACGTCCTCGAAGGTGGCACGGTAGTTGAGGAGCATCTCGACCTGGTTGTTGATCTCGGACTCGGTGACCTCCGCAGGGGGCATCTCGATCTCGACGGCGTCGAAGGAGGAGAGCTCAGCGGCGGGACGCAGGGAGAACTCGACGGTGTAGGTGTAGTCCTCGTGATCCTTGGCGAGGTCGAGCTCCTTGTAGTCACCGCTCTTGGTGGGGACGATGTCCAGCTCGTTGAGGACGGCGGGCTCGTTGGCGGCGATCAGGTCGTTGGTGGCCTGAGCGAGGGTAGCCTCGGCGCCAAGAGCGGAGTCGATGACCGGACGGGGGGCCTTACCGGCGCGGAAGCCCGGGAAGCGGTACTTCTTGGCGGTGTCCTTGTAGGCCTTCTTGATCGCGGCGTCGACGTCGGCGGCCGGGATGGTGACCGTAGCGGTGAGCTTGGCGTCCTTGACGTCAGAAGCGGTGATGTTCAACACGTTCCTCCTCATACTGCCCAGCTTATCTGAGGTGCTGGTACCTTTATGCAACAAAGTGTCGCGACGGCCAGGGCCGACGCAGATGCGTTGGTGCGGGCGAAAGGACTCGAACCTTCACGGGAATCCCACCAGAACCTAAATCTGGCGCGTCTACCAATTCCGCCACGCCCGCATGAGCGCACAGACTAGGAATGATAGCAGATACGAACGGCAAGCGCACGTACACCTTTTACAAGCTCACGACCTCACCACGAGTGCAAAAGGCGGGGCGAGTTGCCCCGCCCCGCAAATTACGACTTGTTCGCAGACCCGCTACTCCCCCAGCAGGGCCTTCTCGGGCGTGATCGGCAGTGAGCGCACCTGGTGGCCGGTGGCGTGTGCCACGGCCGAGGCCACGGCGGCGAGCGGCGTGTTGATGACGACCTCGCCGATCGACTTGGCACCAAACGGACCCGTCGGCTCGTAGCTCGGCTCAAAGGCCACGCGTATGCTGCCGATATCCAGGCGCGTGGGTAGCTTGTAGCTCATAAAGTTGCCGGTGCGCAGACGGCCGCGGTCATCGTGCTCGACAATCTCGTAGAGCGCGTGGCCGATACCCTGGGCAATGCCGCCCTCGGCCTGGACGCGCGCAAGCGCCTCGTTGATCACGGTGCCGCAGTCCACAGCCGCCGCGTAGTCCACAACAGTCACCTTGCCGGTGGCCTTGTCGACCTCGACCTCGGCAATGCCGGCCATAAACGGCGGGGGCGAAACGGGCAGGCAGGCAGAGGCATGCGAGGTCAGCGCGTCGCCGCCCGCGATGTTCTTGACGCACAGGTTGGCAAAGTCGCGCAGCGTGAGGTAGCGGTTCTGCTCGCGCGCGGCACGCTCGTCGGACAGACGCACGTACTGACCATCGAAGACCACATCGGCGGCGTCCACGTCCCACATCTGGGCGGCTTTGGAGCAAATCTTCTCACGCAGCTCGGTCGCGGCGTTCTTGGCGGCAAGGCCCGTCACGTACGTACCCGAGCTCGCGTACGAGCCGGCGTCGAACGGCGACACATCAGTGTCCACGCCGCGCACCACGATCAGCGAGCTCTCAACGCCCAGCTCCTCGGCGGCAATCTGCGCCAGGATCGTGTCGACGCCCATGCCGTTATCGGTGGCGCCGGTGCCGATGGTAATGAAGCCGTCCTCTTCCAGGCGCATGTCGATGCCGGCGATATCCACGTTGGAAATGCCCGAGCCCTGCATGGTGAGCGCGCAGCCCAGAGCACGCACGCGATCGCCCAGGTCGATGGCTAGCGGCTTGTCGCGCCAACCGATCATGTCCATCGCGCGCAGCAGGCAGCGGTCGAGCGCGCAGGCGTTGAGCTTCTCGTTGTAGTACTGCGGCATGATCTCGCCCTCGCGCACGATGTTCTTAAGGCGCAGGTCGGCGGGGTCCATGTGCAGCATATCGGCGAGCTCGTTGACGGCGCTCTCCACGGCAAACTGGCCCTGGGTGGCACCGTAGCCGCGATACGCGCCGCCGCGGTTGGTATTGGTGTAGACGGCGTCCCAGCTAAAGCGGCTCGCCTTCACGTGGTTGTAGATGGGCAGGCTCTTGTGGCCCGAGAGGCCGATCGTCGTGGTGGCATGCTCGCCATAGGCCCCGGCGTTGGACAGCGTATGCAGATCGATGGCCGTGATGGTGCCGTCGTTCATGGCGCCCAGCTTAACGGTCATCTGCATCTGGTGGCGCGAGTTGCCCGCGGTGATGGTCTCCTCGCGGGTGTAGCAGCAATAGCTCGGACAGCCGGTCTGCTGGGTGACGAACGCCACGAAGATCTCGCAGCAGCCCGTCTGCTTGGAGCCAAAGCCGCCGCCGATGCGCGGCTTAATGACCTGCACCTGCGACTGCGGGATGTCGAGCGACTGCGCGACCATGCGGCGCACGTGGAAGGGCACCTGCGTGGAGGTGGTCACCGAGATGCGGCCGAACGCGTCGGTCGTCGCGAAGGCGCGGAAGGTCTCCATGGGCGCGGTCTGCGTGGCCTGGCTGGTGTAGGTGCGCTCAAAGACGATGTCGCTCTGGGCGAACGCCTCGTCCAAGTCGCCATAGTCGCTCATGCCGCTGCATACCAAGTTGCGCGGAACGTCGCCGCCCTGCGGGAACATAAAGGTCACGTCGCCCTCGGGGTGGACCACGATGTCGTTATCGAGCGCCTTGGTAAAGTCGAGCAGGGGCTCGAGCACCTCATAGTCGACCTTGATGAGCTTGAGCGCCTTGTCGGCGGCCTCCTCGGTTTCGGCGGCGACGATAGCCACCTCTTCGTTTTGGTAACGGACGAGATTCTCGAGAATCAGGCGGTCGTAGGGACTCGGCTGCGGATAGCTCTGGCCGGCGATGGTAAAGCGGCGCTTGGGCACGTCCTCGTAGGTGTAGACGCCCACCACGCCGGGAACCTTCAGAGCGCGCGACGTATCGATTGAGCGGATATTGGCGCGGGCATAGGGGCTGCGCTTGAGTTTGACGATGAGCGCACCGGCGGGCACCATATCACCGGTGTAGACGGGACGACCCTCGAGCAGGGCCTTCGAGTCCTTCTTGGGCTGCTTGTGAGTGATCTGCTTATACGAGACGCCATCGCAGCTGGTGTTATTGACCGGCAGCTCGGGCATCTCAAAGCCCACCTGCACGCCAGACTCGTTGAGGAAGCGAACGATGGCGCGCAGCTGGCTCTCGTAGCCGCTGCAACGGCAGAGGTTACCGGCGAGCTGGCGCGAGAGCTCCTCGCGCGTGGCGACGAGGCTCGGGTCCTCCTTGGCAGCGCGGGCGAGCGCCAGCACGTTCATGATAAGGCCGGGAGCGCAAAAACCGCACTGCTCGGCGCCTTCGGCAGCCATCGCACGGGCGAGCGCCTCAGACTCGGCCTTGAGGCCCTCGAGCGTAGTGATGGAGCGACCCTCGACGCGCGCGGCGGGAACCGAGCAGCTCAGCACCGGGTCGCCGTCGAGCCACACCGTGCACAGGCCGCAGTTGGTGGTTTCGCAGGCACAGCGCATCGACGCGCAACCCTGCTCGCGCAAAAGCGCAAAGAGCATGGTGTCGGGGGCAATCTGGACCTTGACCTTGCGGCCGTTGAGCGTAAAGGAAAGATCGATGAGTTTGGCAGCCATTAGCGCACCTCACTAGAATCGACGCCGGGCACGCGGCGGCAGGAATACTCGTCCGTGGCGAACTTAGGCACTTGCACGGTCTCGAGCTCGCGGGCAAGCGCGGCCGAAAGCTCGATGCCGGCGGCGCGACGCACAGCCTGGATGGCGAGCGGGGCCGAGATGCGGCGGCGGTAGTCGGCCGAGCCCCACAGGTTGGTGCCATAGCTCAGCGCGCGTACGGACGCGGCCAGGGCGCGTAGCTCGTCCTCGGAAGGCTGCTCGGCGGTAAGGCCGCATGCCTCACCCTGCAGCAGGGTCGCGCGCAGCGGGCGGGCGCCCACGGTGACATGCCAGCTGTTGTCCCACCAGGCGGCGGTGACGTTGAGCGAGGGGAAGTCGGTCGCGGCCTTGCGCACGGCCTCGTAGCTTGCACGATAGTCGTGCTTAACGACCACGATGTGCTCGATCACGTCGCGCACGTAACCCATGTCGACGAACTCGGCGAGCGGCACGCGGCCGGCGCCCGTCAGCTCAACATACGAATCGAGCGCCAAAAAGGCCGAGAGCACGTCCGAAAAACCAAAGCGGCCGTAGATGCTGCCGCCCACCGTGGCGGTATTGCGCAGCTGCACGCCCACGATGTCGTGGACGGCGAACTCAAAGACGTTGTTGACAAGCGCGTTGAGCTCGACATGGCGCTCGAGCTGGCGCAGGGTGCACATGGCGCCGATGCGAAACTCGGTCTCGGTCTCCTCGATCTGATCGAGTCCGCAGGCCGAAAGGTCAATCGCCGTCGCCACGCGACGCGAACCCAGGCGCATCCAGATGCCGCCGCCCACAATCTTGTTGTTGCGGTTCTTCTGTAAGAGCTCATAGGCTTCGGCCGCGTTTCCAACACGGACGTAGGTACCGAACTTGAGCACGTTCTCCCCCATCTCTTCACTTGTCCAGTACTTTTAAGTGTACCAAACGAGGGGCCGCACACCGTTTTAGGACAAAATCCACCAACCCATCCATAACTTGCGGTGATATACGGACTGATTAGCCGTTCTGGGACGCTAAACAGTCCGTATATCACCGCAAGTTATGAGGAGTCCTCCGGGATAGAAAAGGCTCCCAGCCAGATAGCTGGGAGCCTCATCACATGCTATGTCGAGCAAGATTTAGCAGACGCCCTGAGCGAGCATGGCGTCGGCGACCTTCAGGAAGCCGGCGATGTTGGCGCCCATGACGAAGTTGCCCTCCTCGCCGTACTCCTTGGCGGTATCGTCCACGTTGTGGAACATGCCGCGCATGAGCTGCTCGAGCTTGCCGTCGACCTCCTCGAAGGTCCAGGACAGGTGCTCGGCGTTCTGGCTCATCTCCAGGCCGGACACGAGCACGCCGCCGGCGTTGGCAGCCTTACCGGGCATAAAGGCGACGCCGTTCTCCTGGAAGTAGGTCGTGGCCTCGATGGTCGTGGGCATGTTCGCGCCCTCGCCGACCACCTTGCAGCCGTTGGCGACGAGCGCCTGGGCGTCCTCGAGCAGCAGCGTGTTCTCGCGTGCGCAGGGCAGCGCGATGTCGCAGGGCAGCTGCCACACGCCACGGCCGTCGCCCTCGTGCCACGTGGCATTGGGCTTCTCGTCGACATACATAGCGAGCGTAACGCCCTTGTCGTGGCCGGAGCGCTTCTTGTTGTAGACATGCTCGAGCACGGTGTAGTCGATGCCGTCGGGATCCTCGACCCAGCCGTGGGTGTCGGAGCAGGCCAGCACCTTGCCGCCGAGCTGGGCGACCTTCTGGACCGCGTAGATGGCGACATTACCGGAACCGTGAACGACGACGTTCTTGCCCTCGAAGGAGTCGCCGCGGCTCTTAAGGTACTCGTCCACAAAGTAGGCCAGACCGTAGCCAGTGGCCTCGGTACGGGCGAGCGAGCCGCCAAAGGAGAGGCCCTTGCCGGTGAGGACGCCGGTCCACTCGTTGGTCAGGCGCTTGTACTGACCGAACAGGTAGGCAACCTCGCGGCCGCCAACGCCCAGGTCGCCGGCGGGAACGTCGGTGTTGGGGCCGATGTGGCGATAGAGCTCGGTCATGAAGGACTGGCAGAAGTGCATGATCTCGTTGTTGGACTTGCCCTTGGGGTCAAAGTCGGAACCGCCCTTGCCGCCGCCCATGGGAAGGGTGGTCAGGCTGTTCTTGAGGATCTGCTCCAGACCCAGGAACTTGAGCATGCCCAGGGTGACCGTCGGGTTAAAGCGCAGGCCGCCCTTGTAGGGTCCAATGGCAGAGTTGAACTCGACGCGGTAACCGCGGTTGACCTGGACCTTGCCCTGGTCGTCGACCCAGGGGACACGGAACATAACGATGCGCTCGGGCTCGACGAGGCGCTCCAGCAGGGCGGCCTCCTCGTACTCGGGGTGGGCGTCGAGCGCCGGCTGGATGGTGCCGAGGATCTCGGTCGCGGCCTGGATGAACTCAGGCTGCTCGGGATAGCGGGCCTTGAGCTCGTCGAGAACTTTCTGCGTGTAGCTCATGCTTCCTCCAATGATGGGAAACGAAAATGTTGGTCGCGGCACCCTATGCGCCGCGAACTTTATCGAGTATGGATAATATCGCACTGTTGCAGCAAAGTTTCGCATAAGCCGACGAGCGGATGTTTCGTTTTGATTACGATGCAGGTAGAAGCGTTTTTGAGTGCCTGACGTGCAAAACCCGTGTTTCAAACCTGTTTCGTCCACGTGTTCTAAACCACCACATTGGGGACAGGCACCTTTGTGGTGGTGTTGGTGGTTAGAGGACGAGCTGGTGGTAGTCGGCGGGGGTTACGCGGCCCTCGGTGGCGGCGCGGAAGGCGGCGAGGGCATCGCCCGAGAACGGCATGGCCCAGCACAGCCCGCAGCCGGCGGTGATGGAGCCGGGCAGCGGCATGATGCGCCCGGGCACACCGGAGGCAAGACACAGCTGTTCGCATTCCATCACATCGAAGGTGCTGTCGAACGACACGATGATTTTGCGTTCGTGGTCGAGGGCATCACCGGACGGGCCTTCGCGGTGTGCATCGCGATACGCCGCGGCGGCCGCTTCCTCTTCCGCAGTATGTCCACAGCCACCGCAACCGCAGGTACAGGGTTCGGACCCGTCGCAAGTGCAAGGTTCTCCCGTGTCGGGACAAATATCGTGAGACATGGCAACTCCAATCGTCTAGGCGAGTAACTCGGCCGCCGAAAACTCCTCGGGCGTATTGACGTTCTCGAAGCAGAGCGTCGAGCCGGCGGCCTTAACGATCTGCGATTCATCCATATAACCAGCCTGAACGCGATTGATCAGGCAGCGAATGCGCTGGCGGTCGCAGGCGAGCAGCTCATGGGCAACCGGCGCACAAGCGTCACGGCGCCAGACGGCGCAAAGCGGCTCAATCCCCCGCTCCTCGCGCGGCACGCACACGTCGAGCGCCTCGGCTTCAACACGATCGACAAGCGCGCCAATGAGTTCCGGCGAGACAAACGGCATATCGCAGGCGACGATCGCCACGAGCGGCAATCGGGCCGCGGCCAACGAGCTCGCGATGCCGCGCATGGCGCCCGCCGACCCTTCAAGGTCAGCCACCACACGCGGCACCAGGCCGCCAAACGCGTGCTCCTCAAGATGGGCAAGCTCGCTGGGACGCGAAGTCGTCACGACCAACTCGCCGGCAACTGGCGCCAGCCGACCCAGAACACGCTCGATGAGCGGCTCACCGCAAAACGCCATGCGCGCCTTATCGCAGCCCATGCGCGACGACAACCCGCCCGCCTGGACAACACAAGAAAGATCGGCCCGTCTTACGGTAGTCATACGGCAAAACACCTCCATCGGCATGCTCGAAACCCGGTGCACGAAGCTAAATACAGCCACCGAAATAGCAGCGCTACGAAAAGCTCGTGCAAAAACAAAACAGCGCCTTTGCGGCACGCAGCAAGACCGCGAGCACAAAAGCGCTGGTAGCGTATGGCGGGAACGTATGTGAATCGAACACATCCAAGACGTTTTGCACGCCTCGCAACGGTTTTGAGGACCGCGGAGCCCACCGGAGCCCATCCGTTCCCAAGTGCGGCGGTATTTTACCAAACCGAGCAGCCAATCTAGCGCAGGGAGCGCAGGCCGCCGGCATCCTTGTCGAGCACCGTAAAGCGCACGGCATCCAGGTGCTCTAAGATGCTGATGGCGCGTTTGCGCGACACGCCCAGGGCCTCGCGCAGCACGCTCGTGGTGGCAGCGCCGCCGGCCGCCTCAATGGCGGCGGCGACGAGCTCACGCGCATGGGCCTCGGCAGCAGCGGACAGGGCAACGTCGCGCTCGACCTTAACGATCGAGCGGTTGAGCGAAAGCTCGCGCAGGGCACGCGTCATGGTGTCGCGATCGAGCTGCAACCGCTCGCCCACCTCGGGCAACGTCGGTGCATCGAGGCCGGCTTCGTCCAGCAAGGAAACGATCCGCTCGCAAGCCTCTCGCACCACGCGTGCCGCCGCGGCGGCCGAATGCGGATCGAATACCTCGGCGCCCTCGGCGGCGCACACGCCGCGCGAACAGCCCTCGGAAATCAGAGCCGCGGCAACGCCTTCATCAGCGGCAGGCCACGCAGCATGGGCAACGGCGCCGGGCGTAAAGCCCGTCTCCTTGGGAGCCGCCGCGTGCATGGCTGACAGGGTCGCCGCCAGTGCATCCATCGCGGCGTCGAGCACCGCAGCGTCCGCCAAGAGGTCCGCGTCACCCGCGGCAAGCTTGCGAACGGAGCCCTGCGCCACCAACCCACGCAGTGCGGCATCGACCTCATCGACACCAAGGTCCAAAGCCTCGGCAGCATCAACCGCCGTAACCGGCAGCGTCTGCAGCGCCAGCCAAGCGCCCACACCGCCCGCGATATCGCCGGACTCGAGCGCCGCATACAGCGAACGCTCCCCTTCGGAAAGCTCGCGCGAGCGACGGCAGCGCGAAAGCAGCACACGCCCGCCGCCAATAAGCATCACGGGTGAATAGGACAGCACCACGACATGGTCCCCGGCACGTAGCGGCAGCGAGTTTTCTAAGCGCACCTGAACAATACGGGTTTCGCCCACCGCCATGGGGGCCTCGCCCTCCATGAACATGATGCGACCGACGACCTCGGCCGTACCCGCCATCACGTGCACGCGCGCACCCGACTCGAGCACGCGCGGTTTGACGCCCTCGCGACCCAAATACGTAAACGTCATCATAAAGCGCATCGTCTGGCCAAAGCGGCCCGCCACGCCGAGCATCTCACCGCGATCGAGCGCGGCGACAGCATCGCCCACCAAGTTGAGCGCCACACGCTGACCGGGCAACGCCCGCGGCGTATCGCCATGCACCTGAATCCCGCGCACGCGACAGACCGTACGCGACGGCAAAGCCATCAGCTCGTCGCCCACCGCAACCGGCGCACCGTGCAACGTTCCCGTCACCACGGTACCGGCGCCCTTGATCGTAAAGCAGCGGTCGATGGGCAGACGCGGTGCGGCATCGGTGAGCTCGCCACGGGCACGGCAGGCATCCCAGCAAGCGGCAACCTGCTCGTCGAGCGCAGCCAGCAGGTCATCGATTCCCGCGCCGGTCTTGGACGACACGGGCACGATCGGCGCGTCCGCAAACACGGTGTCCGAAAGAAAATCGTCCACGTCGAGCTCGGCCAGCTCAATCATTTCGCTATCGGCCAGGTCGCACATCGTCAGCGCGACCACCATATGCGTAACGCCCAGCAGCTCCAGCACATGCACGTGCTCGCGGGTCTGCGGCATCACGCCCTCGACGGCCGAAACCACCAGCACGGCCACGTCGATACCCGTGGCACCCTGCACCATGGCGCGCAAGTAATGCGCGTGGCCCGGCACGTCGACCAGGCCGACGATCTTGCCACTCGGCAGCGCCAGCTCGCCAAAGCCCAGCTCCACGGTCATACCGCGACGGCGCTCAACCTCCAGACGATCGGGATTCTTGCCGGTCAGCGCCTCGATCAGCGCCGACTTACCGTGGTCGACGTGGCCCGCCGTGCCAACGATAACGGGACACTCCACCAGCGCTTGAACCTCACTCATCGCGCAACCGCCTTCTTAACGCACGCGACGAGCGTCGATGCCGCCGTCTCGATATCGCGGTCGCCCACGAGCGTGCGTACATCAAACAGAATGCGGTCGTGCGAGGCACGCGTGACGACCGGCGTATCGAAGTCTTGGACGAGCGAGCGCTTGAGCGCGTCGAGGGACAGGCGCCCGTCAACCGGGCAGACGGCCACACACATCGTGGGCAGCTCGACGGTAGGCAGCGAGCCGCCCCCGGGGGTCGACGAATCCTCGGCGATCTCCACCTGCACGGCGCACGGGCAACCCGCCTTATCGAGGCCTGCCGTCATCAGCTCGCGCAGCTTGCGTGCGCGACGCTCCAGATGAGCCTGCGGAAGCGTGAGCATGTTGAGCACCGGCACCTCGCGATGGGCCACATCCGCCCCATCCATGTAAATGCGCAGTGTAGCCTCGAGCGCCGCCAGTGCGAGCTTTCCCGGACGCAGGGCACGCATAAGCGGATGCGACCCGCAGGCCTGAACCAGATCGCGACGACCCATGATAATGCCCGCCTGTGCGGCACCGAGCAGCTTATCGCCCGAGCACGACACGATATCGAGCCCCGCCGAAACTGAAGCCGGCGTGGTTTCTTCGCCGCCGCGCACCAAGATGTCGTCGGGCAACAGCGCGCCCGACCCCTGGTCCTCGTAGAACAGCAGGCCATGCTTGTGGGCAAGCGCCGCAAGCTCCCGAGAACCCACCTCCTCGTGGAAACCCTCGATGCGATAGTTGGAAGGATGGACCTTGAGGATCATCGCCGTATCGGGCGTGATGGCGCGCTCGTAGTCGCTCAAATGCGTGCGGTTGGTGGCCCCGACCTCAACGAGCTTGGCACCCGAGGCCTCCATAACATCGGGGATACGGAAGCTGCCGCCGATCTCGACAAGCTCGCCGCGGCTGACGATGACTTCCTTGCCCGCGGCGTGAGTCGCCAGCACCAACAGCACGGCGGCCGCGTTATTGTTAACGACCAGCGCGTCCTCGGCACCGGTAAGCGAGCGGATGAGCTGAGCGGCGTGCTCCTTGCGCGACCCGCGCGAGCAGGTATCCACGCTGTACTCGAGCGTGCTGTAGCCGCGCGCGACCTCGGCCACGGCCTTGGCGGCCGACTCCGCGAGCGGGGCGCGGCCCAGGTTGGTATGGATGACCACACCCGTGGCGTTAACGGCGGGACGCAGGCTCGGCAGCGCAGAGCGATGCGCACGCCACTCGATGGCCGAGGCCAGCTCGCGCTTGGAACGCGGAGCGGCACCGGCACGAATCGCGGCGCGCTCTTCGTCAAGCTCAGCCGTCACGGCAGCATGGACCACCGCGTCGCAGGTCTCCCCCGCCGCCTTCACCACCGGCCACTCGGCTAGCAGCTCGTTGACGGAAGGAATGGCGCGCAGGCGGGCGCGCACCTCATCGGACATGTTCTGGCTATCGCTCATGTGCAGCCTTTCAAAAGAAACGTGGATCAGTCAAATGCATCAGCTGAGTCAATTACTCGTCATTATCCTCGCGCGCGACAATCCTTTCCACGCGAACGGCGTTTTCCTGGGTGAGTGCGGCGCCCGTCAACGGGTCCCAACGCAACGGCGTATGGTCGAGCGGGCCCACGCCCAAGGCTTGAACGCCACCGGCATCGGCGCCAAACGAACGCCCGCCGGGAGCGGCCGAGGTGAAGATGCACGCCGGATGCAGATACGGCGTCGTCTCCACGCGCACGCGGTCGCGGCCCATGCCGCTCACAAGCTCGACGACCTCGCCATCGGCGATACCCATGCGAGCGGCGACATCGGCGTTCATCTGCACAGCGTCCAAGTCCGACCCCATCTCGGCGGCACCGGCCGCCGCGAGTCTGCGCGAGGTATGCGACTCAAAGGGACGGTTGCCGCTAATGAGGCGAAACATCCCCGAGTCGGGCTCCACCATGGGAGCGATCCAGTTGGGTATTCGACCCAGGCCGGCTCGTTCCCACACGTCGCTTGCCAGCGCAATTTTACCGCCATCCAAGGGAATCGCCGGCTCGCCCGTACGCGACGGCAACGCTACACCCGTGTCGGCCCAGCCGCGCTCCTTGAGCTCGTCCAGATTGATCCCAAAAGGCGCCACCTGGGCAGCCGCCAGATCGTCAGACGTAAAGTCGAAGTACTCGCCCACACCACACGCCTGCGCCAGACCGGTAAAAATCTCCCGACCGGGACGCGTGTCGTCATGCTGCACAGGCAGCACGGCGTTGCGGTAGAACACGCGCGAATCGTTGGCGCCCACGACCGTACCCACACCGCGGTCGGCCTCCAGATACGTCACGTCAGGCAGCACGAAGTCAGAAGCACGCGCCGTCTCGGACCAGCGAATATCAATCGTCACGAGCAAGTCGAGCTGCTGCAAAATACCCAACCAAGCCTGTGCATTGCCATAGCCCGCACCGGGGTTACTGGCATAGACGATGAGCCCACGCAAATCGCCGGCAAGAATCGACTGACCGATGGTCGTGCACAGGCCGCGCACCGGATCGACCAGTGGATAGCGCTCGGACCCCAACTTGGGCTCGCGCGGCACCGGCGGCGTCGCAAAGCGCGTGGGATCAAGGTCGCCCAATACAAGCGGCGTCGGTGGGTTGAGCGCACCGCCCGCGTGTCCGATGCAGCCCAGCAGCACATCGACCAAGCAGATAGCGCGCGCGGTCTGGGTGCTATTGGCATACGCGATTCCAATGCCGCCATGAAAGCCCGCATCCACCACAGCGGCAGGCGCGGCGGCAGCGAGATCGCGCGCCGTGGCGACAATCTCTGCGGCCGGCACGTCGCACATCGACTCGGCCCACTCGGGCGTCCAAGCACGGGCCGCCTGCGCCAGCTCGTCAAAACCCGTGGTATAGCGGTCCACGAACTCGTGATCGTACAGGCCCTCGGCAATCAACACGTGGGCAATACCCAACAGCAGCGCCAAGTCACAGCCCGGGCGCACGCGGAGCCAGCGATCGGCAAGCGCGGCCGAGCCGCTGCGCCGGGGGTCAACCACGATAATCTTCGCCCCACGGCGACGGGCATCGTTGAGCGCATCAACGGCCCCCATCGTCGACGAATCGACAATGGAACGCCCCAGATACATGATGCAATCGGTATGTGCCAGGTCGGAGGCGGGGCTGTAGCCCAGGCTGTGCTCCCAACCAGTGAGACGGCTCACCTCGCAGGCACCGTCGGCACCGTACACGTTGGGCGAGCCCAGCGCATGCATAAAGCGATACGCCCAGTAGCGGTCGAACGAGGGAACGCCGAGCGTCATGCCCAGCGCACGCGGACCATGCCCGTCGACAATCCCCCCAAGGCGCGCTGCAATCTGCGCGAACGCCTCGTCCCACGAAATCACATCGAACCCCGAGCCATCAGTTCGTCGGCGCATGGGATGCACAATGCGATCGCGCTCGTCAAACGGCATTGCCAGGCGATGCCGTCCGCGGGCGCACAGGGCACGCGCCGCGCACGGATGTCCCGGCACCGGCAACTCGGCCACCACGCGACCGTCCTCAACGCGTGCCGCAAAGGCACAATCGGCAT
The DNA here is from genome assembly GCA_018370025.1 of Collinsella sp. Taxonomy (GTDB): domain Bacteria; phylum Actinomycetota; class Coriobacteriia; order Coriobacteriales; family Coriobacteriaceae; genus Collinsella. The sequence goes on along the minus strand of JAGZBF010000009.1, from coordinate 65,600 downwards.
AGCATCCCCCGCATGTGGTCACCACGGCGCGACCGTCACGCTCCACAGCAGATGCCATCTCGATTACCCCTTTCGCAAGCCAAACACAACAGGCCAACAGCCCAGCAACGAGCCCCAGACCCAAAAAGCCTCCCGCACGGCAACGCCCCGCGGGAGGCCCAACGTCAAACAGACGATACCTTACGCCTCGGACTTCTTGGCGTAGACAAACCAGTAGCCGAGCGCGACCAGAACCGCGCCGCCCACGATGTTGCCCAGCGTGGCAGCGGACAGGTTAAACGCAATGCCCGCAGCGTTGAGCGCATCGGCGCCGGCGACGTCGGCGCCATAGCCGCATGCATGCATCACGGCGCCCATGGGCAAAAAGTACATGTTGGCAACGCAGTGCTCAAAACCGCAGGCCACAAAGGCGGCGATGGGCAGCAGAATGCCCACAACCTTATCGACCACGGTCTTGCCGGCGGTACCGATCCACACGGCCAGGCACACAAAGATGTTGCACAGGATGCCGCGGAAGAAGATCGTCACCCAGTCGATCGTCACCTTGCCGGCGGCGACGCTCACCATGGAGTTGGCGACCGCCTCGCCGTTAAGTTTATATATGCCGGCCATGTACACCAAAAAGACGATGAACAGAGCACCGACAAAATTGCCAACCCACACGACGACCCAAGCCTTGAGCATCTGAGCCAAGGTGATCTTTTTACTCTTGAGCGCGCAGACCATAAGAGAATTACCGGTAAACAGCTCGGCGCCGCACACCAGCACGAGCACCAGGCCCAGGCAAAAGCACAAGCCGCCCACGACACGCTGAGCGCCCCAGCCCAGCGTGCTATCGCTCAAGAACACGGTAAAGAACAGGCCGCCGAAGGCAATAAACGCACCGGCGAACATTGCCAACAGAAAGGCCTTTGCGACCGGCAGGTTGGCCTTGGTCACGCCGGCGGCCTCGGTCTTGGCCTCGATCGCGGCGGGTGTCAGGCAATCGGGAGCGGGATACTCCACCTTGGAATCTGCCATGTCAATCACTTCTTTCCTAACAAAATGGAACAAGTGCTCCTACTGCTCTTGCCCCAAGCGGACAAAGTGGGAAAAGTCGTTGGCGGCCACGGCGTCGTACACGGCGTCGACGGCCTCAAAGACCTCCGGGGACATGGGGTTGTAGAACTCCGTGTCGCCCGGCTGAATCCCTATGAAGACGATATCTTCGCACGATTGCTCAATCTCTTCGATCAGAATCGACAAGGGAAGCGAATGCGTGGTGAACATCGACTTGCGGGCCACATCACGTTTGTCGAGCAAGCGGATGGCGCCGACGGGCAGCGCCATGTCGGCGGCATCAACCAAAACCAAACGCGGCGGACGCTCACGCTTGACCTCGATGATGTCATCCTCGGGCGTTTGGCCTCCGTCGATGGTGTACCAACCGGCGATGGGCGCGTCCTCCATCTTTTTGGAGAGCACGGGGCCGGCGGCATCGTCGGCGCGCAGCACGCTTCCCGCCGTGAGCACGATACCCGCAAACGGGGCGCCGTTCACGCGGCCATCCACAACGCGACCCATTACTGCAACCTTCCCGTCAGATACACGCCCGACACATCGCGCACGCGCTCAACCAGATCGCGGAACTTCATTAAGAACGCGACCTGCTGGGCATGCAGGCCAAAGTCGTCATCGAACACCGAGATGCCGGCCTTGGCAGAACCGCGAAAACCACGCTCGTCGAGCAGCGCATCGCAGGCCTCGAGCAGCGACGGCACGGCCGCCTTGTCGAGCTGGCACTCACCAAAGGAGCGGATGGCCTCGAACTTGGTCTTGGCCTCCCCCTCCGGCAGTGCGTCGACGAGCGTATAGAACACATCCACCGGCACCGACAGGCGCGGCTCAAAGCAGTCGAGCACGCCGGTGTGGTGGCCCACGGCGAGCGTGTAGTACAGCACGTCGCAGGCCTCCTGGGGAACGTCTTCCTCGGTCTCCACAAACTTACGCGTGAGCTCGTAAAAGACCACCTGGTCGGGCGCATGGCCCAGGCAGGGGTCGGCGACGCCCTCGGCGGCCTCGTCGCTTGCGCGCGAGGCATCGCCAAAAGAGCCGCCGAGCATGCCGGGACCCGCAAAGTAACCAGAGCGGTCCGTGAGCTCCATCTAGCGACCTCCGGCCAGCACCAGATCCTGCAGCGCCGAGTACACCTCGACGCGGCGCGGATCGTCCTGCTTATCGATGAGCAGCGCCATGGCACCGCGGATATCGCCCTTGGGCGCGCCCTCGAGCGTATCCATAAACTCGTTGGCCAGGTCGCGGCCGTAACGGTAGCCGCTCATGGCGCGAGCCTCGCACTCGATGGCAACGCGCAGCTTGTACGGCACGCCGGGATGCAGGATATCGGCCTGCTCGCCGGCAGCCTCCACCGTGGTCTCGGCATGGAGCTTTTGGTCCAGCAGACCGAGCGCCATGGCAAAGCCGTAGACGGTCTGCGCGGGGCTGGGCGGGCAGCCGGGAATGTAGACGTCGACCGGCAGGATCTTATCCGTGCCGCCCCAGACGCAGTAGTTGTCGTAGAAGATGCCGCCGGTGCAGCCGCACGCGCCATAGGACACCACGATCTTGGGGTCGGGTGCGGCCTCAAAGGCGCGCAGGGCCGGCATGCGCATGGCACGCGTCACGGCGCCGGTGTACAGCAGCACATCGGCGTGACGGGGCGAGGGCACGACCTTGATGCCAAAGCGCTCGACGTCGAAGACGGGCGTAATGGAACCGAAGATCTCGATCTCGCAGCCGTTGCAGCCGCCGCAGTCAACACGGTAGACGTACACCGAGCGCTTGATCTTCTTAAGAAGGGTCGCCTTGGCCTTCTCAATGCTCTCGTCGAGCTCGATCTTGGTCGGGCGGTACTGAAGCCGCTCGGGCAAAAGCGTGGGTTCGGCCATGGTTACTCCTCCTTCGTATCAAAATCCATGATGATGCCCTCGACCGGCGCCGGACCGGCGGGAATCTCGGGCGCATCGGGGTTGAGCTCGCGGTCGATATACTCCGGATTCACGCCGTGGCCGCCCAGATACTCCATGCCGGGGCCCTGGGGCTCACCGGACGCAAGCGTCTCGTTGGCAGCCATGCCGTGCGCGTTGCCGGTCTTTACGGCGGAGGCGGCGCGCAGGGCGTCAAGCTCGCGCTTGCACTCCTGGCACATACCGACGGTACGAGCGGCCTGCTCGGCCTCCATGCCGCCGGCCTTTTGCAGCAGGCGCTTGGCGTAGTCGATCTCCTTGTGCGGGGCAAACGGCTTGCCACAACGCGAGCAGTGCTCGAGCGTGTAGACGCTCTTGCTGGTGAGGTCGTCCTTGCTCATGACGGCCAGCTCAAACTCCTCGGTGAGCTTGATGGCCTCCATGGGGCAGGCTTCCTCGCAGCGGCCGCAGAAGATGCAGCGACCGTAGTCGATCGACCAGGTGATGGTATCGGCCGCAAGGTCGGTGTCCATGCGAATGGCATCGGCCGGGCACGCCACGCCGCAGGCACCACAGGCGATGCAGAGCTCGGCATTGTGCTCGGGCTTGCCGCGCATGTCCTTGTTAGTGGGGAACGGCGCAAACGGGTACTTGACCGTCGCGTCGCCGGCCTTGGCGTTAACCTTCCAAAGCTTCAGCATATTAGAGCGCCTCCTCATCGAGCGGAGCGGCTATGGTGCCCTCGCCCGCAAGCGGCGACTTGTCGCGCCAGACGTTCTCGAACTGCTCCTTGTCGAGCACGTGGTCGCGCTTGGCGGCGACATCGGTCACCGTCACGCGATCGGTGCAGGAGTAGCACGGGTCGAGCGAACCGACGATCAGCGCCGCGTCGCCCACGGTGTTGCCGCGGAACATGTAGCGCAGGACCGGCCAGTTGCTGTACGTGGCGGCCTTGGCGCGCCAGCGGTAGCACTTCTGGTTATTGCCGAGCATGGCCCAGTGCACGTCCTCGCCGCGCGGCGCCTCGGTGGCGCCAATGGCGTACTTGTGCGGGGTGTACTCCCAATCCGTGGTGAGGATGGGGCCCGACGGGCAGTTCTCGAGCATGGTCTCGATCATGTCGATCGAATCGTAGACCTCCTGGATGCGAACGGCGGTACGGCCGAAGGCATCGCAGGTGTCGGCCGTGGCGGCGTGCATCTTTTGGACGTCCGGATCGGCGTAGCCGTCGAAGGGATGGTCAAAGCGCACGTCGCGGGCATAGCCCGAGCCACGCATGAGCGGGCCGACCGGCGAGAAGTCACGTGCGATCTTGCGGTCCAAGATGCCGATGCCGCTCGTACGCTCAATGAAGTTGGGCGTGGAGAGCAGCACGTCGACGAGCTCTTGAACCTCGGAGCGCAGCTGGTGGATGGTCGTGAGCGTGGAGAGCTTCTGCTCGGCCAAAATGTCGCGACGCACGCCGCCGATCACGTTGAGGCCGTAGGTCTTGCGGTGACCGGAGAGCTTCTCGGCCAGGTCCATGGACTTCTCGCGGACGCGGAAGAACTGTTGGAAGCCGGAGTCGAAGCCCGTGTAGTGCGACGCCAGGCCAATGTTGAGCAGATGCGAGTGCAGGCGCTCGACCTCGAGCATGATGGCGCGGATGTACTGGGCGCGCGGCGGGACATGAATGCCCTGGGCGCGCTCGACGGCCTCGGCATAGGCCACCGAGTGGGCGCAGCCGCAGATGCCGCAGATGCGGTCGGCGAGGAACGTCACGGCGTCATAGTTCAGGCGCGTCTCGGCGACCTTCTCCATGCCGCGGTGCACGTAGAACAGACGGTAGTCGGCGTCGACGATCGTCTCGCCCTCGACGAACAGGCGGAAGTGGCCGGGCTCGTCGGAGGTAATGTGCAGCGGGCCCATGGGAACGAGCGTCGTCTCCTTGCCCTTGGTGTCGGCCAAGAACTCGTAGTTTTCCATGTCGCTCGCGGGAGCGGGACGGAAGCGGTAGTCCATGGAGTCCTTGCGCAGCGGGTACAGACCGCTGGGCCAATCGTCGGGCAGCACCAGGCGACGACGATCGGGCAGGCCCTCGGGGATCAGGCCGAACATATCGCGCAGCTCGCGCTCGCCCCACACGCAGGCGGGGACGAACGGCGTCACGGACGGGAACGTCATCTTGGCGGGATCGACCTCGGTGCGCACGGTCACCCAGCCGGGGTCCTCCCCCTCCATGGAGATGACGTAGTACACGGCGTAACGGCCGCACAGGCTGCGCTCATCGTTGCCGATGATCACGGGAATCCAGCCGTAGCGCTCGTAGTACAGGTAGTGGACGGCCTCGGGCAGCTTGTCCTGCTTGACGGTAATCGTCAGCTGGTCCTCGCACTGCCACTCGACCTTCTCGATGCAGCCCGGAACGGCGCGGCGCAGGGCCTCGACATGGCTCTCGCAGCGACGGGCATACACCTTGTTCTCAGTTTCAATCATTCGTTACTCCACCTCGCTCTGAGCGGTCTCGGTACCGAACACAGCGCGGTACATCGGCGTCGCGTGAAGTTCCTCGGTGCTCTGCTCGAGCACGATGCCGGTCGCAGTCTCCACACCGTGCACGAGAGGCAGCGGGGTGGCGATGCCAAACCACAAGATCATGACAGCCAGGATGATTTCGGGAATAAGCATGAGCGCCGGGGCCTCATGCTTATCCATGCCCTGGGGCGCATGGCCGAATACAGACTTGAGTGCGATGCGGGTGAGCGCGGAGATGGCCACGGTAAGACCGAGGGCGACCACGACGACCAGCCACATGGGACCGGCGGTAACACCGGCGACAAAAGTCAGGAACTCGGAGATAAACATGCCAAAGGGCGGGAAGGCACCAAGACCGAGCAGCGCCAGGATGGCGAGCGCGGCGGTTGCGGGGGCAACCTCGACGACGCCCTGGATCTTGGCCAGGCTACGCGTGCCAAAGGCGTGCTGGATGTTGCCGGACACGCAGAAGGCAAGCGTCTTGGTAAAGCCGTGGAACACGCAGTGCAGCAGGGCCGCGGCGATACCCAGCGGGCCACCGATACCCAGGCACAGGGCGATAACGCCCACGTTCTCCACAGACGAGTACGCAAAGCGGCGCTTGAGGTCGTCCTGGCGGAACATAGAAAGTGCCGCCACCAAAATGGACAGCGTGCCGACGATCAGCAGCAAAAGCTGCGGATACTCGGCGCCCACGGCCTGGATAGTAAAGCCGTAGAAGCGCATGATCACAAGCATGGCGCACTTAAGCAGCACGCCCGAGAGCAGGGCCGAGACAGGGCTCGGAGCCTGGGAGTGGGCATCGGGCAGCCAAGTGTGCATGGGGAACAGGCCGGCCTTGGTGCCAAAGCCGATCACGACAAACGCAAAGGCGAGGCGCATGAGCGTCGGGTCGAACTGGTCGGCATACGGCAGCACGCACGACAGGAATGCGGCCTCGTGGGCGTTGGGAATCACGTCGGCGGCGTTGGCGTAGATCAGCAGCGTACCGAACAGGCCAAAGGCCACGCCGGCGGTGCAGACCATCGCATACTTCCAAGAGGCCTCGAGGGCCGTCTTGTTCTTGTAGATACCCACGATGAACACGGTGGAAAGCGTGGTTGCCTCCACGGCAGCCCACGTGAGGATCATGTTGTTGGACAGGCACGCGAGCAGCATGGTGAACACGAACAGGCTAAACAGCGCAAAATACTGCTTGGCGCGCTCGGCGGGCATGGAGCCCTCCTCGATATCGGCCTTTACATAGGGCAGCGAGAACAGCCCGGTAAGAAAACCGATAAAGCCGATGAGCAGCACAAAGATGGCGCCCAGCGAATCGAGGTGGAACCACAGGCCAAGAGCGCTCGCGGTTTCGCCGCTCATAAGGACGTCACCGGCCGTCATAATCGACAGCACCAGGACGGCTGCGACGGAGACCAGGTTGAGACCGGCAAACACGTTATAGGACGTGTTCTTGGGCAAAAACGCCATGACCAGCGAGAACACCAAAGGAGTCGCGAGCAGGGCGAGAATCAACGTTTCCATGGACTACCCCCTCAGCTCGGACAGGTCGCGCGCATCGAGCGAGTGGGAGTCGTCCCAAATGCGACGCACGACGATGGACATGATGATGACGGCAAAGATGGCGTCGGTGGCGATACCGATCTCGATGATCTCGGGAGCGGTGGGGGCCAAAAGCGCGAGCGTCACATGGCTGCCGTTTTCCATAAGGCAATATCCAAAGATCTGCTTCATGATGTTGCGCTGCGAAATGATGCAGGTGAGGCCCACAAAGAAGTGAGCGAAGCTAATAGCGAGCGCAGGCGTTGCGACCTCGGCCGTGGGCAGGCTGATCTGCGTCACGACGGCAAAGCAGATCGCGACCTCCACGGCGATGATGCAAATGGCCCACGCGGGCTTAAGGCCGGCCTTGAGCGATGCGTCGCTCGGCTCGCCCATCTTCTTGTATGCGCGGTTGAGGATATAGGGGACCAGGACGACCTTGGTGATAAAGGCAGATCCGGCCCACATAAGCAGCTCCTGCGCACCGGTGGTGGCACCGAGCGTAGCGAGCAGCCCCACGAGCACCAGCGACTGCACCGCATACCAGTTGATGGCATGTTTGATGTTCTTGGAGACGACCACCATGGTGGACGTGACGATCAGAAGGCCGCCAAGGATGTTGACGATCGAATAACCCATGTCGTTCTACCTCCTAACCGATCCAGCTGGCCGAAAGCGGGCCGCTGACGATGACCATGATGATGAGCACGATGAACACAAACGCCATCGCGCGGGGAAGCGGGGCTCCCGCAGCGACCTCTTCGCTCGGCTCGCCGGGCAGGCAATAGCCCATCCACTTGAGGAACCAGGCGAAGGTGGCGACGGTCTCGGCGACCATGATGCACACGAGCACCAGGATCGCGACGTTGCCGGCACCCACAGAGAAGCCACCGGCGATGATCTGGAACTTCGAGAAGAACGTGTTCATGGGCGGCACGCCGGCAATGGCGAGTGCCGCGACACCAAAGCCCACGCCCGAGATCGGGTACTTCTTCACGATACCGCGAAGCTTGGGCAGCATACGCGTGCCGAGCGTAAAGGAGAACGAACCGGCGATCAGGAAGAACAGCGTCTTGGCGAAAGCGTGGTTAAAGATGTGGCACACGGCGCCATCGAAGGCCAGCTGGCTGCCAAAGACCGAAAGGCCCAGGCCAAAGAACACATAGGAGAGCTGGGCGATCGTGGAGAAGGCCAGCAGACGCTTCATGTCCTTTTGCGGCAGGTACATAAGGAAGCCAAAGAGCATGGTGACCATAGCGTCGATAATGGCAACCCAACCCACGATCTCGGGAATCTCGCCGGCAGAGACGAGTGCACGCGCGAACACGCACACGCCGACCTTAACCATCGAGGCACCATGCAGGTAGGCCGAAACAGGCGTCGGCGCCTCCATGGCCGAAGGCAGCCACATGTACATGGGAACCTGTGCGGACTTGGCCCAGGCCGCAAACAGCACGAGCAAAAGGACGATAGCCTTGAGCTTGGCGTCGAGGCCGGCAATCGCGGTAATGGCGAAGGTGCCGGTGTGGGCAAACACGATGGCGGCGCCCAGATACAGGCCGAGCGCACCGATATGCGTGATGATGAGGGCCTTCATGCCGGCCTTTTTGGCCGTAGGCGACATGTAGTAGCTAATGAGGCCCCAAGAGCACGCACCCGTGATCTCAAAGAACACGAGCTGGCCCAAAAGGGTCGAGCTGTACACGAGGCCGGCCATGGCACCGATGAAGGTCGCGAGGTACGCGTAGAAGCGACGACGCGGCGCGTCGGGATGCTCGCGGTTATTCTCGCTCATATAGGGAATCGAATAGATCACGACAAGCAGGCCGATACCCACAAAGGCGGGCGCGAGCAGCGTGCTCATGCGATCGAAGGTAAATCCCATGACGAGGGTCTGCCCAAACGAGATCAGGGGGACCTGCGTGTCGGGCATGCCGGCGCCAGCGAAATTCGCGGCGAGGGCGATGGTGCAGGCCGTCGAGACGGCGGCACCCAAAACGCTGAACCACTTGGCGTACGGACGGGGGAACAGGGCGACGAGCACCGAGGCCACCATCGGGGCCGCGATAGCGACCAAGCCGAGAAGGGACAGACTGACTGCAAATGACATTGTTTCTCCCTTCTCCTACACGCCGACGACCACGAAGACAAACGCCAGAACGGCGATGCCCACGACAGCCCAGGTCTGATTGCCGAGCACCTTAAAACGCGAGCGCGAGCAGGAGTTCTCGATCACGCCGCATACGACAAAGTCGATCAGGCACTTCACCAGGAAGATGACTGCACCCAGAACAGCGGCGGCGCCCACGGTCGCGGGCTCGCCCCAGGGGACGAAGATCGCGCAGAACCAGGCGAGGACCAGGACCTGCTTCATGGACATGGCAAGCTTGGCCATGGCGAGCGACGGGCCGGAAAGCTCGGCGAGCGGGCCTTCCTGAAGCTCCTGCTCGGCCTCGGCCTGGTCAAACGGCAGCTTGCCGAGCTCCATGTAGCAGGCAATCGCAAAGGCGATGCCGGCGAGAATCACAGCGACCGGCGCGTCGACGGCGCCCGTCATGATGTGCTGACCCATGGTGGCGATGTCGGTGGAGCCGCACACCAGGGCGGCGGCAAACAGCGCCAGCAGCATGGACGGCTCGATGAGCACGCTCATGAGCAGCTCGCGGACGCCGCCGATACCGGCGTAGGCGTTGGACGAATCCACACCGCAGAGGGCGAAGAAGAAGCGGGCGAGCGCCAGGCTGTACATGATGGTGATGGCGTCACCAAAGACCGGGATGGGGCTTTGTGCCGTAAAGAGCGGCAGACCCATCGCGAGCATAAAGGCGACGGCGAAGAACAGCGGCGGCATGATGCGCAGCGCAAAGCTCGCATCCTCGCTCTGGGACTCGGGGCGCGCAAAGAGCTTGGCCAGGTCGCGGTAGTCCTGCATGATGCTGGGGCCGCGACGGTTGTGCATCTTGGCGCGGATCACGCGGCCGAGACCGGAGAAGAACGGTGCGACGGCCATGACGACCACGCCCTGCAGAACGGCAAGTACGATGTTGTTCATGCTCTCCCCTCCTTAACCCATTTGCACGGCGAGCACGAGGAACACCACGAGTGCCGCGACGATGTAGCAGATATAGATGCTGTAGTTGCCACCCTCGAGCTTAGTCGCGAGGTCGGCGAGCTTCTCGACACCCTTATGCGGGGCATCGACGAGAACCTTGTCGGGTACGGGTTCCACAGCCTCGGCCACACCGGTGAGCTTCTGGAAGAAGTGCGCGATGGACCAGCAGACGGCCGTGCAGCGGTCGCGCAGCGTGTAGAGCGGCTGCATAAACCAGGACACCTCGGAGGCAAAGGTCGTGGTCACGACGGGCATATGCTCGTTGGGAGCATAGCCGCATGCCCACGGCTGGGACTTCTGCACCTTGCCGACGGTCTTGAGCTTGCGATAACCGCAGGCAAGGCCGACGAGCACCACAAGCGCAATAGCGATCGCGGGCGTGGAGGTGGCAGCGCCGGAGTACTGGTTCATGAGTTCCATGCCCTCGGCGGCAAACACGCCACCGTACGGATGCAGCACGGACGCGGCGACATCGACCAGCACGGGCGCGATCACGGGAGCGCCAATGCCCAGCACGACGCAGATGGCCGCGAGCAGGCCCTGCGCAAACACCATGGGGGCGGGAACCTCCTTGGCATCGGCCGCGGCCTCGGAGCGGGGCGCGGAGGCAAAGGAGACGCCATAGGCCTTGACGAAGCACGTGACAGCCAGCGCGCCGGTAATGGCGAGCGCGACGGCAGCGAACACGGCCACGATCATGACAGCTTTGTCGCCCTGCATGGCGGCGTTAAACAGCGACTGGTAGGTAAACCACTCGGACACAAAGCCGTTGAAGGGCGGGATGGCCGAGATGGCAAGCGCGCCAACGAGGAAGCAGATGGCCGTTGCCGGCATACGACGGAACAGGCCGCCCATCTTCTCCATATTGCGCGTACCCGTGGAGTACAGCAGCGCACCGGCGCCCAAGAACAGCTCGCCCTTAAACATCGCGTGGTTAAACGTGTGGTAGAGGGCGGCCATCAGAGCCAGGACGGCGATTCCGACCGAGTTGAGCGCCATGGCGGCCATGGAGGCACCGACGCCGAGCAGAATGATGCCGATGTTCTCGACGGAGTGATAGGCCAGCAGGCGCTTGATGTCATGCTCCTGCAGGGCGAAGGCCACGCCGAGGACCGACGAGATCGCACCGAAGACCATGACCATAAGGCCCCACCAAACCTGAACGCCCGAGGCGGAGAGCAGGTCGAGACCAACCTTGAGGATACCGAAGATACCGATCTTGATCATGCCGCCGGACATGAGGGCCGACACGTTGGACGGCGCCTCGGGATGTGCCTTGGGCAGCCAGCCGTGCAGCGGGATGATACCGGCCTTGGCGCCAAAGCCAAAGAAGGCGAGCACGAAGCACACGGATGCGACCGCAGGACTAAACTGCGTGGCGCGGAAATCCGCAAAGGCAAACGAGCCACCGGCGAAGTTGGTCATGGTGAGGAAGCTCGCCATGATGAGCACAAAGCCCACGTGCGCGATCACAAAGTAGAGCCAACCGCCATGGATGGAGTTCTCGTTCTCCTCGATCACGACCAGGAAGTACGAGGTCAGCGACATGAGCTCAAAGGCGACCAGGAACCAAAACACGTTGTCGGCGGTGATGACGAGCATCATGGACGCCACGAAGGTGTTAAAGAAGAAGCCGGCGCGGCCCTTTTTGCCCGGGTACTCATCAAAGTAGTTGAGACCGTAGATCGAACCGGCAAACGCGAGCACCGAGATGAGCGCCACGAACAGGCCGGACAGCTGATTGAGCAGCAGCTGGAAATGGGCAAACGGGAAGAACACGATGGTGTCGACCGACGTGACATCGCCCAGCACGGCCTGGATACCGGCCACAAACGAAAGCACCGCGGCGACGGCGCCGATAAGGCAGCCGGCGGTCTTGGCGGCGTTATCGGCCTTGATCAGCAGAACCGAGGCGAGCGCACCGATGCACGAGACGGCAAGCGATGCGATAAACAGCGTCATGCTATCCATTCTTTACGCTCCCTTCTGCTTTCTCGGACAAGCCCTGGGCCACAGCGGTAACGTCGACGACCGGACCGTTTTCGATCGAGCGCAGGCGCTTGGCCTCGTCGAGCTCGCGATCGGCCGCGCCGCCCATGACGGTCAGCGCCTTGGTGGGGCACGCCGCCACACAATGCGGGCCGTCCGGATCGAAGGCGCACAGATCGCACTTGACAGCGCAGGTGTACTGGCCGGGAACCCACGTAAGAAGGCTGCTCAGGGACTTAGGATACGAAGGCGTCGGATCGCACATGCCTGCGACACCGGCGATAGACGTGCCATCGGGATGGATGGCTCCGAAGGGGCACGCGATGGCGCACAGCCTGCACCCGATGCACTCCTGCTCCTTGACGTGGATGCGATCGCCATCGTGCTCGATGGCATTCACCGGGCAAACCTCGGCGCAGGGGGCACCCTCGCAATGGTGGCAGGCAAGGGCGGCCGAAATACCGCCGGTCTTCACGAGCGCCAGGCGCGGCGTATCCTGAAGACCCTGCATCCGGTGGGCGTCGGCACAGGCGGACTGGCATGTTCCGCAGCCGATGCACCTCTCCGGGTTGATGTCGATGAAGCGGTTCATCCCCACTTCCTTTCAAAATAACGGGCCGGGCTCCCGGACGTACGGGACGCCCGGCCCAAAAAGCCAACGAGAACGGGACTACACGATTTGATTCACGTGTGTCTCGTCGTCGAACTTGGCGGCGCCGGGCTCAACGTCCTGGGGAGCGGCGGCGTCGACCAGAGCCTGCTTGAGCTCGGTGTACTGACGCTCGACCTCGCCCTCGGCCCAGACCTGGTCGGCGATAGCGTCGACCTGGCAGGCGGAGAACTTGTCCTCGGGCGTGTGCGAGACCGGGTCGACCTTGTGCATGGTCAGCTCGTTGCACTTGCCGATCCACCACTGGTAGGTCATATAGACCGTGCCCTTGTTGATACGGTCGCTCACGTCGGCGCGGCTGTATACCTGGCCGCGGCGGCTGTGAATCGAGACGATGTCGCCGTTCTTGATGCCGCGCGCCTGGGCGTCCGCGGGATTCATGCGGACAAAGCCGGGCTCGTCGGCGAGTAGCGCCAGCGTCTTGCAGTTGCCGGTCATCGAGCGGCAGCTGTAGTGGCCGACCTCGCGGACGGTGCACAGGATGAGCGGGTACTCATCGTCGGGAAGCTCGGAGGGCGCCTCCCAGTCGTGCGCCATCAGGTTGGCGCGACCGTCCTTGGTGGTGAACTTGCCGCCAGCGAACATGTCGGGCGTACCGTGGTCGTTCACATCGGTGCTCTTGACGGGCCACTGGGCGTAGCCGCCCTCGGGAGCCATCTTCTCGTAGGTCGCGCCCACAAAGTTGGGGCACAGGCTAATGCACTCGTTCCAGATCTGCTCGGTGTTGTCGTAGTGCATGGGGTAGCCCATGCGCGTAGACAGGTCCGCGAAGATCTCCCAGTCGTGGCGGCACTCGCCCTTGGGCGGAACGGCCGCGTCAAAATGCTGGAAGCTACGGTCGGATGCGGTAAAGACACCCTCGTGCTCGCCCCAAGAGGTGGCAGGCAGGATGACGTCGGCGAGCATGGTCGTCTGCGTCATAAAGATGTCCTGGCAAATGAACAGATCCAGCTCGGAGAGCGTCTTGCGCATACCGGCCGAATCGGGCTCGGTCTGCACCGGGTCCTCGCCGTAGTTGTAGAAGCAGTGCACCTTGCCCTCGTCGACCAGGTGGCCCAGGTCGGTGAGCTTATAGCCCTCCTCGAGCGGGAGCTTTTCCTCGGGCACGCCCCAAGCCTTGGCAAACTTGGCACGCACTGCCGGGTCGGTGACCTTCTGGTAGCCAGGGTACAGGTTGGGCAGCATGCCCATATCGCAGGAGCCCTGGACGTTATTCTGACCGCGCACGGGCGCGAGGCCGGAATTGGGTTTGCCGATCTGGCCGGCAACGCAGGCGATGGAGGCGATGGTGTGCACCGTCTTCAGGTTCTGCTTCTGCTGTCATACGCCCATGCCCCAGCCAATGATGGCAGAGGGCTTCGCCGTGGCGTACATCTCGGCAGCTTGGTGGATCAGCGCGGGCTCGACACCCGTGATGTCCTGTACGGATTCGGGAGTGTAGTTCTTGATGGTCTCCCACCATTCGTCAAAGCCGTTCGTGTGCTCGGCGACGAATTCCTTGTCGTAGAGGCCATCGTTGACCAAGCAGTTGGCAAAGGCGTTGAGGAACGCAACGTTGCAACCGTTCTTGATCGGAAGGTAGAGATCGGCGATACGCGCGGTTTCGATATGGCGCGGGTCGGCGACGATGATCTTGCAACCCTTTTCTTTGGCTCGCACGATACGCCTTGCGACGATGGGGTGCGAATCGGCAGGGTTATAGCCGAAGAGGAAAATGCAGCCCGCATCCTCCATACCGGGGATGGAGCATGACATGCAACCTGAACCAACCGTGTCCATCAGACCGAGGACAGTAGGGCCGTGTCAAGTACGGGCGCAGTTGTCCACGCTGTGGGTGCCGATGCACGCACGCGTAAACTTCTGCATGACGTAGTTCGCCTCATTGCCGCCGCCTCGCGAAGAGCCGGTGGTCATGACAGCGTTAGGACCATATTCGTTAATTATGGCCTGCATCTTAGATGCGGTGAAATCCAGTGCCTCGTCCCAGCTTACGCGCTCAAGATCCGCGCCCTTAGTGCGGCGGATCATCGGGTGCAGTACGCGAGGAGTCAAGATCTTGGTGTCGTTGATGAAGTCGTAGCCGCTCATGCCCTTAAGGCACAGCTCGCTCTGATTGGTGATGCCGTTGAGCGGTTCGGTACCCACGACCTGGCCGTTTTGGACCAAGAGGTTAAACTGGCAACCGGCGCCGCAGTACGGGCAAATCACTTTATGCTTCTCCATGACACCCTCCTTCCTTTCTCTGCTACCGAATACTCGGTACTTATTTGACAATCATTGGGCCTGTCGCCCGACGCTTACGCCTCGTTTTCGATGGTGGCGCGGGCACGCTCGGCAGTCAGCTCCGCCAAACGTTCCTCGTCTACCAGGGTGAGGCCCTTGGTCGGGCACGCCTCGGCACACGCCGGACCGCCGGGACGGTCCACGCACAGGTCGCACTTGAGCACGAAGCTCTTAGTCTGCGAACCCACTCGCACGTCACCCATCAAGACGGGGACCTGCGTGGTCGCCACGCTCACGGCGCCAAAGGGGCATGCCATGACGCAGCTCTTGCAGCCGATGCAGTTGTCCTCGTTGACGCCGATGCGATGGTTCTTTGGATCAAAGAACAAGGCGCCCGTAGGACAGGCCTTCGCGCACGGGGCATCCTCGCAATGATGGCAAGCCACCGGTGCGGAGATCTCGTACGTACGCGTCACGCGCAGGCGCGGCGCGGCGATGTTGCCGGGAATATCGTGTGCCTCGATGCACGCCGCCATACAGGTTTGACACCCAATGCAGCGTGAAGAATCAGCCACGACTCGTTTATTGCCCATGTTGTTCACTCCCTCCTGAATCCCATGCCGGAGAGACCCTGTCGACGTTGCCCCGGACCGCCCGTGGTCCGGCATCGGCGTATCGAGTGCATGCGGCGAAACAGGCACTTCGATAGAATTCCTCCAACGATATACAGGTTAAATATACGCAGTTGCAGGTGGCAAACTTGAGCATACGACCTGCAATACGGGTGTATTGCAGGGGTTTTGGCAGGTTGGGATTATTCTCTATAAGCTATAAAGGTGAGTGTATTACATGCGTACGCCTCAGAGATTTTTATGCGCTCTCATTTTGGATGTACTACGCTTGTATTCGTGTTTATGGTTATCAACTTGAGTGAAATAAAGTAATCGTTATAAGATGCTCAAGTATCGGCACATGCCGCATTTGACCGACTATATTGCACGCTCATTAAGGGGACCAGTGATGTCATCGACTCAAAAAAGAGCCATCCTGCAGGTGCGCATTCGCGAGGAAGACAAGCAGCATGCCGAGCATCTCTACGATGCCATGGGCACATCGCTCGCCGAGGCTGTCCGCTTATTTGTCGCGCAAAGCATTTTGATGCGCAAGCTCCCCTTTCAGCCGGTCGCCGTGCGCTCAAAGGACGGCACCGCCGCCTATGGATCGCTCAAAGCATATGGTGACCCCAATCGCCGCGCCGAGGAGCGCAATGCCTGGATTGAATACCTAGCCACAGAAAGCGATGAGTCGGTTTTGGGTCCCGAGGAAGTAGATATCCATGAGTAGCACCATCATCGACGAGACCGTCATCCTGCGCTACCTGCTTAACGACGACGAGGTCCTGTCACCGCGCGCCGCCAAGGTCATCGCCACGCGCACCGCTCGCGTCTACCCCGAGATCATCACACGCGTCGCCGTTACGCTGCGCGACGTCTACAAGGTCCCGCGCGTGGAGATTGCGACGGCCATGACCAAGCTGCTCGATGACGTCATGGTCGACGAGCCCACCGTTATCGCCCTTGCCATCAAACTCTTTGGCAAGACTCATATGGACTTTACCGACTGCCTCCTCGCAGCCCGAACCGCCATCTATAACGACGACGTCGTGAGCTTTGGCAAGCCCATCATCCAAGGCACGATCGACTACCGCCGCCAGCGCCAAACCGCCGCCGACGCCCGCGACCGCGCCGCCGAAGCCCGCAGCCGAAGCACCGACTCCACCATCGACAAGCTCCGTCACCGCCCCCGCAGCTAACCCCATCCCCTCCTAAGTTGCGGTGAAAAAAGGACAGTTTTTGCTGGTCAAACCGCAAAACAGTCCGTATTTCACCGCAACTTATTGAAGGTTGACCGCGAACGATTTCGCTATCGGGAGTCGACGTAGGGTTTTGTTGTCGGAATGCCGTAGCCGCGCATCATGGCACCGAACGATTCCACGTCGTAGGTGTCCGAGAGTTTGAAATGAATGACATTGTGGCCCATGGCGCGAAGGTTCGCGTCGCGCATGAGGGCCGCTCGATACGTTTTTGCCGCCGCCCGCTCTGGATCATTTTGAGCCTCGTCTTCAAACTTGCCTAGCCCATGCAGCTCTGCCAGCGTCCATGAGCCGTCTGGCATCTGCCAGCCATAATCTGCTAGATAATAGCCAGCGTTTCCCGGTCGCGTTATCTCAACTTGAAGCTCGGGCGCGGCAACCCCAGCGAGAATCATCGCTGCTCTCGCCTCAGACTCGCCGCCATTGTCTGACCTGCCGTCCATATACTCAAAAACGTCAAAAGCACGCGCGATGCCATGCAACCCTCGGCAATTTGCCTGCGCGTATGCTCGCAGTTCTTCGCGTTCGACATCGTACTCACGGGCCAAGCCATCGACATAGCCCAGCGCATAGCGAAAGGCGCTCGTTCGAGCGATATCAACAACCGTTCGACACGGATCCGTCAGTGTAAACAGACCTAGCCGCCACACTTCGCCCGCCCGCCAGCGCTTGTATTCAACGAACTCATACGTATCACGCCTTGTAGACCGTGGCAGCAGTACTTGCACTTTATCCAGAAGCGTATACGCCGAGCCGATGCCGTAGAGCAGCGCTGCCGTCGATCCGCAAAACACAGCATCCGGTTCAACGACCGCAATAGCGGATGCCAGCTGAAAGATGCGATCTTCAACCCCAAGATTATTCCAATAGACCGGATCCGCATACACATGGTTGTAAAGACGAAGCATGAGCTCTTCCTGCATAAGCTCGCGCGCACGGCGTTCATCCCAAGGATCAATTGTTATAAGCAGCTGTCCATCTTGATGAATTCCAACGGCCGAGAATAGCATTCTTGCATATGACTGCGGAAAATGTTTGCCTTTATCGAGCATGGCCAACCCCATAACCATCACGGCGGAGAGAATACCATTACGCTATCGCATGCCTCCGTCCGCAGGCCTTGCCAAAAGCTGACCAAAAACTTGACGCCGCAGGTCAGAGCTTCAAAAAATAATTCCACTCTCGGTAGACGGTCGCTACGACCCTCCCAACGGCATCAAAATCCAACCTTACAAATAGTTGCGGTGAAATACGGACTACATGGGCCATAAAAGCCGAAAAACAGTCCGTATTTCACCGCAACTTAGGAGGGGATGTGGGGTCCCCGGCATGTATATGAAAACAGCTCTGGTCCCAAAAGGAGCCAGAGCCGTTCGTCTATCTTATGGAGCGGGCGACGGGAATCGAACCCGCGTCATCAGCTTGGAAGGCTGGGGTTCTACCATTGAACTACGCCCGCAAGATATGGTCGGGACGACAGGATTTGAACCTGCGACATCCTGCTCCCAAAGCAGGCGCGCTACCAAACTGCGCCACGTCCCGAAGGTGTTGAGCAGCTAAGGTCTAAACCTTGCGTGTCCCAAAGCGAAGGAAATTATAGGGGAGACTCCCCGCCTGTGCAAGCGCAGAAACCCTAGCTCCTCGAATGTGCGACAAAACGACTATGGAGCAGACCGATCACAAAGGCAACCACGGCAACCGGCGCCCACGCGGCACCGATATCTGCCAGTGGCAGCGCATCAAACGGTAGCCACGCGCCCGCAAAGAACGCGTCGCGAACCGAGGTGATCACGCTCTGCACCGCGACAACGCCGCCGACCCAGACCCATACCTGCGAATGCGCGTCGCAAAAGCCGTGCACCAGGCCCATAAGTACCAGCACGATGGCAACGGGATACAGGGCATTGAGCATAGGCACCGAGAACATGAGGATCACGTCGAGACCCACGTTGGAGAGCACGCACGAAAACGCTGCGAACACAAAGGCGAGAATCGCGAAGGGTCGGCGCATGGCCTCCTCGGAAGCCTCCGCTCCCCCTTCGACCACATACGTCTCGCAGAAGTAGCGTGAGCAGCAGCTGATAAGGCCGATGCACACGTTCATGCAAGCGAGGAAGAAAATCGCAAAGACGACAACCGTGCCAGCAAGACCAAAGTGCATAGAGGCAGAACGCGCAAGAATCGCGGCGCCGTTGGTGGCATCGGGCATAACCGTGCCGAGTTGCATTCCGGCAAGCGCCAGGCCGCAGTAGATGATGGCCATGAGCACGCCGGCGATCACACCGGAACGCGAAATCTCGAAGGCCACGCGCTTGTCGTCGGTAACGCCCAGCTCGTGAATGGTCTCGGCGATGATAATGCCAAAGGCGAGCGACGCAAGCAGATCCATGGTCTGATAACCGGTCAAAAAGCCCTGCACGGTAGCACCGGCATTGTAGGGAGTCTGCGGCGCGGCAGCCGGTCCCAGCGGCGAGATCACGGCAGCACCCACGACCAGCACGATGAGCGCAATGAGCGCGGGGCCCGTAATGCGCCCGAGCACGCGCGTGATAACGCCCGGACGCAGCGTGAGCGCAAACGCGACGACAAAGAAGCCAACGGCAAACACCAAGCGAGCCGTGCCGAGCGAAACGCCCTCGGGCAGTAGCGGCACCAGCATCTCGAAGGCCGTAGAGCTTGTGCGCGGAATGGCCAGGCACGGGCCGATGGCCAAATACACCGCCGCAACGAAGAATTCGCCAAACTTAGGATGCACGCGCCCAGCCAGCTCGCGGGCCGTGCCGGCGAGCGCGACGGCGATAAATCCCATAACAGGCAGACCGATAGCGGCAATCAAAAAGCCGATCATGGCAAGCGGCGTGGCCGTGCCGGCCTGAAGTGCCAGCAATGGCGGAATGATGAGGTTACCGGCGCCAAAGAGCATCGAGAACAGCGCAATGCCGACGGTAACGACATGGTCGGAGCGCAGACCGCGCGGTGCGGATGAGGCCATAGGCACACCTTTCGGGTCGAAACAAAAACGGGACGGGCAAAAACACCCATCCCGCAAGTATAAACGGTCTAGCAGCTTTAGCAGGCTAAATCGCGCAAAGCGTCAATCGCGGTATCGACTTCCTCGTCCGTGTTGAAATACCCAAACGAGAAGCGAACGACACCCTGGCGCTCGGTCCCGAGCGCGCGGTGCATGAGCGGAGCGCAATGGGCGCCGGGGCGCGTCGCAATCCCCCACCCTTGCATGAGCGCGTCCGAGATCTCGGCAGAGTCGATATCACCCACGTTGAGTGAGACGATCGCCGAGCGCACGGGCTGGTCAAACGCACCGTAGAGCTTAATCCCCGGAATCTCGCGCACGCCAGCGAGAAAGCGATCAGCCAGCGCTCGCTCATGCGCCGCGATCGCCTCGACCCCGCCTTGCGCCTCGATAAAGTCGAGGCCGGCAGAAAGGCCCGCGATGCCGTGGCCGTTGAGCGTGCCCGCCTCAAGACGCGTGGGCCACTCAAGCGGCTGCAGCGCATCGAAGCTGTGCACGCCCGTGCCGCCCATGGCCCACGGCCACACGTCAATGCCCTCCGCCACGGCCAGCCCGCCGGTCCCCTGCGGACCCATGAGTCCCTTGTGGCCAGTAAAGCACACCACGTCGAGCCCCATGGCCTGCATATCGATATGCGCCGTGCCGGCAGACTGCGAGGCATCGACGATCACCAGCGCGCCGGCCGCATGGGCCATGGCGGCCACGCGCGCAATGTCGACCTCATTGCCGGTCACATTGGAGGCGTGCGTCACCACTACGGCACGCGTGTCAGGCGTCACCAGCCGCTCGAGCTCGTCGTAGTTGAGCGCGCCGCTCGCATCGCAGCCCGCATGCTCAACGGTCACGCCCCGCTCTACCGCCAGGCGGTTAAGCGGACGTAGCACGGAGTTGTGCTCGAGCACCGTCGTGACCACACGGTCGCCGGGGCACACCACCCCGTTGATGGCGGTGTTGAGCGCCGCGGTTGAGTTGGGCGTAAAGCACACATGGTCCGCCCTCGAACAACCTAAAAGGCGCGCGAGCTTGGCACGGCAACCGTGAATCGTACGAGCGGCATCGAGGGCGCCCGACGTGGCGCCGCGCCCGGCATTGCCGAGCGAGCACATCGCCTGCGTCACGGCATCGATGACCGTCTGCGGCTTGTGCATGGTCGTCGCCGCGTTATCCAGGTAGATCATCGCACGACCTCCCACATATCAATCACGGTATAGCCCTCGGTGGGAACGCCCGCCGCGGCAAGCTCGCTGCGCAGCAGCTCCTCATCGGCAGGCAACGCCTTCCACGCCAGACCGCAGCCGGCAGCGACCTCCCCGGGCACGGGAATCGTTCGCCCGGGAAGGCCGCGCTCGATGCACAGGGACTCGCAGCCCATGGCGGCCGCCGTGGTGGGAAACGTGATGACAAGCGCCGGGCGCTTCTCCCTCATGGCAACTCCAACCAATACGCTACGGGCGCACGACACGCACGGCCTGCTCCATCTTCTCCACGATCACGTACATGTTGGTGACCTCGCCCACCGCAAGCTGGTCCTTAATGCCAAAGTGGTCCAGGCAGGTACCGCAGGTGAGAATCTCGACACCCTGCTCCGCCAGCCCCTTCAGGTCATCGAGCACCGGCGAACCCTCGACGGTGAGCTTGGCGCCGCCGTTGTAGAACAGCATGGTCGCAGGCAGCTCCTCCTGCTGCGTCACGGCAAAGATAAACGCCTTCATGAGCTTGTGGCCCAACTCGTCGTCGCCACGGCCCATGCAATCGGTGTAGACGGAAATGACGAGCTTGCCCTTGCCGGCGTTGACGTCGCAGAAGGCAGCGCCATCCTGCTCGGGATCGGCCACGGCAACGGCGCCAGAAGTCGCCACGGTCACGTGCCACTCGGCGTCAGAAACCTTCTCGACCGAGGCCGTGCAGCCCTTCTCCTGCGCCATCTTGGAGATGTTCTTGACGGCGGTCTCGTTATCGACCGAGGTCACCACGGCACCCTCGCCGTCAAGCTGTTTGAGTGCCTTAAGCGTCTTGACGACGGGCAGCGGGCAGGCATCGCCCATGGCATTGACTTCAATCTTGGTAGACATAGCAAAATCCTTTCGAAAGAACCGTTCTAGAGAACGGTAAACAGTTACATAAACGTGCGGGCTAGCGAACAACGCGAACGGCAGGACCGCCCGGCACCGGCTCGCACACGCGACCGACGGCGGCGGCGATACGTCCTTCGGCATGCAAACGGCGCGCAAGCTCATCCACATCCGCCGCGGGCGCCGCGATGAGCAAACCACCCGAGGTCTGCGGATCGTACAGCGCATCCAACATGCCCGGCTCCAGCTCATCGTCAACCGTCACGCGCGGGCCAAAGAAGTCCTGGTTGCGGTAGGAGCCCGCGGGGATAATGCCCAGACGCGCCATGTCGAGCACCTGGTCAAAGAGCGGCACCGCCCCCGACGCAAGCTCAATCTGCACGCCCGAGCCCTCGGCCATCTCGCACGCATGCCCGATCAGGCCAAAGCCCGTGATGTCGGTGCAGCCGTGAAGCTCAAGTCCCTCGGCCAGACGAATCGGAGCCTCGTTGAGGGTGCGCATCGAGTCAAACATGGCTGCGGCCTCGTCCCGCTCGATGAGCTCGCCCTTAATGGCCGTGGTGATGATGCCCGAGCCAACCGCCTTGGTCAGCAGTAACGCATCGCCCACGCGCGCGCCGCTGTTGGCGAGCATGCGGTCGAGCGCGACAAACCCGCTCACGGACAGGCCGTACTTGGGCTCGTCGTCGTTGATGGTGTGACCGCCCGCGATGGAGCAACCCGCCTCGACGCACTTGTCGGCGCCGCCCGCCAGAATCTGACCGGCAACCTCAACGCCCAGACAGCTCGGGATGCACAGCAAGTTCATGGCATGGCTCGGCCGCCCGCCCATGGCGTAGATGTCCGACAGCGAGTTTGCCGCGGCGATCTGGCCAAACAAAAACGGGTCGTCGACCATCGGTGGGAAGAAGTCGATGGACTGCACGAGACCCAAGTTATCGCCAACGCGAAAGACGCTCGCATCGTCGGAGGTATCGAACCCCACGAGCAAGTTGTCGTTATGCACATTGGGTAAATCGCCCAGGACCTGGGCGAGGGCTCCAGGAGCCAACTTAGCGGCTCAACCGCTCGCGGCAGTCATAGACGTGAGCTTAATCTGATCGTCAGCCATCGATACCTCCTCTCATCGGTCAATCATTTTCTCCCAGTATACGCATGAATGCGAGCCTGCGGCGGATGCATTAATTGAGCGCCTGTGCGCGAATCGCCGCGCCGATGGCACCGGCAAAGCGAGCCTGGGGCGAGGTGGTCACCGGCGACCCCAGCAGCTCGCCCAACCGCTCCACCACGAAGGCGTTCTCGCACAGGCCACCGGTCAGGTAGTACGGGGCGCCCGCGGCCTGCCCGGCCATGGTCGCCACGCGCGAGACCACGCTGTCGATCACGCCACGCGCAATGTTCTCGCGCGGCTCACCGCGACCGATCAGGCTGATAACCTCGCTTTCGGCAAACACCGTGCACATGCTGCTGATCTTGGTGGGCTCGCCGGAACGCGCCAGGTCAGCCATCTGCTGCTGGGAAATGCCTAGGCGATCGGCCATGATCTCCAAAAAGCGCCCCGTGCCGGCGGCGCACTTGTCGTTCATGGCAAACTTGGCCACGCGGCCACTTTTAAGCTGAATGACCTTGGTGTCCTGGCCGCCTACGTCAATCACCGTGCCGTGATCGCCAAACAGGCGCACGGCACCGGTACCGTGGCAGGTGATCTCGGTCACGACCTTGTGCGCATAGGGCACGGCGACACGACCGTAGCCGGTCGCGACCACACGCACATCGTCGGCTGCCACGTCATAGCCGGCCGCTGCCAGCGCCTCGCGCAGCCGCTCGGAAGCATCGACCGAGGAGAACCCGGTTGGCTGCACGCACGTCCACGCCACCGAACCCTCCCCGTCGACCACAGCAGCCTTAGCCGCCGTAGACCCGATATCGATCCCGATCCCTATCATGGCTCTCTCCCAATCTAAACATCAAAGACAGCTGCGCGTTCAGGCGCCTTAGCTCTAGGTTTCTCAGGTGCCGGAGATTGCCCCGAAAGAGGAGCGCAGCGTACTTTGGGTACGCAAGCGACGGTTTGAGGAGCAAGATCCGGTGCCTGAGGAAGCTAGAGGGTTTCGATGAAGGCGGCGATGCGAGTCTCGATCTGGCCCATGTCACCGTTGCTGTAGTCGGTCTCGATCTTCATATACGGAATACCCACACCCTCGACAGCCCCCTGCATGCGCGCGCTCTCAACGTTGAAGGTGTGGCAGGCCTGTAGCACGCTCTCTACCACGCCATCGACATGGTACTTCTCGCACATGGCCAGCGTATTTTCCATACGGCCGTCGTTGGGCGTCATGACCGAGCAGTTGATGTCCAGGTAACGGTCGGCGATGGCGCGCAGGATATCGGGAGCCTCCGGGTCGATCATCATGGCCGCCGTGCGCTCACCCGAGCAGTCGTCCATGCACACGACCACACCGCCGTTGGACTCGATGGTGCGACCGATCTTGTTGATTACGCCACCCACTGGGCAGCCGGTGATCAGAATGCGCCTGGCATCCGCCGCGACCGGGCGCTCGCCCGCGTCGTAGGCCTCGCGCAGCTTGACAATCTTTTGCTCCAGCTGCTGCGCATAGGCCTCGATATCAAAGCTGAACGTGCCGGCAAACATGGTGCTCATCAGGTCGACGCCGCTCATGGCCGCCGGCTGGTTGGCCTGCAGCGCAAACATCTCGAGCTGGGCCGCACGCAAGCGGTTGCGACGACGGACGGCAGCGCGCAGGTCATCGTCGGTAATCGTGATGCCGTAGAAGTTCTCGAGCTCCTCCTTGAGCAGGCAGCACTCCTCGTACCAGCCTTCACGCTCGTAGGCGCGATCGCGACCCTGCGGAAGATGCAGAATGTGCGTGCGCTTGAGCTCGTTGAGTAGCTCGTACATCTTCTTCTTGCCGTCGCAGGTGGTCTCACCGATGATCATGTCGCTAAAGTACGTAAACGGGCACTTTTGCGAATAGGCAAAACCATACGTCGACTTGATGAGCGGACACAGATTTGCCGGCAGCACCTTCTCGGCCTCGGGAATCACCTCATCGGACGTACCGCAAAGGGCCACGCTCGAGGCGCCCGCGGCATCGATAATCTCGAGCGGCGTATAGCTGCACAAAAAGCCGACCAGACGATTGCCCGCCTGCTTGTAATCCTTGACACGAATAAACGCCGCCTTGCGCTGCTCGTTGAACTCCTCAAACGTGGATGGCAACGGCTGCTCCATATTTTCCGACATATAACTCCTTAACAAACCTTTTGACCAACCAAGGAAACGGCTTTCCCAGGTGCCCGAGGTTGCCGTGAAAGAGAAGCGCCGCGTACTTTGGTACGCAAACGATGGTTTGAACGGCAAGATCGGGTTCCTGGGGAAGCCGCCGGGACGGATACCCCTAAATGGTTTCCAAGAAAGCCTCAATCCTGGTTTGCAGTTGGCCTGCATCCTCGCCGGCGTAGTCGGTCGTGATGTGCATAAACGGAATGCCGGCCTCCTCGGCAGCCTTCTCCACGGCAAACGACTCCATCTCGTAGAGCGTGCAGAACTGCAGGGCCACGTCGACGATGCCGTCGGCATGCAAGTCCTTGGCCATCTGGACAATGTCCTTCATACGCTGATCGTTGGGCGTAAAGACGGCGCAGTTAATCTTAAAGTAGCGCTCGGCGATGGCGTCGAGCATCTCGTCGACCGTCTCACCGGACTCGTCGACCAGGTCCTTGTAGTAGCGCGAGCCCGTGCAGGACTCCTCGCCTACCACAACGCCGCCGGCCTTCTCGATGAGGTTGAACAGCTTCCAGTTGGGCACGGCCATGGGCGTGCCGGTGTACAGGATGCGCTTGGTCCCCTTGGGCGCCACGCCCTCGCCGGCCTCAACGCGCTGCTCGCACTCGGCGGCCATCTCGTTGATGGCTCCGGTCAGACGCGGCGTGTCGTCCATAAAGGCGGCCTGAACGGTCAGCAGGCTGTCGAGACCGCTGATGGGCGCCGGATCGGCAGCGCGCGTGGCAGCGAGGCGCTGCAGGGCGCGACGCTTCTCGTTGACGGCGTGGATGGCAGCCTTCAGGCGCTCGGGCGTAATCTTGACGCCGCACTCTTCCTCGATCTTGGCGGCAAGCTTTTTAACCTCGGCCTTCCAGGTCACGAGCGTCGACTCGTCGTGCACGTTGGGAATATCCATGACGTACATGTTCTTTTGCGTGGCAAAGAACTCGTAGGCCTTCTTCTTGCCATCGCAGGTGTTCTCGCCCACCACCAGATCACTCGACTCAATGTAGGGGCAGACCTCGCCCAGCTTAAAGCCGGCAAAGCTCTTGATGAGCGGGCAGGTGTTGCGCGGCAGATGCTCCTCGACCTTGTCGGTCGCCCAGTCGGCACCCGAGCACAGGCCAACGGGGATGCCATCGCAGGCAAGCACGATCTCCTCGGGCACGTACACACAGAACGAACCGACGATCTTGGTGGCCTCGCCGGCCTCCTTCTTGTCGAGCATCTCCTTAATACGGCCGCTGTGGATGTTGGTGGCGACAAAATCCAGGTAGGACGTGGACTTGGGGCGATTGTTCTGCGTCAGGAACATATCGCCGTACATCTGGCCCACGGCGCCCAGCAGCATATCGTGGTCGGCAAGATTCATGCCGAGGCTCTCCCACATCGGATGGAAATCAAATTCTTCAGCCATGACGGTTCCCCTCTCGAACCAAATACGGATAACTACGGTATTGCTGCACGGTGGGCGGCGAAAACCCAGCCGTGCCTAAACCCGGAATTTTGGGGAACCTGCTTTGCGGTCGATTATTTAGTTGTGCGTCGTCTCTCCCGGAGCCGTGAACATACCTGCTCATATGCGACTCCGAGCCATATACAGGGCGCGCGCGGCAACGCGGCGAATGTATGTCGTCTGCGGCATGTGCGCGTCCTCCTTTACAAGTTAAGGTCAACTATATCAACGGTCGTCGACCATGCGAACACCGTTGACATTCGTACGACAGCGTCGTGTGCCGCCGTTTAATAAATAATTATCTGTGTTGATAAGAGTTTGTCATCCTTCATTCGGCGAACGGCAAGACAAAGCCGCCGAGACTTATATCCCCGACGGCATTACCCGGCGCTACCGACAAACCAGATGGATCCTGCTGGCATCAAAATGCATACGCAGGGTCTCGCCTTCTTGCGGTAACCCATCCGCTGGTACGCTCAATTTGTTGACCTTCCACTGCAGACGCGTTGGCGCATCGGCCCGCGGCGCATCCAACAGCACCAGGCGCTCAAAACGCGAATCGCTCACGCGCGCCACGTGCAGGTCGTAGCTGTTGCGACCCCGCTCGGCACGGTTGTCCACATGGAAGTAGCTCGCGCGAATGCCCAGGTACGCCACATTATCGGGAACCTCGCGACCCACGTTAAAGGTCATGCCCCAATCGAGCGCCTCAACTTCTTCGTCGCCGATCTTGCGCGCCCGGCTTGTGTTCTTGCAGCCCGTCAGGCGCAGCGCCGCCAGCGTCTGCGGACGGCGGACCACGTCCTCGACGGAGCCGATCTCCTCAACATGCCCGTCGTGCATCACGCAGATGCGCTGGCACAGGCGGCACGCTTCGTCGATGTCGTGGCTCACATAGAGCACGGTGCGGTTGCATACATCGAACAGGTCGAGCATGTTCTGTTCGAGGGCGCTCTTAAGATAGGAATCGAGTGCGCTCATGGGCTCGTCGAACATAAAGATGCCCGGGTGAGCCGCCACCATACGGGCAAGCGCCACACGTTGCTGCTGACCGCCCGAGAGGCGCGCGGGATAGCGGTCGGCAAAATCGGCTAGGCCAAAGATGCCCAGGTAGCGCTCGGCAAGTTTTTTACGCGCCGCGGCGTCGCCCGCGTCCTTTACGCCGGCACATACGTTATCGGCCACCGTCATGTTGGGAAACAGCTGATAGTTTTGGAACAGCAGGGCGCATTTGCGCTCCTGGGGCGACAGGTTGATGCCCGCCGCCGAGTCAAAAAAGGTCACGCCGTTGACGACGATCTTGCCCTCGTCGGGCGTCTCCACACCGGCAATGCAGCGCAAGGTGCAGCTCTTGCCGCAACCCGAGGCACCGAGCAGCGCCACACGCTCCTCGCCGGCCTCAAGCTGCATGTCGAGCATAAACCCGGGATAGCGCTTTTTAATATCCAGAACGAGCGACATGGCCTATCGACCTCCCTTCGCAACCGCGTCATCGCGCATAAGCTCGGCCAGCGCCTCGCGATCGATTCGCAGGGCATCGCCGCCCGCCGGGTCGAGCGAATCACCCTGTCCGGCGAGGTCTTTGGCCTGCTTGCGCCCCGCATGGGAAAGGCCCCGCTCGCGATACTTTTGCGAATGGGCGGTGTACATGTTAATGAACAGGATGACCAGGAAGCTGAACGCAATTACGACCACGACCCAGAAGAGCGCGACCGACGTATTGCCGCCCATCCACTCAAAATAGATGGCGATGGGGATGGTCTGCGTAATGCCGGCGTAGTTGCCCGCAAAGAACAGCGTGCAGCCAAACTCTCCCATCGCGCGGGCAAAGGCGAGGACCGTACCAGCAGCAATAGAAGGCCACCCAAGCGGCATCATAAGCTTGGCAAAGATGCGACGCTCGGACCATCCCAGGGTTCGCGCGGCGTCAAGCATCTGCGTGTCGAGGCTCTCAAAGGCGCCGAGCGCCGTACGGTAGACCAGGGGGAACGATACCACCACGGCAGAGATCACCGCCGCCGGCCACGTAAAGACAATCGAGACGCCGTGCGCAATCAGCCACTGGCCCACCCCGGTCGAGCGACCAAACAGCATAAGCAGCAAAAAGCCGCAGACCGTGGGCGGCAACACCATGGGGATGGTAAAGACCGAGTCGAGCAGGCCCTTGATGCGACTCGAGGTACCCATAGTCTTCCACGCGGCGAACAGGCCCAGCGCAAGGGAGATCACCAGGGCAAGGCCGCTCGTTTTAATGGACACCCAAAACGGGCGATAGTCGATGTCGCCCAAAAAGGAGACCAGAGAGGTCAAGGGCCCTTGCTCATCCCGCAACATGACAGACGACGCCTCTACCATTTGAGCGCTATCAAGCCAACGCGCGCCGCCCTTGGCATCACCCGAGGCTGATGCAATCACCACATAGCGGTCCCCATCCGCACCGCGCTCATCAAAGCCATAGGTATACCCGCCGGCATCAAACGTTGTTTCCGCCGTGACATACCAAGGAAGATCCACGTCCCCCAGCCGCGCACCTCCCATGCAGTTTGCGCTGTCGAGGTCACAGACGAGGGCCTTGAGACCCGATACGCACTCGTTGTCCTGCGGATCCAATCTATACTTCTCGACCGCCTTGGGCGATATCCACGCCACAACGCGATCGGCAGCAGGCGCCACTACAAGGTCCACATCCTCGTCAACGGGAAACCGGTAGCCCTCAGGCTGGCCCTCCATGGCACGAGCGGTCCCCTTCGCCAACCGCTCAAAACCCTCGATTCCATAGGAAAGCCCATGAGCGGTCGCAGCAACCTGGGCCCCGTCCTCGGCGTCCCCGGCAAACGCAAATCCCGGCACCCAGCAAAGCGCGAAGGTCAAAGCACAGGCGACAAGCATGCGGAATCTATTAAGCACGAAAAGCTCCAAGCGAATACAAGGACGGAGTGAAACACAAAACGATGGAATTATCGCGCCAAGCCGCACTACTCGGAAAGCTCAAAGCCGTACTTGCCCCAAATCTTCTGGGCCTTCTTGTTGGTCAGGCAGAAGTCGATGAACGCCTTGGCCTCGTCGGCGTGCTCGGAGCTCTCGGCGACGGCACCGGGATACACGATGGGCTTGTGCGAGTCCTCGGGGCACACGAAGGCCTCCTCGATGCCGTCGTAGCGGAAGATATCGGAGCTGTAGACAAAACCCGCCACGCAGTCGCCTGTAGAGACGTAAGACGCAGCGGTGCCGACCTTGTCGGCCAGGGCTACCTTGTCGGCGAGCTCGGGCGCGTACTCGCCGTCGTCGCCCTCGGTACCGGTATAGAGGCCCACGGAAGCCAGCGCCTGGTTGGCGTACTTGCCGGCGGGGACGGTCTTGGCGTCGCCAATGGCAATCTTACCGTCCAGATTCGCGACGTCGGCGATGGCCTCGACCTTAGTATCGGAGCCCTCGGCGCGAATGATCACGAGGTCGTTGACGAACATGTCCTCACGCGTGTCGGCATCGACGAGCTCGGCGGCTTCGGCGTCGTCCATGGTGCCCTTGGAGGCCGTGATGAGCACGTCGACGGCGGCACCGGCGCGCATCTGCTCGACAAGGTCGCCAGACGCCTTAAACTGCGTATCGGCAAACGTGGTGCCGGTCTGCTCGGTGTAGAGCTCCTGAACCTCGGGCAGAGCTTTCTCGAGCGAGTTAGCGGCAAAGACCTGCAGCTCGACAGCCTTCTTCTTAGAGGAAGACTTGACGGAGCCGGCATCGGATCCGGCCGGCTCGGACGTCTTGCTGCCCGAACAGCCGGCAAGACCAAGGCCGGCAGCGGCGACAGCAGAAAGCGAAACGAATCCGCGGCGAGAAACCATATCGAACATGTTCAACCCTTTCGAACGCTATGCCCGGGTACCCCACCGCGGGCTTTAATCTGCAATCAGATTATACTTCTGCGCGAATAATGATAGTGAGAAATTATTCTCGTCAGAGAATATAGTTCCGAATTACCGTGCATCTCGGCGTCGCTTCGGCGGAAAACAAAGGCGGAGCAGCCGTTCAGGTCGCCCCGCCGCAGGTAAACCGCTTAGTTGGTATGTCCGCCGCCAGCTGTCATCTGAGCCGCATGCTCCAGCTGGTCTGCTATGGCCTCCCAGCTTTCGCGGGCGGCCTTCGTAGAACCGGGAAAGTTTACGACAAGTGTATGACCTCGTTGCATGCAAATAGCGCGCGAGAGCATGGCGCGGCGCGTCTTGGTCATCGAATACGCGCGGATTGCCTCTGCAATACCCGGCACATCGCGGTCGCAGACGGCACGCGTCGCCTCGGGCGTCACATCTCGCATCGAAAGCCCCGTGCCGCCGCAGGTGAGCACGACATTGGCGTGGCACTCATCGGCAGCTTCCACAATGGCATCACCAATCTCGCTGACGTCGTCGCGCACGACCACATGTGAGGCGACCGTCCAGCCCTGTGCCTCGATAAGTTCCTCGAGTGCGGCTCCAGCCTCGTCCTGGGCAAGATCGCGCGTATCCGAGCACGTCACGATCGATGTCTTCAGCTCCATAGCATTCCTCCTACAACACGGCGCCCTCGGGCAGGTCGACGCGAACAACGTCCACGGCATCTCCCGCCTTGAGCTCGCACGGTCCTTCGTCAATACGCAACAGGCAGTTCGCACGCTGCATAGTTCCAAGCAACGCCGAATTCTGTGTCTTAGCCTCGGTCACCAACAACTCACCGGTCTCGGGGTCGCGCAAAACCGTGGCGCGATCGAAGAAGCGGCGATGCTGTCGCTTTTTCACGCCGTGCGTGAGCGTCGCCTGCTGCACGGGACGCGTACCCTCGGCAAAGCCGCGCATCTTGCGAATCGCCGGGCGGGCGAGCATCTCAAAGCCCACATACGCCGCGGCCGGATTGCCTGAAAGCCCTAGGTAGGGCTTGCCCCCGAGCAAGCCAAACGTGATGGCCTTGCCCGGACGCATCGAGATGCGATCGAACAGCACCACGCCCTCGCGCCGGACGAGCGCCGTCACGTAGTCGTAATCGCCCGCCGAGGCGCCGCCGCTCGTAATGACAAAATCGCACTCTCGCGTGGCGCGATGCACCAGCTCGCCAATCGCCTGCTCATCGTCGGGCGCAATACCGTAGAACACGGGCTCGGCGCCGGCATCGAGCGCCTCGGCCATCAGCGCCGAGGAGTTGGAGTCGCGAATCTGCCCGCGCGCCGGCAGCTCACCCGGCGCGACCAGCTCCGTGCCCAGCGAGATAATGCCCACGCGCGGAGCGGCATGGACCTTCACGCTCGCGTAACCGGCGCTTGCCAGCAGGCCGGCGCCGGCCGGAGTCACAACCTCGCCAGCACACATCACGACTTCGCCGGCATGGGCCTCCTCGGCGGCAGAGCGAACGTTCTTCCCCACCTTGGCCGGCGCCAAAAACCTCACACGCGAGCCCTCGTTGCCGTCACCGTCGAGCACATCGACGATCTCGTACTTCACCACGGCATCGGCACCCTCGGGCACCGGCGCGCCCGTCATGATGCGGACCGTCTCGCCCGCGCCGATTGCGTCCCCAAACACATGACCCGCGGCCTCATGTCCGATAACATCGAGCGTCACCGGCGCCTCGCCAGATGCCTGCGCCAAGTCCGCCGAGCGCACGGCATACCCGTCCATGGCGCTGTTGGCAAACGGCGAGATGTCGATATCGGCCACCGCGTCCTCGGCCAAGGGAAGACCGGCGGCCTGCCACACGGGAATCTCGACGAGATCGGTCGGAGCAACGTGCGACAGGACAATCGACTGCGCGTCCTCCAGCGGAATGAGTTTCTCTGCCATATGCACCTCTTAATGCCACGGCGCACAACAGGGGCGCCGATTCTTTATGCTTGTCTCAGTATAATCCCCCGACGCACGACCGCGACTCGGCCTGCACCCGCAAATACACCTGTCAGTTGCAGGCCGCGAAACAGAACGGAAACCAACCCACCGGCTCGTCGCGTTTACCGCGTTTTATAATGCTTGCGTTGCAACCTAAAAGAGGAACGTATGGCTCATAACGACAAACCCGAAAGCGCAAACGAAGCGCAGGATCATTCCCAGCCGCTCGACGAAGGCGGTTTTTTCTCTCTGAACGACGTCATCGCGGCAGGCAGGCATCAGCTCACCCGCTCTGAGCATCTCTTGGCTGCCGACACGCGCCGCAACGCCCGCAACCTACTCGCGAGCGCCAAGTTGCTCGCACTCGTCGTCATCGTCTCGCTCGCCATGGGCGTTGCCGCTTGGGCGTTTTTGGCCTCGTTGAATATCGCGACCGACTATCGCGAGCAGCATGCGTGGATTTACGCGCTGCTTCCCGTTGTGGGCGTTGTCACCGCATGGGTGTACAAAAACCACGGTCTCGCCGCCAAACGCGGTAACAACCTGGTCATCGACTCCGCTCTGGGCACCCGCCTCATCCATATGCGCATGGCCGTCCTCACCTTCGTCTGCTCCACGCTCACGCACCTAACGGGCGGATCGGCCGGTCGCGAGGGAGCTGCGGTGCAGATTGGCGGCACCATCGCCAGCAACATCTCGAGCCTCGCCCACCTCAAAAAGCATGACCACCACGACCTCATGCTCGCCGGCATCTCGTCGGCCTTTGGCGCCGTATTCGGCTCGCCCCTTGCCGGGGCTTTCTTTGGCATGGAGATGTGCTTTATCGGCAAGATCGACTACACCGCGGGCATCTACTGCCTGGTCGCCTCGTTTACCGGCTACTTTACATCACTCGCCCTAGGTACCGAGTACGAGGCGAATGTCATCGCCAGCGTTCCCGCTATGACGCCCAAAACGGTCGTCATCGTTGTTATCAGCGCAATTATCTTCGGTCTGACGGCACGCCTCTTTGCCTGGTCGGTTCGAACCGTCAAGAGCCTCTACGGTCGCTTTATCACCAATTACCTCGTTCGCGCACTCATCGGCGCACTCGTGGTTTTGGCCGCCTATGCCCTCCTCGACGCCTGGAACTACGCCGGCCTTTCCACGTGGCTTTCCGGCGCCGGATTTGCCGGCAACACCACCCTGGCGGACGCAGCCATCAAGTTGGTCGTCACAGCGCTTACCCTGGGCGCGGGCTTCCAAGGCGGCGAGGTCACGCCCCTGTTTGGCATCGGTGCGGCGCTCGGCGGCTGGATAGGTTGCCTCGTCGGAATCGATCCCAGCTTTCTGGCAGCGCTGGGCATGCTCGGCGTGTTCTGCGCCGGCCTTAACGTGCCTATCACCACCTGTATGATGGCCATCGACCTGTTCCACGGCACGGCTGCCGGGTTCTTTGTCATCGTGGCCTTTATCAGCTACCTAACCGCCGGACACCGCGGCGTGTACCCCGCCCAGCGCATTATCTCGCCCAAGCGCCGTTCGCTTATTGTAGATGAGGGCGGTACGGTAGCGGATGCTATCGAGCGCCACAACGACCTGATAGAGTAGACGTAAGTATTCGACGTGCAGCCACAATCGGGGGCAATTCGACCTGAGCGCGACCGCACCGTCACGTCATACGCCGGGAGTCGCCCCATGCACGCAACTGATTTTGGCCTCACGCTCATCATCGCCAACCCAGCCGCCCAGTTGGGTGCGGCGCGCGAAGTTGCCGAGCGCCTGCAACGCTTTATGGACATGACTGCACGCGCATCCCAGTTTGACCTGGTGCTAACCGAGCGCATGGGACACGCCAAGGAGCTTGCCGCACAGGCTCAGGGCTATCGCACCGTTATCGCCCTTGGCGGCGACGGCGTGATTCACGAGGTCGTCAACGGGCTTATGACGCAGGATGAGGCGGTCCGCCCCGCTCTCGCCATCCTACCCGTGGGCTCCGGCAACGATTTTGCCCAAACACTCGGCATCGACGATTTCTCCGGTAAGGATTTTGGCGCGCTGCTCTCCTGCGAGCTGCAGCGTCAGGACATCGGGCGCATTCGCTCATGGAACCCCGCAAGCGGTAGCGGCGAGGCTTCCGTTGAGTACTACGACCAGACGCTTTCGATCGGCATCGATGCCGCCATCGGCCTGGGCACCACCGAGCTGCGCAAAAAGACGGGTCTCGCCGGCACTCCGCTCTACACTCTCTCGGGACTTGAGCAGTTTGGCCTACGCTATCGCAATTACCCCATGACAGCCAGCTTTGACGACGCGCCCGCCGAGCGCGTGAGGGCGATCATCATGGCGATTCAGCTGGGCCCCACGTATGGCTCGGGCTATCGTATCTGCCCCGATGCCGACCCCTGCGACGGCATGCTCGACGTCTGCTACGCCTGCGGCCCCGTCCCTCGCGCGGTTGCCCTGCCTATGTTTCTTTCGGCTAAGGACGGCCACCATACCAAGTTGCCACCGGTTCGCATGCGCCGATGCCGCCATGCCGCGCTCACCTTGGAGGAGCCCGACTACCCCATCCAGGCCGACGGCGAGCCCGTTGTCGCCTCACGCATCGAGGTCGACATCCTCGCCGGCGCCCTCGAGGTCTGGCACCCCACCCGCTAACCCCACCTAAGTTGCGGTGAAATAGGGACTGTCTTACGGCTTTAGCTGCATAAACAGTCCCTATTTCACCGCAACTTACGAGGAGGCTATTCCTCCCCGCCCGGCTTGCGACGGTTGGCCTTTTTAATGGCGTTGAAGTGCTTGTCATTAAGCCTGCGCTGGCGAGAGCGCTGAGGCACCTTGGTCTTTACGCGTCGACGCGGTGGACGCCCGCGACGCTCAAGCTCAGCGCGCAGCTTACGCAGGCAGCTCGCGCGATTCTGAAACTGGCTGCGGCTCTCACGCGCCGTCACGACAATCCCCGTGGGCCCATGTTTCATGCGCACCGCAGAGTCCGTCGTGTTCACGCCCTGCCCACCCGGACCCGTCGCGCGAAACACCTGTACCTCGCAATCGCGCGCCAGCTCCTCAACCGACATCTCGGCAAAGCGCGCATACTCGCGCCAGCCCATCTTGTTCTCGTCCATATCAACACCTCCCCTCATACAAAAAATGTGACAAAGGGACAGTCCCTTTGTCACATCGCATACCAATCGCTTATGTTGCGCGCTTAGGCGAAGGTGATCTCGCCGTTCTCGCAGTCCATATCGGCGATACGGGCCAAGCTCTCAACGCGGAAGCCGCGCTTACGGAGCTTATCGCCGCCGCCCTGGAAGCCCTTCTCAACGGCAATGCCAATGCCGGCAACTTCGGCGCCCGCAGCCTCGCAGATCTTAATAAGGCCCTCAAGCGCGCAGCCGTTGGCCAGGAAGTCGTCGATAATCAGGACCTTATCGCCCTCGGACAGAAAGCGCTTGCCGACAATGACCGGGTACTCCTTCTGCTTGGTAAAGGAGTAGATGGTCGTGGCATACTGCTCGCCGTCAAGGTTGATGGACTGGGCCTTCTTTGCAAAGACCACCGGCACGCCGCCAAAATGCTGAGCTGCGATGCAGGCCATACCAATACCCGAAGCCTCAATCGTCAGGATCTTGTTGATCTCGACACCCTCGAACAGACGGGCCCATTCGGCGCCCATGTGGTCGAACAGCTCAACGTCGCACTGGTGGTTGAGGAAGGCATCAACCTTAAGGACGTTACCGGCCTTTACGATGCCGTCATGGCGAATACGATCCTCAAGCTCCTGCATGGCGCAACCCCTTCTCGCGGCAACGATACCGCGCGATTAATAAACGTTGTTCGATAGTCTACCACGGACCGACCCCCGCCCGCCCCACAAGCCACATCGCACCACAAACCAGTCTTTTTGGGACGGCGCGAATCGTGGCAGACAGCCTCCCAACATGCTAATGGCGGGCGCGCATCTTCACCAAACGCACCATGGCAAGCGCAAAGCCCACGGCGGCCACAGCCATGAGTACGTAGAACACCGAGCGAAAGCCGAATAGGAATACGTCCGGACGACCTGTAACAAAACTGGTCACGGCCTCGCCCATTGCCACGCTCATCTGCCCATACAGGATATGCGACGCCGCCGTAATGCCGAGCGCCATGCCGGCGTAGCGTGCCAAACTACCCAGGCTGCCCGCAAAGCCGAGCGCTTCGCGCGGAGCCGAGCCCATATACAGCGAGTTGTTGGGGCTCTGGAAAATCGACGTACCGCACGACATAAACGCGGCACAGCACACAATCACAGGGATGGAAGAGTGCTCGTCGAGCGTACTTACCGCAAAGAGCCCGCACACGTACACGCCCAGGCCGACCGCCGTGGGACCCTCGCAGCCAACACGGTCCGAAACCGCACCCGAAAGCGGGCCGATAAAGGCATTCACCATCGGCAGCGCCAAAAACAGCAATCCGGAAATGTCG
Organism: Collinsella sp.; assembly: GCA_018370025.1. Taxonomy (GTDB): domain Bacteria; phylum Actinomycetota; class Coriobacteriia; order Coriobacteriales; family Coriobacteriaceae; genus Collinsella. The sequence continues at coordinate 28,589 of JAGZBF010000009.1, read as the reverse complement.
GAACCAAAGCCGTGGGCGTCCTGAAAATAGAACGGCAGGATAAACTCGGATGCGCCAATACCAACGAACACGATGAGCATGCAGGCAAGGTTGATGGTGAAGGCCGAATTTGCAAAGCAGCGACGCGCGGCCTCCGCCAGCGACATGGGGCGCTCGCCGGCCTCCGGCTTTACATGCGGCAGCGTGTAGAGCCCCACGATAAACGAGATGACGCCAATGGGCAGGTTGATGAGGAAGATGCTCTCCCAAGGAAAGCTTGCCACCAGCATGCCGCCGAGCACGGGGCCACACATCATGCCGAGGGCCACAAAGGTCGCGAGAATACCCATAGCACGGCCTCGTTCGCGCGCCGGAAACGACTCGGTGATGATACCCATGTTGTTAGCCATGGCCGCCGCGCAACCGACGCCCTGAACAATGCGTGCCAGGATAAGAACCTCGAGCGAGGCCGAAAGGCCGCACAGCAGCGAACCGACCGAAAAGACGATGACACCCAGCTGGAACACATTCACCTTGCCGCGCACGTCACCCAGACGGCCAAACGGCAACATAGCCACGCATGTCGCAAGCAGGTACACCGAGCTCACCAGCTGAATGCGATCGAGGCCCACGCCCAGCTCCTTTTGCATCACGGGCAGCGCCACGGTCACGACGGTCGAATCCAAACACACCATAAAGGTCATGACGAGCACGGTGAACAGAATCGCCCATTTATTCTTACCGTGGGTGTCGCCCTCTAGGGCAATGTGTTCGCGGCGCAGCTGCTCGGCAGTTTTCTCCATGTATATCCTTTCTATCGTGCAACGCAAAAACGGGACCCCAATCGCCTACAAACGGACACGATCGGGGTCCCGCCTACGGAATCGGAACTATGAGGACGTCGTCAGCCGAAAAGCCGTCCCACGCCTCGCACGCACGCTAGCCTAGCACTGCTCGAGTGCCTGCTCAAGGTCGGCAATCAAATCGGCCGTATCCTCAAGGCCGCACGACAGGCGCACCATATCGGCGGAGATGCCGCAGGCGATGAGCTCCTCGTCGTTCATCTGGCGATGGGTGGCGTTTGCCGGGTGCAGGCAGCAGGTGCGGGCATCGGCCACGTGCGTGGCAATCTGGGCGAGCTTAAGACTCTTCATAAAGGTCTCGGCCGCCGCACGACCACCGGTAAAGCCAAAGCTCACGACGCCGCAGGTACCGTTGGGCATGTACTTCTGAGCCATGTCGTAGTACTTGTCGCCCTCTAGGCCCGGATAGCTCACGAAGCGCACTTTGGGGTGGCCCTGCAGGAACTTGGCGACCGCCAGACCGTTCTCGCAATGGCGCGGCATACGCACGTGCAGGCTCTCGAGCGAGCTGTTCAGGAAGAACGCCGCCTGCGGGTTCTGCATGGGGCCGAGGTCGCGCATGAGCTGCGCGGTAGCCTTGGTAATAAAGGCGCCCTCGCGGCCGAACTTCTCGGCATAGGTCACGCCGTGGTAGCTCTCGTCGGGCGTGGTGAGACCCGGGAACTTGTCCGCATGGGCCATCCAGTCAAACTGACCGTGATCAACGATCACGCCGCCCAGGTAGGCCGCGTGACCATCCATGTACTTGGTGGTGGAATGCGTGACGATGTCGGCGCCCCACTCAAAGGGACGGCACATCACGGGCGTCGGGAAGGTGTTGTCGACCATCAGCGGCACGCCGTGGTCGTGCGCGGCCTTGGCAAAGCGCTCAATATCGAGCACGGCAAGCGCGGGGTTAGCGATGGTCTCGCCAAAGACGAGCTTGGTGTTGGGCTGGAAAGCGGCCTCCAGCTCCTCATCGGTGCAGTCGGGTGCGACGAACGTGCAGGTCAGGCCCATGCGGCCCATAGTGTGAGCCAGCAGGTTGTAGGTGCCGCCGTAGATGGCAGAGCACACAACCACGTGATCACCGGCACCGGCGACGTTAAAGATGGCGAGGAAGTTCGCAGCCATGCCCGAGCTCGTGAGCATCGCGGCGGTGCCGCCCTCCATCTCGCAGATCTTGGCAGCAACCAGATCGCACGTGGGGTTCTGCAGGCGGCTGTAGAAGTAACCGGACTCCTCCAGGTCAAACAGCTTGCCCATATGCTCGGACGTATCATACTTCCACGTGGTGGACTGGTAGATAGGCACCTGGCGCGGCTCCGCGTCACCCGGGCGGTAGCCGCCCTGAACACATGTGGTACCGATAGTCTGCTCGCTCATATCTTGCTCCCTTGCCTGGGTTTTAGTTTTATTCGGTTCACGATACCGCTACCCTGCACCCCTCTCAACCCATCCCAAAGGTAGGTTATGGGACTAATTAATCAAGGGTTTTATCTCAAGCCTTGGGCATTTGCTCGATAGATAAAAATGAGGCATACATGAAGCTCTCGATGATTACATGCACCGTCACGGGTACCATAGGCGAGTACACCGTAACCAAGGAGACAACGATGAAGCAAATCGATACGGCCCAGCTCGACATCAACGCCTGTCAGGCTCAGGCTGCCGAATACCACGCCCGCGGCTTTAACTGCGCCCAAGCCGTCGCCTGCACCCTCGCGCCTGCCGTCGGACTCGACCCCCAGATCGCCTTTACCCTCACCGAGGGCTTTGGTGCCGGCATGGGCGGCATGACCGAAACCTGCGGCGCCATCTCGGGCGCCGTGGCCATCATGGGCTTCGTGATGAGCGACGGCATGGAAAACCCCAAGACCAAGGGCCAGACCTACAAGCTGTCGCGCGAAATCGCCAAGCGTTTTGGCGAGAAGAACACGACGACCGTCTGCGGCACGCTCAAGGGCATCGGATCGGACAAGGGTCCGCTTCGCAGCTGCCCCGGCTGCATCGACGATGCCGTCGAAATCGCCTGTGATGTACTAAAGCAGCTCGCCGAGTAAACGGCAGCACAGAAAAACGACGGCCGGCGCGCTTGGGATCCATCCAAAAGCACGCCGGCCGTCGCCGTTAGAACTCGGCAAATACGGGAGCACCGACCTCGATCTCCTCGCGCCCCGCCATAAGCTCGCGCATCCTGGCGCAAAAAGACTCCTGCTCCCCCGCCTTAAACACCAAGTGAAGTGTCACGGCATCCGCGTAATCGGTATCCGAAACCTTGGCACCCGAATCCTGCGCCAAGCGAAGCACCTGCTCGTACTGCGGATAGGCCACATGCACGTCAACAGGCACGACGCTCGTCATCTCGACGATCTGCCCGGCCTCCCGAGCCGCGGCCACCGCCGCTTGCGTCGCCGCGGTATAGGCGCGTACCAAGCCACCAGGCCCCAACAGCGTGCCACCAAAATAGCGCGTCACTACGCAGCAAACATTTTTGAGCCCCGCGCCGCGCAACACCTCGAGCGTCGGCATACCGCTCGTGCGGCTCGGCTCACCGTCATCGCTTTGACGCTCGCGTCCATCGACCAAAATCCACGCGGGAACATTGTGTCGAGCGTCGTAATGACGTTTGCGAACGGTCTCGATAAAGGCATTCGCCTCATCCTCGGACTCAATATGGACCAGCTGGGCAATAAACCGGCTCTTGCGGTCCACAAATTCGCCCGAAACCTCAATATTCGATTGCAGAGTAAAATAGCTGTCCAACAAAGCCCCTCAATAAAATAAAGCGCAGCAACAAACAGCCTCAATAATACGGCAAAGACAGCACCGTTGACCTCGCCAACAAGAACGGAAACGCCAATGATACCGTCACCAACAGCGAGAACCCGTCAGCGCGAGCAATGTGCCTTGAAAGACAAGGGCATTGACCTTATGGTCATGCCCGAAGGCTTGAAAGGCAGATTGCCGCGCTGACGGGTTCGCAGCGTCAACAAAGTGCTGAGTGGGCCGATAAGCCGGGTTCTGTCGTGAACGGTCATTTATCTTGTCTGCACGTTACCGTGCAGTTCCACGCACGCTACCCGAACGCGGACCGGGCCGGCCCATAGCGTTCCTATTCGCGCTTGCTCCGGATGGGGCTTGCCAAGCCGCCGTGTTACCACGACGCTGGTGGTCTCTTACACCACCGTTTCAGCTTTTCCCTTTACGCCTTGCGGCGCAGGTGGGAGTCTTCTTTTCTGCGGCGCTTTCCGTCGGATCACTCCGCCCGGCCGTTAGCCGGCATCCCGCCCTCTGGAGCCCGGACTTTCCTCACGCGTGCTGCAAGCAGCACATCGCGCGACCGTCTGGCCCACTCAGCAGTGCAAGAGTGTAACACACCGTTGCCGCAGGCAATGGCACAACGCAAACGCTCGACACGATAAACCAAGAACCGCCATGCGCTACAATGGTCCTGTCGATGGGCAACGTCGTCAGTCGAGACGCGACCGCGCTCCACACCCCTCCGTCTACTCGGTGTGTTCCCGCCTCCTCCCCGAGGCGGGATGTCGGCATTTTTCATGCACTGACAACCCAATAGCCTGTGGACAGCCCGGGCAGCATCGCGCATCTCGGCACCAAATGCAAAAAGGGACCCGTCCATTGCGGACGGATCCCTTAAAACAAGTGATCGTCAAACCGATTTACTCGGCGTCGGTCTCCTCGTCCTTCTTCTCGGAAGGCAGCGGGGTAACCTCGATCTCGACGCCCAGAGTCTCAGCAGCGGACTTCATGGACAGGGAGATACGACGACGGTCGAGGTCGATCTCCATGACCTTGACCTGAACCTTGTCGCCCACGTGGGTGACCTGAGAAGGCTGATCGACGTGCTTGTTGGCCATCTCGGAGATGTGCACCAGGCCCTCGATGCCCTCGCCCAGATCGACGAAAGCGCCGAACGGGACAAGCTTGGTCACAGTGCCCTCGACGATAGCGCCGACGGGGTACTTCTTGACCAGTGCGCGCCACGGATCCTCGGTGGTCTGCTTGAGACCCAGGGAGATGCGCTCGCGGTTGAGATCGACGTCGAGAACCTCGACCTCGACCTCCTGGCCGACCTTGACAACCTCGGAAGGATGGTTGACGTGGTTCCAGGAGAGCTCGGAAATGTGGATGAGGCCGTCGATACCACCGAGGTCGACGAAGGCGCCGAAGTCGACGATGGAGGAAACGGTGCCCTGGAGACGCATGCCAGACTTGAGCTTGGACAGGATCTCGGAGCGCTCGGCCTTACGGGACTCCTCGAGCACGACGCGACGGGAGAGGACGACGTTGTTGCGGTTGCGGTCCATCTCGATGACGCGGGCCTCGATGCGGGTGCCCATGTAGGAGGTGAGGTCCTTGACGCGACGGAGGTCGACGAGGGAGGCGGGCAGGAAGCCACGCAGGCCGATGTCGAGGATCAGGCCGCCCTTGACAACCTCGATAACCTCGCCCTCGACGTTCTCGCCGGAGTTGAACTTCTCCTCGATGCGGTTCCAAGCACGCTCGTACTCGGCACGCTTCTTGGACAGGACCAGACGACCGTCCTTGTCCTCCTTCTGGAGTACCAGAGCCTCGATGGGATCACCGAGTGCAACGATGTCTGCAGGGTTAGCGTCCTTGCGGATGGACAGCTCGCGGACCGGGATAACGCCCTCGGACTTGAATCCGATGTCAACGAGCACCTCGTCATGCTCGATCTTAACGACAGTGCCGTTAACGAGATCGCCCTCATCAAAGTCGGTAATCGTACCGTCGATGAGGTTGTTCATCTCCTCCTCGTTGACATCGTCAAGAGAGAAAATGGACGAGTTCTGAATCTCACTCAAAGGTGGACCCCTTTCGAACTACGGGGCCCCGATTGCTAGGACCTACAGAAGGGTGCGACAAGCACACAACGTTTAGGAACACTCGGGAGCCGACAGATACTAATGTGACGCTTATGCAATCACGTTCGTATAGGTTACGGGGAAATGAGTTCGATTTCAAGCGTGAACTGCGATTTTTTACTCGTGTGGAGACTTTTTCGTAATCTTATGAACACACGTCTCCGCAACTTGACGATAACCAGCCAGGCATTCGGCTTTGGGGTAAAGTATCCGGAGCCAACGATTCTAGATCGATTTTTCGAGAAAGGTGCCCGCGTGCTCAAAGCAGTCGTTTTCGATATGGACGAAACGCTTCTCAGCATCAACCTCAACGCGTTCATCCTTCGCTATTTTAAGGATGTCTCTTCGATGCTCGCGGATATCGGGCGCCGCAGCCGCGGTGGCACGATGGCGCGCCTCGGCACCATCCTGGTCGACCTCAACGCCAATCGCCGCAGCGGCACGGACAACCGCACCAATCTTGAGTTTTACCAAGAAGAGGTCGAGCGCCGATGCGGGATCTGCCTCTCCGATCCCCTCATCTACGAGGCGTTTACCTACTATGACCGCGAAGTTCTTCCGTACAAGAACGACGATATCATTAACGCCCACGCCATGCCGGGCGCACACGCCGCGCTCCAGGCCGTACAGGACGCAGGGCTGCGCTGCGCGCTCTTTACCAACCCCAGCTTTCCCCAGGGGGCCATCGAGTGCCGCATGGGTTGGGGCGACCTGGCCGACGCCCCCTTTGAACTCGTGACGCACATGGGAAACGCCACCCGCTGCAAGCCCGATGCCACCTACTATCTAGAGCAGCTTCAGGTGATGGGGCTCGAGCCACACGAGGTCCTTATGGTGGGCAACGATCCCAAGCGCGACTTCCCCAGTCCCGCCTGCGGCATTCAAACTGCCTATGTTGGCCAGGGAAAACCCGGCCGAGCCACCTGGTGCGGAACCATGGAAGACTTCGCCCGCGACTTTAACGCCGTAATCGAAGCCTTCTACGAACACCAACTAGCCGACGAACTGTCGTAGGACCCCTCGCTCCAAACCAAATATCGCCGCAGGTTGAGCACAAGTCAGCGAAAATGCCCCTAAGCGAGCAATGTGCCTTGAAAGAGGAGGGCATAGGCCTTCTGGCCATGCCCGACGATTGAAAGGCAGATTGCCGCTTAGGGGCATTTGCAGCGTCGACTGGTTACGCGGTTTGGTAAAACCGCGTAACTAGCACACCTGGGTTTTGCCGATCATGATGTTGAGGATCTCGATGTCGGTGTCCTTCATGCCCACGCGGCCTACGTAGCCCATACTGGCGATTGTTTGCTCAACGGTATCTTGGATCAGGCCCTCGCCGGCGCGGAAGCCGCGACCCTGCATGGCCATATCATGGCCCAGAATCGCCGCATCGACGGCAGCCGAGATCTTGGCGGCACAGCTCGCCTTGGCGCCGTCGCACACGATGCCGCCCACGTTACCGAGCGTGTTCGAGACGGTCGCGCCAATCTGTTCGCGCGTGCCACCGCACAGCCAGGTAATCGCAGCGCCGGCGCCGCACGCAGCGCAAATAGCACCGCAAAACGCCGAAAGCGCACCAATATAGCTCTTGATATGCACGGCGATAAGATCGGACAGCATCACGGCGCGCACCAGGCGCTCGTGGTCGCAACGCAGGTACTCGGCATACTCCATGACGGGCAATGCGCAGGTAATGCCCTGATTGCCCGAGCCGCACACAATGGCGACCGGCAGCGCGCAACCGTTCATGCGGGCGTCGGACCCGGCGGCCGCACGGGCACGGGCGCGGCAGGCGACGTCATCGGCACGAGCACCCAGCAGCGTACGGCCCACCTCGGCGCCCCAAGCGTGCGCGAGACCCTCGGCACTGATCGCGCCATTCAGCTCAATCTGACGCTCAACGGCAGCGCGGGCGTCCTCAATGTCACCGTCCTCGATAAAGTCGATGATGGTCTCGATCGACATGGGCGTGTCGGCGTTATCTGCCGCACGCTCGGCCACCACGCGCTCGGCGCAGGCGGCGCACTCCCCCGCCGACTTACCGCATACCGGAATACCGTCGAGCGTATGGCACGTGACATTAGTGTGGTGATCGGTAATCTCGACGACCGCGGTATGGCCCCCGGCCGTCGCAGTCACCTTGATGTAGAGGTTGGGCACACCCTCGACAAGCGACACATCGCAGTAGTCCGCATCGGCAAGCAGCTCGGCCACGCGGGCGCGGTCCGCGTCATCGACGCTCTCGAGCACCTCGAGCGCGCTCTTGGCGTCGCCGCCCACGGCACCCAGCACGGCCGCGGCCTCAATACCGTGCATACCGCCCGAGTTGGGCACGGTCACGCTCTTGACGTTCTTGATGATGTTGCCCGAGCAGGCAACATCCATATGATCGGGTTCGCAACCGAGCGTCTGGCTCGCCAGCGCCGCTGCATAAGCAACGGCAATGGGCTCGGTGCAGCCGAGTGCACAAACAAGTTCGCGGTTCAAAACATCGCAAAACGCGGCATCACGAAGGGAATCGGCAGGCATAGGTATCTCCTACTTGTATAACGGGCTGGGCTCTCAATAATAATTAGCTCTTTTATTTGATAACAATGCATCAAAAACCGCAACCCAGGTTCCGGTAGACGGCATTCAGGCGCAAACTGACGGCATTCATTCATGAGAAACCGGTCTTGTTGCATGCTAAAGCGTTTGACCAAAAAACGCCCAAGCGTTTACACAAAAGTCGCGCTATCATGCAGTCGAACGCGGTAAAACCTTTAGCAATCTCGCCGCACAGACCAGAGAGGAACTATCCATGAAGATCGGTATCGGTAACGACCACGCCGCCGTCGAGCTCAAGAACATCATCTCCGAGCACCTGAAGGAGCGCGGCTGCGAGGTCGTGAACTTTGGCACCGACACCTCCGAGAGCTTTGACTACCCCATCGCCGGCTACAAGGTGGGTAAGGCCGTTGCCAACGGCGACGTCGATCTAGGCATCCTGATCTGTGGCACCGGCGTCGGTATCAGCCTGGCTGCCAACAAGGTCGAGGGCGTACGCGCCGTCGTGTGCTCCGAGCCCTTCAGCGCCAAGCTCTCCCGCATGCACAACAATACCAACGTGCTCGCTTTTGGCGCCCGCGTCGTGGGCTCCGAGCTCGCCAAGATGATCGTCGACGAGTGGCTCGACGCCGAGTTTGAGGGCGGTCGTCACGAGCGTCGCGTTAACCTCCTCAACGAGATCGATCACACGCGCGCCCTTAAGATCGTCGACGAAGCCTAAACTATTCAGTGCCACAAGCTAACAGCAGGGGCCCGCTCGGAACACATGTCCGAGCGGGCCCCGGCATAGATTTTGGAATAAAAGGGCGCCGCGGATGGAGTTCCGCGGCGCCCAAGCCACACGCTAACAGCTTTAAGGAGTCAAAGCTGGTTTAGCCAAAGAAGCGCTTGATCTCAATCTCGGCGTTCTCCAGGCAGTCGGAGCCGTGGATCACGTTGGCGTTGACATCGACGGCAAAGTCGCCGCGGATGGTACCAGGAGCAGCCTCAAGCGGGTTGGTAGCGCCCATGAGGGTGCGCATCTTAGCAACAGCGGAGAGACCGGAAACGACCATCTTGACGACCGGACCGCTCGTCATAAAGTCGCAGAGACCGCCAAAGAAGGGCTTGTCGGCCAGATGGGCGTAGTGCTCCTCGACGGTAGCGCGCTCGAGCGTGGTCATCTCCATGCGCTCGATGACAAGGCCGCTGCGCTCAATGCGAGCAACGATCTCGCCGATCTTGCGGTCGCGCACGGCGTCGGGCTTAATCATGATGAAGGTCTTCTCGATAGCCATAAAAGTAGCCTTTCAAGTAGGTTCGCGCGTGCCCAAGTCCCATTCCGGCACCCGCCTGGACTGCATCGTAACAGAGTTTTAGCTGCAGTTAAACAAAAAGCTGTTTATTGAAACGTTGCAATTTATTAAAGCGCTCCATATGTGTCACTTCTGTTTCGAAGCCCGATTAGAGTACCATCCGACCGCCCATCAACCGCGCCGAACAGAGCAGGCGGTCGGTTGCCGCCCGCGAACGTATCCCCTTCACAACCTGCCCAAAGGTCCTACAGAAGTTCTCGACAAGCCCCTCCCCCATAGCAACAAAATACGGGCTCCCACATCAGCAGGCGCCCGTAAAGCGAAAACGATTTATCAATACATGGCCAAAACGGCTTCAGCCAAACCTCTACTTTGCCCCGTGACCCATCTCGACGACCTTGGTCAGCGATCCAAACACGCCCTCGTCAGCCACGAGCTGTGCCTCGGCACGCTGCAACTGCACGGCAACGGCAGCAGGAGCGGTGCCGCCCTCGGTCGTGCGCGCGGCGACAATCGACGGGATATCGAGCGCCTCGGTAATGTCGCGCTCAAAGAGCGGGCTTGCCTCCTGGAACACCTCAAACGGCAGGTCCTCAAGATTGCAGCCGCGCTTCTCGCACATCAGGACCAGATGGCCCACCACGGCATGTGCCTCGCGGAACGGCAGGCCACGCTTGGCCAGGTAATCGGCAACATCGGTGGCGGCAAGGTGCCCCACGCCGCACTCGCGCGCCATGGCATCCTCGTTGACGGTCCAAGTCGAAATCATTCCAGCCATAACGGACAGGCACTGCATGAGCGTATGGGCGGTATCGAGCGCGCCCTCCTTGTCCTCCTGCAAGTCCTTGTTATAAGCAAGCGGCAGGCCCTTCATGGTTACCAGCAGCTGCACCAGGTTGCCGTACACGCGACCGCTCTTGCCGCGGATAAGCTCGGCAAAGTCGGGGTTCTTCTTCTGCGGCATGATGGACGAGCCAGTGGAGTACGAGTCGGAAAGCGTGATAAAGCCAAATTCGGAGCTCGACCACAGTACGATCTCCTCGGAAAGACGCGACAGGTGCATCGCCATGACGGATCCGGCGTAATGCAGATCGAGCAGAAAATCACGGTCGGAAACGGCATCGAGCGAGTTGGGGATCACGCCCGCAAAGCCAAGTTCGGCAGCCGTCATCTGGCGATCGAGCGGATAGCTCGTACCGGCAAGCGCAGCGGCACCCAGCGGGCAGTTGTCGGCAGCATCAAAGGCGGCCTTCAAACGCGTAAAGTCGCGCGCGAACATCCAGGAATACGCCAGCAGGTGATGCGACAGCAGCACGGGCTGAGCATGTTGCATGTGCGTGTAGCCCGGCAGAATCACCTTGTCGTACTTCTTGGCCGCATCCACCAGCACATGGCGCAGCTCAAGATTGGCCTCCATGAGCTCCTTGGCCAGCGCCTTGACGCCCAGGCGCGTATCGGTCGCCACCTGGTCGTTGCGCGAACGCCCAGTATGCAAGCGCTTGCCAGCCTCGCCGATGCGACGCGTCAGCTCGCTCTCGATGGACATATGAATGTCCTCATCGTTGATGTCGAAGGTAAAGTTGCCGGCATCGATATCCTGTTCGATTCCGGTCAGGCCCTTGGCAATCGCCTGCTCGTCCTCGGCACTGATGATGCCCTGGGCGGCCAACATCTTGGCATGCGCCTTAGAGCCGGCGATATCCTGCTTATAGAGATGTTTGTCGACCGGCAGCGACGCGCCAAACTCCTGCGTGACCTCGGCCACGCCCGCCTCAAAACGACCGCCCCAAAGAGCCATGGAACCGTCTCCTTTCTCCAAATACCAAAACAAGCGTCCAAAGCAATGTGCCCTGTCGCTAAAGCGATTTATCAACCGCTAGTTTTACACACTCCCTGCCGCGCGCGGGGCCATGTGGCTAATTTGCAAAGAAGTGACGCACCATGCACTTGGCGCCCAACGTCTCCCTCCGGATGTTGCCCTGCGAACCATCGATCCAGGCCTTCAGGCTCATAGGAACGTCCTCGACCCTTACAGCATCGAACTCGGGCGCGAGGGCAAGCAAAGCATGCGCGATAGCATTGAACATAATGGATACTCCTCATATATATAGGCACAGAGCCGCCAAATTGATAGAAGGAGCCCCGCCGGACAACCCCGACGGGGCTCGGACTCAGCCGCAGACGCGGCATCATATATGCGGGCGGAACGTAGGGGCCACCGATGTTAAGAAGTGTCAGCAAGCATAACGAAAGGTAGGGACCCCGTGCGCCCGTTATGTATCACGCGGATGGGCCGCGCGGATACCAAGGGAAGGAGGCGCTAGGCCTGGGCAGCAGCAGAGCTGGGGCCCTGGACCTTTGCCCACGTCTTGAGCGACAGCGTATCGATCTCGATAAAGCCGGCGCTGGCCTTCTCGTCAAACTTGGTGTCGCGGTCGTAGGTAGCCAGGCCGTAGTCGTAGAGGCTGAAGGGACTCTTGCGACCGACGACATGGCAGTTGCCCTTAAAGAACTTCAGACGGACAGTGCCGGTCACGAACTTCTGGGTATCGGCCATAAAGGCGTCGAGCGCGTTCTTGAGCGGGCTGTACCACTGGCCGTTGTACACGGCGGTGGCCCAATCCTGCTCGAGCTTGATCTTGGTCTTGAGCAGGTCGCCCTCGACGCAGATGTCCTCGAGCGCCTTGTGGGCGGTGATGAGCGTCAGGGCGCCGGGAACCTCATAGCACTCGCGGCTCTTGAGGCCCACCAGACGATCCTCGACCAGGTCAAGACGGCCAAAGCCGTTGTCGCCCGAAATCTTGTTGAGGGCGATGACGATCTCGGAGAGCTTCATCTTCTTGCCGTCGACGGCGACAGGCTTGCCGGCCTCAAACTCGATCTCGGTATAGGTCGGGGTGTCAGGCGTGTCCTCGGGGTTCTTGGTCATAACCCAAGCGTCATCGAGCGGCTCATTCCAAGGGTCCTCCAGGTGACCGCACTCGATGGCGCGACCCCACAGGTTGTCGTCGATGGAGTAGGGGTTGTCGTTGGCACCCTCGGGAACCGGCACGTTGTGGGCGTGGGCATAGGCGACCTCGTCGGGACGGCACTTCAGGTCCCACTCGCGAACCGGGGCGATAACCTTGAGCTCGGGGTCGAGGGCCTTGACGGCGGCCTCAAAACGGACCTGATCGTTACCTTTGCCAGTGCAGCCGTGGGCGACGTAGGTCGCGCCAAACTCGTGGGCGACCTCAACAAGCTTCTTGGCAAGCAGCGGGCGAGACAGGGCGGAGAGCAGCGGATACTTATTCTCGTACATGGAGTTTGCGGCGATGGCTTTGGTCAGGAACTCATCGGAGAACTCGTCGCGCAGGTCGAGCACCTGGCAATCGAGAACGCCCAGGTCGAGCGCCTTCTGCTTCTTGGCATCCAGTCCGGTCTCTTCCTGGCCCACGTTGCCGCAGACGCAAACGACATCGAGATTCTTCTCGTCCTGGAGCCACTTGACACATACGGATGTATCAAGACCACCGGAATATGCGAGAACGACTTTTTCCTTGCTCATGGCTGTTTCCTTTCGCCCTTGGTAGCTAGTTAGAACATCGGTCAGTTGCAAGTCATTTCAAGGTCATATACCGTGCAATATCAGGTTAAATAGCAAAAATCAGCACATACATGCCCTAGAAACATGCAGCAATGTCGTGCTAAAACCCAACGACCTCAAAATGACTCTGTTGAGGCAATTCGCCCCATGCGGACAGAGACGATTGTTATCGTCGTCGGGAAATTGCGCGCTGGCGTCGGATGGCATTGTCTGCAGTGGTGATGATCTTTACGAACTGCATCTGCCTCTCCTTTCACGTATCGCCGGGCGCAATTCAAATATCGTAAACGGTACCTTTTACTCGGTAAGCGGTTGTTTTTCCGTCTCCGTTTTCGATGGTCGCTATATTACGCTAAAGTGCCCGCAGCACAAGCGACAAATTCAAATTTCTGAAAAGTTTTTTCATTACTTTGTGAAGCGTGGTGCAAATACGCACCATTCCTGCGAAAATACGCTCGACTACTAGTTGATGGTTATAACGTCTGAAACAATCTCGAAACGAAAGGCGCATTTTTATGCAAACTTACGAATCGGACGCCAACATCGGCAACATTAAGATTCTCGCCGTCGATATGGACAAGACGCTGCTGACCGACGAGCGTGTGCTGCCCCAGGGTCTTGATGAGCGCCTGGACAAGCTCGCCGACGCCGGCATCGTATTCTGCCCCGCCAGCGGACGTCCCGCCCCCAAGCTCGAGGAGATGTTCGAGGGCATCAAGAACCGCCTCGCCTTTTGTCCCGACAACGGAGCTTGCGTGATCTATCGCGGCAGCTATATCTATAAAAGCAATATTGACGTGGAGCTGTATCAGCAGGTCTTGAACCGTGCCTCGGAGGATCCTCGCGCTGTCCCCGTCCTGTGCTGCTTCGACGAGTTCTACGTGCTTGCCCGCGACCATCAATACCACGACGAGATCAGCGTCTACTACAACACAATCAACTACGTCGACAGCTTTGAGGGCATTGATTTCGAGTCCAACAAGATTTCGGTCTTCTTCCCCGGCTACGACGCCGAGCCCGCTTTCCGCGAGACCTATAGCCCCGAGTTCTCGGACAAGCTCTACGTCACCAACGCCGGGCGCGAGTGGATCGACTTTATGAACCTGGGTGTCGACAAGGGCGCCGGCGTCGCGCACCTGTGCGAGCACCTGGGCATCGATATTGCCGACGCCGCCGCCGTGGGCGATACGTACAACGACATCCCCATGCTGGAGCGCGTCGGTCACAGCTTTATCGTGGACAATGCCGAAGAGCACATGAACGCGCACGCCAAGTGGCGCATTCCGAGCAACAACGACGGGGGCGTACTGACGCTCATCGACGCCATCTTGGCGGCTCGTTAATCTATCCCGTCGCCATGCCCGGGGCCGACCGCTTGATTTTTGCTCGGTCAAGTCCTGGGCTCGCACGAAGAGCACATTTAGTGCTCTTCGGCTCGTGCGGAATCTACAAAAATCAAGCGGTCGGCCCCGGGCATGGCCATGTTGACTTTACTTGCCGCCAAGATGGCCTCTTGAGTGTCTAGATACTTGGCTGAATTCATTTGAACAGAGGGGAGCCCCTTTTTGGAAGGGGCTCCCCTCTGTTTTGGTTACTTTGGGGTTGTGGGCACTTCCCTATTTGGCGTCGGCCCAGGTTATGCCGGTGCTGGCTTCGGCAATTAGGGGGACGCGGAGGTCTACTACGTGTTCCATGACGTCGCGGACCATGGTGGTTAGGCGCTCGACTTCGTCGATGGGGCACTCAAAGTCCAGTTCGTCGTGCACTTGCAGGATCATGTGGGCGGCAAAGCCTTCCTCTTCCAGGCGGCGGCTTACGCGGGCCATGGCGATCTTGATGATGTCGGCGGCGGTTCCCTGCATGGGGTGGTTCATGGCCGTGCGCTCGCCAAAGCCGCGGAGTTGCGGGTTTTTGGCCTTGAGCTCGGGAATATGGCGTCTGCGGCCATACATGGTCTCGGCGTAGCCCGTCTGCTTGGCACGCGCCACTACGTTGTCGAGGAACGTACGCACGCCCGGGTAGGCCTCGTAGTAGCGGTCGATCATGTCGCGTGCCTCGGCCATCGAGATATGCAGCGACTGCGACAGGCCGTAGGCCTGCTGGCCATACACGATGCCAAAGTTCACGGCCTTGGCGCGACTGCGCAGGTCGGGCGTTACCTCGGACACCGGCACACCGAACACGCGCGCCGCCGTCTCGGCATGGAAGTCCTCGCCCTCGTTAAAGGCGCGCACCAAGTGCTCGTCACCTGAGAGATGCGCCAGCAGACGCAGCTCGATCTGCGAGTAGTCCACCGCCAAAAAGACGCTTCCCTCGCCTGCCGAAAACGCCGTCTTGACGGTACGACCCAGCTCCGAGCGCGTCGGGATGTTCTGCAGGTTCGGGTCGCTCGAGGACAGACGCCCCGTTGCCGTGATGGTCTGGTTGTACGTAGTGTGTACGCGACCGTCACCACGGCGTAGCGGGCCCAGCGTGTCCAGATAGGTGGACTTGATCTTAGATTTCTCACGCCAGTCCAAGATCAGACGCACGATTTCGTGGTCACGCGCAAGGTCGCTCAGCACCTTGGCGTTGGTCGAATAATAGCCGCGCTTAGTCTTCTTGAGGCCCTTGGTCGGAAGCCCCATCACATCAAAGAGCACGTGCGACAGCTGCATGGGACTGCCAATATTAAAGGTCTCGTCACCCGCCAGGTCGCGAATACTGCGCTCAACCTCGGTAATCTGGGTCGCCAGACCCTCGGACAGACTGTGCAGACGGTCGGGGTCCACGAGCATGCCCGCGCGCTCCATCTTGGCAAGTACCGGAACGAGCGGCATCTCGATGCCATCGAACACGTTGGCGGCATTCTCACGGGCCATGCACTCGCGCAACGGTGCCACGAGCGCCAGCGTCAGAGCCGCAGTACGGGCGGCAGGCGCCGGAGCGTCCTCACCGGCACCCTCTGCGCCGCGCGCCGCAGGCAGCGCCATCTGCAGATACGTATCGGCAAGATATGCCTCATCGAACTCGGAGCGATCGGAATCCAGCAGATAGGCAGCGACCACGGTATCGAAGATACGCGTGGAATCGGTAGCGAGCGGATCCATGAGCTCGGGCTCAGAAGAATCGACGGGCGAAAGCTCGTGCAACAGCGCCTTCATATCCGGGCTCGCCACGCGACCCTCCATAAACAGACGCGCGAGCACGCCGGCAATCACGCCGTGAACGAAGTTGAAGCCCTCAACCTCAGCCGCCGCACAGCTGTCGCCCTCCTCGAGCGCGAACAGGCCCTTGGACGTCGCCAACCACAGCGTGCGCGTCAGTCCAAAGAGCGCGCCCTCTTCCTTGTCGTCGTCCACCACGGCGGCGACCCACTCGCCGGCATCAATCGCGCGGGAGACCTCAGCCGCAACGGCACCAAGCGCGTCGGCATCGCCGGCGGCTGCGCGAACCATAGCAGGTATCTCAACCACACTGGAGGCAGCAGTAGCCCCGCCCTCGCCGCCGACCAGCGCCAAGAAACGGTTCTGCATGGCGGTGATACCAAGTGTGCCCAGCGCCGCGGACACTTCGTCGGCAGAAAACGCCGGGAAGGACGTTTCGTCAAAGTCGAGCTCGACGGGCGCATCGGTGCGAATGGTTGCGACCTTGCGGCTCAGCAGCGCATCGTCGATGTGCGCACGCAGGTTCTCGCCCATCTTGCCCTTGACCTCGTCGGCATGCGCGATGACCTCGTCCAAGCTGCCGTACTGTGCGATGAGCGCGCTCGCCTTTTTGGGGCCGATGCCCGGTACGCCGGGAATGTTGTCCGACGTATCGCCCTTTAGACCGTAAAAATCGGGCACGAGCGCCGGCGTAATGCCGTGATACAGGTCGTCCACGCTCTCGGGCGTCATGATCGCCACGTCGGACAGGCCCTTGCGGGTCGAGACCACGTTGACGTGCTCGGTCACGAGTTGATACATGTCGCGGTCGCCGGTCACCAGCAGCATGTCGCAGCCGGCCTCTTCACCCAGGCGCGCCATGGTTCCCAGGATATCGTCGCCTTCCCAGCCCTCGGACTGCAGAATCGGCACGTTGAGCGCGGTGAGCAGCTCCTTGATCATCGGAAACTGCGCATGCAGATCGGGGTCCATGGGCGGGCGTTGCGCCTTATACTGCGGCAGCATCTCCATGCGCACGCGCGGTTTGCCCTTGTCAAACGCCACGACCACACCGTCGGGGTTAAAGGCATCGATCATCTTGAGAAACATGTTCAGAAAGCCGAAGATCGCGTTGGTGGGGCGGCCGTCCGGCGCATTCATGGTGGGCGGCACGGCGTGGAAGGCGCGGTGCATGAGCGAGTTGCCGTCGATAACGGCAAAGGTGCGGCGCTTGTCAGACATATTGAATACCTCGCTTTGGGCTGGGCACGGTTTGCTCACACCAGTTTACACGCTCCCCGCCCCGCGGCCACCGCACATCAGGCTTCCCTGCCGCCGCGGGCCCGCGCGTGATACGATGGCTCACGGTACATCAACCAGCACGATCGATCCGAAAGGAGCCTGCGTCATGGAGCGTCCCTGCGCATGGAAAAAGTACACGCCACAGCAAGTCGAGGAGCTCGAGGAGCTTTGCCGCGGCTATAAGCAGTTTTTGAGCGAGAACAAGACCGAGCGCCTGTGCGTCAAGACCGGCATCAAGATGGCCGAGGAGGCGGGATACGTCGACCTGGAGACCGTGATCGCCGAGGGCCGCGAGCTCAAGGCAGGCGACAAGGCGTACGCCGCCAACCACGGCAAGGACCTTATGCTCGTCAACCTGGGCACCGCCCCGCTCGAGCAGGGCTTTAACATCCTGGGCGCCCACGTGGACTCGCCGCGCCTGGACCTTAAGCAGAATCCCGCCTTCGAGGCCGGCGACATGGCCTACCTCGACACGCACTACTACGGCGGCGTCAAGAGCTACCACTGGGTAGCCTCCCCGCTCGCACTCGTGGGCGTCATCTGCAAAAAGGACGGTACCACCGTCGACATCAATATCGGCGACAAGGCGGACGACCCGGTCTTTACCATCTCCGACCTGCTGATCCACCTCTCGAGCGAGCAGATGTCCAAGCCTGCCAAGGACGCCGTCGATGCCGAGATCCTCGACGTGATCGTGGGCGGTCGTCCCGTCAAGTTCGATGGGGACGACAAGGACGCCCCCAAGGAGCCCGTCAAGCAGATGTTCCTGGACATCCTCAAGGAGCAGTACGACGTCGAGGAGGAGGACTTCCTCTCCGCCGAGATCGAGGTCGTGCCCGCCGGCCCCGCCCGCGACATGGGCCTCGACCGCTCCATGATTTTGGGCTATGGCCACGACGATCGCGTCTGCGCCTACCCCTCCATGCTCGCCCAGATCGACGTCGCCAACGTGGAGCGCACGAGCATCACGCTCATCGTCGACAAGGAGGAGATCGGCTCCGTGGGTGCCACCGGTATGACGAGCCGCTTCTTCGAGAACACCGTCGCCGAGATCATGACGCTCGCCGGCGAGGATAGCCCGCTGGCCCTGCGCCGCGCACTCGCCCGCAGCCGCATGCTCTCCTCCGACGTGTCCGCCGGCTTCGACCCGGGCTATGCCGGCAAGTTCGAGACCAAGAACGCGGCCTTTATGGGTCGCGGCCTGTGCTTTAACAAGTACACGGGCAGCCGCGGCAAGGGCGGCTCCAACGACGCCGATGCCGAGTACGTGGCCCTCGTCCGCGACATCATGGACGAGGCCGGCGTGGACTTCCAGACCTGTGAGCTCGGTCGCGTCAACGCGGGCGGCGGCGGCACCATTGCCTACATCATGGCCAAGTATGGCATGAACGTCATCGACTCCGGCGTTGCCGTCCTGTCCATGCACGCCCTGTGGGAGGTCGCCAACAAGGCCGATATCTACGAGGCCTACCGCGGCTACAAGGCCTTCATCGAGCGAGCCTAACCAACCCTTCATCAGTTGCGGTGAAATACGGACTAAACTGGCCCATAAACGGCCAAAACAGACCGTATTCCACCGCAACTTTTTTTGGCAGAGGAGAGTTCATGCTGCAGGTCATCATTTCGCCCGCCAAGCAGATGCGCGCGGCCCAAGATGCTTTTGAAGTCCTGGGCATCCCACCCTTTGTGCGCGAGACGGCTCGCCTCCACCGCGCACTGCTAGATATCGAGCGGAATGAAGGCAGCGGCGGCCTGCAGGCGCTGTGGAACGTGAGTGACAAACTGCTGGGGCCTTGCCTCAACACCCTGCATGAGTTCGGGCCCATCCTGAAAAGCGGCGATCTCGACAATCCCGCACTCGCTCGCCACCTCTCCCCTGCCGTCATGTCCTATCACGGCATTCAATACCAGAGCATGGCACCCGAGGTGATGGATTCCGCGCAGCTCGCATGGCTGCAAGACCATCTGTGGATCCTCTCCGGCCTCTACGGGTGCGTTCGTCCCTTTCATGCCGTCGAACCGTATCGGCTGGAGATGGGCGCGAAGCTCGCCGTTGACGATGCCCGAGACCTCTACGCGTTTTGGAGCGACAAGCTCGCGCGGGCTATCGCCCCGGCAGGCTCAAACACCACGATCGTCAACCTCGCCAGCGTAGAGTATGCCAAAGCCGTTCTGCCCCACCTCGCGGGCGACGCCACGGCCGTCACATGCCTCTTTGGCGAGGGTATCCGCAACGGGAAGCCCATCCAACGGTCGACCGCCAGCAAAAAGGCGCGCGGCTCCATGGCGCGGTGGATGGCAGAAAACAAGCTCGAGGATGCAAGCGAACTTACCGCATTCAACATCGGCTATCGACACATCCCCGAGCTTTCAGACAAAAACACCCTGGTTTTCATGAACGCGCAGGCACAATAGACCCGCCGTTTCCAAACACCTCGTTACTCCGCCAAGCCATCGGCCTTTGCAATCTCGCTCGTCGAGCCATCTTGGTAGGTAATCTTAACGTGCTCCACCTCGGATACCGCAGCGCCCGCCGGGGGCTCCAAGCGCCATTCCGTCAGCGCAATGTCCATGGTCGTGGGCACGTCCCCTTGATCTTTGAGCTTCACCGTCAGCGTTTTGAGCGTCGCATCAAACGTCACGCGTTCGATTTCTTCGCCCGGAATAGACCCGCCGCTCAGCTGCAGCTGCACAAACTCGTCGCGCGGATACCAATAGTCGCCCGGTGCGGCAACCGTGTTGCCACCAGAAACTTTCATGGTCATAATCGGCAGGCCCTCGTCGGCTTCAAACCCCCAGGTAGCGCCGCCAGGACCGCCGAACGTCCAAATACAAAAGGCAATCACCAGCACGGCAAGCACCGCAAAACCAATCGCAACCAACCCATGGTGCGCACGGCTTTCCTCGGCCGATACATCCCATTGCGTCTCTCGATATAGATGCTTGTCTTCCATGTACGCCTCCCCACAGGCACGCTCGTTAGGCCAATCGTACCCATTCGAGCTATACTTGAGCCCATTACATAAACGGGGAGCTTGCAGGACAAGACGGCAGGCTGAGATTGGGCGCGCCCGCCCTGACCCGCAAACCTGATATGGGTAATGCCAACGAAGGGAGCCGTGCCAATGAGCACACAGACCGAGCCCAAGCTCGTCACGCAAATCGACTTCGCCCGCGCCGGGCAGATCACACCGCAGATGAAGGAGGTCGCCGAGCGCGAGCATCGCGACCCCGAGTACATCCGCGAGCGCGTGGCCGACGGCCGCATCGCCATTCCCGCCAACATCGTGCACATCAAAAAGGGCATGCGCGCCTTTGGCGTCGGCGAGGGCCTTTCCACCAAGGTCAACGTCAACCTGGGCATCTCGGGCGACAAGGCCGATGCCGCCGAGGAATGGAAGAAGGTCAAGATCGCCGAGGACTTTGGCGCCGACGCCATCATGGACCTCTCCAACTCGGGCAAGACGCGCCAGTTCCGCCAGCAGCTCATCGACGAGACACCGCTCATGGTAGGCACCGTCCCCATGTACGACGCCATCGGCTACATGGAAAAGCCGCTGGTCAAGCTCACCAAGGACGACCTGTTCGAAGTCGTGCGCGCGCATGCCGAGGACGGCGTGGACTTTATGACCATCCACTGCGGCATAAACAAGTCGGTCACCAAGACCTTTAAGGAGACCGGCCGCCTGATGAACATCGTGAGCCGTGGCGGCTCACTGCTGTTTGGCTGGATGGAGGTCACCGGTAACGAGAACCCATTCTATGAGTTCTACGACGAGTTGCTCGAGATTTGCCACGAGTACGACGTGACGATTTCGCTCGGCGACTCCTGCCGCCCGGGCTGCCTCTACGACTCCAACGACGCCACCGAGACCGCTGAGATGATCGAGCTGGGCAAGCTGTGCAAGCGCGCTTGGGCCGCCGGCGTCCAGGTCATGGTCGAGGGCCCGGGTCACATGGCGCTCGACGAGATCGCCGCCAACATGAAACTGCAGAAGCGCCTGTGCCACAATGCCCCGTTCTATGTGCTCGGGCCGCTGGTGACCGATATCGGCGTGGGCTACGACCACATCACCGCTGCCATCGGCGGCGCTATCTCCGCCAGTTCCGGCGCCGACTTCCTGTGCTACGTGACGCCGGCCGAGCACCTATGCCTGCCTAACGCCCAGGATGTGCTCGACGGCCTCATGGCCACCAAGATCGCCGCACACGCCGCCGACATCGCCAAAAAGGTGCCGCACGCCCGCGACATGGACGACAAGATGGGCCAGGCACGCCGCAAGCTTGACTGGGACGCCATGTGGGAGTGCGCGCTCGACCCGGTTACGGGCAAGAAGCGCTACGAGGAGTCCCCCGCCGCCACCGAGGGCACTTGCACCATGTGTGGCAAGATGTGCGCCGTCCGCACCGTCAACAAGATCTTCGAGGGCACCACGATCGACCTCGGCATGGAGGACTAACCCTGTCGCCGCGGCCGCCTCTGGCGGCGAGCTGGTGCCTGTCAATTGTTGACGTGTGAACATTTGCTTGCATTTGCGTAAAGATTGCATCGCCCGCCCGGGTTCGACATAGAGTCGGCCCGGGCATCTTTATAATGCTGGCTTAAAGACCCATTTGATTCCGACCGAACAAGGGAGCGAACATGGATCGTAGTAAGGTACCTACCGTCCTGTCCATCGC
Source organism: Collinsella sp. (assembly GCA_018370025.1). GTDB lineage: Bacteria > Actinomycetota > Coriobacteriia > Coriobacteriales > Coriobacteriaceae > Collinsella. The sequence continues at coordinate 6,329 of JAGZBF010000009.1, read as the reverse complement.
GGGATCCGATTCCAGCGGTGGCGCCGGCATTCAGGCCGACATCAAGACCATCACGGCGCACCGCCTGTATGCCGAGACGGCCATCACCGCCATCACAGCGCAAAACACACTGGGCGTCACCGCCGTGCAGGATATCTCACCAGATATCGTAGCCGCGCAAATTGACGCCGTTTTTGACGATATCCGCCCCAGCGCCGTCAAGATCGGCATGGTTTCTTCTGTCGAGATTATCGATGTTATCGCCGACCGCCTGAGCGCCTGGAACGCGACAAACGTGGTAGTCGACCCCGTCATGGTAGCCACCTCGGGCGCACGGCTGATTGCCGAAGATGCCGCCGAGGCGCTCACCCGCCGCCTGTTCCCGCTAGCGATGGTTATCACGCCCAATATTCCCGAGGCCATGGCGTTGCTCGATTATGAGGTCGATTCCGAGCGCACTCAGCAAAATGCCGCCATGCTTCTCACCCGCCGCTTTGGCTGCGCGTCTCTCGTTAAGGGCGGGCATTTTGTCAACGAGGCCAACGATGTGCTAGCAGAGCCCGCGCCGCTCGATGACGAGGGCAACCACCTGGGCGATCCGCTCACCACGTGGTTCCGCCACAAGCGCATCGAGACCGGCAACACGCATGGCACCGGTTGCACGCTCTCGTCCGCCATCGCCTGCGCGCTGGCCCAGGGCATGGATCTTGCCGACGCCGTCAACGCAGGCAAGGCATACCTGACAGGCGCTCTGGCCGCCGGCCTGAACATGGGCAAAGGTTCCGGCCCCGTCAACCACATGTGGCAGTATTAAGATTCGCAGTCCAAGCCACCGCAAAGGCGCCCGCCCCCTTTGTGGTGGCTTGGGGTCGCGCTACTCACCGAGCATCTCTGGGAGCTTGGCTGCCACGGCATGTCCCAAGCTCTCGTGGCTTTCGGGCATCATATGCAGATAGTCGATATCGCCCGGCTCGGCAAACTCCGCTGCATTCAAAAAGTCGCAGCCAAACTGCTCAGCCACATGCGCGTAGTACTCACCAAAATGTTCCGAGGCTTCTACGGAATGCTCGTCAAAATCGGTCATATATACGTCGGCGATCTGCGGCTTAATCTTGATAGGCGCCATCAGCAGAATGCGTGGACAAGGCGCAGCGTCGGTCCACGGAAACGCGCGGACGGCGCGAATCAGCGCCATGGCGCCACGGGCGATATCGGAAGCTGTCACGTTAAAGACCGTCTTACAGTCGTTGGTGCCCAGCATGATCACAATGGCGTCCAGCGGCTTATGGGCCTCGAGCAGCATCGGAAGTGCGCGGATGCCGTTAAGATTGGTGTCCAGATGGCACATGTCGTCGCGTACCGTCGTGCGGCCGTTGAGGCCTTCTTCAATTACATGCCAGCCCTCGCCTAAGTCACGTTGGGCCACGCCGCACCAGCGCACATCCTGCGCATAGCGCACCGCGGTGCCGTCGCGCATGCCCGCCGGATCGTAACCATAGGTGTTGCTGTCGCCAAAGCATAGAACGTTTTTCATCGTAAGCCCCTCGCTCAGTAAAAAGCCGACGGAAGCAGCCTCTCCCGCCGGCTCGACCTATCTGTCAGCACGTACCGATTACAGGTACTTGCGCCAATCGTCCTCGTCCTCATCATCCTCGGTAGCAGCCTGGGTCTGCTCGGCGGCGCGAGCTGCCGCAGCGCGAGCGGCAACCTGGGCATAGGACTCCTCGTTGCGCTCGGGGAAGTTTGCCAGCACGTGCTCGAACTTGGCAAAATCCTCATCCCAGCGCGTAGAAGGCACGGCAAAGAAGACTTGCTTGACCTTAAAGTCGCCCGACGCGAGCTCCTTGCGGAAGAGCTCGGCCACGGCCTCTGCGTCAAAGCCGTTGTTGTCGCAGCCCCAAGCGCCCAGCACGAGCTTCTCGCGACCTAGCTCGTCGCAGATGGCAAGCACAAAGCGAATGCGGTCGCGCAGGGCATCCAGCAGAGCATCGTCGCTCACGCGATACTCCTGGCGGGCGCGCTTAACGTTGGGCGCGGCGGCCACGATCACGTCGGCGTATGCATGCACGTGGTTGCGGTCGAAGCGCACCGCAGGCACCACCAGCGCACGGTTTCGGTAAAGCTCGCAGTTGATGTTGCGGCGACGGTTCTCGCCGTACCATTTGCGCTGCTTATCGAGAACGTTGTACAGATACGAATCGGCGCACAGCGTGGCCTCCTGGCCCAGATAACCCTGAATATAGCCACCGCCCGGATTGGTGAACGAGGCAAAGGCGAGCACGGCCATGTCGCAGAACTGCGCATAGCCACGACCGTTATCCAGAATGGCCTGCGTGGCAGAGGCGTCGAGCACGGTGACCTCGGGCAGGACCGGAGCGGGCTCCTCGGCGGCAGGCGCGGACTCGGTCTCCGTGGCCTCCTCTGCGTGTGCAGGCTCGGCCGTAACCTCGGTCTCGGCGGACGCAACCTCAGCGGTCTCGGCCTCGGCGGCCTCAGACTCCTCGGCAACCTGTTCTTCGGTGGCCACAGCACTCTGAACCTTGGCCTTCATCGCCGAGACAAAGCCGGCAGGCATACCGTCAAACTCGCGAACACCGGCAAGCGAACGCTCGATATCCTTGGCGCACGCTTCGGACACAGTTGCCACGTGACGCTCGGCGGCCTTGGCACGGGCCTCGCGCTTGGGATTGGGCTGACCCGCTCGGTTGGACCTGCGGTTACGGTTCCTGTTGTCGACGTCTGCCATAAGTGGTCACCTTTCTCGGTCTCTGCCGCTATCGGCTTTTCCCATCCATGATACCCCGTCGCGTACAAAAAAGACGGCCCCGAAGGACCGCCTTTCGCATCGATTTGCATGCACGGCAAGCACCGCCGCAATTCGCCACTAGTCGCGACGGCCGAGGATGTTCAGAATGCGCAGGAACACGTTGATAATATCCACGAACAGGTTAGAGGCCATAAGCACGGCGTTGGGCAGTGTAGGCGGCACTGTCGTGGCAACATAGGTGTCGTAGCCAATAAAGCCGGCGAACACCACGATCACGATCAGGTCGGTGATGGTCTGCGAGACGCCCATGAACATCAGCACGATCTCAACCAGAATAGTGGCGAGCAGAATGCCAAAACCGATGCCATATACGCGCTGGAAAAACTTGGGGAACGTCACGCCCAAGGCGCCAAAGACAAAGGTGATGGCGGCCGTGGCGATAAAGGCAGTGTTGATGGTGGGCAGGTCGTAGTTGGCAAGGCCAAACGACGCGGTCAGGCCAAAGGTACTCGCAAAGATTACGTAGCCCACAAGGGACAGGCCCACGGACTGTTTGCTGGCAGCAGCCGACATCATAACCATGCCGACGATGGTCAAAATAAACGAGCCAAAGACCAGCGGCAAGGCGGCGCCGCTCATCATCATGCGCGCAAACGACATGGTGCTCGTAAAGTAGGCGCCGGCGCCCATGGCGCAAAAGCCCAAGAAGATCAGGGCAGACATGGTGAGATTGTACGCGCGCGGCGACATCTCCTTGGCGCGGCTTGCGCCGCTCTCGACGGGGCCGTTCTGATAGCCCTGGATATCGTTCATAGGTTCGTCCTTTCAAAAAGCGCCACAAATAACGGCGCAGTAGCTGACAAGATTCCTGTCATTGTACCCGAACGCCGTGCGTCCTTACCTACGGCGCTCGCCCTCAAGCGTACGGTCGAATGCCCACACCCACCAACGCATCAGGTGGGCCTGCGAGCCATCTGGTCGTTCGCGCGTCTGGTCCTCCAGATACAACTCGGTCGCGTGCCCGCCAAAACGCACCTTATAGGTTGCCGTACGGATGCCGTGAACCGTCAGGCCAAACCCAGCGGTCGAGACAATCTCGTCAATCGTAAAGCAACGACCGTCGACCCAGCAGACGGTGACCGGCACGACCTGTCCGCCCGCGAGGATGCGAGCCACGACGTCCACATACTGCTTGTGCACGCGCCGAGTTTTGCCATCTGTCTGTCGATATTCCATGTCTCCTATTATCGAACGCATGTTTGCATGTTGTAAAGCGAACAGACTGTGGTTTTGGAGTGTCGGAGCGAACGCGCGTGTCCGCATGGCGTGATAGCAAAAAGAACACCCACGGTCAACAGGGCTAATATTCAATTTTAGTGCCAAAAAATTACTTCTCCCATCAGAACTCGGCAAAGAAACCCGTAGGAGGTGATACGATTTATCATGTTTTTGTAACGTGTCTGCAAACTTCGAGAAAGCCCATATATGGACGTAACGTTCTCAACCTTCCTCGGCCAAATTGTGTCGAACCCAGTCCTTGCCGTCACCGTGATCCTCGCGTTGGGCGCCATCTTCGTCAATGGATGGACCGACGCGCCCAACGCCATCGCGACCTGCGTCACTACGCGTTGCATGCCCGCCCGCGCCGCCATTCTCATGAGCGCCGCATTCAACTTCCTCGGCGTGCTCATCATGACGCACTTTAATGCGAGCGTCGCCAACACCATCTCACATATCGTCGATTTTGGCGGAAACAGCACCATGGCGCTCGCCTGCCTGTGCGCGGCGTTGTTCTCCATCGTCGTCTACGGCGCCACAGCGTCGCGTTTTGGCATCCCCACCTCGCAAAGCCACAGCCTTATCGCCGGCCTGACCGGTGCCGCTATCGCCCTCGGCGGCGCGAGCAGCGTCAACGTCCACGAGTGGATGAAGGTCATCTACGGCCTGGCGCTCTCCATCGGCCTGGGCTTTGTCATGGGCTGGGTCCTGTGCAAACTCGTCTCGATTCTTTTCGCCGCCGCCAACAGGCGACGTGCCAATGTCTTCTTTAAATACGCTCAGATCGCGAGCGCTGCGGCCATGAGCTTTATGCACGGCGCGCAGGATGGACAGAAGTTCATCGGCGTGCTCTTTTTAGGCGTGGCCTTCGCAAACGGCCAGACCAGCGTCGGCGATGCCGGCATCCCCATCTGGATTATGCTGCTGTGCTCGGCCACCATGGGTATCGGCACCAGCGTGGGCGGTGAGCGCATCATCAAGTCCGTCGGCCAGAGCATGGTTAAGCTCGAGAAGTATCAGGGCTTCTCCGCCGACCTCGCGGGCGCCGCGAACCTGCTGCTTGCCACCCTTACCGGCATCCCCGTGTCCTCCACACACATCAAGACCTGCGCCATCATGGGCGTCGGTGCCGTCAAGCGCCTCTCGGCCATCAACTTCGGCGTCGTCAAGGACATGATGTTCACCTGGTTCTTCACCTTCCCCGCCTGCGGACTCATCAGCTTTGTCATGGCCAAGCTGTTCATGATGTTCCTCTAGTCAAACCGAACGTCCATCTGGACCGCAACACTTCGCCCACCCGTCTTCGCCTCGAAAGGACCCACCCATGGCAAAGAAACCCGATTCGTTCTACTTTGACAACTACGTCGCCTGCGCCGACCTTGCTGTCCAGGCCGCAGAGTTGCTCATCAAGATTTTTGAGAACTTTGATCCCGCGCAGATCCACGACATGCTCGAGGAGATGCATGCGATTGAGCATGCGGCAGACAAGAAGCACCACGAGCTCGAAGACGCCCTGCTCACCGCCTTTATCACCCCGCTCGAGCGCGAGGATCTGGATCTGATGAGCTGCGCGCTCGACACCGTGCTCGACCGTATTGAGGGCGTCGTGCAGCGCGTCTACTTCACCAACATTCAGAGCATCCATCCCGACGCCATCGTCATCGCCCACAAGGTGACTGACGCCTGCCGCGCCATGAAAGACCTGATGGTCGAGCTTCCCAACTACCGCAAGTCCAAAACGCTGCGCGAGCTGGTCATCCAGATCAACACCATCGAGTCCGAGGCCGACGAGCTCTACATGAACGGTTCGGCGTTCGAGGCGCCCGTACAGCTCACGGCATCGGAGACCAATGCACGCCTTTATGTCTGGACGGGAGCCCTCAAGGCGGGTACGATCTACTTCCCGGTGGTTTACGGCGATGAGAACAACGTCATCGTGCCGGCTTCGGGTCTGAATACGGACATCACCGAGGTGCCGATGGATGCCACCGTCGTCGGCGCCGACGAGAACTACGGAACTTGGAAGATTCCCGCTGCCGACGATTACCGCGTTACGGTGAACTTCGACACCAAGACCGTGACGATCATCCCCACATCGAGCATCGTCGAGATCGACAAGATCTACCTCGGCGGTTCGGCGGCTCCGGAGGCCGAGCTTGAGGTCGCACAGACGCTCGAAGACGCATCGGTATACGCATACCGCGGTGAGCTGAAGGCCGGTAACCTCTATCTGCCGATCCTCTTCAACGAGAAGACCGAGATGTCGTTCGTGCCGGCTTCGGGCGACGACATCCACGACGGACAG
>JAGZBF010000056.1:0-2905 GCA_018370025.1 Collinsella sp. | reverse complement strand
GGTTGAAACTCAAAGGAATTGACGGGGGCCCGCACAAGCAGTGGAGTATGTGGTTTAATTCGAAGCAACGCGAAGAACCTTACCAGGTCTTGACATCGTATGCATAGTCTAGAGATAGATGAAATCCCTTCGGGGACATATAGACAGGTGGTGCATGGTTGTCGTCAGCTCGTGTCGTGAGATGTTGGGTTAAGTCCCGCAACGAGCGCAACCCTTACCTTTAGTTGCTACGCAAGAGCACTCTAGAGGGACTGCCGTTGACAAAACGGAGGAAGGTGGGGATGACGTCAAATCATCATGCCCCTTATGACCTGGGCTACACACGTACTACAATGGCAATTAACAGAGGGAAGCAAAACAGTGATGTGGAGCAAATCCCGAAAAATTGTCTCAGTTCAGATTGCAGGCTGCAACTCGCCTGCATGAAGTCGGAATTGCTAGTAATCGCAGATCAGAATGCTGCGGTGAATACGTTCCCGGGCCTTGTACACACCGCCCGTCACACCATGGGAGTCGGTAACACCCGAAGCCTGTAGTCTAACCATTAAGGGGGACGCAGTCGAAGGTGGGATTGATGACTGGGGTGAAGTCGTAACAAGGTAGCCGTATCGGAAGGTGCGGCTGGATCACCTCCTTTCTAAGGAGCAAACAGAGGAAGAATCTGAGAAGTTCCGGTCAGATACAAGGGAAGCATTGTTCGATTTTGAAGATACCGAGGAAGAGTTGGGGGTGTAGCTCAGCTGGGAGAGCACCTGCTTTGCAAGCAGGGGGTCAGGAGTTCGATCCTCCTCATCTCCACCAAAAAGGTATTGGGCGCATAGCTCAGGTGGTTAGAGCGCACGCCTGATAAGCGTGAGGTCGGTGGTTCGAGTCCACTTGTGCCCACCAATCAAGAATGAAAATTAATAGATAAGGAATTATCTGTTAATTTCTGTTCTTGAAAAAGGATAGAAAAAGGAAACTTGAAAATTGAATAAGAAAAGTAAGAGGAAATACAATCAAGTGAAACGACACGATTAAGAAAGATTAATCGGGTAAAAAAACTACAATGTATTAAAGAGAACTCAAAACGGACAAATGGTAAAGCTAATAAGAGCGCAGGGCGGATGCCTTGGCATTGGGAACCGAAGAAGGACGTGGTTAACTGCGAAAAGCTGCGGCGAGTTGTAAGCGAACAAAGACCCGCAGATATCCGAATGGAGCAATCCATATGAGAGAAGCTCATATATCATATACTGAATACATAGGTATATGAGGGGAACCTCCTGAACTGAAACATCTAAGTAGGGAGAGGAAGAGAAATCAACCGAGATTTCGTAAGTAGTGGCGAGCGAAAGCGAAAGAGGCCAAACCGTAATCAGCAATGAATACGGGGTTGCGGACTGCAATTAGCATTGTCAAAGCCTAGTTGAACAGGATGGGAAGCCTGACCAAAGAATGTGAGAGTCATGTAAATGAAAGGCCGAGACAGCGAGCAGGATCCAGAGTACCGCGGGACACGTGAAACCCCGTGGGAAGCCGGGGGGACCACCCTCCAAGCCTAAATATTCCCCAATGACCGATAGCGAAGAGTACTGTGAAGGAAAGGTGAAAAGAACCCCGGGAGGGGAGTGAAAAAGAACCTGAAACCCTGTGCTTACAAGCACTGAGAGCACGTCAAAGTGTGATCAGGTACCTTTTGTAGAATGGTCCGGCGAGTTATCATATGTAGCAAGGTTAAGGACTTAAGGTCTGAAGCCGAAGCGAGAGCGAGTCTTAACAGGGCGAGAAGTTACATGTGATAGACCCGAAACCGAGTGACCTAGCCATGTCCAGGCTGAAGTGGAGGTAAAACTCCATGGAGGGCCGAACCGACCCCCGTTGAAAAGGTGGCGGATGAGGTGTGGCTAGCGGAGAAATTCCAATCGAACTCGGATATAGCTGGTTCTCCCCGAAATAGCTTTAGGGCTAGCGTTGTATTAGATTACCGGAGGTAAAGCACTGAATGGGCTAGGGGCCGAGAGGTTACTGAACCTTATCAAACTAAGAATGCCGGATAATTGATGTACAGCAGTCAGACTATGTGAGATAAGGACAACCAGGATGTTGGCTTAGAAGCAGCCACTCATTAAAAGAGTGCGTAATAGCTCACTGGTCGAGTGACCCTGCGCCGAAAATTCAACGGGGCTAAAATCTATACCGAAGCTTGGGCTGCAATACGAAAGTATTGCGGGGTAGGGGAGCGTCGTATAAGAGGAGAAGTCATAGCGGAAGCGATGGTGGATTTTATACGAGTGAGAATGCCGGAATGAGTAGCGAGAATTATGTGAGAATCATAATGGCCGAAAGTCTAAGGATTTAGGAGGAAGGTTCGTCCGCTCCTAGTAAGCCGGGAGCTAAGGCGAGGCGGAAACGCGTAGCCGATGCACATACGGTAGAAATTCCGTAGCCTCTGAAAGATTAAAGCACAAGGACACTTGAGAAGCGTTTAGCCGGGCGTTGGTTGCCCCGGTCGTAAGGGACTCCGAATGGAGGAAGTAAATGTGGATTGAGGCAAGAAAAGTTGTGCGTATATCTGAAGAGCCCGTACCGCAAACCGACACAGGTAGACAGGAAGAGGATTCTAAGGCCAACGGGAGAAGGGTTGTTAAGGAACTCGGCAAGTTGACCCCGTAACTTAGGGAGAAGGGGTGCTCGAAAGAGCCGCAGAGAATAGGCCCAAGCGACTGTTTAGCAAAAACACAGCTCTATGCTAAATCGAAAGATGACGTATATGGGGTGACACCTGCCCGGTGCTGGAAGGTTAAGAGGAGAAGTGAGAGCTTTGAATTGAAGCCCCAGTAAACGGCGGCCGTAACTATAACGGTCCTAAGGTAGCGAAATTCCTTGTCAGGTAAGTTCTGACCCGCACGAATGGTGTAACGAT
>JAGZBF010000008.1:0-87919 GCA_018370025.1 Collinsella sp. | reverse complement strand
GCGAAGCGTTTTTAGCGAGCGGGCGAGCACGCCGGCAGGCGGGCGAAGCCGGCGCGGATCCGCGAAGCGGATGCGCGGAATCCTATACGCCGCACCAATCGAACTTGAAGCCTCCGGCAACGGGGGCTTTTCTTTTATGGCAACACCGCATGGATTCGAACCTCGGTCGAGGCACGAACGGTTTAATCACTACTTCGTAAAATTTTTTCAAATTATCGCTTGACCCATCGGGGGCTCGCGTGCATAATAATCCGTGCGTTGCGGCGTTACCTCAGCTGGATAGAGGGTCTGACTACGAATCAGAACGTCATAGGTTCGAATCCTATACGCCGCACCAATTGATCTTGAAGCTCCCGGCAACGGGGGCTTTTCTTATATGGGAGCATTGCGGAGATTCGAACCTCGGTCGAGGCGAAGCGTTTTTAGCGAGCGGGCGAGCACGCCGGCAGGCGGGCGAAGCCGGCGCGGATCCGCGAAGCGGATGCGCGGAATCCTATACGCCGCACCAATTGATCTTGAAGCTCCCGGCAACGGGGGCTTTTCTTATATCGCGATGCGTCGAAGATCGCGCCAAGTGTCCCAAATGAGTAAAAATCAAATTCAATAACTTTTTTTGAAAAAATGCTTGACCATTATTCAGTCCCTGTGCATAATAATCAACAAGTCGCGGCGTTACCTCAGCTGGATAGAGGGTCTGACTACGAATCAGAACGTCATAGGTTCGAATCCTATACGCCGCACCACTTGAGCTTGAAGCCTCCGGAAACGGGGGCTTTTCTTTTATGGCAACCATGCATGGATTCGAACCTCGGTCGAGGCGCGAGCGTGAAGCGGACGCGGAGCGTCCGTAGCGAGCGGGCGAGCACGCCGGCAGGCGGGCGAAGCCGGTGCGGATCCGCGAAGCGGATGCGCGGAATCCTATACGCCGCACCATTTGAACTTGAAGCCTCCGGAAACGGGGGCTTTTCTTTTTGACAACCATGCATGGATTCGAACCTCGGTCGAGGCGCGAGCGTGAAGCGGACTATTTCTTATCGACTCGTGTAAGATTCCGAGTAGGTGTCGCGGCCCATCCGCGACCGCTCCTTCTCTAGACGACCGATCAGGGTGATATTTCGTGGCAGAGCGTCCGACATACAAGCTCAGGTTTTTCGATCCCAAAAAGCGTTTTCCATCGATGCCCGAGCAGCCTGCGGGGCGCTCGTATGGTGTTGTCTGGAAAGTCTTTGGCGAGGATCCTAAAGAGTCGTGCTACGTCGTCGAATTCGTCGGCAAAAGCCACATATCGCTCTTGGGCTACGTGAGCGTGTCGGGCAAGGTTTATAAGGTTGACCGCCCTGTTCGGGAAGCACCGTTGCCCGAGGACCCCGACATGGAGCTGGTCCTTCACGAGTCCGATTCCAGTATTGGCGAGATTATGGTGAGGGAGGCCAACGGAGCAATGCGCGCGTGTGCGCGAACTGCCGGCTCTCCCGAAGGCCCCATGCGCGAGCAGTCCGACCTCGAGACATGGAATTCGACCCGCGCCCTTCCTTACGGCGAGTTTATGGCCTCGATGTTCTTGCGCTACGTGATATTTGCCAACTCCGAAAGCACTATTGCGAACACGGCGGGCGTCGACGGTCTCGATGCAGACATGCAAAACGCTGTCGACAAGATCAAACTCGTAAAGTTGCCCGAGCCGGTCGAGGTGTTTTTGGGCTTTGACACGGCGCCGCTCCCCGATGCTATCGAGACGCTGCTTTACCGTGTTGACCATGCCGAGAATCCGAGCGGTATCGAGCGTTATGCCGCCGCCCTGATGAGCGAGATTGACTTGCCCCGCCTGCGCACCATTGCTGCCAAGTCCGAAATGAGCCTAGCGCGCATCGACCGCTCAAAGCTTTTCTATCTCAATTTTGATCGTAGTCTGCTGGACCAGGACGAGATTGACATGCTGCTTGCCGTCGAGTGCCATCTCAACCGCCTCTCCGGCATCCTTGAGCGCATTGGGGCTGGATTGGTCCCCGCGGCGTCCTCGCCGAGCTTTGAGGGTTGTGCGCTCTTTGACGCGTGGCATATTGCCAAGACGACCAACGATGTTCCTCGACTGCTCGATACGACCTCGAGCGATAACCCATGGGCCAAACCGGGGACGGTGACTTGTCAGCCGGGCGGTGAGTGGGACGTGCGCACCCGCTTCGCGCATATCGTCGAGGCACTCAACGTGGTCACACGGCTCGACTATACCTATCGGGCAAACGTTGCCGAGGGGATTATGCTCGTTCGGTTTGGGCGCTCTGTCGTGGATGCCATGCCGCAACGTGAATACGACGCTCAGGATGACGTCTGGCGCGAGCTAGACGTGGACATGCGCGCGACTTGGGCCGCGGAGCACGACGCGCGCGTGGCGCTTACGCTTGCGGCGGCGTGTTTTGCCGCAGGTGCCTGCATTTCGCGCTGCTATGTTCAGATTGCGGCTCCCGACGGCGAGCGGGGCGAGCGCGTCATTGCAACATATTCCTTTGGGCGTGCGGCCTATCTGGCCAATTGCGTGCCTGTCGCCAAGGATCTTGAGAGCATGGACATGGACGATATGCCGTGCAAGCGCATGCTTGAGGCATATGAGTCGGACGCACCGGATGCGATTGAGCCTGCGGAGGTTCACGCTCGCCCGCGTGACGACCACCGTTCGCTGCCGCCGGCGTTGCGCGACCTGCTGCTTGCCGATACGGCTGATGAGCTAGAGGTCATGGAGGAGGACGATGACCCGTATGTGGCGCGCGTCGTTGAGTTGCGCGAGCAGGTAAAAGTTGACCATGCAAGTGCGTTTGAGGGCTTCTCCCGTCTTGTTGAGGAGCTGGAGGCAAAGTGCGCCGTCGCCGAGCTTTTGGCAACGGGTCCGGTTCAGACGCAGTTTTGCGACAACCAGCTGGTGCGTATGGTGCTGCCGGTAATGGAGGAAGATCGCTCGGTGCGCATCCTACGCGCTCCCGACGCGCTCTACTTTGCTCAGCACGAGATCTGCAGTTATTACGCCGATCAGGAGGATTTTGAACGGGCATTGCCCGAGGTGCGTCGTCTTTACGATCTGGCTCGCTCGTCCATGCAATCGCACTTTGCGCTCATCAACGTGTTGGCGCGCCTGGAACGCTTTGACGAGATTATCGAGGTGGTGCGCCACGGCCTGCGCATTGCCAGCGACCGTTCCGCAATCGGTTATCTGTTCTATCGCTTGGCGTTTGCCTATTGGAACTGCGACCAGCTCGAGCTCGCGCTGGCATGCTACCGCCTGGTACCGCGCGGCGAGGAGTCGGGTAGCAACGCACTGGAGGAAATGCAGGGCCTTATGAATGAGATGGGTGTCAATGAGCCTCCGACGTTTGAGGAGGCCGTCGAGACCATCCGCAAGGCTGGGCTTGAATTGCCTCCCGTGTCCGCCGTGGCCAACCAGCTGGCGGATGCTGCCGTGCAGTTGGTCGATAGCGGCTTCTTTTTCCTGGCGCGCGTCTGCATCTTCCAAATGTGGCGCACCATGGGCAACGATGAGCTCGGCTCCCTCAATCGCTCGCTGGGGTAGGGGCGAAAACTGCAAGGAGGAAAGGCCGCTAGGCAATTAGAAAATTCCCTCTTGCTCAACTTCGGCTGTTTGGTTACTATAGAACGGCTGTTACGGAGAGCTGACCGAGAGGCCGAAGGTGCTCGCCTGCTAAGCGAGTATGCCCCAAAAGGGCATCTGGGGTTCGAATCCCCAGCTCTCCGCCAGTATGAATTTGTAGAAGGGTCCCATTTGGGGCCCTTTTTTATTATCAAGAATGGCGGCTGGGGATTCGAACCCTCAAAAAGGAGGCATCCTTTCGGACGTCTCCTTTCAGCGAGCGTATTGTTCTTCGATCCTACACCTCGGGTGCCTTGGCTACGGTTTCGCTTTCTGCCGCAAGCGGACGGTTTTCGATGCGACGACTCAGGCGGTCGAGCTTCACAAGAAGCCATTCAATGGGATTCGGCCCCGAGCCTTCCTCATCGGCAACCAAATCCGTGACAACGACCTTGATGCCGTCTTGTTTGAGCGTGAGGCTACCTACTTTGTCGCCCACATGCACCGTGCCCGAAAGGTCATCGTAGGCAACCTTTTCGGTTACTTCTCCGGCAAGCGAAAAGATGGTCGCCTGAGCTGCGGGATCGGCGAGTGTGGCGTCGATCGTCTTGTCCGTCCAGTCGGTCTGGCTTATGCGTGCGATGAGCGGATTGCCGTTGGCGGTCTTTTCCTGCGTGTTGGCGATCGCAACCGTCACCTTGTGGCCGTAGTACCAGTTGGCAAGGGCGGCCGTGTCGGCAAAGCGCTGGTCGTTGGTGCTGGAGTTCAAAACGACGGTATAGGTCTCGTCGCCATCGCGGTCGTAGGCTGCCGTAAAGCAGTAGCCGGCATCGTCGGTAGTGCCGGTCTTGCCGCCGATATTGCCGTCCTGCCCCAGCAGCTCGTTGTGCGTATCCATTGAATGTGAGTGGTCGGAGCCATCGGCGCCTGTAACCTCAATCCAGGAATCATCGCTCGCCACGATCTCGCGGAACGCATCGCTCTTCATTGCTTCCTGCATCATCAGGGCCGCATCGTGCGCGGTCGAGTGCATGTCGCCGGCCCACTCATCAAAGTCCAGACCGTGCGGATTCTCAAAAAGAGTTCCCGTGCAGCCGAGCTCTTTAGCGCGCTCGTTCATGGCCTTGACAAACGTGGCCTCAGCATCTTTGGTCTTGGGGTCGATCTTTTTGCCCACATGCTCGGCAAGCACGATGGCGGCGTCATTGCCCGAGGGAATCATCAGACCGCGCAGGGCTTGTTCCACTGTGAGCTCGTCGCCTTCGAGCAGGCCGGCGGTCGAATTGCCCACGGTTGCCGCGGCGCTGCTCACCGTGACCTTCTCGTCCATCTTGCAGTTCTCGATGGTCAAGATTGCGGTCATGACCTTGGTGATTGAGGCGATCTTGACCTGCTCGTCGGCACTGCGGGCGTAATAGATGGAACCGTCCTTACTCATGACGATGGCGTTGGTCGCATCGATATCGGGCAGATTATCGGCCGTGATGCCGCGGGCGTCGGCGGTCTTACCGCAAACGATATCGGTCGTAAGCACCTGGGCATTGGCGATAGACGGCGCACCGGCAGCAAGGGCGAGAGCGCAGGCAATGCCGGTGGTCAGTTGCGCGGAGCGCTTTACAAGAGAACTAAGGGTCTTCACAGATTTCGCTTTCGACGGGATGGTCTCTTTAGAGTTCAAAGTATATCGTTTACCGGCGCGGACAATCAGTGCGCGGGCGTGCGCGGCCCATGTCTGCGCCCGAACGGACATATAGGTGCTTAAGGTCGACTTAATCGCCCGCGCTTGTTGTGTGTGGCGCACACTGCCTCGGGCATAATGGAGCGCGAGAGGAGCACGCATGAACGAGCGCATTTTGGTAGTTGATGATGAGAAGGCCATCGCCGACCTGGTCGGTATCTACCTTACAAAAGAGGGCTTTGATGTGCAGATTGCCTATAGCGGCGCAGATGCTGCCAAGGCGATTTTGGAGCAGGAGTTCGATCTGGCGCTGCTGGACGTCATGCTGCCCGATATCGACGGCTTTGAGCTGCTGCGCACCATCCGCGCTAGCCATACCTATCCCGTTATTATGCTGACGGCGCGCGATGCCCAACATGACAAGATCGAGGGCCTCTCGTTGGGCGCAGACGATTACGTGGTCAAGCCGTTCCGTCCGCTGGAGCTCATTGCGCGCGTTCATGCTCAGCTCCGTCGTTACACTAGCTACGACAGCCGCGCACAGGCGGTCGAGTCGCCGACCATCCAGCTCGACGGCCTCGAGATCAACCGCGACGCTCGTTGTGTGACGGTGGACGGTGCACCGGTGCGCCTCACGCCCATCGAGTATTCCATCTTGCTGTATCTGGTCGAGCATCGTGGCAGCGTGGTGGCCGTGGGGGACCTGTTCCGCGCGGTGTGGAACGAGGATTTTATGCCCGGCTCCAACAATACGGTGATGGTGCACATCCGCCATCTGCGTGAAAAGATCGGCGACGATGCTCAAAAGCCGCGCTTTATCAAAAACGTCTGGGGCGTTGGCTACATAATCGAATAACGCCTTTGATGGTGGGGAAGTGGATATGACAAAAGACGATAGGCGGGTATTCGAGGTGCCCGATCGACTCTTTGAATACATAAGGGCGGTCGTCGACAACCGTGCGCTTGCGACGGTGCTGCTCTTTTTGCTGAGTCTGCTACTCATTGGCATTGACAATATCGTTGGTATCCTGGCAGTTCTGCTCATTAGCTTCTTGCTGATCGATCGATTTGAAATCGTTCGCCGCTGCGTGGTAATCGGCGGTGCCGCGTGGACGACTACGCTGGCGATCGGGGCCATGGCGCTTGGCGGTATTGGCGGGCCCGTGTTCTTTAATGCCGCCTTTGTGTTCAACATGCTCGGCTTTGTGCTGACACTCGCCGTGTGTGTCCTGTTCTTTTGCGGGCGTGCCCTGTATTACCAGGGTTATGAGCAAGGCGAGCAGCGTGCCGACCGCGTGATCGCCGCCCGTATTCAGGACCGTCTGATCGACAACCCCGACACGTGGGATACCATCGACGGCGACTTTCTCGAGGCCGAGGGTGCGCTCAACCGGGCGCGCGATTGCGAGCGTAAGGTTCAACAGGCCTTGCGCGACGAATCGCATCGCAAAGATGACCTGGTTACGTACCTGGCGCACGACCTGCGCACGCCGCTTGCCAGCGTGGTGGGCTATCTTTCGCTCCTGCAGGAGGCTCCCGATTTGCCGCTTGAGCAGCGTGCACGCTTTACGGGCGTGGCGCTCGACAAAGCCCATCGGCTCGACGCGCTCATCGAGGAGTTTTTCGACATCACGCGTTTTGATTTCCACGATATCGTGCTCACCCGCGCTTACGTCGATTTGGGGCTATTGCTGGCGCAGGTGGCCGACGAGTTCTATCCCATTCTCAACGAACAGCGCAAGGAAGCCCAGGTTGATATCTGCGAGGACCTGACGGTGCTCGTGGACGGCGACAAGATGGCTCGCGTATTCAATAACATCATGAAAAACGCCGTTGCCTATAGCTATGAAGGCTCGACAATTACGATCGAGGCCAGGCGTTTGGGCGACGGTGGCGTACGCGTACGATTTGTGAACCAGGGCGATCCGATCCCCGAGCCAAAGCTCAAGGTGATCTTTGAGAAGTTCTATCGCCTGGATGCGGCGCGTGCGACCAATCGCGGCGGCGCTGGACTGGGGCTTGCCATCGCCAAGGAGATCGTATGCGCGCACGGCGGTACCGTTGCATGTGAATCGACGCCCGAACACACGATATTCACCATCGAGCTGCCCGCCGCATAGCCAGTGTGCCCTTACAAACACTTGACAATGCGCTCACGTGCATATGAGCCGCGATTCCTACTATCGATACTGCTGAATTGATATCGATGTGGAGGTATGCGGTATGACGGCTGCTGCGGCTGTGGAGCCCACGGAGCTTGAAGAACTCATGAAAGCGCAGGCCGAGGCCGCGCACGAGCGCGAGGTTGGGGATGCGACTCGCCCCACGGCAGAGGATCTTGCCGCCTCGCCGACGCGAATCGATGTTGAGGGCCTCGACCTGTTCTATGGCGACCACCATGCGCTCAAGGACGTGAATATCAAGATCCGCGACAAGCAGATTACCTCGTTCATCGGGCCTTCGGGCTGCGGAAAGTCCACGTTGCTGCGCTGCTTTAACCGCATGAACGACGGCATCAAGGACTGCCGAATCGAGGGCAAGATTGCGCTCGATGGTCAAGATATCCTGGGCGACTACGACATCTGCCGCCTTCGCCAGCGCGTGGGCATGGTGTTCCAGCGCCCCAACCCGTTTCCCATGAGCATCTACGACAACGTCGCGTATGGTCCGCGCGGAATGGGAGTGCGCGATCGCGTCGTGCTCGACGAGCTGGTCGAAGACTCCCTGCGACGCGCCGCCCTGTGGGACGAGGCCAAGGACAAGCTCAAAGAGTCGGGTCTGGGTCTTTCGGGCGGCCAGCAGCAGCGCCTGTGCATCGCCCGCGCACTTGCCGTGCAGCCCGACATTCTGCTGATGGACGAGCCGACCTCGGCACTCGATCCCGTATCGACGCTGGTGGTGGAGCAGCTGGCCTGCGAGCTCAAAGAGACCTGCACGCTCGTGGTCGTTACGCACAATATGCAGCAGGCGGCGCGTATCTCCGATTCGGTCGCATTCTTTTTGCTGGGTGAGCTGGTGGAGCACGCGCCCACCGCGCAACTCTTCAAGAATCCGACCGATCCGCGCACGGCGGATTATTTGACGGGGCGTTTTGGCTGATACCATCTAGTAAAGGTACCTTTAGGGTTAAGATGCGGTCATGCCGGCCGCAAAGGGGTTCAACATGATCTATTACGTCGAGGACGATGACAACATCAGGGATTTGACGGTCTATGCGCTGCGCAAGCAGGGGATTGAGGCCGAAGGCTTTTCGTGCGACGGTGAGTTTAAGGCTGCCGTGGCGCGACGGGTACCCGATGCCGTCCTGCTCGACATCATGCTGCCCGATACCGATGGCTTGGCGATTATGCGTCGACTGCGTGCCGATCGCCTGACGGCGACGGTGCCCATCATGATGCTTACCGCCAAGGATACCGAGCTCGACAAGGTGATGGCGCTCGATGGCGGTGCCGACGATTACCTGACTAAGCCGTTTTCGCTCATGGAGCTCGCCAGCCGCTGCCGCGCACTGCTGCGTCGCGGCGGCATGGTCAAACAGGCAAGCGATGTGCTCAGCGTGGGCGACATCGTGCTCTCGCCCAGCCATCGTGAGGTGACTGTTGCCGGCGAGTCGCTTAAGCTCACCCTGCGCGAGTTCGACCTGCTCGAGTACCTCATGCGCAAGCCCGGCGTGGTCTTTACCCGCGAGTCGTTGCTGCAGAGCGTGTGGGGCTGGGACTTCGACGGCGGTTCGCGCACCGTTGACGTGCACGTGCAGACGCTTCGCCAAAAACTGGGCGAGCATGCCAGCGCCATCGAGACCGTGCGCGGCGTGGGCTACCGCTTGGCCGAGCCTTCTGCCGGTGATGGTGCCGAAGGTGACGACACCGCGGCCACCGCATCGGAGGAGTAACCCGTGGTCTTCGCCCCCCAGGGAAAACATACGCTGTCGCACCGCGTTTTTGTGACGATCTTTGTCTGCGCCATGGCGGTTATCGTGGCGTTTACGGTGCTGGGTGCGTTCTTTGTGCAAAACACCTTGGCGGATGCCACGAGTGCCAACCTGGCGCAAGAAACCGAGCTCATTGCTGCCGCCCTCGACGAGCAGCAGGAGCCCATCCCGTTCTTGCGTAGCCTCGATCGAGAGGACTTGCGCATCACGCTGATTAACAAGGATGGATCGGTTGCCTACGACAACGAGGCGCCGCCTTCCACACTGCCCAACCATGGCGATCGCCCCGAGGTCATCGAGGCCTTTGAGAGTGGTTCGGGTTCCGCGGAGCGCGCAAGCTCTACGCTCGACGAGATTATGCTGTATCGCGCCGTCGCCCTTGATAACGGCCAGGTTGTCCGCTTGGCGCAGGCCCAGCCTGGCGTTGCGGCGATTTTGCTGTCGATGGTGGCGCCGATGCTGCTTATCGCAGCAGCGGGTGCGGTACTCTCGTTTTTTATGGCGCGCCGCGAGTCCCGTGCCATCATCGCGCCTTTGCAAGAGGTGGATTTGGACCACCCACGCCGTAGCTATGAGCACGCCTATGCCGAGATGGTCCCCATGCTTGAGCGTATTGAGTCGCAGCGCCAGGAGCTCAAGCGCCAAATGGCGGTGCTGGCGGACAACGACCGTATGCGCCGCGAGTTCACGGCGAATATCACCCATGAGCTCAAGACGCCGCTTACGGCGATTTCGGGCTATGCCGAGCTCATCGCAAACGGCATGGTCGAGGGCGAGGGCGACCTGCGCAACTTTGGCGGTCGCATCTATCGTGAGGCGGGCCGCTTGGCAGCGCTTGTCAACGATATCCTTACGCTGTCTAACTTGGACGAGGCCGAGCGTGCAGCTGAGGGCGAGGCGGTGCCCATTGGGTCCACGGAGCCTATTGAGCTCTCGCGTGCCATCTACGCGGTCGAGCAGCGTCTTGAACAGGTCGCCCGTCAGGCGAATGTGACGATAAGTCATGAGACCAAGCCTGTGGTCATCGAGGGCGTGTCGCGCTTGATTGACGAGCTCATCTATAATCTGGCAAGCAACGCCATCCGCTACAATCGACCCGGCGGTACGGTTACGCTGCAGTGCGGCACCAACGACGAAGGCCATCCGTTCCTTGCGGTCGCCGACACGGGAATCGGTATCGCGCCTGAAGAACAGGGCAAGGTATTTGAGCGGTTCTATCGCGTGGACAAGAGTAGGTCCAAGGCACGCGGCGGAACCGGTCTGGGGCTTGCCATTGTCAAGCATGCGGCCCTGTATCATCACGCCACGCTCGATCTGTCGAGCGAGTTGGGCGTGGGAACCACCATTACGGTGACGTTTCCCATACAGCAGGACGAGCCATTCGCATAGCGATATAACATAGATATTGATGCAGACGCCGCATTTGACTTTCGGGTGCGGCGTTGTTGTGCAATTTTACGATTGCTTCCGACATTTTTACAGGAGAGCCTGTTTCTTATGTATAGAGTTTGGTCTCGGTAAAAAGATGCGATAACATACGAACAGTTTTGTCAATCCGAACTGGGGAAATGAAAGGCAAGCTGCATGACCCTTCTCGAACTGTTCCAGCTGCTGAAGAAGCACCTTCAGCTGGTCATCACCCTTCCGGTGGTCTGCGCGATCGCCATGGGCATCGTGTCCTTCGTTGCGATGGACAACACCTATACCGCGACGACGAGCATGTACATTCTCGCCAAGACCGACGATAGCGGTCAGATGAGCTACAACGATCTCTCGGCGAGTCAGATGCTTTCCAACGATATCGCCACGCTGCTGGATAGCGATAGCGTTAAGAGCGGCGCAGCCAATGAACTGGGCCTCACCGATCTGGATGACTACAAGGTGTCTGTTTCCTCCGAGACCACCACGCGTGTCATTACGCTTTCGGTTACCGGCACCGATGCCAAGGAGACGGCTAAGGTCGCAAAGGCCATGGCCAGCTCGGTGAGTACGGTCGCTCAGAACGTCGGCGCTGCTCAGAGCATCAACGTTATCGACGAGGCTAAGACCCCCGAAGCCCCCAGCGGTCCCAAGCGTATGCTGTACGTTGCTGTCGCGTTCCTCGCCGGTATCTTTATCGCAGTCGCCTATGTCGTTTTGGCAGACATGCTCAATACCCGCATCCGCGGTGCCGAAGAGGCAGAAGAGCTCCTGGGCATTCCCGTTGTTGGCCGAATTCCGGCTATGAAAGGTGGTAAATAGGCATGGCTAAGGCAAAGAACACCGATAAGCTCGTTGTACAGAATGCCGCCAAGACCCTTCTGGCCAACATCCGCTTTGCGAGCGTGGACGACCCCATTCGCACTATTACCGTCACGTCCTCGATTCCCAACGAGGGCAAGTCTACGGTTTCCATCAACCTTGCCCAGGCTATCGCTACGAGCGGCAAGTCCGTGCTCCTGGTCGAGGCCGATATGCGCCGCAGGTCCCTTTCCGATATGCTCGGCGTTCGTTCGCGCGGCGGACTCTATGCGGTTCTTTCCGAGCAGATCTCCATTGACCAGGCGATTGTCGAGACGGGTCAGAAGAACTTCTACTTCCTCGATGCCGAGCCGCATATTCCCAATCCTGCCGACATCATCGTCTCTCACCGCTTTGCCAAGCTGGTAAAGGCACTGTCTGCCAAGTTCCAGTACGTCATCTTTGATGCTCCCCCGGTCGGCACCTTCATCGATGCTGCCGAGATTGCCAGCCTGACCGACGGTACGCTGTTCGTGGTGCGCGAGGACTTCACCAAGCGCGAGGAGGCGCTCAACGCTATCGGCCAGCTTAAGAAGTCCGAGAAGGTCAAGCTCATCGGTACCGTCATGAACTACTGCGAGACCGAGACCAGCGAGTACTACTACTCCTACTACACCAAGGACGGTAAGAAGGTTAAGAAGGGCTCCGACGATCAGGGGACTTCCAAAAAGGGCATCTTCACCAACCGAGCAAACGTTTAGTTGATTAAGGCTGACCTATGCGTGACATTCATTGCCATATCTTGCCGGGTGTAGACGACGGCGCCGCCGATCTCGATGAGAGCTTGGCGATGCTCGAGGCTGCCAAGCGGGCCGGTGTAACCAGAATCGTTTGCACTCCTCACTGCCGTGATCCCTATTTTGATTACGACAAGATGTGGGATGCCTTTGAGCTGCTGCGTGATAACGCTGACGGTTTTCCGCTCCAGATGGGCTTCGAGGTCAACCATCGAAAGCTCGTTGAGCTTGGTATCGATGCCGCGGAGCACTTGCATTTCGATGGGACCAACGAGTTTCTGCTCGAGCTTTCGACGCATGCCGATGCGTATGCGTTTAGAGAGTACGAGAACACGATTTACGATTTGCAGTGTCGTGGCTACCAGGTGATCATCGCTCATCCTGAGCGCTATCGTGCGGTTCAAAAGGATGTAAGCGTGGCGGAGCGTCTGGTCGATATGGGCTGCAAGCTGCAGGCTTCGGCGGACTTTATTGCCGGCGGTCGCTTTGGTCGCGAGAAAAAGCCGGCACAGCGCCTGTTCGATCAGAACCTGTACAGCTTCATCGCGAGCGATGCCCATAACGTGGGTCATTACGACTGCCTGGCGAAGGCTCGCGCGAAGTTTAGCGTGCGCGGAGCTCATTTTCGCTAATATCTGTCCCTAACGTTCGCATTGAATGAAGGGGCAGCCATGGATATCCAACTTAAGACGGGATGCTTTGATGACGCGGCGTTGGTGCGCCGCGTCGTTTTTATGGACGAGCAGGGCTACGAGAATGAGTTCGACGCTATCGACGAGGATCCAAACTGCATTCATGTGACGCTCTATGTAGACGGCGAGCTTGCCGGTTGCTCGCGCGTGTTTCCCGAAGAGCTTGAGCGCGTGGCTGACGCAGAGGCCCCGGTGTTGCCGGCATGCGACATGGACGAAGGCGTTGCGGCGGGGGAGACCTACATTATGGGGCGCGTCGCCGTGCTGCCGGCTATGCGTCGTCGCGGACTGGCGAGTGCGATCGTCGAGGCCAGTGCTTCGTGTGCACGCGATGCCGGCGCTAAGCTTATTAAGCTGCATGCGCAGGAATACGTGTTGCCGCTCTATGCAAAGGCGGGCTACACGCAAATTGCCCCGGTAGATTACGAAGACGAGGGCCAGCCCCATGTCTGGATGGCCAAGCGCGTAGATGGCAGATAGGGACGTTCCTTTTCTGCCGGCAGCTGGGGACACTCCTTGGCAATTGACGCATTGGAGCGCTCGGACATACAGTTTTTCGATTCCGTATGTATATATGCGCGCTATTGGGTTATAAAATCTAAGTCTGAACATAGCAGGTCTGCGATGCGGCTCGGGCAACCGGGCCGTTTTTGCGGACGGGGGTAGCGCGAAAGGACTGCACATGCGTCAATTTAAGACCGAGAGCAAAAAACTGCTCGACCTCATGATCAACTCCATCTACACCAATAAGGAAATCTTCCTGCGCGAGCTTATCTCTAACGCGAGCGACGCCGTCGACAAGCTCAACTTTAAGAGCCTGCAGGATCCGAGCGTCAAGATCAACCAGGGCGACCTGGCCATTCGCGTCTCCTTTGATAAAGACGCCCGCACCATTACCATCTCGGATAACGGCATTGGCATGACCGCCGAGGAGCTCGAGCGCAATCTGGGCACCATCGCCCATTCCGGCTCCGAGGAGTTTAAGACCGAGAACGCCGAGCAGCAGGGCTCCGATGTCGACATCATCGGCCAGTTTGGCGTGGGCTTCTACTCGGCTTTTATGGTCGCCAGCCATGTGAAGGTCGTCAGCCGCGCCTACGGCGAGGATGTCGCCCATGTGTGGGAATCCGACGGTCTTGAGGGCTACACCATCGAGGACGGCGAGCGTGCCGAGCACGGTACCGATGTCATCCTGACGCTGCGCGAGAACGAGAAGCTCGATGCCGACGGCGAGGCCGAGACCTACGATCGCTTCCTGACCGAGTGGGGCCTCAAGAGCCTAATTCAGCAGTACAGTAACTATGTGCGTTACCCGATCCAGATGATGGTGTCCAAGAGCCGCCAGAAGCCCAAGCCCGAGGATGCTGGCGATGACTACACGCCCGAGTACGAGGACTACCAGGAGCTCGAGACCGTCAACTCCATGACGCCGATCTGGAAGAAGCACAGCTCCGATGTCGAGCAGAAGGACTACGACGAGTTCTACAAGTCCACGTTCCACGACTTTGACGATCCTGCGCGCACCATCAGCTTCCATGCCGAGGGCACGCTCGAGTACGATGCCCTGCTGTTTGTGCCGGGCCGCGCGCCGTTCGATCTGTACAGCAAGGATTACGAGAAGGGTCTGGCACTCTACAGCTCCAACGTCCTGATCATGGAGAAGTGCGACGACCTGCTGCCCGACTACTACAACTTTGTCCGCGGCGTCGTGGATTCCGCCGATGTGTCGCTCAACATCTCGCGTGAGACGCTGCAGCAGAACCGTCAGCTCAAGGCCATCGCCAAGCGTGTGGAAAAGAAGATCACCGCCGACCTTGAGGATATGCGTGACAACGACCGCGAGGCCTACGAGAAGTTCTTTGAGAACTTTGGCCGCGGTCTTAAGTACGGCATCTACTCGAGCTATGGCATGAAGGCCGATGAGCTCGCCGATCTGTTGCTGTTCTGGTCTGCCAAGGAACAGAAGATGATTACCCTGGCCGAGTATGCCAAGGGCATGCCCGAGGATCAGAAGGCCATCTACTACGCCGCCGGCGACTCGCGTGAGCGCTTGGCCAAGATGCCCGTGGTAAAGGGCGTGCTCGACCGCGGCTATGACGTGCTGCTGCTGACGCAGGACGTGGATGAGTTCACCTTCCAGGCTATGCGTGAGTACGTTGCCGCTGATATGCCCAAGATCTACGAGGACGATGCCGCCCGCGAGGCTGCCGAGAAGGCCGTGGCCGATGGTGCCGAGCCCGAGGTTGAGGATCGTCACCTGGAGCTCAAGAACGTCGCAACCGGTGATCTTGACCTGGCGACCGAGGACGAGAAAAAGGAGGCCGAGGACGCCACCAAGGAGAACGAGGACCTCTTTAACGCCATGAAGGAGGCACTCGGCGACAAGGTCGAGAAGGTTGCCGTCTCTGCGCGCCTGACCGATGCTCCCGCGTGCATCACCACCGAGGGCCCGCTTTCGCTCGAGATGGAGAAGGTGCTCCAGAAGGGTCCCGAGGGCGCGCCCGACGGTATGCCCAAGAGCCAGCGCGTGCTCGAGCTCAACGCCAAGCACCCGGTCTTTTCCAAGCTCGTCGCCGCTCAGAAGGCGGGCGACGCCGACAAGATCAAGCAGTACTCCGGTTTGCTCTATGACCAGGCCCTGCTGGTCGAGGGCATTCTGCCCGAGGACCCCGTTGCCTTCGCAGCAGCTGTTTGCAACTTGATGTAGTTAGGTATTTACGCGGTTTTACCAAACCGCGTAACGGCTCGACGCTGCCCTCAGTTCCGCCGTTCTAACGAACGGCGGACCAGTCGACGCTGCGCGGGCGCCAGAGCGACAACTTGTCATTCAAAGAGGACGGCATGACCAGAAGGTCTATGCCGTCCTCTTTTCATGCCAATTTGTTCGCTCTGGCGCCCGCTCGCTGGCATTGCCAAAACATCGACGTTGCCGTGGTCCTAAGTAGTCATTGGGGACGTTTTTGTTTGACTAGTCGTTTAAGAACGTCCCCGATGACTATTTGAATTGCTAATTTGTGCGGGTTGTGGTTTTGTGACCTGCTGAAATTTAGGATACTGTACATCTGTACGTTAACTCATCTTCGTAGTATATTGCTACCCGCAAAACTCAACACCATTGTGCTTTGAGACGTTAAAGCGCCTACTACAATGGTTGTCGATAGTACGATTCGATTTAACGACAGGATGGATGGTCCAAGCGTGAGTCTCGGCAGCAAACTATCCAATGCAAAGGTGTCCTTTGCGATATTTAAGCGCGACATTAAGCGACTGCTTGTGAACCCCGTCGCCCTGGTGGTTACCCTAGGCGTGTGCGTTATTCCCTCGCTGTATGCCTGGTATAACATCGTGGCAAACTGGGATCCGTATGGAAACACCCAAGGCATCAAGATTGCTATCGCCAACAACGATCGAGGCACCCAAAACGACTTGGTGGGTGAGCTCAACGCTGGCGACAAAGTGGTCGACCAGCTCAAGGAGAATCATCAGTTGGGCTGGACGTTCGTCGACTCGACGGCCGATGCCAAGGAGGGCGTCGAGAGCGGCGAGTACTATGCCGCTATCGTGATTCCCAAGAACTTCTCGGATAACCTGGTTTCGATGCTCGACGGCAACTACCATCAGCCCAAGCTCACGTACTACGTCAATGAGAAGAAGAGCGCCATTGCGCCCAAGGTTACCGATACCGGTGCAAACACCATCGAGGAGCAGATCAACTCGGAATTTGTCTCTACGGTAGGCAAGACTGTTGCCGGTATCGCCAAGGATGCCGGTGTCGATTTAAAGGACAAGGCAACCCAGACTCAGGACTCGCTGGCAAGTTCGGTGTCCGAGGCGTCCGACACCTTGGGCGAGGTGCGCGATTCGATTGGCGATATGAATGCCGCCATCGATAAGACGAGCGGCGCTATCGCCTCGGCTGATGCGGCACTTGCCGGCTTGCAAGGCCAGGCACCGTCGCTGACGCAGGCGATCTCCCAGGGCAACGACCTGCTGAGCGAAGCTCGCACCACGGCGGGCAACTCCATCACCTCGCTCTCCAAGGCGCTCTCGGAAGGCAGCCTTGCGCTCACCAAGACGTCGGCCTCTGCGAACGCTGCCATCGGCAAGCTGACGGGCGCGGTCACATCTACGACCACCCGTATCGACAACTCGCTCGAGTCTCTTCAAGCGACGATCGACCACAATAAGGCCGTTATCGGGCACTTGGAGATTCTCGCCAATGACACGTCGACAGGTTCCGAGGAAATTGACGCGCGCATTGTATCGACCATCGATTTGCTTCGAGAGCAGAATGAAAAGCTTCAGAGCATCAAGGACGGTCTGTCCGCGCAGTCGAGCGCCATGGCGAATGACGCAGCGGCTGTTTCGGGTGCCAGTGACGCTATCAATAACGCAATTCATACCGGTGCGACCAACCTTGGCCAAGCCCAGACGGACTTGGGCCAAAACGCGCTGCCGAAGGCCTCGAGCGCGCTCGACTCTTTTGCTGCCGTTTCGGGCGACCTGACCGGTATCGTCTCGGGTATGACACCTACACTTGCAAATGCGCGCGGCACGTTGGCGCAGCTTAGCGCTACGCTCGGCCAGGCCAAGACCACGCTGTCCCAGACCGATTCCTCGCTTGCCAAGGTCCAGGACAAGCTTGCAACCGCCGCCAATGACATCGCGGCGCTGCAGACCTCCGAGTCCATGGGCGAGCTGGCCGATCTGATGGGCGTCGATGTCAATGACGTGGCAGATTTCATGGCATCTCCGGTTGAGCTCGCGTCCAAGTCGATCTATCCGGTTAAGAGCTTCGGCTCGGGCATTGCCCCGTTCTATACCAACCTGGCGCTTTGGGTGGGCGGCTACGTGCTTATCGCCATCTACAAGCTCGAGGTCGATCGCGAAGGCATCGGCAGCTTTACCGCGCGTCAGGGCTACTTTGGCCGCTGGTTGCTCCTGGTGATCCTGGGCGCGTTGCAGGCCATCATCGTTACGGTAGGCGATCTGGTGATTGGCGTGCAGTGCGTCAGCCCGCTGCTGTTCGTGCTGGGCGGCATCGCCATTTCGTTCACCTACGTCAATATCATCTATGCGCTGTCCACCACGTTTAAGCATATCGGCAAGGCTATCGGCGTCATTCTCGTCATCGTGCAGATCCCGGGTTCGTCGGGCATGTACCCCATCGAGATGATGCCCGGCTTCTTCCAGTGGCTGCACCCGCTGCTGCCCTTTACCTACGGCATCAATCTGCTGCGCGAGACGGTCGGCGGCATGTATTCGTTCAACTACCTGTTCAACCTGTGCATTCTGGGCGTGTTCTTGATCGTGGCGCTCTTTATCGGCCTGCAGCTGCGTCCGCTGCTGCTCAACCTTAACCTGCTCTTTGATAAGCAGCTTTCCACGACGGGCCTCATGATCTGCGAGTCCAACGACCTGCCGCGCCAGCGCTATTCGCTGCGCACGGCCATGCGCGTCATGCTCGATTCCGATTCGTACCGTCGCGAGCTGCTCGATCATGCCGTGGCGTTTGAGCATCGCTACCCGTACTACATCAAGGGCGGTTTTGCTGCCGTGGTAGGCGTGCAGGTCCTGCTCTTTGTGCTCTCGACGGTGCTCGATATCGACAATAACGGCAAGATTATCCTGCTCGTTATCTGGATCATTTCGGTTATCGCCATCTGTGGCTGGCTCATCAACATCGAGTACATCCGTGCGAGCCTCAATACCCAGATGCGTATCTCGGCGCTTTCGGACGAGGACCTTCGCCGCGAGATGCGCGAGCACACGGCTGCCATCCCTGCTGCCCGTCGCATGTTTGGTCTCAACGCCAGCGAGCGGGGCACCAAGGACAGCGAACAGCCCACGAGCCGTCTGCCGCATATCGGTGCGCATCGTAAGGCTCAAGATGTCGACGACGTTGACAACGTAAGCGGAAACGACGGGGACACCACCCCGCTTGGCAAGCACTCTAAAGGAGGTGAGGCATAAATGAAAAACATCCTGCACCTGTTTAAGCGCGATGTCCAAAACGTGTCCCGCTCCGTGATCGGCTTGGTTGTTGTGATGGGCCTGATCATCGTGCCGTGCCTGTACGCGTGGTTTAACATCGCCGGAAGCTGGGATCCCTACGGCAATACCGGCAACCTTAAAATTGCAGTGGTCAACACTGACGAGGGCTACGAGAGCGATCTGATTCCCGTCGAGGTCAACGTGGGCGAAAACGTAACCGCCACCCTGCGCGGCAACGAGAACTTCGACTGGGTCGTCCTCAACGACCGCGATAAGGCGATTGAGGGCGTTAAGTCGGGCGCATACTATGCGGCCGTTGTTATCCCTAAAAGTTTTAGCGCAGACATGATGACGCTCTTCTCGACCGACGTGAAGCACGCCGATATCGAGTTCTATGAGAACCAGAAGGCCAACGCCATCGCACAGATCGTGACCGAGAAGGGCTCGAGCGCCGTCCAGAGCCAGGTCAACGAGACCTTTACCAAGACCATTACGACTATCGGCCTTAAGACCGTGTCCAGCCTGCTCGACTATATGAGCACCGACCAGGTGAGCAACTTTATCGCCAATCTGTCCTCTACACTGGGCGATTCGGTCGAGGACCTGCAGGACGTTCAGGCGAGCGCGACGTCACTCGCGGGCATTTTGAGCTCTACGTCCGATTCGTTGACATCGGCGGGTGGCATGCTCAAGCAGACGGGCACCGTTGATGAGTCGACGAAGCAGCTGATGGAGCACGCCAAGAACGGAATCAATGATTCCAAGGAAGCGCTCAAGGCCGCCAGCGATGCCGTTGACGCGGCGATTGACGGAAGCGCGGGCTCGTTCGACAACGTGTCCGCCGAGCTTGCGAAGGCATTCGATGCCGCGAATCAGCATGTTGACCTTACGGTGTCTCAGCTCAACGAAGCCGCAGCGGCGCTCAATACGCGTGCTGACGATATCGATGCGATGGCCGATCGGCTCCGCAACCTTGCCGACCAGGTGAGTGATGACAAGCTCAAAGACGGCCTCAAGTCCGCTGCGACGTCGCTGGGCAGAATTGCCGCGGAGTACCGTAACAATGCGAAGGACCTGACGGCGACCGCAAAGTCCCTTTCGGGCAGCATGGCGGAGGTCAACAATTCGCGTGCCGAGGTCGACCAGGCCATCGCCGATGCCAAGGCGGGTATCTCGGGTGCCAAGTCCGACTACGATTCTACGTTCTCGGTTAAGGCCAAGGAGCTCAAGAAGACCATTTCGGGCGTTCTGGATTCCCTGAACGGTATCTCGGGTGACTTGGATAGCGCCGTGAGCGGTCTGACCGACGCCTCTGGTTCGCTCGCGAAGGGTCTCTCCAAGGCTGCAAAGCTGGTCAACAAGGCTTCCAATCAGCTGGGCGAGGCGTCGGACAAGATCAGTGCCTTTAAGGACGAGCTTGATAGCGCTCTGATCTCGGGTGACCTGGCCATGATTAAGACAATGATTGGCAGCGACCCCGAGGGCCTCGCCGTGTCGCTTTCCGGCCCCGTTGCGCTCGATCGCAAGCCGGTCTATCCGATCCGCAACTACGGCTCGGCTATGGCGCCGTTCTACACGATTCTGTCGCTATGGGTCGGCTCGATCGTACTGGCGGCCATGATGAAGGTTTCGGTTGACGATGAGCTTATCAACGAGCTCATCCCCGTGCGCCTGCACGAGATCTACCTGGGTCGCTACCTGTTCTTTGGCGGTCTGGCTCTGCTGCAGGCAACGCTCGTGTGCGCGGGCGACATTCTGTTCTTTGGCATCCAGTGCGACAATCCCCTGCAGTTTGTGCTGGCGGGCTGGGTCGCGAGTCTAGTGTTCTCCAATATCGTCTACACGCTTACGGTATCGTTTGGAGATATCGGCAAGGCCCTCGCCGTCGTGCTGCTGGTCATGCAGGTCGGCGGTTCGGGCGGTACGTTCCCCATCGAGATGACCGGCCCCGTGTTCCAGGCGATCTACCCGTTCCTGCCGTTTACTCACGGCATCAACGCCATGCACGCCGCCATGGCCGGTGCCTACCATATGGAGTACTGGATTGAGCTGGGTATCTTGGCGAGCTACCTGATTCCGTCGCTGGCCCTGGGCGTCGTCTTCCGCCGTCCGGTTATCAAAGCTAACGACTGGATCATCGAAAAGCTGGAGAGTACTAAATTAATCTAGCGCAACAATGTAAACGCTGATGCTGCGGCAATGTCAGTGAGCGAGCCGCATTTGCGCCAAGGTGACGTGAAATGAAAGGGCGCTGACCTTCTGGTCGCGCCCTTGAAATTGAACGTCAGATTGGTGTGAATGCGGCTCGCGCAGCGTCGGCCGGTCCGCCGTTCGGTAGAACGGCGGAACAAAACGCTTTAGTGGGCTGGATTGCACGGGTTGCTTGGTTGTTGCTACAGTAGCGGGGCGTGCCGGGGGTCCGGCGCGTCCCGTTTTTATTTGACCATGAGGCGGCACGCAGCCTTACGCGTGCGGACACCACGCCCAGTTTGAGTGTGAGGATGTTCCATGGCCCAATACGCTGCCAACGAAATCGAAAACTTGCCCGATAGCCCTGTTGCTCGCGAGGACCTAGGCGCGGGCGGCACCTCCCGCGGCGCCGGCGCTCGCTCGCCGCTGTTCTGGAAAGTTCTGCTGCTTTCGGTGGCGATTATCTGGGGCTACTCCTTTACCACTATGAAGGATGCGCTCGACACCATTCCGGTGTTCGAGCTGCTCTATGTACGCTTTCTGCCCGCAGCGTTGGTCATGTTTGCCGTCTTCCACAAGCGCATCATTGCACATTTCAACGCTCGCAACCTGATCGTTGGCCTGAGTATGGGCGTGCTCATGTGGGCGGCCTATGCGTTGCAGACGGTCGGTCTGGCACATACTACGGCGGGCAAGAATGCTTTTTTGACGGGCACGTACTGCATCCTTGTGCCGTTCGCGAGCTATTTTCTGAGCGGCGAAAAACTCACCCGCTATAACCTGGGCGCGGCACTGCTGTGCTTGGCGGGCATTGGTTTGGTGGCGCTCGATAGCGTTGAATTCAACATCGGTGACGTCATTACGCTGGCGGGTGCGGTCTTTTTCGCCATCCAGATGGCGGTGACTGCCAAGTACGGTCGCAAAATGGACATCAACGTCATCACGTTTTGGATGTTTGTGGGCAACGGCGTGCTGAGCCTGGCAACGTCGCTGCTATTCGAGACCCAAGCGCCTCTGTCCGTGTGGACGCCGAGCTTTATCACTGCGATGGCGTTTCTCTCGGTGGGCTGCACATGCGTGGCTCTGCTCATCCAAAACGTCGGCCTGGCGCATGTCCCGGCCTCGACGGGCTCGCTGCTCCTTTCGATGGAGTCGCCTTCGGGTGTGCTGTTCTCGGTGCTGCTGATGGGGGAGGCGCTCACCTCGCGCCTGCTCGCCGGCTTCGCGCTCATCTTCCTGTCGATTATCTTGAGCGAGACTCACTTCGATTTTTTGCGTCGAAAGCCGCGCCCGCAATTGTAAACAACTTGTTGCGCCGCCCTCCCGGGGCGGCATTTTTTATGCCTCGCCCTTAAAGTAGTACCTTGCACTTTATGCTATCAAAGTGCTTGCTGCAAAAACGATACTGGAGGGCATCTATGGCACCAGCTTTGTCCGATCTTCAACCGCAATCAGCGCCCAAGGCCACCGCAGCGGCGCAGACCGCTATCGGTGACGGTCTTGTTGCAGAAGCTCAGGCTTTTGCAGACGAGCTCGCTGCGTGGCGACACGATCTACACCAGATGCCCGAGCTGGGTAATAGCCTCCCACAGACCTCTGCGTATATCCAAGCGCGCCTGACCGAGATGGACATCCCGTTTGCCACGCTCGTCGATGGTTCCTGCGTTGTGGGCCTTGTCGGCGCCGGTGCCGCCGCGGCCCAGGGTAATGGCGTCTGCACGAATGAGCAGGCCGGTACGGTCATCATGCTCCGTGGCGACATGGACGCCCTGCCCGTTGCCGAGGAATCCGGCGAGCCCTTTGCATCCACCAACGGCTGCATGCACGCTTGCGGTCACGATATGCACGCGACGGCGCTGCTTGGTGCGGCTCGTATGCTCAAAGCGCGCGAGGCAGAGCTTGTTGATGCCAACGCCACGGTTAAGTTGCTGTTCCAGCCGGGCGAGGAAACCTTTGAGGGTGCCCGCGCCGCCATCGCCGACGGTCTGCTGCAGAACCCGCGTCCTCAGGTCGCCTTTGCCATGCATGTCAATAGCCAGTCGCCGCTTGGTTTGGTGCTCTACGGCAGCCCGGCGCTCTCGGGCGTGTACGGTTTTCGCATCACGCTTCAAGGCAAGGGCGGCCATGGCTCGAGCCCCGAGATTTGCATCGACCCCATCACGGCCGGCGTGCATGTGCATCTGGCACTTCAGGAGCTCATCTCCCGCGAGGTGCCGGCGGCCAAGGAAGTCGCACTTACCGTTGGTAAGTTTGCCGGCGGCTTGGCGGCCAACGTCATCCCCGACACCTGCGTGCTTGAGGGAACGCTGCGCGGCTTTGATGTTGAGCTCATGGAGCACCTAAAGACCCGCATCGCGGAGGTCGTTAACGGCGTTGCCGCAACATATCGTACGCCGGCGACCATCGAGACGCTTTCGGATGTTCCGCCGCTTGTACTCGACAGCGATATGACTCAGGCGTCGCTTGGCTACGTGGGCGCAGTGCTGCCCAAGGTGGCTTTCTTGCCGCTTTTCCATGCCATGGCGAGTGAGGACTTTGCGCTTATCTCGAGCGAGATTCCGAGTGCGTACTTTACCGTGGGCGCGGCCGTAACCGACACGGACGAACACTTTGCCCAGCACCATCCCAAGGCACGTTTTAACGATGCCGAGCTTCCTCTCGGCGCCGCGGCCTATACCGCCGTCGCTTTGGGCTATATCGCCGACCACCGGTAGCACCCAACCT
Source organism: Collinsella sp. (assembly GCA_018370025.1). GTDB lineage: Bacteria > Actinomycetota > Coriobacteriia > Coriobacteriales > Coriobacteriaceae > Collinsella. Next base: position 64,116 of record JAGZBF010000008.1, on the reverse strand, counting down.
TGCCTTTCAAGCCTGCGGGCATGGCCGTAAGGCCTATGCCCTTGTCTTTCAAGGCAATCTTGGGCACTACCGGCGCCCGGCGCCGGCTATTCGTTTGTTAAATAAGGAGCAGTATGTCCCAGCAGCGTAAGTTCTTCCCCGGCTGGCTCGTTGTGACCTCCGGCTTCGTGATCATGGCCACGTGCTACACGATTTTCGTCAACTGCATGAGCCTGTTCCAGCCGCTGATCGTCAGCGACCTGGGCATTTCCCTTGCGCAGTACAACATCTCCAATGCCATCTCCACCGTGGTGAGTGTCGTGGGTTCGCTCGTTATCGGCCATGTTGCCGATAAGGTGAGTGGCCGCGTATTGGGCTCGCTTACCGTTATCGCCACCTCGACGGTGCTCGCGGGCATGAGCTTTGTGGGTGAGCTTTGGCAGGTCTACGTGCTCTTTGCCGTCTCGGGCTCCTTTGCGAGCACCTGGATCGTGTGCCTGGCGTGCTCCGTGGTCATGCTCGTGTTCCTGCTGGCATCCGAGCCCATCGCCGCCAAGCTGCGCGCGAGCGTGGCGGGGGAGTAGGTAGGCCAAAGCGCATCGCCGCTTGTCCGCTTCGTCCGCGGCGGCGCGTCTGGCCGAACGAGTCCCCATACCCTCGTTCGGTCAGGCGCGCCGCCGCGTTGCTGCTTTGTGCCGTATAATGTCCACTACCTATGACGCGATACAAAAGAAAGGTGTTTGCCCATGCAGGCACAGAAGGCGGAGGGAACCCGCGACCTTATCGGCGCCGAGATGCGCGCCTGGCAAAAGATGCAGCAGATTGCGGCCGGCGTGTTCGAGCCGTTTGGTTTTAAACCCATCGAGACGCCCGCGATCGAGCAGGTTGACGTGTTTGTCCACGGTATCGGCCAGTCGACCGACGTCGTGCGCAAGGAAATGTTCCGCGTGTTCAGCGGTGCCAACCTGGAGCGCGTCTTTACCGAGGGCACCGACACCAAACTCAAGCCCAAGCAGCGCCTGGCACTTCGCCCCGAGGGCACGGCCGGCGTGGTGCGCGCCGTCGTCGAGAACAATCTGGTGCCCCAGGGCTCCACGCCGTTTAAGGCTTACTACGCCGAGGCCATGTTCCGCGGCGAGCGTCCCCAGAAGGGCCGCCTGCGCCAGTTCCACCAGGTGGGCATCGAGTGGCTCGGCGCTCCCGATCCGGCGGCAGACGCCGAGTGCATCATCATGCTCATGGAGTTCTACAAGCGCCTGGGCTTCGATCTTTCCAAGCTTCGTCTGCTCATCAACTCGATGGGTGACGCCCAGTGCCGTCCGGCTTACCGCGAGCAGGTCAAGCAGTTCATCCTCGATCACGCAGACGAGATGTGTGACGAGTGCCGCGAGCGCGCCGAGCTCAACCCGCTGCGTGCCTTCGACTGCAAGAACGACCACTGCCGCGAGATCATGGCCGAGGCTCCGCTGATGGGTGACAACCTGTGCGATGAGTGCCGCGAGCACTACGAGCAGGTCAAGCGCTATCTGGATGCCGCCGGTATCGAGTATGTCGAGGATCCCACCTTGGTGCGCGGCCTGGACTACTACACCCGTACTGTCTTTGAGGTCGAGGCCCCTGGCGCCGGCGTCGGCTCCATCGGCGGCGGCGGCCGCTACGATGGCCTGGTCGAGCTCGAGGGTGGCAAGCCCACGGCGGGCGTCGGCTTTGCTGTCGGTTTTGAGCGCGCCCTGCTGGCCCTGCAGGCCTTTGGCAGCGATTTGGGTGCCGATGAGGCCCCGTGCGTCTATGTCGCCAACGCCGGCAAGGAGCTGCGTCAGAACGTCTTTGCCATTACGCAGGAGCTTCGCGCCGCAGGTATCGTGACCGAGGCCGACTATCAGGGTCGTTCGCTCAAGGCCCAGTTTAAGCAAGCCGATAAGGTAGGCGCCAAGCTCATCTTGGTCCTGGGTGGCGACGAGCTTGCCGCCGGCAAGGTCAAAGTGCGCGACATGCAGAGCCATGACGAGGTGCTCGCCGATCTGGACAACGTCGTCGAGGCGGTTCGCGAGCGCCTGTAGCGCATCTTTTTGAGCTTCGGGCCTGCTAACGTGCCCTGCTCATGGAGAGCGATTGTTACGGGGGTGTTTCGCTTTTATGCGGAATGCCCCCGTTTACGTATGCCGCCCACCGAGAAATACGACCATTTAGGGCAAAAACCTTTGCAATGCAGAAAATACTTTTGTGTGGTAAAGCGCAATCAGTGTCGAAAGTATTTCTCAAGCGCCTATAATGAATACCGCATGTTACGTGCATAGAAGGAGGAATGGGAGGAAACGTGGCTGAGAACCTAAGCAACCAGTCTGTACCCGAAGCCGCGGCGCGCGTCGCTGCCGTGGTCAACCGCCTCGTTAACCGAATCGGCTCGAATGCCGAGTCCAGGGAGCGTCTCGCCGAGATCGAGATCCCCGAGGAGCTGCGCGACAATCTGGCGCTGTTCTTGCGCCTGGAGCGCCGTGTGCTTAGCGAGTATGATCCCGAGATCGCGGACCTGTTCGACAAGATTTTGACAGCCGAGATTGTGGTCAATGCCGGCAACCCCGGTACCTGCGCTGCCGACGAAGCCGTCGACGAGCAGGGCGTGCCCACCGCCGACGAGCCCACTGCCGTGGCATTTCGTGAGGTCGTCGATTTGATCGACAGCCTGCCGCTCGATAAGCAGCAGGTCATCGTTCGCGCCTTTACGAGCTTTTTCCATCTGGCAAACCTGTCGGAGGAGAACTACCGTGTGGCGCAGCTGCGCGAGCGCGAGGCCGGTGCGTCGACCGATACCGAGGTCGATCCTGCCAACGAGCTTACCGTTGCCTATCACCAGCTGGTGAATGAGCTGGGTGTCGAGGGTGCCAACGAGCTGCTCGACAAGCTCGAGTTCCACCCTGTCTTTACCGCACATCCCACCGAGGCCCGTCGTAAGGCCGTCGAGGGCAAGATCCGCCGTATCTCCAACCTGCTGGAGGAGCGTCCGCGTCTGGGCGGCTCCGACCTGGTGGAGAACGAGCGCCATATGCTGCAGGAGATCGACGCCCTGGTGCGTACGAGCCCCATCGCGCTCAAGAAGCCCACGCCGGTCGAGGAAGCCGATACCATCATCGACATCTTCGATAACACGCTGTTCGACGTTATCCCCGTTATCTATCGTCGTTTTGACGATTGGGTGCTGGGCGACAAGGCCGGTACTGTGCCGCCGCTGTGCCCGGCGTTCTTCCATCCCGGCAGCTGGATCGGTTCCGACCGCGACGGTAACCCCAACGTCACCGCCAAGGTGAGCCGTGAGGTCGCCGCCAAGTACTTTACGCACATGGTGCTCAAGCTCGAGGACAAGTGCCGCCACATCGGCCGCAACCTCACGCTCGAGGCTACCTACAGCAAGCCGTCGGCCGAGCTCATTAACCTGTGGAACCATCAGGTCGAGATGAGCCCTCGTTACACGGCCCGCGCCGAGCTGATCTCCGAGCACGAGCCGCATCGCGCCGTCATGCTCGTCATGGCCGACCGCCTGAACGCCACCGTCCGTCGTATCACCGACACCATGTACCACAGCGCCGATGAGTTCCTGGAGGACCTGCGCGTCGTCCAGCGCTCGCTGGCCGCCTGCGGTGCCGTCCGTGCTGCCTACGGCCCGGTCCAGACCATCATCTGGCAGGTCGAGTCCTTCGGCTTCCATATGGTCGAGATGGAGTTCCGTCAGCACTCCGTGGTGCATGCCCGCGCCCTTAAGGATATCCACGAGAACGGTATCCATGGCGACCTGCAGCCCATGACGCGCGAGGTCATCGATACCTTCCGCGCTATCGGCTCCATCCAAAAGCGCTACGGCAAGAAGATGGCGCACCGCTACATCATCTCGTTTACCAAGAGCGCTCAGCATGTGGCCGACGTCTTTGAGCTGGCGCACCTGTCCTTTGCACACGAGGAGGATGTCCCCGAGCTCGACGTGATCCCGTTGTTCGAGCAGCTCGAGGACCTCGAGGGCTGCGTCGACGTGCTCGATCAGATGCTTACGCTGCCCGTGGTGCAAAAGCGCCTTGCCCAGACCAACCGCCGCATGGAGGTCATGCTGGGCTATTCCGACTCTTCCAAGGATGCCGGTCCTACCACGGCCATGCTCGCGCTGCACTCCGCGCAGGAGCGCATCGCCAAGTGGGCAGAGAAGAACGATATCGACCTGGTGCTCATGCACGGTCGCGGCGGTGCCGTGGGCCGTGGCGGCGGCCCGGCCAACAAGGCCGTGCTGGCGCAGCCCAAGGGTTCGGTCAACTGCTTCTTTAAGCTTACCGAGCAGGGCGAGGTCATCTTTGCCCGTTACGGTAACCGCACGCTGGCTCAGCGCCATGTTGAGTCCGTTGCTGCCGCAACGCTTTTGCAGTCGGCCCCGAGTGTCGAGAAGACCAACACCGAGACCACGCAGAAGTTCTGGGATATGGCCGAGAAGCTCAACACCGCAAGCCACGAGCGCTATCTGGACCTGCTGAACACCGAGGACTTTACGCCATGGTTCTCGACCGTGACGCCGCTGACCGAGGTCGGTCTGCTGCCGATCGGCTCGCGTCCCGCCAAGCGCGGCTTGGGTGCCAAGTCGCTCGACGACCTGCGTACCATCCCGTGGATCTTCAGCTGGAGCCAGGCGCGCATTAACCTGGCCGCTTGGTACGGTCTGGGCACCGCCTGCGAGCAGCTTGGCGATCTTGACCAGCTCAAGGCTGCCTACCAGGAGTGGCCGTTCTTCCGCACCTTTATCGACAACATCGAGATGTCGATCGCCAAGACCGACCAGCGCATCGCCAAGATGTATCTGCACCTGGGCGATCGCCAGGATCTGTCCGAGAAGGTCTTCACCGAGATGCAGCTCACGCGTAAGTGGGTCCTTGCCATCGTCGGTGATGAGTGGCCGCTGCAGCGTCGCCGCGTGCTCGGTTGCGCCGTCCGCGTGCGCAACCCCTACGTCGACGCCCTGTCCATCGCCCAGGTCCGCGCCCTTCGCGAGGTGCGTATGAACCAGGACGAGATGGCCGAGGAGAAGAAGGCCGAGTACATGAGCCTGATTCTTTCGACTGTGACCGGCGTCTCGGCAGGTCTGCAGAACACGGGGTAATCGATAGCCCTGTAGTCGTCCGGGCCCGCCATTAGTTTACTTTTAGGCACGTCCTCGGACATGCAAGAAGCCCTCGCTGCGCACTTCGTGCGGCGAGGGCTTCTTGCGTCCTGCGGAGTGTGCCTAAAAGTAAACTAATGGCGGGCCCTGCGATGTCCGGTCTTCAGTGGATTACTGCTGGGGGAATTAATGGCGCGCTTCGCGCGTTTTGGATGGGGTCTGTCCCGGCGGCGCGTTTGGCGCTTCGCGCCGCGCGCCTTATCGATCGGGATTGAGATGCATGTGGTGCTTCTCGCCTTACGACTGTAGCGGCCGCGGTCCCGTTTGGGGTCGCGGCCGTTTTGTTGTGGGTCAAATATGAACGTTGTGTTAATGGGTCGGTGGACGGTGGTGTTTTTCGGTGAGCGGCGTATCCTTCCAACGGTTTATCTAGTGTGTCAGTTGAAAAGGAAGAGGGCGCTCGTCATTGTTTGAATGTGAACTGCCGTTTGACCACAAGACGTTGCATCTGGAGCTCGAGGATAAGAACTTCGCGGGTGTGATGGAAGGTCATCAAAACGAGTTTAAGACCACGAAATCGCAGGAAGAGCTGGTAGAGGAGTCGCTTGCCAACCCTTATGGCTCGCCGTCGCTCGAGGAGCTTTGTGCTGGCAAGAAGGATATTGTCATTATTAGCTCCGATCATACGCGTCCCGTTCCCTCGCGTGTGACGATGCCTATTCTGCTGCATCACATCCATTCCGCTGCGCCCGAGGCTCGCGTGCGCATTTTGGTTGCTACGGGTATGCATCGTCCGTCGACGCATGAGGAACTCGTCAACAAGTACGGCGAGGAGATCGTTGCCAACGAGGAAATCGTTATGCACGTCGCGACTGACGACAGCATGATGAAAAAGATCGGCACCCTGCCTTCTGGTGGCGAGTGCATCATCAACAAGATTGCCGCCGATTGCGATCTGCTGCTTGCCGAGGGCTTTATTGAGCCGCACTTCTTTGCCGGTTTCTCTGGTAGCCGCAAGTCCGTCTTGCCTGGCATCGCCAGCTACAAGACCATCATGTACAACCACAACGGTCAGTTTGTGAACGATTCCCATTCGCGTGCCGGCAACCTGTGCCACAACCACGTGAGCGAGGACATGTTTGCCGCTGCCGAGATGGCTCACCTTGCCTTTGTGCTTAACGTGGTGCTCAACGGCAAGCATGAGGTTATCGGCTCCTTTGCAGGCGACATCCATAAGGCACACGAGGCTGGCTGCGAGTTCGTGAAGAGCCTTGCCGGCGTTGAGCCCGTCGAGTGCGAGATCGCCATCACCACCAACGGCGGCTACCCGCTCGACCAGAACATCTATCAGGCCGTGAAGGGCATGTGCTCTGCCGAGGCCACGCTTCCCGAGGGCGGCGTGATCATCGACGTCGCCGGTTGTGCCGACGGCCACGGTGGCGAGGGCTTCTATCACAACATCGCCGACAACGATCCGGCGGAGTTTGAGCGCGCCTGCATCGATCGTCCTAAGGACGAGACCCTGCCCGATCAGTGGACGAGCCAGATCTTCGCTCGCATCCTGGCACATCATCCCGTGATCATGGTTACCGACCTGTGCGATCACCAGATGCTCAAGGATATGCACATGACGCCGGTCAACACTATCGAGGAGGCGCTCAAGCTCGCCTTTGAGATGAAGGGTGCCGATGCCAAGGTTGCCGTCATTCCCGATGGCCTGGGCGTTGTCGTCGCACAGCACTAGTGCGTGGTCTAAACGAATCGTTTATAACCGACAAGAAAGATAAGGTTTTATGCTTACCAAACTCCTCTGCGAATTCGGCGCAACGGCCCTCATGATCATCTTTGGCGTGGGCGTGCACTGCGATACCGTGCTCAAGGGCACCAAGTATCAGGGTTCCGGCCATATGTTTGCCATCACCACCTGGTCTTTTGGCATCTCGGTCTGCCTGTTTGTCTTTGGCGGCGCCGTGTGCATGAACCCGGCCATGGTGCTTGCCCAGTGCATCGTAGGCCTGGTGCCGTGGAGCAGCTGCATCCCCTTCATGATTGCCGATATGCTCGGCGGCTTTGTGGGCGCCGTAATCGCTTGGCTTATGTATGCCGATGAGTTCAAGGCTTCCGAGGGTGTCGTCGACCCCATTGCCCAGCGCAACATCTTCTCGACCAACCCCACCACCGAGGGCACGAACTATGTTCGCAACTTCTTCTGCGAGGCTATCTGCACCTTCGTGTTCATTAGCGCCATCCTTGCTGCCGCTAGCCGCGCCGGCGAGAACGTTCTGATGCTCGCCATCTGCGTCGGCCTGATCGTTTGGGCTGTTGGTATGGGCATGGGCGGCATCACCGGCTTTGCCATGAACCAGGCTCGTGACCTTGGTCCTCGCATGGCCTATCAGGTGCTGCCGATCAAGAACAAGGCCGACAACAACTGGAAGTACGGCCTGCTTGTTCCTGGCATCGCTCCGTTTATCGGTGCCGCTCTGGCCGCGCTGTTTGTGCATGGTTTCTTGGGCATGTTCTAGTCCAAGACAATTGATATAACGCCCGGGTCCGGCATAGGTTAACTTTTCGCCGCGTCCTCGGACATGCAAGAAGCTCTCGCTGCGCACTTCGTGCGGCGGGAGCTTCTTGCGTCCTGCGGAGTGCGGCGAAAAGTTAACCTATGCCGGACCCTGCGGGAATCCAGTTGTGTTCGAACAAGCAACCAACATATAATATCTGAATTTGGATGTGGTGGGCACTTTGTTGTTAGGCGCTTTGAGGTGCGAGTGACACTTTGGGATGCGTGGCGGCCTGGGTTGGGGCGATGCTTTGGGATGAGCTTCTTACTTAGTTGAAGAGGGGTTTTATGGCTGAGAGGTAGTCTTTGGCTACGTCCTCTTTTGGGGCTTGGAAGTTGTGCCAGGCCCACCATTGGACCATTCCTACGAAGCTTGAGGCTATGTGGTGTAGTAGGAAGCTTCGGTCCATGGTGGCGGCGGGGCCGTTTGGGTCGGCGGGGACGGTTTCGGCTGCTCGTGACATGATGGTCTTGCGTAGGCAGTCGGCGAAGACGCGTGAGCCGGCGCCGGCTACGAGGGCCCGGACGCCCTGGCGACGCTCCCAGAGATTGTTGAGAATATGCTCGACCTGCACGAGTGGGTCGTCGAGCGGTGTGCCATCGTCGTCGAGGGCGTGGGTGCAGATGTCGCTCACGAGCTCGGATAGTAGGTCGTCTTTGCTCTTAAAGAGGCCGTAGAATGTCGCGCGGCCTACGTGAGCGCGCGTGATGATGTCGCCGACGGTGATCTTGCCGTAGTCCTCTTCGCGAAGGAGCTCAGAAAACGCCGTGACAATAGCGGCGCGGCTTTTGGTTTTGCGGGCATCCATGGCTATGCGTCCACGTGAACAAGCAGGCAACGGAGCGTGCCGGAGCAACCCTCGTAAGGGCGCTTACCGGCGCCGTAGCCGACGGCCTCGATGCGGTAGCGGGCCGGCAGGTGCTCGGACGTGCGAAGTGCGGCGACGATGGCGGCGCCCGTGGGTGTCACGAGCTCGCCGGCGACCGTTGCAGGCGTGAGGGAGATGTTGCCTGCTTGGCATAGGTTGACGACGGCGGGTACCGGGATGGGCATAAGGCCGTGGGCACAGTGGATGGTGCCGTGACCCTCGGAGAGCGACTCGACGACAATATCCTCGATGCCCAGGTCATCGAGGCAGATGGCGACAGAGCAGATGTCAACGATGGAATCGATGGCGCCTACCTCGTGGAACATGACGGTCTCGGGCGTTTTGCCGTGGGCCTTGGCCTCGGCGGCGGCGAGCGCGGTAAAGATGGCGAGCGCGCGACGCTTGGTGCCATCACTCATCTGCGAGCCATCGATGATGGCGGTGACGTCCGCCAAAGAACGGTGATGGTGGTGGGCGTGATGGTGACCCTCGTGGTCGTGGTCGTGGTCGTGGTCACGCGCGTGCCCATGGCGGTGCTCGTGCTCACCATGGGCATGATGGTGGTGCTCATGCTCATGTGTGTGCTCGGCAGCTGCTTCGTTGCCGTAGAGCCAGGCCATGTCGTGGTCGTGGTTCTCGAGCTCCTCTGCCAGCTGAACGTCAAAGTCGCAGGCGTCGATGCCATGCTTGTTTACGCGGGTGACGGCAATCTCAAAGCCGCCGACCGGCAGCGTGGCGAGCTGTTCGCGCAGGTGCTCCTCGCTGGCGCCCAGGTCGAGCAGGGCTGCGACGGTCATGTCGCCGCTGATGCCCGAGGTGCCGTCGATGATAAGCGTGTGCTGATGGTTGGACATAGAATGCTCCTTAACGGGCGCAGGGCGTGCCGGCACTCAGATGATTGATAAGACTTGCCTGGTAGGCGGCACCAAAGCCGTTGTCGATATTGACGACCGAAACGCCGCTGGCGCAGGAGTTGAGCATGGCGAGCAGCGCGGCTACGCCACCAAAGCTCGCGCCGTAGCCCACGCTGGTGGGAACGGCGATGACCGGACAGCTCGCCAGGCCGCCGACAACGCTCGCCAGCGCGCCTTCCATGCCGGCGATGGCGATGACCACCTGTGCTTGGGCGAGCTCCTCGGCATGAGCGAGCAGGCGGTGCAGGCCGGCAACACCTACGTCGTAGAGGCGATCGACCTCGTTGCCGTAGAACTCGGCCGTCAACGCGGCCTCCTCGGCGACGGGCAGGTCGCTCGTGCCGGCGCAGGCGACGACGATGCGTCCGTTGCCTGTAGGGGAGGGCTTGCCACCCACCAGGGCGAGCTGTGCGTCCGGGACATATCCCAGGTCGATGCCGTTGCCGAGAAGCTCCGAGGTGCGCGCGGCTTTTTCGGCATCCAAGCGTGTGACCAGGATACGCTCCTGGCCGGCATCGCGCAGCGCCTCGATAATGGTGGCAATTTGCTCGGAGGTTTTACCCGCACCGTAGACAACCTCGCCGGCTCCCTGGCGCACTCCGCGCGAAAGATCGAGCTGCGCAAAGCCCAAATCGGCGGTCGGAGCCGTCTGGATGCGCGTAAGGGCGACGGCCGGGGTGACTGATCCGCCGGCAACATCGCTCAGCAGCTGCTCAAGATCTCGCTTATCCATATATGTTCCCTTCGACGGCGCAAAGTCTAGCACTCAAAGGGTATGTTTCCGAACACTAAGACAAAATTGTTCGGAAACTATAGGACAGACTGATTCAATTGTTAGACGGATCGGCTAGTCGCGTAGGATGATGTCCATGGCGAGCATCAGGTTGCGCTCGTTGATGGCAAACGGGGCTGCCTCGCGTGTCTTGGGCTTGGCGCAAAACGCGATGCCCGTGCCCGCGGCCTGGATCATGGGGATGTCGTTTGCCCCGTCGCCAATAGCGACCGTGTGGGCCATGTCGACGCCGCACTCAACTGCCCAGTCCAGCAGCTGGATGAGCTTGGACTCCTTGGTCACAATGTCTGCCGCCAGCTTACCCGTGAGCTTGCCGTCTACGACCTCCAGGCGGTTGGCCAGGCAAAAGTCGATACCCGCGGCAGCCACGATCTTGTCGGCGACCTCGCGGAAGCCGCCGCTCACCACGCCGACCTTCCAGCCCTTGCTGTGTGCCGAGCGCACAAGCTCCAACGCGCCGGGGGTAAATGTCACACGCTCAAAGGTGCGCTCGAACACACTCTCGTCCAGGCCGGCGAGCAGCCCCACGCGCTCCTCGAGCGCTTGCTTAAAGTCCAGCTCGCCGCGCATGGCGCGTTCGGTGATCTGTGCCACCTGCTCGCCCACGCCGGCCTCCTCGCCCAAAAGATCGATGACCTCCTGGTTGATGAGCGTGGAGTCGATATCCATAACGATGAGGCGTGCAGTCATGACGGGCCTTTCCAAGTGCTGTTTTATTGGGGCATATTGTCGCACGTGACGAGCGCGGGCGGGTGCCGCGGCGCGTCAATTGTTTCGTCTCCGTCAAGTCTTTGGGCAGGAGCTACTTTTTCGCGGTACATCGGCGCAGGTGCGATAACATAGAACGCCATGTCTGGCTGCGCGGTTTACGCAGGCTGGGCAAATCTGTACGACGCCGCCCGGAACGACACGGGGCGGCACAGATCCATAAAGGAGGATCACTGGTATGAGCCAGACCCGTCCCATCGACGAGCATTCCATGCACACCCGTACCTGCGGCGAACTTCGCCGCGAGAACGTGGGCGAAGAGGTCACCCTCACCGGTTGGGTGAGCCGTCGCCGTGACCACGGCGGCCTTATTTTCTGCGACCTTCGTGACCGCGAGGGCATCACGCAGCTCACCTTCGACCCCGAGCACTCCGACGGCGACGCCTTTAAGATTGCCGAGACCATGCGTCCCGAGTGGCCCATCAAGATCCACGGCGTCGTACGCTCCCGTGGCGAGGAGACCACCAATGCCAAGCTCGCGACCGGCGAGATCGAGGTCCTGACCGACCACGCCGAGGTGCTCAACACGTCCGTCACCCCGCCGTTCCAAATCGAGGACGGCATCGAGACCAGCGAGGACACCCGTCTGCGCTATCGCTATCTGGACCTCCGTCGTCCCGAGATGATGGCCAACCTCAAGCTGCGCTCCGACTTTACCTTTGCCATTCGCGAGGCGCTGCACAACCGTGAGTTCATGGAGGTCGAGACGCCCTCCCTGTTCAAGTCCACGCCCGAGGGCGCCCGCGACTTCATCGTTCCCAGCCGCATCCAGCCGGGCAACTTCTACGCCCTGCCGCAGTCCCCGCAGCTCCTGAAGCAGCTGCTTATGGTCGGTGGCGTCGAGCGCTACTACCAGGTTGCCAAGTGCTTCCGCGACGAGGACCTGCGTGCCGACCGTCAGCCCGAGTTCACCCAGGTCGATATCGAGATGTCCTTCGTGGACCAGAACGATGTCATGAGCGCGCTCGAAGAGGTTCTTGCCGATGCCTTCGGTCGCATGGGTGTCGAGATGCCCACGCCGCTGCGTCGCATGAACTACTGGGACGCCATGGACACCTATGGCTCCGACAAGCCCGATACTCGCTACGGCATGCACCTGGTCGATCTGACCGACATCTTTGCCAACTCCAAGTTCAAGGTCTTCGCGACCGCCGCGAACGAGGAGGGCTCCGTCGTCAAGGCCATCAACGCCAAGGGCGCCGGTGCCTGGGCACGTGCCAAGATCGATAAGCTCGCCGGCGTGGCCTCCACGTTTGGCGCCAAGGGCCTGGCCTGGATCGCCTTCCGCGAGGACGGCTCCATCAACAGCCCCATCGTCAAGTTCTTCTCGGACGAGGAGATGACTGCTCTGCGCGAGCGCATGGACGTCGAGCCCGGCGACCTCGTGATGTTCGCCGCCGGCCCGCGCCTGCTCTCCGACGAGATCCTGGGCGGCATGCGTTCGCACATGGCCAACGCGCTCGAGATCAAGCGCGAGGGCCACGACTTCCTGTGGGTCGTTAACTTCCCGCTGTTCCACTGGGACGAGGACCGCAAGGCCTACGCTGCCGAGCACCAGCCCTTCACCCTGCCGACCGAGACCGACATCGCCAAGATCGAGGCCGACCCGTTGGCAGCCGGTTCTTGCACCTACGACTTTGTCATGGACGGCTTTGAGGCCGGCGGCGGCGGCATGCGTATCCACAACGCCGAGATGCAGATGTCCATGCTCAAGCTCCTGGGCTTTACCGAGGAGCGCGCCGAGTCTCAGTTTGGCTTCCTCATGGAGGCCCTCAAGTTTGGTGCACCCCCGATGGGCGGTTTTGCTCTGGGCCTGGACCGCGTGTGCATGCTGCTCACCGGCTCCGATTCCATCCGCGACGTCATGGCGTTCCCCAAGACGGCCAGTGGCTCCGACCTCATGTCGGGCGCCCCGAGTGCCGTTTCCGGCGCCCAGCTCAAGGACGTCAGCCTGCGCCTGATGTAGGCGAGCGGCTATATATTGCTTGCAACGAGGGAAGGACGTGTGCCTTCCCTCGTTTTTTATACGCCGAGGTTGTGAGGGCATAGGGTGACCGGGCGTCGCGGAAAGTGCATCCCGGAATCTGCGTCCGGAATGGGTCGCGCTTTCCCAAAGGGGTCCTCTGGGAAAGCGCGACCCAGAATTCGGCAAAATAATGGGGCACAGTTTCCGGTTGAGCTGTCTAACGGAAACTGTGCCCCAGAATGAGCGCTCAAAACGGGGCAGGCTTTCCGCAACAACTGTCTGGCGGAAAGCCTGCCCCAATTTCTTATAGCGAGTCTCTCTGGATCAGCTGCATGTGCATCACGGAGGTGGTGGGCTCGGCACCCTTGATCATGTCGAGCACAATGTTGGCAGCCATGTGGCCTTCTTCGCGCAGGGGCTGGCGGACGGTCGTGAGCGCGGGGACGCAGCGCGTCGCAATCTCGTGATCGTCGAAGCCGACGACAGAAACGTCCGCCGGAACGGATAGGCCTGCCTCGTTGAGTGCGGTGATGACGCCAGCCGCGATACGGTCCGATCCGCAGAGCACGCCATCGAAAGCGATCTCGCGCGCGAGAATCTGGTGCATGGCCTGATAGCCGTCTCCGCTGTTCCAGCCGGTATAGATAACGTTTGCGTCTGGGAGGTCTTCGCCCAAGACGGCGCGGTAGCCGCGCAGGCGGTCGGCAACAGCGGGGTTGTCTTGCGGTCCCAACACGGCGACGATATCTTTGCGCCCGCGATCCTTTATGGCGAGTGCCGCAAAGCGTCCGCCCTCTTCGTCGTCGGAGTAGACTGTCGAGAACACATCGCGATAGGGGTGGCCCTCGAGCTGGCCGCACAACACGGTGGGTACGCCCAGCTCGCGCAGCACCTCGAGCAGCTCGCTGCCCTTGTAGGGGGAGACGTCGATCACGGCGTCGAACGAGCGGCGCTCAAAGTGCTCGCGTGCACGGTTGCGCTCATGCGTAGAAGACGCCTGCAAGATAACGGGCAGATAGGACGACTCCGACAGTTCCTCGGTAATGCCGCTCAAAAACTCGCTATAGGTGGGGTCGCTGAAGAGTTCACTCAGGGGCTCGGTCACGAGCACGGCGATGATTTCCGTGCGCCCGACAGCGAGCGCTCGGCCACGAGCGTTGGGGACAAAATTGACTTCCTTGGCCGCCGCGCGGACGCGCCTTTTGGTTTCCTCGCTAATGCGGGGCGAATCGTTGAGAGCGCGCGATGCCGTGGAGCGCGACACGCCGGCAGCTGCGGCAACCTCGGCAAGCGTAGGTGCGGTGCGAACTGGTTGGGTCATGGCGTCTCCTGGAGAATGCGGTCGATGTTGTCGCTGATACGGGCTGGTGCGGATACAGCTTACTATAGTGCGCCTGAACAGCGTTCATGATATCCGGTGACCGGTGTCGTTTTGCAACCAAGCCGCAATCGAATACGTCTCGTATGGGTGAGATATCAGCGGGCGTGGCGGTTGCCTACGAGCTTGAGAACGATGTCTTGCGCTGAGTTTCGATACTCAGGGTGACATAAGTGTCGCGGTTGTACAACCGGTTGCACCGTTAACCCGACCAAATCGACCGTTCAGCGGACAACCGGTTGCACAGTTTTTTGCATCGCCCGTAAGATAAGGACAATCGGTTGCACAAGAATCACTACGATGACGAAGGAGCATCACCATGGACGCCATTAACGATTGGGAAAACCAAGCGCTCACCCACAGGAACCGCCTGGCACCCCATGCGTACTTTATGGGTTACGAGACCGCCGATCTCGCTGCAACGTACAGCCGCGAGCTGTCGCGCGGGTTTGTCCAGCTGTCCGGCTCGTGGCAGTTCCGCCTCTTTGAGGGCCCCGCTGCCGTCTCCAACGAGGAGCTCTCCACGTACGAGCCCGAGTGGGATCACGTGGAGGTTCCGCACCTGTGGCAGGTAGACGGCTATGGCAACCTTGCCTACACCGACGAGGGCTTCCCGTTCCCGGTGGATCAGCCGTTCGTTCCCTCTGACGATCCCACGGGCGTGTACCAGCGCATCGTCAACCTTCCCGCCGTGCCTGCCGGCGCTCGCGAGATCATTCGCTTTGACGGCATCGAGAGCTATGGCGAGCTGTACGTCAACGGTCAGTTTATCGGCATGACCAAGGGTTCGCGCCTGTCTGCCGAGTTCGACGTGACCGACGCGCTTGTCGAGGGCGACAACCTGTTTGCGGTCAAGGTTCTGCAGTACAGCGATGGTAGCTATATCGAGGACCAAGACATGTGGTGGGCATCGGGCATCTTCCGCGATGTGTACCTTATGCAGCGTCCCGCTGCACACCTGGTCGACTTTAGGTTCCGCACGCACCGCGAGGGCGATGCCGCTCTGATTACGCTCGATACGGTGGCCGAGGGCGCTTCCCGCGTCGTGTTTACGCTCAGCGATGGCGAGAACGTGGTGGCTACGGGCGAGTGCGTCGACGGCCATGCCGAGTGCAGCGTGACCGATGCCCACTTCTGGAATCCCGAGGACCCCTTCCTCTATGACCTTACGTTTGAGGTCTACGACGGTGACCAGGTCAGCGAGTACGTCCCGCATCGCCAGGGCCTTGCCGAGGTGACGGTCGAGGGCAATCATATCTACCTCAACGGCACCTACTTTAAGATGCATGGCGTTAACCGCCACGATCACGACGATCACAAGGGCCGCGCCGTGGGCCTCGATCGCATGCGCCGCGACCTGGAGCTCATGAAGCAGCACAACATCAACGCGGTGCGCACGTCCCATTACGCCAACGACCCGCGCTTTTACGAGTTGTGCGACGAGTATGGCATCATGCTGGTCGCCGAGACCGATATGGAGAGCCACGGCTTCGAGAATATCGGCAATATCGCCCTGGTCACCGACGACCCGGCATGGGAGCCGGCCTACGTCGACCGCATCGAGCGCCTGGTGATGCAGGAGCGCAACCACGCCTGCATCATTATGTGGTCGATGGGCAACGAGAGCGGCTATGGCTGCAACATCCGCGCGATGTACGCCAAGGCTCACGAGCTCGATGGTCGCCCGGTCCATTACGAGGAGGACCGCAACGCCGATACCGTCGACGTCATTTCCACCATGTACTCCCGTGTGTCGCAGATGAACGACTTTGGCGAGCATCCGTTCCCCAAGCCGCGCATCAACTGCGAGTACGGTCACTCCATGGGCAATGGCCCCGGAGGCCTGTCCGAGTACCAGGAGGTCTTCGATCGCTGGGATTGCATCCAAGGCCAGTTTATCTGGGAATGGTGCGACCACGGTTTGGCTGCTGTGACCGAGGACGGCGTTGCCTACGATATGTATGGTGGCGACAACGGCGATTACCCCAACAACAGCAACTTCTGCATCGATGGCATGGTGTTCCCTTGGCAGCAGCCGAGCCCGGGCCTCACTGAGTACGGCCAGGTCATCTGCCCGGTTCGCATGGCTTATGACGCCGAGGCGGGCGAGCTGACTGTCACCAACAAGCGTTGGTTTACCACCCTCGAGGATGTTTGCCTGTCGGCGGAGACCCTGGTGGACGGCGACGTGGTCTGCCGCAAGACGCTCATGCCCGGTGCGGTTGCCCCCGGTGAGTCCGTCCAGCTTCCGCTGGTGATTCACGAGGCCGCGGTAGGCGAGACCCTGCTGACTGTGCGCGCCTACACCATGGCCGCTCACGTCTGGTGCGAGCCGATGTTCCAACTGGGCGCAAGCCAGTTTGCCATCGCAAACCATCCGGCGTCGGCCATCGCGGCTCCCGTGCGCCCCGAGCTTACGGTCGAGGAGACCGAGCAGGAAATTCGCATTCACTCCCTCAACGGCGAGCTGACCTTCAGCAAGGTAAACGGTACTGTGAGCGAGTGGAAGGCATCCGGCCGCGACGTCATGGCCTCCGGTCCCCAGGTTGGTTTTTGGCATCCGCTCGTCGACAACCACGCTCAGGAGTATGACTCCCTGTGGAAGGACAACTTCATCGATGTGATGCAGACGTCAACCCGCAAGGTTTCTTGGAAACAGGACGGCAATGCGGTCGTCGTTACCGTGAGCCAGCGTATCGCTCCTCCCGTCCGCGCGTTCGGCATGCGCGTCGAGCTCGTCTACACCGTGCTTCCGAGCGGTCGCGTCGACCTCAAGGTTTCCGGCGAGCCCTACGGCGATTACTCGGATATCATCCCGCGCATCGGCATCTCCTTCGAGGTCCCCGGTTGCGATCGTGCCGTCGAGTGGTATGGCCACGGCCCGGGCGAGAACTATCCGGACTCGCTGCGCGCCAACCCGGTCGGTCATTACCGCACCACGGTCGACGATATGTTCACGCCCTACGTTATGCCTCAGGACTGCGCCAACCGCGAGGGTACCCGCTGGGTCGCCCTGCGCTCCAGCCACGGCGACGGCGTGCTGGTGACTCGTCCGGCTGACGCTGCCTCCAACCCGTTCTCGTTCTCGGCATGGCCCTATAGCTGCGAGGCCATCGATAACGCCAAGCACGTCTACGACCTTGTCAAGGGCGACACGGTCACGGTCAACATCAACGACCAGTTGCTCGGCCTTGGCTCGAACTCTTGGGGTTCCGAGGTGCTCGATTCCTATCGCACCCGTTTTGAGAGCTTCAGCTTTGAGGTGTCCCTGCGACCGCTGACGTCTGCCGATCTGGCTCAGGCGCTGGCACCCATTAAGGAGGCATAAGTCATGCATGTCTTTAACTCGCGTGCCGACTTCGATGCTCAGATGAAGTCCGTCAAGAAGTGGATGCGCACCGGCCAGGCGCTCGATGGCGTTGCCGACCTACAGCACGACGTGGCTTACTCCATCGGCGACTCGTTGGTGTACTGGTGGGTCTATGCCCGCGAGGCCGCAACCGCCGATCTGGTCGGTCACCGTCGCTACCATGCCGTGCTCGCTCCGCTCGACGGCGACCTGACCGTCGAGGTTGCCCCCAAGGCAGGCCTCACCTGCACCCGCGCTTACAGCGATATCGATGATCGCGAGCGCTTTGAGGGGGCGGGGGAGACCGTGACGATTCCCGCCGGCGGCGTTGCCGTCGTCGAGATCGACGAGGCTTACCGTGTTATCGCCGAGGCTTCGGATCCCCGCGTCGTGGTACTGCACGTGACGGTCGAAGGTTATTCCTTCCCCAACAAGTAGTATTCGTCCGTTTGGACGTTTGCTTCGCGCCGTTAAGGGGGATGGCTTTGTTGACTCCCTTTTCCCCATTCCCCTTAGCAGGTGCGCCGTCCGCGATTGCACTTGCAGCTCGGACGGTTTTGGATGACATTTAATAGATGATTGGGAGGGCTTATGAGCTCTGAAAAACGAGGAACGATTGGTTCGTTCGCTCTGCTGGGCATGACGGTCGCCGCCGTGTTCGGTATCAAGAACATCATCAACAACAACGCGGCCATCGGCTTGGCAGCTGCGCCGTCGTTCTTCTTCGCCACGCTTTTGTACTTTGTCCCCTATACCCTGGTTACCGCCGAGTTCGTCGGCCTCAACAAGGACTCCGAGTCGGGCGTGTACGCATGGGTTAAGACCTCGATGGGTGGTCGCTGGGCGTTCCTGACGGCATTTAGCTACTGGTTCGTTAACCTGTTCTTCTTTGCGTCCGTCCTGCCCAACGTCATCATCTACGCGAGCTACGTGTTCTTTGGTGCCAACGCCGAGCTTTCGCAGCTGTGGATCACCATTATCGAGATCGTCGTCTTTGCTATCGCCACGTGGGTTTCGACCAAGGGCGCTAAGTGGATCGGCTCCATTTCCTCCTTCGGTTCGACCGCGGCTCTCGGCCTGACCGCCGTGTTCATCCTGCTGTCCCTGGCTGCTGCCTTTGGCGGCGTTGAGTTCGCTACGGCTCCTACTCCCGCTAACATGGCTCCCGACATGAGCAACTTCGCAACTGCGTGGGGCTTCTTCGGTACGCTTGCCTGGATCATCCAGGGCGTTGGCGGCGCTGAGTCTGTCGGCGTGTTCCTTAACGACCTTAAGGGTGGCGTCAAGGCCTTCGTGCGCACCGTCGTTATCGCCGGCCTGACCATCGGCCTTCTGTATGCAGGCGCTTCGCTGCTGGTTAACCTGTTCATCCCCGAGGGCAGCGTTGCCATCTCCACCGGCATCTTCGACGTGTTCGGCGCTGTCTTTGCCCACTTTGGCATTCCTATGGAAGTGTCCACGCGCGTCATCGGCTTGATCCTTCTCGCCGCTACGCTGGGTTCCCTCATGATGTGGACCTCCGCTCCCATCAAGGTCTTCTTCACCGAGATCCCCAAGGGCGTCTTTGGTAGCAAGATCGTCGAGCTCAACGAGCATGGCATTCCTGCCCGCGCCGCTTGGCTGCAGTTCGCCATCGTCGTCCCCATCCTGATCATCCCGGCCCTGGGCTCCGGTAACCTCGACGACCTGCTCATGATTGTCACCAACATGACGGCTGCCACCGCTCTGCTCCCGCCGCTGCTGATTCTGCTTGCCTACTTTATGCTGCGCAAGAACTTCGATGCTGCTCCCCGTGGCTTCCGCATGGGCTCGCGCAGCTTTGGCCTGGTCGTTGCCGCATTCCTGCTTGTGGTCTTCTGCTTCGTGCTTATCTGCGGCACCATTCCGCTCGATCAGCCGCTGTGGCTGACGCTGGTCTACAACGTTGGCGGCGTGGTTGTCTTCCTGGGCCTTGCCGTGATGTGGTACAACCGCTACATCAACCGCCTGCGCGAGACCGATCCCGAGGCCGCCGAGAACGAGCTTCGCCCTTCCGTCCTCGATATGATGGAGTAGCGGCTAGGATTAATCTACGGCTGTGGAATAAATCGATTCCCTTTCCTAGGGAGGGGCCTTACGAGGCCCCTCCTTTTGTGTTTTGGGGCATGGATTTTGGACTCTGTGGGCAAAAAATGCCAAATATGAGTACTGTTGCAAAAGAGGTGTCATATTTTTCGGCCTGTTCTGAGTAAAAATGGGCTCAAAATCAATTTATCTAACCCCCTTTAAAGGGCGTTTGACGGCTTTCAGCCTCTTCGAATCGCTCAAATTAGGCAATTTGCTCTCGATTTTGCTGCTACTAAATTGGTGACAGTACTCATATTTGCCACTTTTTGCCCACGGGGTATCCGGAGGGGCCCTCGGCAGGCATCTAACGCTACAATAACTTCCACGTGGCTGGGTTTTGCCGGCCGATGTGCGATGTCGCGGGAGGGGACATGGTCGAGTTTACGAAGACGATTAAAGATCCGTTGGGATTACATGCCCGCCCGGTTGCGCTGCTCTATGACATCATTGCCAAGCACCGTAGCGACGTGTCGGTCAGCATCGGCGACCGCATACCGACGGTCGCGATGTCATGGGCCTCATGGCTCTCTACGGCGAGTGCGGCGAGGACATCATCTTTCGCGTTTCGGGCGTAGACGAGGCTTCCTGCGTCACGTCGATCAGAAATCTCTCGCTCTAAGCATGACAGGGCGCGGCAAAGGACAGCTCTTTGCCGCGCCTTTTTGTTTCATATAGGAAACTTTTTCGAAATCTGAATGGGGACCCTTTCCAAAAAGTTAGCCACGTGTTAGTTTACTAAAGCGAACATAGACGTGGTTAACTTTTATCGCGTCGATGTTGAGGACGAACTGACGTTAGGAGCCACTCATGTCTTGCGGACCGCAGATGCCGGCAATGCCGCTTTCGATGGTAAAAGCGGGCGAAACCGTGCGCGTGTCTCGTGTAAAGGGCAATGAGGGCATGAAGCACCACCTCAAGGACCTTGGCTTTGTCGAGGGCAACGAAATCCACGTGGTGAGCTCGAGCGGCGCCAATATCATCGTCACGGTGCTGGGCGCACGCTTTGGCATCGATTCCAAGGTTGCCATGCACATCATGACCGTCGGTTAGTTCGCAGCATTTGATAAAAACCGAAAGGGGGACAAGAGGATGAAGACGTTGGGTGACGTTAAGGTGGGCGAGAGCTCCACCATCGTCAAGCTTCACGGTGAGGGTGCGCTTCGCCGCCACCTTATGGACCTGGGCCTCATCAAGGGCACTTCGTTCAAGGTCGTGAAGGTTGCGCCGCTCGGTGATCCGGTCGAGATCAACGTGCGCGGCTACGAGCTTTCCATCCGCAAGGAGGAGGCGGCCGTCGTCGAGGTCCAGTAGGGGCTCGCGACGTATGTTTCTGCAGATAAAGTTAGGTTTCTCTAACTTAATGCAGCATTTTGAAGCACATTATCCAGCCCGTGCGGAGAAAGCAGCGCGGGCACACAAGGAAGAAGGATTGAATGGCGGATTCTCAGATCCATGTCGCACTGGCGGGTAACCCCAACTGCGGCAAGACCACGCTTTTCAACCTGATCACCGGCGCCAACGGCTACGTTGGCAACTGGCCCGGCGTCACGGTTGAGAAAAAGGAGGCCAAGCTCCTAAGCGACAAGAACGTTACCATCACGGACCTCCCTGGTATCTACTCGCTTTCCCCCTACAGCCCCGAGGAGCAATGCTCGCGCGATTATCTCATGAGCGGCGAGCCCGATGTGGTCGTCCAGGTTGTCGATGCCACCAACCTCGAGCGCAACCTGTACCTGGCGCTTCAGGTTATCGAGACCGGTCTGCCCGTAGTCGTCGCCCTCAACATGGCCGACTTGGTCGAGAAGAACGGCGACAAGATCGACACCGCCAAGCTGTCCAAGAAGCTCGGCTGCCCGGTCATGATGATCTCCGCTCTTAAGAACAAGGGTATCAAGGAGCTCTTTGAGCAGGTCAAGAAGTCCGCTGCTTCCAAGGGCCAGGTGCCGGAGCACAAGTTCGACTCCTCCATCGAGGACGTTCTGGACCACATCGAAAACAACCTGCCGGCAAGCGTTCCCGCCAACAAGCGCCGCTACTATGCCGTCAAGCTGTTCGAGCGCGATGCGGATGCCTGCAAGCTCATCAACCTCACCAAGGAGAAGGCCGCTCGCGTCGAAGAGCTGGTCGCTCAGTGCGAGCAGGACTGCGACGATGACGCCGAGTCCATCATCACCGGTGAGCGCTATGGCGTCATCACGCACATCATTGATGAGTGCCTCACCAAGGCTCCGGCCAAGATGAGCACCTCCGAGAAAATCGACCGCGTGGTTACCAACCGTATCCTGGGCCTGCCGATTTTTGTGGTCATCATGTTCTGCGTGTACTACATCGCCGTTTCCACCCTGGGCGGCACGGTGACCGACTTCACCAACGACCAGCTCTTTGGTACCGACGGTTGGTACGTGCTCGGTCAGGGCCGCGACGCCTACGACGCGGCCGTCGAGGCCGCGGGCGACAACGCCGACTCGGTCGACCCGGCGCAGTATGGCCCGTATGTTCCGGGTATTACCACCATGGTCCACGACGCGCTTGTAGCGGGTGGCACCGAGGACGGCGGTCTGGTCGATTCGCTGGTCTGCGACGGCATCGTCGGCGGTCTGGGCGCCATCTTCGGCTTTGTGCCGCAGATGTTCCTGCTCTTTGTGATGCTGTCTTTCCTGGAGGACTGCGGCTACATGGCTCGCGTCGCCTTCATCATGGACCGCGTGTTCCGCCGCTTCGGCCTGTCCGGTAAGTCCTTTATCCCCATGCTCGTGTCCTCGGGCTGCGGTGTCCCCGGCGTCATGGCCACCAAGACCATCGAGAACGAGAAGGACCGCCGCATGACGGTCATGACCACCACGTTCATTCCCTGTGGCGCCAAGCTGCCGATCATCGCCCTGCTCATGGGCTCCATCATCGGCGATTCTTCCACCACCGCCGCGTGGATCAGCCCGCTCTTCTACTTCCTGGGCGTCTTTGCCGTCATCGCCTCGGGCCTCATGCTCAAGAAGACCAAGCTCTTCGCCGGTCGCCCGACGCCGTTCGTTATGGAGCTCCCCGCTTACCACTTCCCGGCGATCCGCTCTTGGGCGCTGCACGTGTGGGAGCGCTGCTGGGCCTTTATCAAGAAGGCCGGTACGGTCATCTTCGCGTCCACTGTCGTGGTTTGGTTCCTGTCCAACTTTGGTAGCTACAACGGTTCCTTTGGCTTCCTGCCTGCGATGGACGGCATCCCCGAGGAGTTCATGGACTACTCCGTGCTTGCCATGCTGGGCAACCTGGTCGCCTGGATCTTCGCCCCGCTCGGCTTTAGCACCTGGCAGGCAACCGCGCTGACCGTCTCGGGCCTTGTGGCTAAGGAGAACGTCGTCGCAACCGCCGGTTCGCTGCTGTCCGTCGCCGACGCCGGCGAGACTGACCCGAGCCTGTGGACCGCGTTCGCCGGCATGTTCCCGACCATGGGCGCTTGCGTTGCCTTTGGCGCTTTCAATCTGCTGTGCGCTCCGTGCTTTGCCGCCATAGGTACTATTCGCAACCAGATGGATTCCGGCAAGTGGACTGCGATTGCCATCGGCTACGAGTGCGCCTTCGCTTGGGTAATCGGCCTGTTCATCAACCAGTTCTACAACCTGCTTGTCCTTGGACAGTTTGGTATCTGGACGATTGTGGCCATCATGCTGCTGGTTGCGATGCTCTTCCAGATCTTCCGCCCCATGCCCAAACATGCATGGACCGACGAGGACGAGACCAACACTGCTTCCGCCGCAGTTTCCGCCTAGTTCCGAATAAGGATTAGCCCCTTTTCATGAGCCCGGGTGTCCCAGCGACCCCGGGCTTTTTGTGCATGGGAGACAGATTGCTTTGCCCCAGAAGTTAAGATGTGGCGTTCCCGCAGATAAAACCGACCAAAATAAACCTGTCCCTTTTTGGTAGGTGGAGAATGGGGTAAAGTAAGTGCTGGTTAACTAGAGGAGGCTTGCTATGGCACCTATCGATATTGTTGTACTGGCTGTTATCGGCGTTGCGTTTGTCGCCGTGTGCGTGCGCATCTACCGCAAGGGCACCTGCGCCGACTGCGCTCAGGGTGGCGTTTGCACGGGGCATTGCTCCAACAAAAAGACGTGCGCTGCACTTAAGGGCGTAGACAAAATCGCCGAAGACTTGGGTCGCGGTATCAAATAAGGTCCGGACATCCAAGCGCTCCGCGGGCATCCGTTCGCGGGGCGCTTTGTGCATTTGAGGGAGAGCACGGCGAGTCGAAGAGTATTTTTGGGGTATCGTTAACTGGACTATTAATTGGCAACTTATCTATAACGGAGTAACCGCATGAGCGCTCGCGTAACCATGAAGGACATAGCCGCCGAGCTTGGCGTTTCCATCAATACCGTGCACAAGGCTCTGACGGGAAAGGCCGGCGTGAGCGAATCCGTGCGCGCCAAGGTGAACGCTAAGGCCGAGGCCATGGGCTATCACCGCAACACAAGTGCCTCAAGCCTGCGCCGCAAGGATATCAATCTGGTGTTTTGCCTGCCCCGCGCATCGCGCGAGGGAGCGTACTTTTTCCGTTACCTGTGGGAAGGCTGCAATCGCTTTGAACAGGAGGTCATCGACCGGGGCATTACGGTTGAGCGCGTTGAATTTGGCGTGGGCGGCTACGCTGATGCACTCGAGCAAATCGACGAGCGTCTGCAGGTGGGCGAGAAGATTGATGGCTTGCTCGCCTATGCGCCGGGCGACGATCGTGCGACTGAGCTTTTGGGGCAGATCGCCGAGGCGGGCGTGACGATTGAGCTTGTCGACGGCGACCGTCCGCATTTGAATCGTTTGGGTGCGAGCTTGGCCGATTATTCGACGGCAGGCAGCCTTATGGCCGAGCAGGCGGCAAACCTGGTCCATGCTTCTGGGGCCGACGCCCGCGTGCTCCTTTTGACAGGCGACCCATATACCGATTCGCACTATCTAACCGCCCGCGCCTTCCACAATTACCTGCGCGAACGTGATATTCCATGGCAGGTTGAGGATCTTGCAGGTGCCCATGCGCAAGTCAAACAACTCGAGCATGAGCTCGAAAAGCGCTTGAGTGCGCCGGACGCCCCCGAACTTATCTGTAGCGTTTTTGCCGTTGGTTCCGAAGTGGTTGCCGACGCGCTCGTCTCGACCGGCAAGGCCGGTCGGGTCATGGTGATCGGCAACGACCTGTTTCCCGAAAGCGCCCTGGCCTTGCGCCGCGGTATCTTTACCAATATTGTCTATAAGGACCCGACGAGCCTGGCGTATCGCGGCGCCAAGACACTGGGCGATTATTTGCTGTGGGGAAGGACCCCGACGGAGCCCGTCCAGAAGGGCGCCGTCGAGATGGTATTTGCCAGCAATGTCGACCGCTACTGCGAACTTGCGGGTATTTAGCCGATTGAGCAGGTACCCCCTCTTGCGACGTGCATTTTTGGGAGTATTCAGCATTGGCATGCCCTGAATGAGGTGCAGAACGACTGTTTTAAGTGCCCCCGATGGCGTAATTTGCCATCGGGGGCACTTTTTATGCCGATCGGGCGCTATCTGCGTTCCAAATAGGACGCTGAGGATGGCGCACGGCGCGCTCCAATGCTGAATACTCCCAAAAATGTACGTCGGGACATGACCCACCTGAGCAAAAGCGCTCAAGTTCGGTGTTCGGGGACGCCAACCGGTCCGCAATGCATGCAAGTCACAGCTCCGGCAACCGTTGAACGGGCAAAACCTACCGTTCACCCCATGGTTGTTAGGTGAACGTTCACCTTTTGAGTCGTAATGGATTAGTATGGTGAACGTTCACCTAGAGGATGACGAGCGTATTGTGCGCCCGCTCCGCAAACAAAGGGGTTGTTTGATGAAAAACTTTATGGACGATCAGGATTTCCTGCTGAGCACCAAGACCGGCGAGGAGCTGTTCCACAACTTTGCCGAGGGCATGCCCATCGTCGACTACCACTGCCACATTTCTCCCAAGGAGATTTGGGAGGACAAGCGTTTCGAGAACATCACCGAGGTTTGGCTGGGCGGCGACCACTACAAGTGGCGCCTGATGCGTGCCAACGGCGTCGACGAGCGCTTTATCACTGGCGACGCCCCTGCTCGCGAGAAGTTCCAAAAGTGGGCCGAGACCCTGGGTCGCTGCGTCGGCAACCCCGTCTTTGAGTGGAGCCACCTGGAGCTTAAGCGCTACTTTGGCTACGAGGGCGTCCTCAACGGCAAGACTGCCCAGGAGGTTTGGGACCTTGCCAACGCCAAGCTCGCCGAGGCCAGTTTCACCTGCCGCAACCTGATCAAGCAGTCCAACGTCCGCATGATCTGCACTACTGACGACCCCGCCGACAGCTTTGAGTGGCATAAAAAGATTGCAGCCGACGACAGCTTTGACGTTCAGGTCGTTCCCGCCATGCGCCCCGATGCCGCTTTGCGCATCGAGCGTGGCCAGGAGTTTGCCGACTACTGCAGGCACCTCTCCGAGGCTGCCGGCGTTGAGGTCAGCGACTTTGAGGGCATGAAGTCTGCCATCTCCAAGCGCTACGACGTTGCTCACGAGCTGGGCTGCCGCGCCTCCGACCACGCACTCGATTACGTCATGTACGTCCCGGCTACCGCCGACGAGATCGAGGCCATCTTTGCCAAGGGCCTGGCTGCTGAGCCGCTCACCGAGGAAGAAGTCCTCAAGTACAAGACTGCCTTTATGCAGTTCGTTGCCGGTGAGTATGTCCGTCTGGGCTGGGCCATGCAGCTGCACTTTGGCTGCAAGCGCGACAACAACCGCGCCATGTTCGCCAAGCTCGGTCCCGACACCGGCTACGACTGCATCTCCAACTACACGCCGTCCGACCAGCTCGCCGATTTCCTCAACTCCATCCAGGAGACCTGCGGCCTGCCCAAGACCATCCTGTACAGCCTGAACCCCATCGATAACACCATGATCGATACCGTCATGGGCTGCTTCCAGGAGGCTCCGACTGCCGGTAAGATCCAGAACGGCTCCGCCTGGTGGTTCAACGACAACGAGGTCGGCATGCGCGAGCAGCTTACGGCTCTGGCTAACGAGGGCGTGTTGGGCAACTTTGTGGGCATGCTTACCGATTCCCGCTCCTTCCTGTCCTATCCGCGCCACGAGTACTTCCGTCGCGTGCTGTGCAGCGTGATCGGCGAGTGGGTCGAGCAGGGCAAGTACCCGGCCGACATGGAGCTGCTGGGCGAGGTTGTGCGCGACATCAGCTACAACAATGCGGTCCGCTACTTTGGCTTTGACCTGGACACCGTCGAGGCCTAAGCCCGCATCGAATCACATCGAACACGGGAGCGCCGTTGCCACACACGGCGCCCCCGTTTTGCTTGCACGCTAACAGCTATCTAAGGAGAGACACAGATGGAGAACATCAGCTACGATGCGCTCGAGAAGATCGGCTACAAGGGCTATCTGCTGCCCAAGGACGCTCCCGAGAAGGTTCTACAGTTTGGCGAGGGCAATTTCCTGCGCGCCTTCGTCGACCGTTTCTTTGACATGGGCAACGAGGCCACCGGCTGGAACGGCAAGGTCGTCATGGTGCAGCCCATCAGCGGTGCCTTTGGCTTTGCCGACGGCATCAATGCCCAGGACGACCTGTACACCGTGCTGGTGCGCGGCAAGGAGAACGGCAACACGGTTGACGAGTCCCGCGTGATCAGCGCCTGCAGCCGCTGCCTTAACCCGTATCGTGAGGACGACTACCGCGCCATGATGGAGGTCGCTGTCTCCGACGACCTGGAGATCATCGTCTCCAACACCACCGAGGCCGGTATCGCCTATGACCCGTCCTGCAAGGCCGACGACATGCCACCTGCGAGCTTCCCCGCCAAGCTTGCCCAGGTGCTCCACACCCGCTGGGCTGCCGGTAAGCCGGGCGTCATCGTCCTCGCCTGCGAGCTCATCGATCACAACGGCGAGGAGTTGCTGCGCATCATGAACCAGTATGTGAGCGACTGGGGCTGGGAGGACGAGTTTGCGCAGTGGATGGCTAACGACTGCACCGTCTGCACCACGCTTGTCGACACCATCGTTCCGGGCCGTATCCGCGACGCATCCGAGGCCGCCGCGGTGGCTGAGCGTCTGGGCTACGAGGATCCTTTCCTGGCTGTGCGCGAGCCCTTCCAGATGTGGGGCATCCAGGGCGACGAGTCGCTTGCCGAGAAGCTTCCCTTTGTGAAGGCTGGTCTTCCGGGTGTCTTTGTGACTCCCGACGTCACCCCGTACAAAAAGCGCAAGGTCCGCATCCTCAACGGTGCCCACACCGCCTTCGTTCCGGGTTCCTGGGTTGCCGGCTTTGATATCGTGCGCGACTGCATGCATGACGAGACCATTCGCGGCTTCATGAACACCATGCTCTACGACGAGGTCATTCCGACGCTTGCCGCCGACTTGGATGTCGAGGACTGCAAGGCCTTTGCCGCCGCTGTCGAGAACCGCTTCGACAACCCGTTTATTGATCATGCGCTGCTCTCCATCTGCCTCAACTCCACGGCTAAGTGGCGCGCTCGCGACCTGCCCACGCTCAAGGACTACGTTGCCGAGACCGGCAACCTGCCCAAGTGCCTGGCGACGAGCCTCGCTACGCTCATCTCCTTCTACACGCAGGAGCTCGTGTCCCGCGAGGGCGACGGCCTGCACCTGCGTCGCTCCGACGGCACCGAGTACACCGCTCAGGACGACGCCTTCGTACTCGATTTCTACGCCGCCCACGCCGGTGCCGACGATGCCCAGCTGGTGCACGACGTGCTCACCAACGAGCAGATGTGGGGCGAGGACCTTACGCAGATCGCCGGTCTTGAGGAGTTTGTCGTCAGTGCGCTCGCCGTCGTGCGCACCGAGGGTGCCAAGCAGGCCTTCGCCAACGCTCAGGCGTAAATTTCCGGCGCAGACGCGGGCGCGGGACGGCGTGCCCGCGTCTCGACTTCTGCTCAACCTGTAGGGTTAGGACCATTTGCAATGAACACTATCCAGATCAATCCGGCCGACAACGTGATCGTCGCGCTGTCGCCGCTTGCCAAGGGCACCGCCGTCGCGGTTCCCGGGGTGGGCGAGGTCGTGGCCGCGGAGGATATTCCGCAAGGCCACAAGATGGCTGTGCGCTCGATTGCCGCCGGCGAGGACGTCATTAAGTACGGCCTTCCTATCGGACACGTGACGGGCGATGTCCAGCCCGGTCAGTGGCTCCACACGCACAATGTGAAGACCAACCTTTCGGGCGAGGTCGAGTACACCTACAACCCCACGCATCCGGTCGTTGAGTCGGTTGAGCCCGAGACCTTTATGGGGTTCCGCCGCGCCGACGGTCGTGCCGCGACGCGCAACGAGCTGTGGATCATCCCCACGGTCGGCTGTGTCAACGAAGTCGCCCGTGCCATGTGCGAGCAGGCCCAGGATCTGGTCGATGGCTCGCTGGAGGGCGTCTACTACTTCCCGCATCCGTTCGGTTGCTCGCAGACCGGCGCCGACCATGTCCAGACGCGTCGTCTGCTGGTGGCGCTCTCGCGTCACCCTAATGCGGCCGGCGTGCTGTTCCTGTCGCTCGGTTGCGAGAACTGCACACACCAGCAGGTGCTCGACGAGCTCGGTGACTTCGATCACGAGCGCGTTCGCTTTCTCACCTGCCAGGATGTAGCCGACGAGCAAATCGAGGGTCACAAGATTCTGGCCGAGCTGGCAGACCTGGCAAAGCAGTCCAAGCGCGAGCCCATTCCGGCCTCCGAGCTGGTCATTGGTCTTAAGTGTGGCGGCTCCGACGGTCTTTCGGGCATTACCGCCAACCCCACGATCGGTCGCGTGAGCGATATGGTCGTCGCCCGTGGCGGCACGTCGGTGCTTACCGAGGTGCCCGAGATGTTTGGCGCGGAGAGCATCCTGCTCGACCGTTGCGAGAATGAGCAGGTCTTTAACGCTGCCTCCGACATGCTCAATGGATTTAAGGACTACTTTATTAGCCACGGCGAGGTCGTTTATGAGAACCCGAGTCCCGGCAACAAGGACGGCGGTATTACCACGCTCGAGGACAAGAGCTGCGGCTGCGTGCAAAAGGGCGGATCTGCCCCCATCGTCGACGTGCTGCCGTATGCCGGCCAGGCAAATAAACACGGCCTGAACATGCTGTGCGGTCCGGGCAACGACATGGTATCCACCACGGCGTTGACGGCTGCCGGCTGCCACGTGATTCTGTTCTCGACCGGCCGCGGCACACCGTTTGGCGCGCCGGCGCCTACCCTCAAGGTGTTCACCAATCAGCTTTTGTGCGACCACAAGGCCAACTGGATGGACTTTAACGCTGGCGTGATTGCCACGGGTGAGCGTACGCTCGACGAGGCTGCCCACGATCTGTACCAGCTGGTGCTGGAGACGGCGAGCGGTAAGCTCACGAGTGCTGAGCGCCGTGGCTGTCACGAGATCAGTATCTGGAAGGACGGCGTCTGCTTGTAGCGGCAAGTGCGCCCAAGCATAGCGAGATGTCACCGGCCCCATCGGGAGTGTTCCCGGCGGGGCTTTTTCGTTTCGTGGTTAAGTGAATATGTTGGAAAATCTGATAAACGTTCACCTATCTCATGGCTGTCCAGCATGGCACCTTTACCAGCAGAAAATAGGTGTGAGGATCTCAATTGTGTCCGTTCAGCGGTAAAAATCGACCGTTCAAGGATATTATTCAAGTGAACGTTCACCTGTCGTAAGCAATCGCGCATAATCTAACTAAACGTTCACCCTGAACGCTGGGCAGACAGATGTCAGTGTGGACTCAACTGTCTTGTTACAAGACAATCGAGAAAAGAGAGGGAGCTCGATGACTAATAAGATCGGAAAAAAGCGTAAGATCACATTCTGGACGCGCTTGGGCTTTGGTATGGGCGGTATGCTCAATTCCGGTGCCCTGACCTTTACGCACAGCTACATGGTGCTGTTCCTGTCCACGGAGTGTGGCCTGTCCGCAGGCGAGGCTGCACTGATCAGCTCGTTTGCCATCTATGTCAACGCCATTCTTTGCCCGCTGATGGGCTTTGTGGCCGATAACTTCTATGCCACCAAGATTGGCCGCATCTTTGGTCGTCGTCGTTTCTGGATCTTGCTGGCCATCCCGATGATGATCGCCGAGCCGCTCATCTTCGTGGCTACGCCGTTTGGCTTCCCGTACTACTTTGTGCTGTACCTGATCTACAACGTCGCGTATACGTTCTGCACCGCCAACCTGTCGCCGCTTACCATCGAGATGACCGACGACTTCAAGGAGCGTACGTACCTCACCGGCTACAAGCATCTCTTTGGTAACGCCGCCGGCTTCCTGATGGCTGCACTTGTGGGCTTCGGCTTTGGCACCTTCGGCGAGACCAACCCGTTCAGCTACTTCATCATCGCTACGATCAACGCTTCGGTCATGGCAATCTCGCTGCTCTGCGTGTACCTGTCCAGCTGGGAGCACACCCCCGAGGAGGTCGCTCAGGAGAAGATCGAGAGCGTCGGCGAGGGTATCAAGAAGTTCCTCATCGACGTAATCTCCACCTTCCGCAACAAGTCCTTCCGCAAGGTCCTGTACGCACAGGTCTCCACGAAGCTCGCTGCTGCCTGCTGGTCTGCCTGCCTGTCCTTCTTCATCGTCTACTGCCTGCAGATTCCTAAGTCCTACGAGTCCGTGATGGAGATGCCTGGCAAGGTCGTCGCTATCGTCTGCACCGCCATCTGGGTCGCTCTCATGGCCAAGAAGGGCTTCCACAAGTCTTGGTACCTGGCCAACGTCGGTTGCGCTGCGTGCATCATCGCCTACAACTACTTCGCCTTTGGTCAGATCAATGGCACCTCCACGGTCGCCATCGCCATGATCGCCTACCCCATCATCTTCGCCATCTGGAAGTTCTTCTACGTCGGCTTCCAGTACCTGCCCGATGTTCTGCTCAACTACATCCCCGATGTCGATGAGCTCATCACCCTGCGTCGTCGCGAGGGCATCTACAGCTCCGCGCAGCAGCTCTGCCAGCAGATCGCCCAGGCTATCGCCGTCAACGTGTGGGCTATCGTCCTTGCTGCCTCCGGCTTCATTCAGACCGCCGGCAATAGCGACGCCGTGACCCAGCCCGCTACCGTGCCTCTGTATATCTGCGGCTACATGATCATCGGCTGCGCCGGCTTCTTCCTGCTTGCGGCCGTCCTTGCCCGCGGCATCAAGATCGACAAGGAGCAGTGCGACGTCCTTTGCGACGAGATTCACCGAGTCAAGGAGGGTGGCAAGATGGCCGACGTCAAGCCCGAGGTCAAGGCGCTTTGCGAGGAGCTCTCCGGCTTTAAGTACGAGGACTGCTTTGCCCACAACAACGTTGGCTTCCAGGACGGTAGCGTAACTCCCGCCGAGTAAGGCCGACATATCGTCCAAATCACAGGGCCGTGCCACCGGAATTCCGCCGGCAGGCACGGCCCTTTTTCAACAGCGTACAATTTGCCTTTAGAGCATCTTTTTGAGGGAGAAACCCATGGAGACGAACGTTATCTGGCGCAACGCGCGCGCGGCGGTTATCGAGCTTGACGACGGCGGTTACTTTACCTGCGCCGATACGTGGGAGATCTTTGTCAACGACGAGCCCGCCGGTACCACGAATACGGTCGAGACCTATGTCGACGGCCTGACCCCCGGCAAGCGCAACCTGGTCCGTTTTGTCTGTGGCGAGCGTGAGCTGAGCGTAGGTGTCACCACGCCGGCTGAGCCCTTTACCATCAACGTTCGCGACTGTGGCGCCAAGGGCGATGCCGAGCATGATGACACCACCAACATCCAGGCTGCCATCATGGCCTGCCCCAAGGGTGGCCGCGTGCTGATCCCCGCCGGTAGTTATCGCATCAAGTCTCTCTTCCTTAAGAGCAATATCAACATCGAGCTCGCCGAGGGAGCGGTGCTGCTGGCCCGCCACGATCGTGCCGCGCTTGCCTACATTCCGGGAACGGTCACGGGCAACGAGGGCGCCGGTTATGCCGGTACCGATATGCTGCCCCTGGGCCGCTGGGAGGGGGAGAGCTTCTCGACCTACTGTTCTACCTTTACGGGTCTGGGCGTGCACGACGTGTGCATCTATGGTCGCGGCGCGATTGACGGTCAGACCGATTTTGCCGAGGACAACTGGTGGAACAAGGACTTTAAGAACATCTTTCGCCCGGAGGAGGGCCGCGAGGTCGCCCGTCCGCGCATGATCTTCCTGTCCGAGTGCCAAAACGTGAGCCTTGCCGGCTTCACCGTCCGCAACAGCCCGGCGTGGAACATCCACCCCATCCTGTGCGAGCACGTCGATGCGCTCTGCCTGTCCATCGAGGGCCCCAAGAACTCCCACAACACCGACGGTTTCGATCCCGAGAGCTGCGGCTTTGTCCGCATCCTTGGCTGTCAGTTCTCGGTGGGTGACGACTGCATCGCCATCAAGAGCGGCAAGCTGGGCATTGAGCCCGAGCTTCGTCCCGCCACACACGACGTGCTGATCTCTCACTGCTACATGCACGATGGTCACGGCGCCGTGGTCCTGGGTTCAGAGGCTGCCGGCGGCATCAAGGACCTTACCGTGAGCAAGTGCCTCTTTGAGCGCACCGACCGCGGCCTGCGCGTCAAGACCCGCCGCGGGCGCGGCAAGGACGCCGTTAACGAGGGCATCACCTTCGAGCACATTCGTATGGACGAGGTGCTTACGCCCTTCGTGGTCAACTCGTTCTACTTCTGCGACAAGGACGGCAAGACCGACTACGTGCAGTCTCGCGAGGCACTGCCCGTCGACGACCGCACACCTGGCTTTGGTGCCACGACGTTTTGTGATATCGAGGCTACTAACTGCCACGCGGCTGCTGCTTACATCACGGGCCTGCCCGAGAGCAAAGTGACGCGCCTGACGTTCCAGGATGTCCACGTGACCTTCGCGCCGGATGCCGAGCCCTTTGTCCCGGCCATGGCCTGCGGCGTTGAGCCCATGGTGCGCCAGGGCATCATCGCGCAAAACGTCAAGGTACTCGACCTGCAAAATGTGGTGATCGAGGGCCAGGACGGCGAGGAACTGCAGCTCCAGAACGTCGACAAGGTTATCCGTGCGTAGGCGTTTGCTCCTAAACAATTACATTCGGTATGTCGTGGCGCGCGATGGGCAGGGCCTTCCCGACCCATTGCGCGAACTTTTTATATGCCGAAACTGCAACGTAGACGGTCTACGACGAAAGGACGCGGTGACTGATGATGAGTGAGAGACGATTTTTTGAGGTTTCGCCCGAGCGTGCGGGGGCATATCACAGTATCTCTAAGGCCTTGGAGGCAATTGACGAATCCTGTCCGAATGACGGACGGCCGGTGACAATCCATATCGAGCCGGGTGAGTACCGCGAACGGGTCGAGATTCATCGCCCGCATGTGACGATTGAGGGAGAGACGGCCGACAGCGTGCGTATCGTGGGCAGCCTGGGTGCCAAGATGCCTTCGGAGGACGGCTCGGGCGTCGACGGCACGCTCGGCACGTTTAGGACCTATACCGTTTTGGTCGATGCCGACGACGTACGGCTCGAGAACCTCACGATCGAAAACGATGCGGGCGATGGGCGCGAGGTCGGTCAAGCGATTGCCCTGTATGCTGATGGCGACCGTCTGGTTGTCGATGCCTGCTGCATTAAGGGACACCAAGACACGCTGTTTTTGGGTCCGCTGCCGCCGCATGAGGCCAAACCGGGCGGGTTTATAGGACCCAAACAGTATGCGCCGCGCCGGGTGGGGCGCCAGTATTTTCGACGTTGCCGGATCGAGGGCGATGTCGACTTTATCTTTGGCGGCGCGCGTGCCTACTTTGAGGGGTGCGAGATTCGCTCGCTCAACCGCGATATGGACGTGAACGGCTACGTGACGGCGGCGTCGACGCCCGAAGGCGAGCCGCACGGCTTTGTGTTCCACGGCTGTTCGTTTACAGCTCCGGATGGCGTGGCGCCGGATTCGGTCTACCTGGGTCGTCCTTGGCGCGAATGGGCGCAAACTGTGCTGATCGATTGCTGGCTGGGGCGACATATCAAGCGCGAAGGCTGGTGGGATTGGAATAAGCCGGCGGCACACAACTGCGTGCAGTATGCTGGCGCGATTCTGCATGGGCCGGCGGGTGATACTACCGGCTGGGTGCCGTGGGCGAATGAACTCGATGTGATGGCTGCCGCCGGGTACGCTCGCGAGCAGGTGCTTGCCGGTGGGGATGGCTGGGATCCCGAGGGCGGCGACGGTGATGCGGTTGAGACGGCTGAACTGTCTGCCAACGGCCGCACCGTGCACATCGAGACGTACTGCGAAGACGAACCTGCGCTGCGTGCCCGGCTGAAGCGCGAGGGGCGTTCGGCTGCTTTTACG
Source organism: Collinsella sp. (assembly GCA_018370025.1). GTDB lineage: Bacteria > Actinomycetota > Coriobacteriia > Coriobacteriales > Coriobacteriaceae > Collinsella. The sequence goes on along the minus strand of JAGZBF010000008.1, from coordinate 28,941 downwards.
GGCAAGACTCCTGCAGATTTTGAGGCATGGAAGATTGCGACCAGGACTCGTCTGTACGATGTTTTGGGCCTTTCGCTTATGGACCGCGTCCCGATTGAGATTCGTGAGCTCAGCCGCGTGCGGGTTGCCGGCGGCATCGTGCGCACCCATGCGATGTTGCAGGTCGAGCGCGATGTTTGGATGCCGTTCTACCTGCTCGAGCCGCAGTCGCCTAAGCTCGATGCACACGGCCGCAAGTGTTGCTATATCTGCCCGCATGGCCATCAGGGAGCAGGCGCCGCAAGTGTTGCGGGCGTGACGGGCGTGCCGGCGGTCGATGATGCTGTGCGTAAGTTCAATTACGACTACGGTCTGCGTTTGGCGCGTATGGGTTACGTGACCGTCTGCCCCGACGCACGCGGTTGGGGATACCGTCGTGACTGGAAGGGCCAGGGCGATGACGAGAACAGCTTTCTGCGCGGCACGTGCCTAAACCAGGCGCGCATGGCCGAGCCGCTGGGACTTACCGTTGCGGGTCTCAACGCCTGGGATAACATGCGTCTGATCGATTACCTAGAGGCGCGCGGCGACATTGCCATGGACGACCTGGGCTGTTTTGGCTTTTCGGGCGGCGGATACATGACGCTGTATCTGGCGGCGCTCGACCCACGCGTATGTAAGACGTTTGTCTCGGGCTACCTGTACGGTGTCGATGATTCGCTGCTGCACCTCAACGGCAATTGCAGCTGCAACTACACACCCGGACTTTGGCGCTTGCTCGACATGGGCGATATTGCCTCGCTTATTGCGCCGCGCCCGTTGTTAGTGCAGAGCTGCGAAGAAGATCATCTGAACGGTTCGCGCGGGCTGAAAAATGTCGATGAACAGCTCGAGATCGTGCTCGATGCCTACAAGTTGCTGAGTCGCAGAGATGGCCTGCGGCACGAGGTGTGTCCGGGTGAACACCATCTGGGAGTGACACATCTTGTCGAGGATATCGAATGGCTCGATTCGCACGTTGCGAAATGCGACCGTGCATAGCCCCTCGGCATGCTGCAAATAAACGGTACGTACCTGTATGGCCGCCAATGGGCGGATGAGGAGAAGATTATGGAAACGAAGAACTTGAGTGAATCGACCATTTGCTGCTTTGGCGATTCGACCACATGGGGGGATAACGGATGCGGCGCAGGCGGCAACGACATCTCTTGGACTTCGCATCTGGGCGCGTTGCTGGGAGGTGCAGTCGTCGAGAACTTTGGCATCAAGGGTTCGCGTATCGCCATCAAGGCCGACCGCAGCGATTCATTTGTCGAGCGCTTGGACGGCATCGACGATGCGGCCGATGTCTATGTTGTCTTTGGCGGCGTTAACGACTTTAGCCGCAACGTGCCGCTTGGCGAGTTGGGCAGCACCGATGTGCATGAGTTCTATGGTGCGGTCGACTATCTGATCCGAACCATCACGGCGCGCTCACCTCAGGCAAAGCTCGTGTTTATGACGCCATGCAAGACGAGTGGTAAGCACGAGAAGGATATCCCGGCAAGCGACGAGCTCAACCACCTGGGGTTGACGCAGGCCGCCTACGTGCGAGCGATGCTTGAAGTCTGCGACCGCTACTCCGTGCCGGTGATTGACCTGTATGCGCAAAGCGGCATCAGCCCGTTTTTGCCGGAGCACCGCGAGCTCTATATGCCGGACGGTCTGCATTACAGTCCTGCCGGCTATGAGCGCCTGGCGCATCGCATCGCCGCGGGCTTAGCCGCCGTTTGCCGCTAAAAGTCTGCCGTTTGCGGGGAATATAGGGTTAACGTTCACCCTATATTCCCCGTTCGCGTTACACTAGGGGTAACGTTCACCTATCATTAACGTCAGAGGGGACAGCAATGGGTTGCAATCAAATCCTGGACCGTTATATCGAGCAGTTGATCGAAACCTCTACGCCGCAGGCGCCGGCTTGGAATATCGAAAAGATTCGTGCCGGTAAGGAGAACACCTGGAACTATATCGACGGCTGCATGATCAAGGCGCTCATCGAACTGTACGAGATCACGGGCGAGCAGCGCTACCTGACCTTTGCCGACGACTATATCGATTTCTTTGTCCAGGACGACGGCACCATCAAGCATTACAACCCGCAGGAGTACAACCTCGATAACGTCAATGCGGGCAAGACCCTCTACAAGCTCTATGACCTGGTGGGCAAGCCCAAGTATCGCGCCGCCATGGATACCATCTATCGTCAGCTCGAAACCCAGCCGCGTACCAAAGAGGGCGTGTTTTGGCACAAGGCCGTCTACCCCAACCAGATCTGGCTCGACGGCATGTATATGGCGCAGCCGTTCTACATGCAGTATGAGCTGAGCTTCCACAACCGTCGTGCCTGCTCGGACAGCTTCCATATGTTCCAGGTTGTGCATGACCTGATGCGCAACCCCCTCAACGGTCTGTACTATCACGCTTACGACGCGAGTCGCAAACAGTTCTGGTGCGACCCTGTCACCGGCCTTTCGGCTAACTTCTGGCTGCGCGCCGAGGGCTGGTTCGCCATGGCGCTCATCGACACGTGGGAGCTCATGCCGCCTTCGATGTCAGCCGAGAAGGACGAGATCCGCAAGATGTTCCACGATCTGATCGACGCCATGCTGCCGTATCAGGACGAGAAGACCGGCATGTGGCACCAGGTCATCAACCTGCCCAATATCGCCCCTAACTACCTAGAGGAGTCGGGCAGCGCCATCTTTGCCAACGCCATCATGAAGGGCGTGCGTCTGGGCGTGCTGGGCGAGCGTTACTATCAGTACGGCCGTCGCGCCTTCGATGGCATCTGCGAAACCTGCCTGTCCGAGTGTGACGGGCAGCTGGCGCTCGACAACATCTGCCTGGTTGCGGGCTTGGGAAACACCGCGCACCGCGAGGGCACGTTTGATTACTACATGAGCGAGCCCGTGGTCAAAAATGATGCAAAGGGTGTGGCGCCGCTGGTGCTTGCCTATATCGAGACCATGCATCACGACAAGCTGGCCGGTAAGCGCGATCCGCTCGCCCCCTCGGGCGTGTGCTCCATCGAGGACCCGTTTGGCGGATACACCCCGGGCATCAACGCTCATAAGGGATGTGAATAACGTGGGGGCTATTACTCCGGGCGTACGTTTGCACGACCTTCCGCAGGGGACCGTCGAGGAACGCATTCGTATGGCGGGAGAGCTGGGCTTTTCGTGCATTCAACTGCCGAGCAAGGTGCTCTACGCATCGATGGGGATCGATCGAGGCGGCCTGACCCGCGAGCTTGCCGACCATTTGCGTGCGGTGCTCGACGAGGCGGGCGTTTCGGTCGCCGTACTCGGCTGTTATAAGAATCTGGCGACGCCCGATCGACAACAGCTCATGGATAACATTGCCGAGTACGAGGCGTGCTTGAATTTTGCCCAGATGCTCGGCGGATGCCCGGTTGGCACCGAGACCGGTCGTCCCAATGCGCAGAACCGCGTCGCGGACGACCGCATGACCGACGAGGCACTCGATGCGTTTGCAGACGGACTTGCACACGTCTGCGATCGGGCCGAGGCTGTGGGCGGGCAAATACTGATCGAGCCCGGTTGGAACGAGACGGTTAATACGCCGGATCGCTGCCGTGAGGTGCTGGAGCGCGTCTCGAGCCCGTCGCTCGGCGTGATCTACGACCCAGTGTCGCTGCTGCACCCCAGCGTCGTTGACGAAGCGCAGGAAATCACAGCGCGCATGCTCTACTTATGCGGCAGTAAGATCCGCGTGCTGCACGCCAAGGATTTTGGGGTCGTTGATAACGAGGACGAAGCCGGTTGGTGCGACGGTACGGGTTCACGCCTGGTGTGCCACGGCGTGGGCGAGACGGGTCGCTATGACTTTGAGCCCGTGGTGGCCTGGGCTGCCGCCGCCTGCCCTGGGATTCCCTGCGTGGTCGAGAACAGCGTGCCGGCGACGGCGGCTGACTGCCTGGCGACACTCGAGCACATGTCCGCTCGCTGCGGGGCTCCGCATCGCGAGTTATAGCATTGGCTTTTGCCGTGTCGGCAGATTGAGATTACCTGTATGGGGGCGGCGGTGAAGGGTCTTTATCGTCGCCCCATTGGATTGCATTAAAAAGGGGAGTTGCGTGGCTATCCACATTGTCGAAGAGGCGAATCGTTGCCTAGGTTGTAAAAGGGCGTTCTGTCAGGTTAAGGGCTGCCCGGTTCAGACGCCTATTCCGCAGGTCATCGACCTGTTCAAACAGCGTCGTTTAGAAGAAGCGGGCGAGCTGCTGTTCCAGAACAATCCCATGAGCGCGGTCTGCTCCATGGTGTGCAACCATTCGGGCCAGTGCGAGGGTGCTTGCATCCAGGGCCGCAAGGGCACACCTGTGCATTTCTCGAGCATCGAGAACTATATCTCGACAGCGTATTTGGATCGTAAGGAGTGGACGCCCGCGTCGTCGTGCGGCAAACAGGTTGCTGTGGTCGGTTCCGGTCCCGCCGGTATTACCGTGGCCATTAAAATGGCCCAGCTGGGCTGTGCCGTCACGGTATTTGAACAGCGCCCCGAGATCGGCGGGGTGCTGGAATACGGTATCCCCGAGTTCCGCCTGCCCCGTGCGCTCGTGCAAAAGTATCGCCACGTGATGTGCTCGCTCGGCGTGCGTGTGCGCCCTTCGACCACCATCGGCGGCGCGTTGCACATCGATGACCTGCTGCGCGACGGCTACGATGCGGTCTTTGTTGGTACCGGTACCTGGCGAGCTCGAAAGCTGGGTATTCCCGGCGAGTCGCGCGGCAACGTGCTGTTTGGCATCGATTATCTGGTCGATCCCGCGAGCGTGGCAATCGGGCAGAACGTGGCGGTTATCGGCGCCGGCAATGTGGCCATGGATGTTGCCCGTACGGCCCTGCGCTCGGGCGCTCGCAAGGTCACTGTGTATGCCCGCTCGCGCCATATCTCGGCCATCGACGACGAGGTCGAGCTGACCGAGCTTGACGGTGCCGAAATCGTGTGCGGCAAGGCGATTTGTGCCATCGACGATAACGGTCCGGTGTTTGAGACGGCTATCTTTGACGAGGACAACAACGTGGTGGGCTATGAGGAAGAGCTCGACCATGCGTCTGCCGACACGGTTGTGATTGCGGCCTCGCAGGTGCCCAAGGACAAACTGGTGCTTACGACGGGCGGTCTGGAGACCGACCATCGCGGTCTGCTTTCGGTCGATGAGCACGGCATGACCACCGTGCCGGGCGTCTTTGCCGCCGGCGACGTGGTCAACGGCCCGCTCACCGTGGTCCATGCCGTGGCCGGTGCCAAGCTCGCCGTCGAAGGCATGACATCCTACCTGGGCCTCTAATCCATCCCACCCTTATCAGTTGCGGTGAAATACGGACTGTTTTGGCTGTCAAAGGCCTTATCTACTCCGTATTCCACCGCAACTTTTTGTTGGGCGGGCTAGAGACGCTGCATGCGGTACCCGACACCCATGTGCGTCTGAATCATCTTGGGGTGAGAGGGGTCTGCCTCGATCTTCTTGCGCAGGGTGCGCATGAACACGCGCAGGCTCGCCAGATCGCTGTCCCAGCTCGTGCCCCATATCTCGCGGGTGATGAAGGTGTGGGTGAGCACCTTGTCGACGTTTTTCGCCAGAAGGACGAGCAATTTGTACTCGGTTGGGGTGAGCGAGAGCTCGCGCCCGTCTTTCGTCGCGTATCCTGCGGCGTAGTCGATATGCAGCGGACCGTTGTCGAACGTGCTCGCTTCTGTCGACTCGCTCGACGCCATCGAGGAGCGCCTCAAATTCGCACGGACGCGCGCGAGCAACTCATCCACAGAAAAGGGCTTGGTGAGGTAGTCGTCTGCCCCTGCGTCAAGTGCTGCAATCTTGTCGGAATCTTCGGTGCGCGCCGAAATGACGATAATGGGGACTGCCGACCAGCTTCGGATTTTCGTGATGACCTCGATGCCGTCAATGTCGGGAAGGCCGAGGTCGAGCATGATGAGGCTGGGGCCGTGCGACACCGCATCCATGATGGCGGCCTGGCCGTTGCAAACCTTGCTCACGACATAGCCGTGGAGGTCAAGCGCGGTCGAAACGAGGTTTTGAACGGTCAGGTCATCTTCGACCAGGAGGATGCGTGGCTTAGCGGCATTATTCATGAATCTCGATCTCCTCGGCGGGCAGGGTAAAACGGAAGACGGCCCCATGGGGGTGGTTGTCGCGAACTTCGATGACGCCGCCATGCGCCTCCACGATGGAGCGGCAGAGCGACAGCCCAAGGCCGATGCTTCGACGCGAATCCACGGGCCGCGTATTGCTTGAGGTGAAGAAGCGCTCAAAGATATGAGGCTTGTCGCAGTCTGCTACACCCGGCCCATCGTCTGCGACGTCCACCACGATGAACTCACCCTCGCGACGTGCGCTGATGGTGACAGTCGAGTCCTCGGGCGTGTATTTGAAGGCGTTCATGATGAGATTCGTAAGCACCTGCATGATGAGATGGACGTCGATGCGTACCAGCAGGATGTCGTCAGTGTGCTCGATGGTGACGGCACGTCCATGCGATGCTTGGGCGACATGGCTGAGGGCGGCCTCGATGACCTCGTCGATGAGCTCGGATGTTAAGTTGAGGCGAATGGTGCCGTCCTCGACGCGTGTGATGGCGAGGAGGTTTTCCACGGTATCGATAAGCCAGAGGGAGTCGTCGTAGATGGCATCGGCAAGATCGCAGCGTTGTTCGAGGCTGAGCTTCTCGTCGCTCTTCCGAAGGATTGCCGCAGATCCGGATATAGCCGTGAGGGGTGTCCTCAAATCGTGGCCGATGGAGCGCAAAAGGTTGGCGCGCAGCTGCTCGTTTTTCGCCAAGACCGCAGCCTCTTCGCGCTCTTGCGCCGCCCGGTCGCTTTCGAGCGCCAAGGCGCATTCACCTACGATAGATAGGACGATCGAATGCTCGAAGGCTTCGATCTCGCGCCCCTCCAGGGCGATGCCGATGACACCGAATACCTTGTCGCCGGTGCGAACCGCGAGGTAGAGACAGCGCGCCTCAGGCAGGGTCCGCGTGCTTGCGCCCGCGCGCTTGTTGTTGGTGTAGGTCCAGGTTGCAACGGCGCGCTCGTAGTCGGTGAGCAGCGACGCGGATCGGTTTTCGGTGCCAGCGGACTCATAGAGCGCCTTGCCGAGCGTGCCGTGTTCGGCGGGGTAGAAGACCACGTCGAGTTTTAGCAGTTTGACGAGTTGGTTCATGGCGACGCGGGCGCACTCCTCCGCGCTATGGGCTTGCTGCAAGAGCTGGTTCGTTTCGAGGAGTACGCGCGTTTTGAATGCGTTCTCGGCGGATGTACGGGCGTTGTCGGCGATGCGCGCAGTTAACTCGCCGGCGACCATAGCGGTGGCGAACATGATGCCGAACGTGACCAGATAGCTTCGGTCGTAGCTGGCGAGCGAAAACAGAGGCGTGACGAAGCAGAAGTTGTAAAGCACTACAGAGAGCACGCTCGATACGATCGTGCAGATACGCCCCGTCGTGGTGACGGCGGTCAGCAGGGCCGTGAAGATATAGAGGGATATGATGCTGGAATCGGCAAATCCCAGATGGCGGAAAGCCGTGCCGATCGCCGTGGCGGCAAGAGAGAGAGCCAGCGTGCGAAGCACGTTTCGGCTGCTGGGTGGCTGCAGGGCGAGCGCATGGCGGCGTCCTTTGGGTCGGGAGGGCGGAGTCGACTGTTCTGGAATGATGTAAATGTCGAGGTTCGGGGCGAATGTTATGAGCTGTTCTACGAGAGATTTGCGGCCGAAGAGGGCCTGACGGACGCTGCTGCGCTCGCCCGTGCGCCCCATGACGATCTTCGAAATACCCGACAGGCGCGCGAACTCGGAGATCTGAAACGCGATGTCGTCGCCATAGACGGTTTCCATATGTGCTCCGAGCTGCTCGGCTAGGGCGATATTGGCTGCAAGCTTGGCGCGCTCATCATCGCTCATGGCTTGCGTGCGCGGGCTCTCTACGAACAGGGCGACGAGCTCGCTGCGAAACGCTTTCGCCATGCGTGCGGCGGCACGGACGATGCGGGGATTGGTCGGCGCCGGGGAGACACAGACTAAGATACGCTCCCTGGTGTAGTAGTCACGGTTTCCCAGCACGCGTGCGGCATCTGTGAGGTGGCCGGTGCGATCGGCGCAGCGGCGCAGCGCGATTTCTCGGAGTGCGGTGAGGTTCTCGACGGTAAAAAAATGCTGTTGCGCTCGGTCGGCTTGTGCGGGACGGTAGACGAGGCCGGCGCGAAGGCGCTCAAGTAGGTCTTCGGGCTCTATGTCGACGAGCTCGACCTGGTCGGCATCATCGAAGATACGGTCGGGGATTCGTTCGCTCACGACAACGCCGGTGATGGATGCAACCATGTCGTTTAGGCTCTCGATGTGCTGAACGTTCACGGTCGTATAGACGTCGATTCCCGCATGTAGAAGTTCCTCGACGTCTTGATAGCGTTTGTCGTGGCGAGACCCCGGCGCATTCGTATGGGCAAGCTCGTCGACAAGGATGAGCTGAGGGGCGCGTTCGATAGCCGTATCTAGATCGAACTCGCTGAGCGCAATGCCGTTGTGCTCGATGAGTTTACAGGGCACGTTCTCAAGCCCTTGTGCAAGATGGGCAGTTGCCGGACGTTCGTGCGGCTCGATGTATCCCGCGACGACGTCGACACCTCGCCGCTTGGCGGCGTGGGCGGCTTGAAGCATCGCATAGGTTTTGCCTGCGCCAGCAGCGTAGCCAAAGAAAATCTTGAGGTGTCCCCGGCTGGTTCGAGCGTCATCGGCGGCCTCGTCTTTCTCAATTGCCTTGAGGATGAGGTCTGGGTTGACGCGAGTGTCCGATGCGTCGCGCTGCATAGCGTAGCCTTTCTGAAACGTTGTCCATGCGTGCATACGCGGTGAGGACGCCACTGTATGCTCGCGAGGTCGAGTATAGGCGCACTGCAGCCGCAATAGTGCTTTCTACCTGCATCTTTACGGCATCTTAAGGACGTGAGCCCCGGCCCTCACGCCTCTTTAATCCCTAGAAGCGTTTACTGTCCCCAGACGCTTGCGAGAGCAGGCGTCCGAGACATCGGACCGCGCGTGAAAGGGGCGGTAAATGGACATCCTCATTCCCATCATCGGAGTCGTCTGCATTGGACTCCTTATCTATTACATCTACATTCTGATGAGGAGTGATTCGTAAACTATGGACACTGCGATTCAGTACATCTTGTACTTTGCCGTGCTCGTCGTCCTGGCCGTTCCGCTCGGTCGGTTCATGGCCCATATCATGGATGGTGAGCATACGTTCCTGTCGCCTGTGATTGCTCCTGTGGAGCGTGGCGTCTATCGTCTGCTTCGCATCGACGCGGCAGAGCAGATGGGGTGTAGGCGCTATCTGGCGAGCGTGCTGGTCTTTTCGGGGATCGGCCTCGTGGCTCTTGTGGCACTCCAGGCGTTTCAGTCCTTCTTGCCAGGCAATCCCCAGCACCTGCCGGGTGTGTCATGGGACCTGTCGTTCAATACGGCTGCTTCCTTCATAACCAACACCAACTGGCAGTCCTACTCCGGTGAGACCACCCTGTCCTACCTTGTGCAGTTCATGGGTCTCACCGTGCAGAACTTCGTTTCCGCCGGCACCGGTATCGCGGTCATGTTCGCGCTGATCCGCGGCTTCCGTCAGGTCAAGGAGCAGGGTCTGGGTTCCTTCTGGGTCGACCTCACCCGCACCGTCCTGTATGTGCTCATCCCGCTGAACCTCGTGTTCGGCATCTGCCTGGCTGCCGGTGGCGTCATCTCCAACTTCCAGCCGGCTCAGAAGGCTGAGCTCGTAGAGCCCGTCGCTGTCCAGCCTAATGCAGACGGCGGCTGGAGCGTCATCGACGGCGCCGAGATCGAGGGCGACACGGTCAAGGTCGACGGCAAGGTTGTCGAGGGCGCGCGCGTGGTCACCGAGCAGTTCCTGCCCCAGGGTCCCGCGGCTCCTCAGGTCGCCATCAAGCAGTCCGGCACCAACGGCGGAGGCTTCTTCGGAGTGAACTCCGCTCATCCGTATGAGAACCCCAGTGCCTTCACCAACATCATCGAGATGACCAGCCTGCTGCTGATCCCGGCCGCCTGTTGCTTCACCTTCGGTATCGGCGTCAAAAACACCAAGCAGGGCAAGGCCATCTTTGCCGCCATGTTCATCCTGCTGGTGATCTTCGCCGGCATCATCGCCCTCAACGAGCATGCGGGCACCCCGCAGCTGGCAGATGGCGGCGCGGTCAACATCGAGATGACCGATGGCCAGGCTGGCGGCAACATGGAGGGCAAGGAGAGCCGCTTCGGTATCGCCTCCTCTTCCACCTGGTCCGCTTTCACGACGGCTGCTTCCAACGGCTCGGTTAACTCCATGCACGACTCCTACACCCCGCTGGGCGGTTTTGTCCAGATGCTCCAGATGGCTCTGGGCGAGGTCGTCTTCGGCGGCGTGGGCTGCGGCCTGTACGGCATGATCGGCTTCGCCATCCTCACAGTGTTCATCGCCGGCCTCATGGTCGGACGCACGCCTGAGTTCCTGGGCAAGAAGATCGAGCCGGGCGAGATGCGCTGGGCAGTTGTCCTGTGCCTGGCAACTCCGTTTGCCATTCTGGTGTGTTCGGCCATCGCCTGCATGGTGCCCGGTCTTGCCGACCAGCTCAACAATGGTGGCGCGCACGGCTTCTCCGAGGTGCTGTATGCCTTCACCTCATGCGGCGGCAACAACGGCTCGGCGTTTGCAGGCATGAACTGCAACATTCCCTGGATCAACGTCATGCTCGGCCTCGAGATGCTGTTCGCCCGCTTCATGCCCATCATCGGTACGCTGGCTATCGCCGGCTCGCTGGCCAAGAAAGGTAAGGTCGCCGAGAGCGCCGGTACCCTGTCTACCACCAACGGCATGTTCGTATTCCTGCTCGTGTTCATCGTTCTGCTGATCGGTGCCCTGAGCTTCTTCCCGGCCCTGGCGCTTGGCCCCGTTGCCGAGTTCTTCCAGATGATTGCGTAAAGGAGGGCGCAGATTTATGGCTATGCAAAAAGACATGATGGGCCGCGCGGTCCGCGACTCGTTTGCCAAGTTGGATCCTCGCGTCCAGATTCAAAACCCGGTCATGTTCCTGGTGTGGCTTTCCGCCGGCATGACCTCCGTCCTGGCCGTCGCTTCCATCTTCGGTGTGCAGGACGCGGGTGTGCCCACCTACTATGTGGTCGCCATCGCGGTCATCCTGTGGCTCACAGACCTGTTCTCGAACTTCGCCGAGGCGCTTGCCGAGGGCCGCGGTAAGGCTCAGGCCGATTCCCTGCGTGCGGCCAAGAAGGATGTCGAGGCCCATCGCATCGAGTCCGTTGAGGACAAGGAGCACTTCACCGTCGTTCCCGGCACCGAGCTTACGCGCGGCGACCTGGTGATCGTACGCGCCGGCGAGCAGATTCCCGGCGATGGCGACGTCATCGAGGGCGCTGCCTCCGTTGACGAGTCCGCCATCACCGGCGAGTCCGCCCCCGTGGTCCGCGAGGCCGGCGGCGACCGCTCTGCAGTTACCGGCGGTACCACGGTGCTATCCGACTGGATCATCGTCAAGATCTCCAGCGAGCCTGGCCAGAGCTTCCTGGATAAGATGATCGCCATGGTCGAGGGCGCCGCCCGCAAGAAGACCCCCAACGAGGTCGCGCTCGAGATCTTTCTGGTTGCTCTGTCCGTCATCTTCATCCTCGTGACGCTCGCACTGTACTGCTACTCGAGTTTCTCTGCAGGGCTCAACGGTATGGCGAACCCCACCGCTGTGACCACGCTCGTTGCCTTGCTCGTCTGTCTGGCGCCCACCACCATTGGTGCGCTGCTGTCCGCCATTGGCATCGCCGGCATGAGCCGACTGAACGAGGCCAACGTACTGGCCATGTCCGGCCGCGCCATCGAGGCCGCCGGCGACGTCGACATCCTCATGCTCGATAAGACCGGTACCATCACCTTGGGCAACCGCCAAGCCGCTGAGTTCATTCCGGTCGACGGTGTCGATCCGGCAGAACTCGCCGATGCCGCGCAGCTGTCCTCTCTGGCGGATGAGACCCCCGAGGGCCGCTCCATCGTCGTGCTCGCCAAGGAGCAGTTTGGGCTGCGCGGCCGCACACTCGAGGATAAGGGCATGGAGTTCATCCCCTTCACCGCGGTGACCCGCATGTCCGGTGTGAACTACGCCGACAGCGAGATTCGCAAGGGTGCGGCCGATTCCGTTCGCGCTTATGTGGAGGCTGCCGGAGGAGTGTTCTCGAAGGAGTGCGACGAGGCCGTCGAACGCATTGCGAAGGTGGGTGGCACTCCGTTGGTCGTGGCAAAGGACCGACGTGTGCTGGGTGTCGTCTACCTTAAGGACATCATCAAGTCCGGCGTGAAGGAAAAGTTCGCCGATCTGCGCCGCATGGGTATCAAGACCATAATGGTGACGGGTGATAATCCGCTGACGGCCGCCGCCATCGCCGCCGAGGCCGGTGTGGACGACTTCCTGGCCGAAGCGACGCCCGAGGGCAAGCTCGATAAGATCCGCGCGTTCCAGCGTGAGGGCCATCTGGTCGCGATGACCGGCGACGGCACCAACGACGCGCCCGCTCTGGCTCAGGCCGACGTCGCCGTGGCCATGAACACGGGAACCCAGGCTGCCAAGGAGGCCGGCAACATGGTCGACCTCGACTCCAGCCCCACCAAGCTCATCGATATCGTGCGTATCGGCAAGCAACTGCTCATGACCCGCGGCTCGCTCACGACCTTCTCGGTTGCCAACGACGTCGCCAAGTATTTCGCCATCATCCCGGCGCTATTCTCGCCGATCTACCCCGGGTTGGACGCCCTCAACATCCTGGGGCTCACCAGCCCGTTGACTGCCGTGCTGTCCGCCATTATCTACAACGCGCTGGTCATCGTCGCGCTGATTCCTGCCGCCCTGAAAGGCGTGAAGTACCGCGAGCTTTCGTCCGGCCAGCTGCTGACCCACAACCTGCTGGTGTGGGGTCTGGGCGGTATCGTGGCGCCGTTCGTATTCATCAAGATTATCGACATGCTGCTGGCCTTGTTCGGCATTGGCATGATGTAGACGGAGGTATGTATGTTCAAAGGTATCGCATCGCGCGCACTCGGCGTGTTCGCGCTGTTTACCATCGTCTGCGGCCTGGGATACACGCTTGTGGTGACCGGCGTCGCGCAGCTTGCGTTTCCGTACCAGGCGAACGGATCGCTTATTACGGTCGACGACAAGGTTGTGGGTTCCGAACTCATCGGCCAGAACTTCGATGACGAAGCCCACATGTGGGGTCGTATCCAGAACGTGTCAATTGTCGAAGGCGAAGACGGCGAGCTCATGGCGTATGGTGCCCCGTCCAACCTGTCCCCGGCGAGTGAGGAGTATCGGCAGCTTGTGGACGCGCGCGTGAAGAAGATCCGCGCCGCCAACCCCGATGCCGATATGGACGCTGTGCCCGTCGACCTGGTGACGTGCTCGGGGTCCGGCCTCGACCCGGAGATCTCTCCGGATGCCGCCGAGTACCAGGTCCCGCGCCTTGCCAAGGCCACGGGCAAGAGCGAAGGTGAGGTGCGCGAGATCATCGCCCAGTGCACCAAAGGCCGATTCCTGGGCGTCTTCGGCGAGCCCACGGTCAACGTGCTCAAGGTGAACCTTATGCTGGACGGCGCGCTGTAGGTGAGGGAGTGGCGGATGAGGGCGTGACTGACTATCTGAGCCCTCAATTCCACCCCGCCCATCAGTTGCGGTGAAATACGGACTGTTTTGGCTGTCAAAAGCCTTATCTACTCCGTATTCCACCGCAACTTTTTGGGGGTTGAGCAGAGACTAGGGGAGCGCGTGCGGTCGGGCGCTGTGCGGTTGCTGATACGATAGGTAGGTCTGCAAGTGCCGCCCAGCGGCTCAAACGAAAGGAACCCTGTATGGAGTCCTCCGCCTATCCGATGCTCTTTAGCCCGATCAAGGTCGGTACGACCGAGGTCAAGAACCGCGTCTTTATGCCGCCGGTGTCCACCAACCTGGCCGATCATGGCTATGTGACCGACGATTTGGTCGATCATTACCGTGCCCGCGCCAAGGGCGGCGTGGGCCTGATCATCACCGAAGTCGTGACGGTCGAGCCCACCTATACCTATCTGCCGGGTGACATGTGCTGCTACGACGACACGTTTATTCCTGGCTGGGAAAAGCTCGCCGCGGCCGTCCACGAGTACGGTTGCAAAATCATGCCGCAGCTCTTCCACCCCGCCTACATGGCCTTTAACATTCCGGGCACGCCGCGCCTGATCGCTCCGTCCTTTGTGGGCCCGTCCTATGCCCGCGAGGCACCGCGCCCCATCACGGTCGACGAGATTCACGAGCTCACGCATCAGTTTGGCGACGCTGCCGTGCGTATGCAGAAGGCTGGCGTCGATGGCGTTGAAGTCCATGCGGCACACGCCCACGGCATGCTCGGCGGCTTTTTGACTCCGCTCTACAACAAGCGTACCGACGAGTATGGTGGCTCGCTCGACGCCCGTATGCGCTTCTTGCTCGAGGTCATCGCCGAGATTCGTGAGCGCTGCGGCAAGGACTTTATCATCGACGTCCGCATTTCGGGCGATGAGTACACCGATGGCGGCCTGACCCTCAACGACATGATCTACGTCTCGCGTCGCCTGGAGAAGGCCGGCGTCGACATGATTCATGTGTCGGGTGGTACCACCATCAAGCGCGGCTCCGCAATTCCCGCCGCCGGTACCCAGCAGGCCTCGCATGCCGCCTGCTCGCGCGAGATCAAAAAGCACGTCAACATTCCCGTCGCCACCGTCGGTCGCATTAACGAGGCCTGGATCGCCGAGGAGCTGATCGAGGACGGCGCTGCCGACATCTGCATGATGGGCCGCGCCAATCTGTGCGATGCCGAGTTCTGCAATAAGGCCGCTGCCGGCAACGCCGACGATATCCGCCCCTGCATTGGCTGCCTGCGCTGCCTGAACGGCATTATGTTTGGCAAGCGCATCTCCTGCACCGTCAACCCCGATGTTGAGCGCGACGAGGCCGGTTACGAGCCTGCCGCCGAGGCCAAGAACGTACTGGTTGTGGGCGCTGGTCCTGCGGGCATGGAGGCAGCCTACATTGCCGCCAAGCGCGGTCATAACGTGGTGCTCGTGGACAAACAGGACGAGCCGGGTGGCGAGATGCGCATCGCGGCCGTTCCGCCGGCAAAGCAGGAACTCACCCGCGTGATCAAGTATCAGTACCGTCGCCTGGCCGAGGTCGGCGTGAAGTGCGTATTTGGCACCGAGCTTACTGCCGAGGACATTCAGCGTGACTACGCCGGCTACGAGGTCGTCCTGGCCTATGGCGCCGAGCCCATCGCCCCGGCCTTCATGCAGGGATTTAAGCAGGTCATGACGGCTGACGACCTATTGGGCGGCAAGGCTTTCCCGGGCAAGAAGATTGTCATCGTGGGCGGCGGCACCGTCGGTTGCGAGACGGCCGACTACCTGGCCCCGTTGGTCAACGATCTGTCGCCGGCCAATCGCGACGTTACCGTCATCGAGATGACCAAGACGCTCGCCGCCAACGAGGGCGGCGCCGGTCGCGCGGTGCTCATCACGCGCATGCTCTCCAAGGGCGTTCACGTGCTGACCGAGGCCAAGGTGACCGAGATTACCGAGGATGCCATCAGCTACGAAAAGGACGGCGAGATCCACACCATCGCCGATGCCGATACGCTGGTACTTGCCATGGGCTATCGTCCCAATACCAAGTTGGCCGACGACCTTGCTGCAGCCGGCGTTACCACCCACGTGTTGGGCGATGCCAACAAGTGCGGCAACATCCGCGACGCCATCGGCGATGGCTACAAGGTTGCTTGCGAGCTCTAGTCAACCCCTTGGTGCATGGGGGACCTGTCTCCGCGGCGTCAGTCGGTAAATAGCAAAAAGCGACGGCCGTCCCGTACGTGGGACGGCCGTCGCTTGCGTTAGTTGCAATAGGTCGTGCGATTAGAGCCCCAGGAGCTCCTTGACCTTGGCGATGATGGCCTCGTCGGTTGCGTTGGCAAAGAAGTACTCCTGGAAGTGCTCGCCGGCAAGTGCGCCCTTCACCAGGTCCTGATCGATCTCGCCCAGGACGTCGACGAGCGGACGCATGGTCACAGCACGCACGCCGTCGAGGATCTTCTTGTTGCGCTGCTCGGGCTCAACACGCTCGGCGGGGTAGCCGTTGCCCGAACCAAAGCCAAAGAGCTTCTCGAAGGTGTACTCAAGGTTGAGCTCCTGGCCCCAGCCGTTCTTGAGGGCGAAGGGCATGGCGACGGCGTTGCCGTCGTTGACCTGGGCAAAGGTGTAGGCGTCGAGCGGGTCGGCAACGTGGCCGCACAGCACGCCGGGGAAGGAGTTGCAGGCGAGCATGGCGCCCTCGCCGGTGCCGCAGCCGGTCACGACGTAGTCGGCAGCACCGGAGTTCAGCAGCACGGCGGCAAGGATGCCGTTCTGCACGTAGGTGAGGGGCTTGG
Organism: Collinsella sp.; assembly: GCA_018370025.1. Taxonomy (GTDB): domain Bacteria; phylum Actinomycetota; class Coriobacteriia; order Coriobacteriales; family Coriobacteriaceae; genus Collinsella. The sequence goes on along the minus strand of JAGZBF010000008.1, from coordinate 12,413 downwards.
AGTCGGCGTCGGCATACATACCATAGTTAAAGACGGTGTGCCCCATGGGCTCGACAACCTTCTTAAGGGCAGCCTCGATCATGGGGTTCTTGGAGTTCTGAGAGTTCTCATTGATCAGAGCGATCTTCATTGCGAAATACCTTCCTATTTCTAACTTGCGGTGAAATACGGACTGTTTTGCCTGATAGAAGCCAAAACCAATCCTTATCTCACCGCAACTCAAATGAAAAACGAGTGGGTGAAACCTGATGTGGGCAGTTGCGGCGACGCTTATTGAGGCTGCTTTCCAATGTATGCGAGGATTCCACCGTCGACGTAGAGGATGTGGCCGTTGACGAAGTTCGATGCATCGGAAGCCAAGAACACGGCGGGGCCCTTCAGATCCTCGGGCGTGCCCCAACGGGCGGCCGGCGTCTTGGCAATGATGAACTGGTCAAACGGGTGGCGGCTGCCGTCGGGCTGCGTCTCGCGCAGGGGTGCGGTTTGCGGCGTGGCGATGTAGCCGGGTCCAATGCCGTTGCACTGGATATTGGCCTCGCCAAACTCCGAGCAGATGTTCTTGGTGAGCATCTTGAGTCCGCCCTTGGCGGCGGCATAGCCGGCGATGGTCTCGCGACCCAGCTCGCTCATCATCGAGCAGATGTTGATGATCTTGCCGTGGCCCTTGGCGATCATGCCGGGCAGGCAGGCCTTGGACACGATAAACGGTGCGTTGAGGTCAATATCGACGACGCGGCGGAAGTCCTCGGCGCTCATGTCGAGCATCGGGGTGCGCTGGATGACGCCGGCGTTGTTGACCAGGATGTCGGGCGTGGTGCCAAAGTCGGCCTCGATCTTGGCGATGAGCTCGGCGACGACAGTCTCGTCGGTGACGTCTGCCACGTAACCATGAGCCTCAAAGCCCAGCTCGCGGTAGTGCTTCTCGGCCTCGGCTACCTTGTCGGCGTGACGTGCGTTAAAGGCGATCTTGGCGCCGGCCTCTCCGAGCGCCTCGGCGATGGCCATGCCAATGCCATAGGTGGCGCCGGTTACGAGCGCGACCTTGCCATCCAGGCGGAAGCTGTCCATAAGATCAGACATAGCGATCCTTTCAAAAGAAACGTTCATCTATATAAGTCTTGCTTTTCATACAAGGTCAGTATAGGAGAAGAGGAGGATTTAAAAATCAGATTCTCCTAAAATCAGGTGAACGTTCACTTTTAAAAGGTAAACGGTGATCTCGCCCTTGCCGCGCGGACGTTTATTCGCTCTGTTCCTGCGTGCCCTCTGCGATCATGTTGCGGTTGTACACCAGATGCAAATACATCGCATCGTGCGCTGCGGTGGGATTGCGCGCGGCGATGGCGTCGGCCACGCCACGGTGGGTGCGGATGGTCTCCTCAACCAGCTTTTTGCCGGTCAAGTCAATAAACAGGGGGACAGACGCCTTGAGCACGCCCATTAGGCGGGGAACGACGAGGTTTCCGGAGCTCTCGGCAATGGCATTGTGGAACGCGGTGTCGGCGGCGGAGTAATCCTCACCGGCCTCGGCCAGGCGCTCGGATTCGTCGCAGAGCTCTTTGATACAGACGACCTGGTCGTTGGTTGCGTGCTCGGCTGCCATGCGTGCAATCTGCGGCTCGATCATAAAGCGCACCTCGAGTAGGTCGCGCGCCAGACGCTGCTTGTCGTCGATAAAGGTAAAGCCCAGCGGGTCGTCGGCAACGCCGGGGTTTGATGCCACATAGGTGCCCGAGCCCTGCTTAATACGCACGATGTTGCGCGACTGCAGCAGCTTCATGGCTTCGCGTACGGTGCTCCTGCCAGCACCCAGGCGCTCGACGAGCACAGCCTCCTTGGGCAGGCGGTCGCCTTGCTCAAGATGCTCATCCAGGATCAGTTGAATGATTTTCTCCGATATTTGCTCGGGGAGTCCCGATTCGGCGCGGGCCATAGCTATACCTTTCATTACAAAATTCATCTGAGCTATTTTAGCGCACCACGGATGCGATATTGGCCGCTGGATTTGAGTCGGGCGGCTTAGATATACCGTTCGCAGCGCAAATACGACCGTTTACCAAATACATCAGATGTATTTCGAACAAATTTCAAAATGAAACATCAGACCTTTCCAAAACACGCTATAGTCATCAGACGAATTCAAAAGGTCTGATGAATTGGAGGAAAGATGTCAGACCCAACGTTTATGGCCGACCCCACCAGGCTGGTCATCGCCGCTATCGTGGGCATCGCGCTGCTGCTTGCGCTCATCATTAAGTTCAAGCTGCATCCTGTGCTTTCGATGATGGTCTCGGCGCTCGCGATCGGCATCGGCGCCGGTATGCCGCTCGACCTGGTGGCGGACACTGTCACCAAGGGCGTGGGAACCACGCTGCAAAACATCGCCCTGCTCATTGGCCTCGGCTCGATGTTTGACCAGATTCTTGAGGAGAGCGGCGGCGCCAAGAAGATCGCCCAGACCTTCATCGATACCTTTGGACAGGGTCATTCCAGCTGGGCACTGGGTATTACCGGTCTGGTCATCGGCACTACGGTGTTCTTTGAGGCCGGCGTGGTCGTTTTGATCCCGCTCGCCTTTAGCGTGGCGTCGCAGACCAAGAAGTCGACGCTCTACTACGGCATCGCGCTGCTCGCAGGACTTGCCGCTGGCTATGCGTTTGTGCCGCCATCGGCCGGTTCGGTTCTGGTCGCCGGCACGCTCGGTGTCGACCTGGGCACCATGATTCTCGTTGGTATCCCTACCGCCTTCATCGCCATGGCGATCGCCGGCGTCATCTGGGGTCGCAACGTGGGCGGTCGCATCTTTACCGATGTTCCGGAGCACTTTACCTCTGCCGAGGGCGCGAGCGACGAAAAGGAGCTTCCCTCCTTTGGCATGGTGCTTGCCATCGTGCTCACGCCGCTTTGTTTGATTTTGCTGGGCACGCTGTCCTCTTATATCCCCATGCCCGCCGAGCTCGCTTCGATTCTCGCCTTCCTGGGCAAGCCGTTCGTCGCCTTGACGCTTGCCACGCTCGTTGCGATGTATCTGCTGGGCGCGCGCCGCGGCTACTCCGGCGCCGAGCTCAAGGCCTTGCTCGACCGCTCTCTTAAGCCCGTCGGCATGATCTTGCTGGTTATCGCTTGCGGCGGCGTCATTCGCTGGATGCTGCAGGACTGCGGCTTGGGTCAGGTTATCGGCCCTATGCTCGAGGCCTCACCGCTGCCTTTGGTGGTCGTTGCCTTTTTGATTGCCGTCATGGTGCGTGCCTCTGTCGGCAGCTCCATCGTCGCTATGACCATGGCATCGGGCATTATGGCCGCCATGCCCGCGGTTGCCGGAGCCTCAGTGCTCATGCGCGCCGCTATCTGTCTTGCTATCTGCGGCGGTGCCACGGCCCTCTCGCACGTCAACGATGCCGGTTTTTGGATGTGCTCCTCGTTCCTGGAGATTGACGAGAAGACAACCCTCAAGTCCTGGACCGTTATGGAGACGCTCATCGGCCTTTCGGGTCTTGCCTGCGCCCTGGTGATTTCGTTCTTCGCCTAGTTCGCGTAGCTAAGCATCTTCCGCCGAGTGCATCGCTCGGTACCCATTTACACCTGATTCATTAACCAACGATTGGTACAACCGTTCAAATCAAAAGAGGAGAGCATCATGGACGAGAAGACCAAGGTACAGATTCAGCAGGAGGCAGCCGACCTGGTTGCCAAGCTGCAGCCGCGTTCCGGCAAGTTTCGCACCATCAGCCCCGAGATGGACCCGCTGCGCCTGGGCTCTGGCTGGTCCATCGAGGACCTGGACAAGCCGCAGGTCATTATCGAGTCGACGTTTGGCGACTCGCACCCGGGTTCTGCCGGCCTGTTTGAGCTCGTCGAGGAGGTCCGTGCCGGCGTTGCCGAGGCTGGCGGTCACGGCGCCCGTTACTTCTGCACCGACATTTGCGACGGCGAGGCCCAGGGACACGACGGCATTAACTACTCGCTGCCCAGCCGCGACATGATCGCCAACATGATCGAGATCCATGCCAAGGCCACCCCGTTCGACGCCGGCGTCTTTGTCGCCAGCTGCGATAAGGGCCTGCCTGCGAACCTCATGGCCATGGGCCGCATCAACATCCCCTCCATCGTCGTTACCGGCGGTGTCATGGATGCCGGTCCCGACCTGCTGACCCTGGAGCAGCTCGGCGCCATCTCGGCCCGCTACGAGCGCGGCGAGATCTCCCGCGAGGAGCTTGAGTTTGCCAAGCACAACGCATGCCCCAGCTGCGGCGCCTGCTCCTTTATGGGTACCGCCTCGACCATGCAGGTCACGGCCGAGGCCCTGGGCCTTATGCTCCCCGGCACGGCTCTGCTGCCCGCCACCAGCTCCGACCTGCGCGAGTTCGCCCGCGAGGCCGGCCGTCAGTCCGTGTGGCTCTCCGAGCACAACCTGTGTCCGCGCGACATCGTGACCAAGGAATCCTTCGAGAACCTCATCATGATCCACGGCGCCATCTCCGGTTCCACCAACTCGCTGCTGCACATTCCCGCGATCGCCCGCGAGTTTGGCATCGAGATGTCCGCCGACGACTTCGATCGCCTGCACCGTGGCGCCCACTACCTGCTCAACGTTCGCCCCGCAGGTGAGTGGCCGGCGCAGTTCTTCTACTATGCGGGCGGCGTGCCGCGCATCATGGAGGAGATCAAGTCGATGCTCCACCTCGACGTTATGACCGTCACCGGCAAGACTCTCGGCGAGAACCTCGAGGACCTCAAGAACAACGGCTACTACGAGAAGTGCGGTCGTTACCTTGAGAAGTGGAATCTCAAGCGCGAGGACATCATCCGTCCGTTTGACCAGGCCTTCGGCACCGACGGTTCCATCGCCATCCTCCACGGCAATCTTGCTCCCGAGGGCGCGGTCGTCAAGCACACCGTCGTTCCGCGCGAGATGTTCCAGGCTACGCTCAAGGCCCGTCCGTTCGACTGCGAGGAGGACGCCATTCACGCCGTCCTGACGCATGAGGTCAAGCCCGGCGATGCCGTTATCATTCGCTATGAGGGACCCAAGGGTTCCGGTATGCCTGAGATGTTCTACACCACCGAAGCTATCGCCAGCGACCCCGAGCTGGGCGCGAGCATTGCCCTGATCACTGACGGCCGCTTCTCCGGCGCCTCCAAGGGCCCGGCTATCGGTCACGTTTCGCCCGAGGCCGCTGTGGGCGGTCCGATTGCCCTGATTGAGGAGGGCGACCTTATCCGAATCAACATCCCCGAGCGCTCGCTGTCCATCGTGGGCATCGCCGGCAAGGAGATGGAGCCGGCCGAGGTCGACGCCGTCCTGGCCGAGCGTCGCGCCGCCTGGAAGCCTAAGGCTAATCGTTACACCTCCGGCACGTTCAAGTTCTTTACCGAGCATGCAGTTTCCGCCATTCAGGGTGGCTACATGGAGTAGCGCCCATGCGCATCAAATATCTCCTCTCATAGATGCGCGGCACAAAGAGCCCCGAGCCACGTCACCGGGGCGCGTTGTTCAGCGCCGCCGGGGCGCTCCACTCAAACGACAAGAGACGTCTTACGCAAGCGCCCGCGTCCGTGGATAAAACCACGGGCGTGGGCGCTTCACTTTATTCCCAGCCGCTTTATTCCCAGCCCTTCCACACGTCAGGCTCGTAGCCAACGGTTGCCTGGCGGCCGTTGCGAACGATGGGCTCACGAAGAATCTGCTGGTTATCGAGCACCTTTTCGAACTTCTGGTCGGCAGCAAGATACTGTACGAGCGCAACCGTGTCGGCATCTTTCGCCTTTGGATCGATCACAGCGTCGATCCCGCCGACGGCGCGCGCCACGCTTTCGAGCTCGCCTTTGCTCATCCCCTTTTCCTTCAAGTCGATGAACTGGAACTTCACACGACGTTCCTTGAAATAGCGCTGCGCCTTTTTAGTATCGAAGCTTTTCTTCGTGCCGAATATCTGGATGTTCATACGTACCGCCTTCGCTCAATTCTCGTCCGTCCATGATACGACAAGGGAGCCGAGCAAAAACAGAGCAGGCGGAGATGGAGGAGGACGGCGACCGACCGTCGGCAAGAGTCGGCCGGATCGGACTGGCGCCCAGCGCGCGCCGGCGACACGCTCGCAGCTGCACACATAGCCGATGTACAAGCTCGCCGCGGCGTTCCCTCGCCCCGCGGTGTGGCGATAGAGAAGCACGCCACCCGTCAACGATGGCGCCTCGGTGAAGAAAATCAACGTCTGGGTTACATCCCTTGAAAGGGGCGAAGACGGCTGCTAGAATGCCTCCCCGCTATGAAGGATTTGACCAAAGCATACATCGCAATTCGGCGGCCCCTGGTATACGGGGCCTCTCCTGTTGTTCCCCAAGTGCGCTCTGAGCAGCCGCTTTCTTCCTGTCGTATCTGATGCACGCATAGCACGTGCATGTTATTTCGCCCGTGGGCCGGCGCGCCTTCGGCGAAGAATCGAATAGATACGAAGGAAGCTTATGTCTGATAATTGTACGGTCGCGCCCGCCAATGGGCGCATTACCGGTACCCAGATCCGCATCGTCGCGGTCGTCGTCCTGGGTGCCCTCTTGGCGCTACTGAACCAAACGGTGATGTCGCCTGCGCTGCCGGTCATCATGTCCGATTTCGCCATCGATGCCTCGACTGCCCAGTGGATCATGTCCATATACCCGCTGGTGAGCGGCATCATGGTCCCCGTTTCGGCGTTCCTTATCGACAAGTTCAGCACCCGCGCGCTATTCTTCGGGGCGACGCTGGTGTTCGCGCTGGGCACGCTGCTGTGCGCCGCAGCCCCTGATTTCCTGTTCCTCATCATCGGTCGCGTGTTGCAAGCGGCGGGCTCAGGCGTGCTCATGCCGCTTGTCTCGGTGGTTCCCATGCTGGTGTTCCCCGTCGAGAAACGAGGAACGGCTATGGGCATGGCGGGCATCGTCATGTCGGCGGGTCCCGCGGTCGGCCCCGTCGTAGGCGGTGCGGTGATCGACACGTACGGCTGGCGCACCATGATCGGCGCCATCGTCCCCCTCGCAATTCTCGTGCTGGTGCTGGGCGTGTTCATGCTGAAAAACGTGGGCGAGCTGAAGAACCCCAAGCTCGACCTGCCCTCGGTCGTCCTCTCCACCATCGCCTTCGGCGGACTTCTCTACGGGTTCTCGAGCGCCTCGTCGATGGGTTGGGGCAACCCCGTGGTGCTCGGCTCGATCGTCGCGGGTGTCGTGTGCTTGGTGCTGTTCGTCGTACGCCAGGGCAAAATCGAGGACCCGCTGCTTCAACTGGGCACGCTCAAGACGCGCGAGTTCCGCGTGGCCGCCATCATCGTCACGCTCATCAACGCCGCATGCCTGGTCACCAACACGCTGTTGCCGTTGCTGCTGCAAACCTCGCTTGGCGCTTCGGCCTTCGAAACCGGTATGGCCATGCTTCCCGCCGCGGCGGTGGGCATCATCATCAGCCCTATCTCCGGCGTGGTGTTCGACAAGTTCGGTCCGCGTGCCATCTCGATCGTCGGCCTGGCCCTCATGACCGGCGCCCTGTTCCTGCTCTCGCTTTCGACGGTAAACACGCCCATCTTGGTGGTTGCGCTGTTCTGCATGCTGCAGTCCGCCGGCCAGTCGCTCGCGAACATGCCGGTGAACACATGGGGTGTCAATGCCTTGAAAAATGACATGATCGCCCACGGCAACGCCATCGCGAACACCGGCCGCCAGGTCGCCGGCGGTTTGTGCACGGCGCTCATCATCACGGTCATGACAAGCGTCACCGCGTCGGCCGGCGTCGATGCGAGCATCCAAGTAGCCACCGCCGTGGGCGCGGGCGTCGCTTACAAGGTGTGCGCGGCAATCGGCCTCGTTTCCCTTATCTGCGCCATATTCAGCGTGCGCACCAAGAAAACCGCACCGAAAACGAAGGAGGCATAAGCGATGTCCGAGATTCTGTCCGAGCGCATCCCGCTCGAGCTCGAGGGGACGCCCGTTTCGAGCATCATGATTGAAGAGCCGTTCACCTGCACGCAGGATTGCACGATTTCCGACGTGGTGCGCATGCTCGCCGAAAACGAGGTGAGCAGCATGCCCGTAATCGATGAGCGCAACCAGGTGGTCGGGTTCATCTCCGACGGCGATGTCATGGGAGCCATCGCGCAGCATCGCGCTCACACCATCTTCACGGGCGGCGACGCGTCCATGCTGTACTTCGACGATCAGAGCCTTGAGCAGCGCATCGAAGACCTGAAGGATCGCTGCGTCATGGATTTCGCGACGCGCCAGGTAGTGTGTGCCCGTCCCGAGCAGAGCATCGCCCGCGTCGCCGCGCTGCTGGCGAAGAAGAAGTTCAAGAAGCTTCCTGTGGTTGATGACGAGGGCAAACTCGTGGGGGTCATCCGCCGCTCCGCCATCACCAAATACATCTTCGGCATCCTTTTCCAATAGGGGCAGGTCGCACTTGAGGCGAACATCTCGAGGCATCGAGCCAGCAACTGGACCAGACAACCTTGACACGCACGCGCTTTCCCTCGATGCTTCGGTAAGGGGAGCTGCGAAAATCGCAGCACGGGTGATCGGCGCCGCGCCCCCGAAGGCAAAAGCGAACACGGGAGCGATACGATGGGAAAAGTCCTGGACGAAGATTTGGTTTATGAGATTCTCTCCGTCGTGGCAGAGATTCCGGCGGGATGCGTCGCCTCGTACGGTCAGATAGCGCGCCTCATCGGCAGGGAGAAAAACTCTCGCCTGGTCGGAGCGGTGCTGAGCGAGGCGGATCGCTACGGCGATTATCCCTGCCACCGCGTCGTCAACCACGCGGGACGCCTCGTGCCAAACTTCCCCGACCAGCGAGCACTACTGACGGAGGAAGGAGTCGCCTTCCGAGACAACGGCTGCGTCGACATGAAAAAGCACCAGTGGAACGAGTAGCCAGGCAGCGTAGCGTCGAAAGGAGCGACGCCACGGGGAACGACCTGCGCCCCGCCGCCGGACAACCTATGGCAAAGTGACACGTCCCACAAAGAGCGGCGCACCAGTACGAGACACGACCGCGACGTAAAAAGACCCTATGATACTCGTAAGCATCTATCTGATTGCCCGCCTCGAGGTACCCAAAGAACGAGAGATGCCGAAACCCCTAGACAAAGAAAAAGGTCGGGAGCTTTTATGCTTCCGACCTGAAGTTTCATGGTCGCGGGGGGCGGATTTGAACCACCGACCTTCGGGTTATGAGGTCGCTACGACGTTGCTTCATTCAGACATTTCGACCCAAATTGAAGTCAATATAACTCCAGGTCATTTGATGTTTTCATAGATTTACGAAAGAAAAGTACGCGGAATAATTCGACCCAAATTCGACCCACAACGAGCTTGAAAGCGGTCAGGCGGAGCATTACCCTTGGGGTGTGACCCCACGCAGGGCCCACCACCAAGGGTAATGCCCACCCGCCCCAGCCCTTTGCGCCATTCCGCGCAACCGAGCGCGATTCTCAGGCACTTCAGGCAAGGAACACGATGAACGACCGACCTCTCGTCATAGGCAAAGGAACGAAGCAACGCCGCGACAAATACACGTGGCGCTACCGTCACAGCCTCGGCAAGGATCCGGTCACGGGCAAATACCGCTATTCGCCGTGGCAGACCATACATACCACCAAAAGCCGAGAGGTCGACGCCGCACTCGAAGCCTACAAGGCAGAACTCAACAGCGGCACCTACGTCCAAAAATCGAGGGACACCGTCGGCTCGTACGCAAAAAAATTCCACGACAACCGCGAAGGAACCATCACGCCGCTCGCCTACTCGACATCCTACTCAATCGAGAACCGGACGCGCACATCACATGCGTGATGCTCATGCTCGACACCGACATGAGAAGGGCAGAAGCCCTCGGGATGACGTGGTCCGATGTCTCCGTCGAGAACAGAAGCATCCTCATTGAGCAGCAGTTCGCGGCCGATCGAAGCGTTCGCTCGCCCAAAAGCAAGAAAAGCGTGCAGAGGATCTCGATAAGCGAGACGCTGACGTCGTATCTCGAATTCTGGAAAAAGGAGCAGGCCCGCGAAATGGAAGCCTTCGGCCTGGAACAAGTCAAAGGCACTCCGCTCGTCCACTCATTCGAACGAACGAAAGACAGGCATCCCCAAGTCAACTTCATGGACCTGAATGGGTTTTCGCGCTGGTTCAGAAACTTCAGCGTCGAGAACGGGTTCGGCAAGTTCGTAGGCGTTCGAACATACCATTATGTGAAGGAAACTGTCGACGGGGAAACGATTTCGAAGCGTTATGAGCATAAAGAGTGGCTCGAATTGAGGGATTACCTCAGGAAGCATCCCAAGGTTCGCGAGGCGAGGCATATCAGCACATATGAGAGCGAGCACCTTCCTTACGGATATTCGGGCCTATCGAGCCACACCGCTACTGCCGCTACTGCCCGCTACTGCCCGCCAGCTTCCGAACCAGCGGGCGGTAGCAGCACCCCGAACATCTCGCCGACAGCGCAGAGAGTCGTCGACCTGGCGGCCAAGGCCGACATCGAGGACGTGATGCTGTGCGACCTGCCCGGCGTCCTGTCCTTCCTAGGGCTGCCACCTGAGACGGAGATGCCGCCGGGCAACAAGGGGAAGACGAAGCTCAAGAAGCTCTACAGGAAGGTGGCGCCGAACAAGGCATACCACTCCGGCGAGCGCGCCAAGGATTTGATCTCGCACCTCGACATGGCAGAGATCAGGGCATCGGCGCCCGTCCAAGAATTGGGATGCAGTTCAATACGAGCTCGGGGCCTTTTTCGTCTAGATTGGGGACGCATAGCCGGACGAAAACAATTTGCGTCTGGTAATAAGCGCACGAAAGCGCAATTTTCGTCTTAATTCCGGATGCAAATCAAGACGAAAACCGTTTACGTCTGCTTTAAATCCGTACGAAAACGGTTTTCGTCTTGCAGGGCAGTTGCCGTTTCTACAGTTCAGCTTCCAGTTCGGCTTTGTGCTCGTAGAGGTAGTCGCGCATGTAGGGGATGGCAAATGAGACCTTGCCGTACGAGGGAGCCTCGATAATCGATTCTCTTAACAGGCGGCTGCGGACGGAACTCACCTGTTGAGGCGTTTTGTTTAGGGCATCGGCAACCATGCTGGTCGAGCTCGTCTGCCCCAAAGACGCCATGCTCAGCAGATAAGCGATGCACGTGGGCGGAATGCGCTGCAGCGCGGGCTCAATCACCATGGCGCAGAAGCGTTCGCGTGCCGTTGCAATGCCACGCTCGGCTTCTTCTTCTCCAATAATCGCTGTATGTGCGCGTCTTGCCAACTGCCATGCGTAGTATCCAACGAGTTGGATCATGAAAGGATAGCCTTGCGTTGCCTCGGCAAGTTGGCCGGCAATACCTGGCTGCAACTCCATGCCAGACGCTTCAATGGTTTCCTCGAGGGAGTACGACACTTCGGTTACTGCCACAGCCTTCAGGTCAAAGGGGAGGGCACGGCGCAAAAACGTAAGTGTCTTTCCGTTGATGATGCTTTCAATCATCGAAGGCAGCCCAGCAAAAACAAAGGCGATATCAAGGTCTTCGCCGATAACCTGCTGAATCGCAATGGAGAGCGTTCGGACCTCATCGAGCTCTGCGTCTTGAACCTCGTCGAGAGTGATGAGCAGGCCATTTCCATTCTTGGATATTGTCTGTCTCATGGCGTCGCGTAGCGATGGGCCGATTCGCTCAATATCTATGCTGCCGATGGATATGCCAGCTACGGTGGGCTCAAATCTGGCGTGTTTTGCCTGGAATTTGGGCTGCAGCTGTTCGAGAATGCGCTGGCAAAGTCCCTCGGTTGCGACCTCTTTTATGACCGTCCAGCCACGGCTTTGCGCCAAACGTGAGCACTCGTCAAGGAGGACCGTCTTGCCCGTTCCACGGACGCCGGCTATGCGCATTAGGCGCCCAGGGGCACCAGGCCCGTTGGTGAGGCCTTCACTGAATTCTTCAAGTACATCTTCGCGGCCGATAATCGTGGGAGGTGTTTTACCTGCTGTGGGCTTAAAAGGGTTTGTTTGCATGTGAGCCACCTTTGCTCAAGATATAGCAAGATATAGTAAGATATAGCAAAGTATAGCAAGATATAGCAAAGTATAGTGAGATATAGCAAAGTAAGCGCTACTCGCGGGTTTTGCGGTGGTGCTATTTTCCAAATGCCGCGCGGATAAAGCGCTGGGCGAACAGCTTGTTGGCAACTCACGAGGGCTCGGGGTGCCAATTTGGGGTGCAGTAGTGCTGCGCCACGAAAAGAGCCTATCTACTACGTTTAAGCCGCAGGGGTCAACCATAGTCGGCTTTTTCGAAAATCGACAAGCTGTCTACCTGCACTGATAATTGTTCTCGGGGGAAGCGGGCACTGCGGGGCGCGGCAACGGCGCGCGATTTCCGCGTCGCAGCGCTACCCTGATGCTGAATG
>JAGZBF010000055.1:0-2584 GCA_018370025.1 Collinsella sp. | reverse complement strand
CATGTTCCTCTGAAACAGTTGCTTATCGACACCCATCCCTTGCGAAATTTACCTTTGTAATAGTACCGCATCGGTATATTCACGCTATACTGGTTCTCAACCTTCTCTTCGCTCTGCTCGAAACTTTCATTCTCAAAGTTGAACCGGTCTTTACCCAGTCCCTCCTTGATGAACTTCGAGATGTTATCCAGTGCGATATGTACCAATATCACACCGACAAGCGTGGTCGCCATGTAGAAGATGATATTTAGTGGCAACGTGTAGAGCCTCGTTTCCATCGGATGATGGTACAACCACACGGAGAACACAATCAGGAACAGTCCGCTGATTAGCGGATATAACACCTGTCTCCGGGCATCGAACTCCAGATGCTTCTTGTTCCTCGTACCGATACAGGTGATGCAGATAAGCAGGAACGTCGCAATCTTGCTGTACACAAGATTACCGTCATTGTAAATCATCCACTGCTTGATGCGCCCGTGAATATCAATCAGTATGCCACCCCAGTGGTCGAGCATGGCAGGGTCGATGGCATACTCGAAGAACTCCATCAGCACGGAGATATAGATGACCGCACGGAATATCTTGTAGAACCCTTGTAATTCTTTGCTCTCTTCCATGAATCAATCCGTTGTTAATTCTTGTTTCCGACGATACCAACGGTCGTTGATTCGTATGACATCCATACCGAACCACACACCGTTTTCGTTCAGTTTCGTCTTTATTCTTTCAAGTGCTACCGGTCCTAAACCCCAGATTTCCATGAGATATTCCTCGTTGAGCTGAATCAGGTCGCCGACATACAATATCCCATGAGATTCGAGTTTGCTTCTGACTATAGGCGTCATTTTCATGCTGAATATCGGCTGTGAGAGATAATGCACCTCTTCTGCCTGAATGTTGTCCAAGGCTATCTCAAGCCCTTCTTTGACTCTCTGGACAGAATTGATGTATTCTTCCTGCTGTTGGATTTTAATTTCCTGTTGCTGTATCTCATCACGCAATTCAGAAGCCTTCCTTAAAAGTTCGGCATTGCTTCGCTTCAATTCGTCATTAACATCCGTCATCGACCGGTTGTTTAACTCAAGTTCCTTGCGTTTGCCGTTCAACTCCTTGACAACTTCCTCCAATTTGGCAATCTGGCATCTCAGAGCCGAACCTTTCCCATTGTCTGCCGCCATGTTATCCAAAAGGTAGCTGAAGCGTTGAATCAGATAATCAATGTCCTTTTTATCAGACGCAACAGAATCGGCGAGCTTTTTCAGTTTTTGCCGAGGTGATTCATCTTTGATGGGATAGTATATGAGGAAAGCCCCCAATACCATCAATACTATACAGAAAAGCATATCTATATTCATATCGTTGCACATTTTATTTGTTCATGGTAATTATAGGCCGCAGCTTATGCGCCTGTGTCTTAGGTGTCTCCTGCATCGCGCCGCTTCCTGTCGAGTAAAGCCACGCTTTCGCCGTCTCTTGTCCGGACACTTCCGTCGATGTCCAGTACCAGCAATCGTATTCATCCAACGGCAACGGATGACCGCCGCACCGTTCAATGACAGGATTGACGGTTTCCCGGACAGCATACAGCAACCGCATCTGTGCTACCGACGGGATATAGGCACTCTGTCCGTACCTCCACAGGTCAAAGACCGCTTCCGCCATAGGCGAAGCCGTCTCCCTTGTGTCGTACAGCGCAAAGGTGTTCATGTTCCCGTCCAATGCCCCGATGTCGGCCGACGTCCCTTGTGCGACACCGAGGCTGTCGGCGAATGCCGCCGGAGCAATGTCCCACAGGTAAACCGCATAGCCGTTCCCTTCCGTTCCTTCACGGCGTTCGGTATCAAAGACAACCGCTATTGCCCGCTTCCCCGATTGTTCATACTGCGCATAGGACAATGCCGTGCCGTCCTCGCAGAGAATATGCCCCGGACGTACCGCCGTATCGGGTACGTCGATATGGGCGTCACAGGCAGCGCACAATACCGCCGCCACTACCATTGCAATCCATTGAATCTTTCGTATCATGTCATTTCCGTTTTTTTGTTTTTCCTTTATTTTATCGGCAGTTTTACACCCAGCACGATACCTGTCCGCAGCAAATCCGCCCCTTTTATCATCATGTCACTCTTGACCTGCCAGTACAGCGTCCATCCCGACCGCAGCTCATAATTGTGCTCGTAACCCACATGGATTCCGGCAAGAAACTTGTTCGCACACCGAAACCATAAGTGCGGTAGTTGCGCCAGAAGGATTCCGGACAAATATGACCGCAAGATTTACATTCCGTCCATTTCAGATAGCCGTTGGCGAAGAACTCCCACGCATGACGGTAGTTCATTTCATGCTCGTAAGCAAGCGTTACGTCCATGCCGTTCTCATACAGCAATCCCACGCCGAGCGAGAGGCGGCCGCCGTTGCGTTGCGCATGGGCATTGGTGGCAAACCCTATGCAGACAAGCATCAGTAACAAAACTGTTTTCAACGTCTTTTTCATCGTCATTCCTCCTCCAATAAAGCGGTGTTAAATGAATCGGCCGACAGCACATCCTCGTAGTCGATGTTCAGGCTGATATTGCGCCCG
>JAGZBF010000007.1:0-92000 GCA_018370025.1 Collinsella sp. | reverse complement strand
GGGCGGGGCGGGTAAGTTTGCTGCTCTACAGTCCTGCGCAAGACGGAAAGCACATTAAGTGCTTTCCTTTGCGTGCGGAACTCGCGACAAACTTAACCGCCCCGCCCGGCGGGCGAGCTGCGGAAACTCGGTCGGTCCAGAGCAATATCGGCGGAACGGAATTCTGGCTGAGGATCTGTTCGCGACAAAGACTCGATAGGTAGCCCCCTCTATGCCCTTTTGTAAGTTGCGGTGAAATAGGGACTGAATTTGGGGTTGAATCGTTTAAACAGTCCCTATTTCACCGCAACTTATGGGAGGGATAGAAAAAAGGCGGAGGCCCTGGGGAGGGACTCCGCCTTATATACAGGGGGCGATGTTATTCGCGGGCTGGGGGATTAGACCAGGCGAGCGTTGATCGTCTTGGCGATCTCGGCGGCGTCGGTGGAACCCTTGACGGTGGCACGGAAGTCCTCGTCCATAAGCGCCTCGGCGACCTTGGACAGGATCTTGAGGTGCGTGGTGCCAGCCTGAGCGCCCGGGATGAGCAGGGCGATGGCAACGTTGACGGGAGCGCCGTCCATAGTGTCCCAACCGGTCACGCCAGAGTCGTCCTTGACGACGATGACGGCAGCCTCGGTGATGGCGTCGGACTTGGCATGCGGAATGGCGAAGCCCTCCATCATGCCCGTGGTGCCCTCGGCCTCGCGGGCCAGGAAGGCGTTCATCACGGCGTCGGCATCGCCGGCGATACCGGCCTTAACGGCCTGGTTGGAGACAAAGCTCAGAGCCTCGTCACGAGAAGCGAAGTCCTCGGCGACAAAGACGTTCTCGACCTTCACGAAGTCGGAAGCCTCGGCCTTGGGGGCCTCGACAGCAGCGGCCTTAGGGGTCTCAGCCGGCTTGGCTGCAGGAGCGGGCTTCTGGTTCTTCTCGAAGTCGTACTTCTTGAAGGCCACGAACAGGATGCCACCGACCACGGCGCCGATGAGGATCGCGAGGACCCACTGCGGGCCGTTCTCGACAACGGGCAGGACCAGGAAGCCGCCGTGAGGCGCCGGATCGTGAACGTTGAAGAAGATGGTCAAGATGGAAGCGATGGAAGAACCGACCATCATGATAGGCATGACGGGCCAGATGTTCTTGGTCATGAACGGAATGGCGCCCTCGGTGATGTGGGTGCAACCAAGGATAAGGTTGACGATACCGGCGTCATGATCCTCCTGGCTGAAGTACTTCTTGCCGACAACGACGGCGAAGGTGGTGATCAGCGGCGGAACGATGCAAGCGGCGGAGACGGCAGCCATGAAGTTGGTGCCGAAGTTGTAGGTCTCGGTGCCGACGCCAGCTTCGAGAGCGGTACCGAGCAGGAAGGTGCCAGTAGCGTAAGCAGCCTTGTTGACCGGGCCGCCCATGTCAAATGCGCACATGCAGCCGATGGCCAGGCCAAGGATCACCGGACCGGAGTTACCGAGGCTCTGCAGGAAATCCATCATGCCCTGGTTAATGGCAGCCATGGGGCCGGAAATACCGAGCATGACCAGGCCGACGATGGCGGTAGAGCACAGCGGATACAGGAAGATTGCCTTCAGGCCATTAAGGCTCGCGGGAATTTTAGAGAAAACCTTCTCGAGCAGCAAAATGACATAGCCGGCGAGGAAGCCACCGACGATGCCGCCCAGGAAGCCAAAGCCCACACCCGAGCCTCCAGCGTCGATCATGCCGGTATCGGCGTTAACGGGCAGACCCTGGATGGCGATCATGCCGGCGACGAAACCGGGAACGAGCGCCGGGCGCTTGCCGATGGACTCGGCGATGTAGGCGGAAAGCACGGGAACCATGAGGTTCATGGCGATGCCGCCGATAATCTTGAGCATCGCGGCAAAGCTGTTGTAGTCGGCAGCCGTCGAATCAAAGGACGTGATGCCCCACAGGAACGAAATGGCGGTCAGAACACCACCGGCGACAACGAAGACCAGCATGTGGCTGACGCCGTTCATGAGGTGCTTGTAGATGACGTGACCGATGGACTCCTTCTCCTCGACCTCGTCCTCGACATCGGCAGCAGCGGCAACCGTGTCATCGCCCTTGGCGGCGAGCGCGCGGTCGATCAGCTTTCCGGCGGCCTCGACGGACAGGGCCTTGGAAACACCGACGGAAACCATGGGCTTACCGGCGAAACGCTCAGCCTGGACATCCTTATCGGCTGCGACGACGACGGCCTTGGCACCGGCGATCTCGCTCTTGGTGAGCTCGTTCTCGACACCGACCTGGCCATGAGTCTCGACCTTAATGGTCAGACCTCGCTCGGCAGCTGCCTTCTCCAGCGCCTCCTTCGCCATGAAGGTGTGCGCAATGCCGGTCGGGCAACCGGTCGCGGCGATGATGTCAAACTTAGCCATGTGTCCCTCCTTTTTAAGTTTTGCGCCCGCAGGCGCTCCCCTACACGCGCGTCCTTGCGCGCTTTTCCACAATTGAAAGATACCAACCTACCGTCCGCGTGAGAAGAGACAAGGCGCAATTCTCCGGTGAAAGGTTCTTTCATAACCGTAAACGGCAAGTGAAAGTTTACCATCAACACTTGAAACGGCAAGGTGTATCTTGTAATTGAAAATGCCCGTATACTATGGCATTGCAAATCAAGTTAGATTTTCATGCCAACCAGGAGCCATCCATGACCGATAGTAGCAAAAGCGCACTTTCCCTCATTAGTACCCACCAGGGATACAGCGAGTCCGAGCAGCGCATTGTCGACTATATATTGGAGCACCAGTCCGAGGCGCCACGCCTCACGGCGGCTCAGCTCTCGCGCGCTGCCGCCACGTCCGAGGCGACCGTTTCGCGTTTCTGCCGCAAGCTGGGCTTTGGCAGCTTCCGCAGCTTTCAGTTTTCGTTGGCGCGCGACTTAGAGAGTCAGCGCAACGAGGGCCTGACCGACGAGGTCTCGCTCGACAACATGGAGCAGAGCCTTAAAAATATCCTCGCCGCCAAGGTGAGTGAGCTTAATGCGACCATCGACGGCATTGATCACGACACGTTGGCCGCAGTTGTACACGCGCTTAAGAATGCCGGCGTTATTGAGTTTGCGGCCGTAGGCAACACCAACGCCGTCGCGCTCGACGCGACGTTCAAGTTCTCGCAGCTGGGCCTTCGTTGCATGGCAAGCACCATCAGCGAGACCTCGATTGGTTTTGCGCTCACGCTGCGCCCCGGTGACGTTATCGTGCTGATCTCAAACTCCGGCAAGTCGCGCCGTCTGAATCGCATGGCAAAAGCGGCTCGCGACTGCGGCGCAACCGTAGTCGTCATCAGCAGCGACAGCAAATCCCCGCTCGCGCGCCTGGCAGACTACACCTTTAATACCGTCAACCACGAAGCACTACTGACAACGGGCGACTTCGCGTTCTCCAAGATGAGCGCCACGATGATCATCGAGGTCATCTACAACTTCCTGCTGCCCGAAATCGAAGACGCCCGCGAGCATATCAGCTACTACGAAGAGCTCATCCAGCCGGATAAGGTTGTGGAGTAAAATGCGTAGTGGGACAAAAATTTCAGTCTATTTTGTCCCACCAACACCGCTGATACGACCTAACCTCGAGCTTCTTCGAGCATCTGCTTTGCGTGCGCCAGGCTAGCCTCGGACTGATCGCCGCTCAACATGCGGGCGATCTCGGCGGTACGCGCTTCGCCGGTTACCTCGTCCAAATGCGTCTGGGGAACATCGCCTGGTTCCTTGCTGACAACATAATGCTTGTCGGCCATGACGGCGACCTGCGCCAAGTGGGTTACGACAATCACCTGATGCGTAGAGGCGAGATCTGCCAGCACGCCCGCGAGTGCACGCGCCGTGGAGCCACCGACACCGGCATCGACCTCGTCAAACACCAGCGTATCGACACCGTCCGCGTTACCGAGGACAACCTTGCTTGCAAGCATGACGCGGCCGAGCTCGCCGCCCGACGCAATGCGGCGCAGGGGACGTGGCGTCAAGCCGGCACCGCTGCGGTATAGCAGCTCGTAGCTCGAAGGACCAACGGGCGTCCACTCAGCACGGGGAAGATCGCGCGACTCCCAGACGAGCTCGGCACTACCCATCTCCAAGCGCGCCATCTGGCGGCCAACCTCGTGGCAGAAGCGCGGGGCCGCCGTATTGCGTGCGCGCTTAAGTGCCTTGGCAGCGGCAAACAACTCGCGCTCGGCGCTCCCGAGTGCCTCACGCGCCTTTTTGATCTGCTCATCGCCATCATCGACCAGGGACAGCAGCTCTTGCGAGCGATCGCGCATGGCAAAAACATCGTCCATGGTGGGACCCCACTGACGCAACAGGCCCTTGAGGTCGGAATATCGCTCACGCATGCGTGCGAGCTCGCGCGGGTCGAAGGCGACGCCATCGCGATAGGTACGAAGCTCGTTCGCGCAATCCTCAAGGGAGATACAGGCATCCGAAAGCGCATCGGCAATGTCGCCCAGTTTGCGATCGACGGTAGCCATTCGGGAAAGTTCTGCCACGGCGCTGTTCACGGCGTCGAGCGCTCCCCCTTCGGAGGCAAGCGATGCATGGGCATCGTTAGCTGTGGCAACCAGTACCTCGGCATGTTCGGAGCGCGGCAGCAGTTCCTCGAGTTCCTCATACTCGCCCGGTTTGGGGTCGACCTCGCCGATGCGCTCGAGCGCAAAGCGCGCTTCCTCGACGCGACTCCCCCGCGCACGTGAGGCCTCCTCGACGCGACGGACCTCCTTGGCAGCCGCGCGCGAGGCTTTAAAGCAAGCACGGTAGTGCTCGAGCGCCTCGAGCGCAGAGCGTCCCGCCCAGGCATCGACCATCGCAACGTGATGCGCCGGATCGAGCAAGCGCTGGTGCTCGTGCTGGCCGCACAGATCCATCATCACGCCGACGCGCTCCGAAAGCTCGCGCACACTGGCAATGCGACCGTCAATCTTCACGCGGCTGCGGCCCTCGGCAGAAAGGCTGCGCTGTACGGTGAACCCCTCCGTGTCGTGCGGCCCGTCGAAGAGTCGCGCCTCGACGCTCGCCAGTGCCTCGCCCTCGCGCACCGTCGACGAATCCGCACGCTCGCCCAAAATTAGCTTGAGGGCCGAGAGCAGCGCGGTCTTGCCGGCGCCAGTCTCGCCAGTCAGGACAGTCAGGCCGGCACTCGGCACCAGCGTCGCCTCGCGAATGAGTGCAATGTTATAAACCTGCAGCTCATCGATCATGACGGACTCCGTAGAATACGCGGCTCACCGAGTTATAGAAGCTCTCGGGGCCGTAATCCAGCAGCAACACATCTCCGGGCCCGCGGCGCACCGCCACGCTCTCAACGGTGCCATCGCAGGTAATAAACTGTCCATCGATAGCGATCGCCGGAACGCTCGGGCGATCATCGGACATAAAGATTTCGACGACATCACTCGGCGAGGTCAAAAAGGCACGAGCCTGAATGGTGTGCGGCGCAATGGGTACGCAGACCATGCCCGTATAGTCGGGGCTCACGATGGGGCCACCGGCACTGAGCGCGTAACCCGTAGAACCAGTCGCCGTGGACACGACCACGCCGTCGCCACGCAGACGGTCGATATGATGGCCGGACACCGTGATGTCGAACTCGACCATATCGGACAGCGGACCGCGGGTAAGCGCCATGTCGTTGAGGGCGAAGGTGCGCACGACATCCTTCGTACCGTCTTCGCGCACGGACACGATATCCGCGGCGATGGTGGCGCGACGGCTCACGTGCAGCTCACCGGACAGGGCGTCGCTCACGACCTGCAGGATGTCGCGCTCCTCGGGGCTCGCAGCAGTTAGAAAGCCCAGGTGACCATAGGAAAGACCGAGGATAGGAATCTCACGATGGTTGAGGATGCGGGCAGCGCGCAGCAACGTACCGTCGCCGCCGAGCGTAATGACCAGATCGGAGCCGTCAATATCAGGCGTGCTCTGAATCTTGGATCGCTGGTCGGCAGCCCATGCGACCTCATAGCCCTGGCGAGTCAGCCAAAGCTCGAGCATCAGGCCGCTCTCGACCGCCTCTTGCTTGTAGTAATTGGGAACCAGAAAGACCTTCATAGCGTTGCAGCTTTCTCGCTCATAACCGATACCTGGGATTGCAGCTCGTCTTGCGAGCGATCGCCGGGGTCAAATCTCGTGCCGTACAGGAAAAACTCAACGTTGCCCTTGGCACCATGAATGGGCGACACGCACACATCGACCGGGAACAGGCCCTTGGCAGCAAAGAGTTCAACCGCCGCCACGAGTGTATCGCGGCGCACGGCGGGATCGGTCACAATGCCGCCCTCGCCCACCAGCGCCGCCGGAGCCTCAAACTGCGGCTTTACGAGCGTGCAGAATGCACCCGTAGGCGCCAGGCACGCCAGTACCGCATCGATAATGTTCGCGATGCTGGTAAACGAGACATCACACACAGCCAGGTCGATAGTGCCGGCATAGCCAAGCTCAGGCAGCTGCGTCACGTTTGTGCGCTCATGCAGCGTCACGCGATCGTCCTGGCGCAACGACCAATCGAACTGGGCGCGACCCACGTCCACCGAGACAACGGTCGCAGCTCCGCGCTTGAGCAGACAATCGGTAAAGCCGCCGGTAGAGCAGCCCACATCCAGACAGGCAAGGCCCGTCGGATTGATGCCAAACGCATCAAGCGCGCCTTCGAGCTTAAGACCGCCGCGGCCAACATAGGGAATGCGCCCCTTCACATGCAGCGGCAGCCCCGGGATCACCTTAAGGCCCGGCGAAGTCAAGCGCTCACCGCCACTCGAGACCAAGCCGGCCATAAGAGTGCGAAGGGCATCCGCGCGATCGGCGCAGATGCCCTGTGAAATCAGTTCGTCATCAAGACGCACGCGTTTCATGAATGCCATCAACCATTCGTATCCGGAGATGCGGCCTAGCTATCCTGGGATTCGTTTGCCGCATCCTCATCGTATTCCTGCTCGAGCTTGTCGGCCTCACGCGGCGTCAACTCAAACTTGTCGACCATATCGACCGCGCGGGAGCCCAGCTCAATCGCTTCGTCAAACAAATCGAGCGAACGCTCCAAGGAGGTATCCTTGGAGCGAACGGTAGCGATGATCTGATCCAGACGGTCCGAAATCTCATCAAAGTTACGGACAGAACCCTCTGGCATGGCTACTCCTCGACGGAGTCGGCCTCGACGGCCTCAGCAGCGTCCGCATCCTCGGCCAACACACCAGCCTCAGCCTGGGCAACCGCAACCTTAGCGGCAGCCTCGGCAGCCTGTGCCTCCTCGCGAGCGCGATCCTCGGCCAGCAGCTCCTGGTATAGGTCCTCGCCCGGCAGCTCCTCGCTGCGAGCGATCTTGCCCAGCACGCCGTTGACGAACGACGCGGACTGGTCGGTGCCATAGGCCTTGGCAAGCTCGACGGCCTCGTTGATCACGATGGCGTCCGAGACCTCCTCGTCGGTGAGGAAGCGCATCTCGTAGACGGCGATACGCAGCAGGTTGCGGTCGGCGCCGGGCATGCGCATAAGATCCCAGTTCTTGGCGACGGCGCGCAGGGCACAGTCGATGCGATCGATATGCTCGTAGGCACCACGGCAAAGCTCCAGCGCATAGGGGTCGAGGGGGCCCTTCGAGATCAGGAAATCGCCCTCGAGGACGCGCTCGAGCGGGCTGTCCGTGGCCTCGGCCTGAAACAGCAGCTGCAGCGCCTGACTGCGGGCAAGCGTACGCCCGCGATAAACCTTAAGGCTCAAAGGTTACTCCTTGGGGAAAACGAGGCCATCGATGCAAACGTCAACGCGCTCGACCTCGACGCCCACCTGAGCATCGATGGCGGCGACCACGGCGGCGCGAACGGCCTCGGCGAGTTTCTTGAACGGATAGCCAAAGAACACCACGACACGCACGGTGAGTGCGAGCTTGTCGCCGACGACCTCGGCCTCGACCGCCGGCTCGGAAGCCGGGGCCTTGGACGAGAGCATCATGGAGACAAGGTTGGTGGCAAGGTCCTTGACGCCAACGGAGGCGATGCCCTCGACATCCGACACGGCGCGCGAGACGATGGCGGTCAGAACATCGGGCGAAATGCCGATGCCGTCAATCTTGATTTCCTGGGGCATGAGTCCTCCTAGAAGAGTTGGTTGCTAGACGCGGGAGACGAACTTGCCGTCGCGGGTGTCAACCTTGATGACCTCGCCCTCGTTGAGGTACATGGGGACCTGGATGACAGCGCCGGTGTCAATCGTGGCCGGCTTGGTGGAACCCTGGACGGTGTCGCCCTTAAAGCCCGGGTCGGTCTGGACGATGGTGGTCTCGATGAACATCGGCGGCGTCACGCCCATGAGCTCATCGTCGGCGAAGAGCAGCTGGCAGATGTCGTTCTCGCGCAGCCACTTGGAGTTCTCGCCCACCATGTCCTCGGGAACGGGAACCTGCTCATAGGTCTCATTGTCCATGAAGATGTAGTCGGCGCCATCGTTGTAGAGGTACTGGAACTCACGGGTGGTGAGCATAACGCTCTCGAACTTGGTGCCAGCGTTGCAGGTGTTCTCGACGACGCGGCCGCTCTTGATGTCGCGGGTCTTGTAGCGCACAAACGCGCCGCCCTTGCCCGGCTTGACATGCTGGAACTCGACGATGGTGTAGACCTTGTCCTTGATGCGGAGACCGAGGCCGTTCTTGAAGTCGGCGGTAGAAATGGTAGGCATAGCGACCTTTCTTGTTATGGGCAGAACGCACAAGCGTCCAAATTACATACGACCGAAATTATACACTTGCAGACGGCGCCTGCAGCGAGCGCATAAAAAGAGAACGCGGGGCGCCCGAATCATTTCGGACGCCCCGCCCCAAAAATCTATCGAAATGGGCTAGCAATCGATGACGTGCAGGTCGTGCGGGGTCTTGGTGAAGGGCTCATATCCGTTCTCGGTGACGACGCCGTAGTCCTCCAGGCGCACGCCGCCCACACCGGGCAGGTACACGCCGGGCTCCATGGTGATAACTGAGCCGATCGCGATGGTGTTCTTGCTGCGGTTAAAGTTGGGCAGCTCGTGGATGTCGATACCGACGCCGTGACCCAGACCATGGTTGTAGTAATCGCCATAGCCGGCATCGCCGATGATCTTCTTGGAAAGCTTGAAAATGTCGTTGCCCTCGACGCCCGGATGGATGGCGGCGACGCACTCCTCGTGCGTACGGCGCACGAGTGCGTACAGGTCGAGCTGCTCCTGGGTGGGCTCGCCCATCACGACAGTGCGCGTCATGTCGGAGCGGTAATCGCAATAACCCGCGCCATAATCCATGAGAACGAAATCGCCCTTCTCGATCACGCGGTCGCTCGGCACGGCATGCGGGTTGGCGGTGTTGGGACCGCTCGCCACGATGGAGCCGAAGGCAAGGCTATCGGCGCCGTTGGCGAACATAAAGTTCTCGAGCTCGTTGCGAACCTGCTTCTCGGTCATACCAGGCTTAATAAAGCCGAGCATATGCTGGAAGGCGGCGTCGGTGATCGACTGCGCATGGCGCATGAGCTCGATCTCCTCGGCGTCCTTGATGGCGCGCATCTTGCGAATGTCGGCATGCATCAGCGGCAGCATGCAGGCGACGGAACGATCCTCCAGACCACGCTGAATACCCTGATAGAAGTTGATCTGCATGTCGTCCTCGACAGCGCAGACGCGGCACTTGTTGGCCGCGATTTTGCCGGCGACCCAACCGGGGATGGTGCCCTCGTCCATGTCGTAGACCCAGGGGCTGCCGGCGGGCGTGTTCTCCTCAAAGCTGTTGAGGTAGCGCGAGTCGGTATGGAACAGGCACTGGTCAGCCGTAATAAACGCCGCGTGCGGGAACTCGAAGGTGTAGTCGAAGACGCCCTTCACGCCCGTGAGCCAACGAAGATTGGCCTCGTCGCGTACCACGATAGCGTCGTAGCCGCGCTCGACCATCAGGGCACGGACACGTTCGATACGACCGGCAGGACCGGCAGCAATCTCAGACATGCAGATTCCTTTCTTATTGTCTCTATAAAGACGGGACGGGTCTCAACCGAACGTCGGAATCGCATGCGATCCGCAACCGATTGGAAACCCGTCCCACAACATGATACGAAAGACGATGGATGTCAATAAATCTTAGAGAAGTTCTTTGCGAGAAGCCAAGTAGGCGTGAGCATGGCGCTCAAGAACCTCGTCCTCAACGCTCGTTAGACGAATGGCGCCGAGTGCCGCGGGCAGCGGCAACATGCTGCGGTTCGAGCGAGCGAACTGCTGCTTGCGGAACTCCTCGATATATACGGCAGGCTCCAGATCGAAGGCAAGTTCCTCGATACCAAAGTCCTCCAGGCAGTCATCGACCTCAAAGACGTAATCGATATCGAAGTCGCAGGCATCATGTGCTAGGCGCGCCTCAAAGCGCACGCCCTCGGATAACAGCTGATAGGCAGGAACCTGCGAAGCAGCATCGCCCAAGCAAGCGCGCAGAGTACGCTCCCCCGTCTTGCCAAAATCGAGCGCATGGCGGGCGCTCGGGTTCGTGGCCATCAGTACGTCCTTACGGGCAGTCTGAGACCATTGAACTGCATTGACGAGCGCGACCTCCTCGCCCGCGAGAATCTCGGGAACGGTCTCAGTAAACTGATTCCAGCGGGACTTGCTGCTCGAAAGCATGGTACCAACAAGTACCACATAGCCGAGCTTGAGGTACTCGGGGTCCGCCTCGCGAACAAGGTCGAGGTCACACACGACCAAGCCCGGCTCAGGACGGAACGCGATAGCGGGAAGCGCATTGGCCGACGAAGCGACGAGCGGCTTCATGGTCGTCGCGACCGTGAGCATGGCGTCGAAGGTCGTCGGCAGCAACGCGCACTCGGTGCGGCCGCACCACTGATTGGCACACCAGCTAACAACCGAGCAGGTTGCGGCATCGCCAACGGCGACAACCAGATCGTCACAGGTAATGCCATTGGCAGTCAGGGCGCCAAAGATAGCATCGGCATCAGCAAGCGTGGCACCAGCAGGCGAAACCTCGAGGACTAGCGGCGACACGGCAAAACCGGCGTCGACCAGCGCATGCTCGACGACTTCACCAAAACGCTCGGATGTGGCGGTGTTCCAAACGACCATCGCGCGCTTAGGCTTGCCCACGGCCGAGGCAAACATACGCGACAGTTCATCGAACGCACCCAATCCGACACGGACATCGACGCTGCGGTTTTGGAAATTGATCAGTTGACGGCGAATCATAGCAGCCCACGCTCCAAAAGCATCTCGGCACAAAGGTAGGAAACGTCCTCGAAGGACTTGTTGCGAATATCAAGGGTAAGGTCGGCGGCCTGGCGATACAGCGGACGGCGATGCTCAAACAAGCGCGCGGCATGCTCGGGCGAGCGGAAATCGGGGCGCGTGTCGGACCGACGAATCTGGCGAATCGAATCCTCAAAGTCGCCCTCGAGGTACACGCACGTACCCATTTCGTGCATCAGCTCAAAATTCACCGGCGTCTCGACAATGCCGCCCCCGCACGAAACCAACAGGCTGCGCTCACTTTGGAGCGAACGGAGCGCCGAGGTCTCGAGCTCGCGAAAACGATCCTCGCCCTCGGTCTCAAAAATCTCGGTTACCGACTTACCGCAACGGCGCACGACCAGTCGGTCGGTATCGATAAAACGCCGCTTGAACATAGTGCCGACGTTGCGCGCGAGCGTCGATTTGCCCGCGCCCAAAAAGCCGATAAAGAAGATATGGTCGCAGCCGTGTTTGGTGTGCTGGGACATGACGAGACCTATTCCTCGCAGGGAAGGTCGCGCAGGGCCCGGCGCTCAAAGATACGGAAGATCTGCGTATACCACAGGTCCTGCGTGGCCTGCGGCTTTACCAGGATGGTATCGACGCCGGCGAAGTTGCCGCTCCACACGTCCGTGTAGAGCTGATCACCGATCAGCACCGCCTCGTCGGCCGTGGCGCCGAGGCGCTTAAGACCCGCCTTGAGGGCAAACGGCGCCGGCTTCATGGCGTGGCTGATGGCCTCGAGTCCCAGCTCGCGTGCCGATGCCATGACCTGGTCGCGATGCCAGTTATTGGACACCATGCACAGCTTAAAGCCTTTGGCGCGGGCGGCGTCGAGCCAAGCGGAAATCGCGGCGGGGACCTGCTCGGTGTCGCGCGGCACCAGGGTGTTATCGCGATCGAGCAGAATGGCGCGTTTGCCGTCGGCCCACAGGGTATTAAGGTCGATGCGATCGACCGAGGCAACGTATCGTTTGGGGCTAAAAATCCTCATGCTAATTCCAAGACTGTTGATGCTCTTCGTAGGTTTGCGAGAAGTACTCCTCGTCCTGCGTAATGTAGAAATACAGGTCATCGGAGTCGGTCGGCTCAAGCGTGGCCTTGAGTGCCTCGAGCGACGGAGAGCAGATGGGCGTGGGCGGTAGGCCCTCGTGCTTATAGGTGTTATACGGACTATCGCTCTGCAGGTCGTCGGCGGTAACCTCGCCACCGGTGACATACATCATGGTCGCATCGCTGTTGAGATAGCGCAGACCGTCGAGTTTGCCGGCAAGGCGGTTGTAGAAGACCGAGGCCACGTGCGCACGTTGATCGGCGTTGAGGCCCTCGCGCTCAACGATAGAGGCCAAGTTGACGATGTCGTAGTCGGACATCTCCACGCCGTAGCGTTCCTTGATCTTGGCTTCGCAGCTCGCAAAGTCAAGCGACTTGTACTCGGTCTTAAACTGATCGAGCATGGCGCGAATCACGTCATCGGCCGTCGGCGAATCGCCCAGCGAATAGGTCTTGGGGAACAAGAAACCCTCGAGCGAATCGTTGGCGGCGCCCTTAAGGAAGCTATAGTCGTCAACGTAGTTGGAGGCCTTGGCCTGGTTGAGGAAGTCTTCCTTAGAGATGCTGTCGTAGGCCTGGGCCACACGGTCGGCGACTTGATCGACCGTTAGGCCCTCAGGGATAGTCAGCGCATTGGAGCCCGCGTTGGGGCCTTCCATGAGCTGCTGAACAACCTTGGTCGCATCCATGAGTGTGGTGAACGAATAATCACCAGGCTTGAGCGACATATCGGCGTTGAGCTTTTTCACCGCCGCATAGTAATCCTTGGGATTTTCGACGATATGGTTCTCAGAGAGAATCGAGGCGATAGTATCGCCCGAGGCACCGTCGGGAATCGTGATAGTAACTTGCTGGCCAGCAGCGACTTTCGCATCCTCACCGCCAAAGAAGCCCTTGACGGCTGGCACGACAAAGAAAACGATCGCGACAAGCGCAAGCACGGCGACGACGCAACCGATAATCATAGGCACCGGGGAGCTTTTCTTTTGAGCACCGCGACGAGCATGCGTGTTGTAGCTCGAGCGGGTCGCCGGAGCAACGCCATGCGAACCACGAGCGTGATGCGAATGCGATTGGGGGGCCTGCGTTCGCTGGGTAGGTGCCTGCTGCTTAAAGCGGGTGCCGCCTGCAGGCTGGGCCGTACGAGCAGTGGGCTGCTGAGCCGCGTGAGAAGCCGAATGCTGAACCGAACGAGCAGAAGGCTGCTGACCCGTCCGTTGAACAGGTTGGGCCGAACGAGAGAAGGACTGCGCCGGGCGCGCGGCAGGCTGAGCTGCGTGCTGCGTCGGCTGTGCCGGACGCTGGCCAGGCTGGGCAGGGCGCGACGCCGGCTGCTGTGTACGATTCGGCTGGCGCGGATCGGAAGCACTAGGCATGCGAAACCTCCTCGTTTTTACGATCGAGCCACGTCTGCAAAAACAGGCTGGCGGCAATCATGTCGATCTTGCCCCTCATCTGCTTTTCGTTGAGTCCCTGCTCGCGCAGGATACGCTTGGCCTCTTGCGAGGACAGACGCTCGTCCTCAAACTCCAACGGAAGATCGAGCTCGTCGGCAATCTTTTGCGCCACAGCGGCAACGCGCTCGGCCTGAGGGCCGGGCTCACCGGCCATGGTCAGGGGACGTCCGCTTACCAGGATGTCGGGCTCATAGTCCTCAACCAGGTAGCGGAACGTCTTGGCCACACCGGTGACCTCGGCAGCCGGAAGCACCTTGACAGGCATCGCCATCTTGCCATCACGGCTCGAGACGGCGATGCCAATCCTGGTCTCCCCTATGTCCAGCGCGAGCGCAACCACAGCGACTTCTTAGATTCTTAGGCGCCGAGCGCGGTCTTAGCGGCCGCGAGGGCATCGGCGATGCCGGCAGCATTCTTGCCACCGGCCTGGGCCATGTTGGGACGACCGCCACCGCGACCGTCGACCAGACCCGCGATCTGCTTGATCACGTTACCGGCGTGGAAACCGGCCTTGACGGCGTCATCGGAGCCGGCAGCGAGCAGGGCCGGAGTGCCCTTCTCAGTCACACTGGCGACGACACAAGCGACAGGGCCGGCGACCTTCTTATGCACGGTATCCCATACGTTGCGCAGGTCGGCAGCCTCAAGGCCCTGGAGCTCAGCGACAACGAGCTTATAGCCGTCAAGCTCGACGGCGTCCTCGATGGCGCTGGAGATGGCGTCGGAGGAGCCACCGGTCAGAGCCTTCTTGAGCTTATTGGACGTCTCGCGCAGCTCGGCCTGCAGGTTCTCCACGCGGGCGGGAACCTCGTCTACGCGGCACTTGAGCGCAGCGGCGGCGGCGTCAACGAGTGCCAGGCGGTCGGCCATATAGTCGAGGGCACCCTTAGAGGTCACGGCCTCGATACGGCGGACATTGGAGCCCGTGGAGGACTCGGAAATGATCTTGAACAGGCCGATCTCGGCGGTGTTGGCAGCGTGTGTGCCACCGCAGAGTTCGCGGGAGAACGGCTGGTCCTCAGCGCCCACGGAGACGACGCGGACGACGTCGCCATACTTCTCGCCAAACAGGGCAACAGCGCCGGCAGCCTTAGCCTCGTCGATGCCCATGACACGGGTCACGACCGGCTTGGAAGCGAAGATCTGCTGGTTGACCAGGTCCTCAACAGCCTTGAGCTGCTCGGAGGACAGGGCCTCGAAGTGCGTAAAGTCAAAGCGCAGGTGCTCGGGCGTCACCAGCGAGCCGGCCTGGGAGACATGCTCGCCCAGGACCTGCTTAAGGGCAGCGTCGAGCAGGTGGGTGGCGGTGTGGTTGCGGCGCAGGAAACCACGGCGCTCGGCGTCGAGCGCGGCGGTCACGGTAGCACCGACGGTCAGCGTGCCCTCGGCAACGTGTGCGACATGGGCATACAGGCCGTTGTGGTTCTTGGTATCGGCAACGGTCAGAACAACGCCCTCGGCGGAAAGCTCGCCGGCGTCACCCTGCTGGCCGCCCATCTCGGCGTAGAACGGGGTGCGGTCGAGCACGACCTCGACGTCCTCGCCGGCGGCAGCGGACTCGACGGACTCGCCGTTGCGAACGATGGCGACAACCTTGGCACCCTCGATCGCATCGTTGTCATAGCCGTCGAACTCGGTCGCGGCGACCTTGTCGGAAAGCTCGACCCACACGTCGTTGAAGCTGCCCCAGGCATCGCCCTTGGCGTTGGCACGAGCGCGGGCCTTCTGGTCCTCCATGCAGGCGGTGAAGCCGTCCATGTCGACGTCGTGGCCAGCAGCGCCGGCGATCTCGACAGTCAGGTCAATGGGGAAACCAAAGGTGTCGTGCAGCTTAAAGGCAACGTCGCCCGGAAGGACGGAGCCGTCGGCAAGCGCTGCCAGGGCCTCATCCAGGTAGACGCGACCGTTGTCGAGCGTCGTGGAGAAGCGCTCCTCCTCGGAGGCGACGATACCCTTGACGAGCGCGACGTTCTTGAGCAGCTCAGGATAGGCCTCGCCCATCTGAGCGTTGACCTCGTCGATAAACTTGGTCAGGAAGGCGCCCTCGATGCCCAGCAGGCGACCGTGGAACACGGCGCGGCGGAGCAGGCGGCGAAGGACGTACTCGCGGCCCTCGTTACCGGGGAGGATGCCGTCGGAAATCATAAAGTCGACGGCACGGGAGTGATCGGCGATGATACGCAGCGAGCGGCTGGCACCGGAGTAATCGTCGGCGTCATAGGTCTTGCCGCTGATCTCCTCGCCCAGCTTGATGAGGTGCTGCATCAGATCGCCGTCGTAGTTGGCGGTCTTGTGCTGCATGATAGCGGCCATGCGCTCCAGGCCCATGCCCGTATCGAGGTTGCGGTGCGGCAGCTCCGGCATGGAGCCGTCCTCCTGGCGGTCGTACTGGGTAAAGACGAGGTTCCAGAACTCCAGGAAGCGGTCGCAGTCGCAGCCGGGCTTACAGTCGGGGCTGCCGCAGCCGACCTCCTCGCCCATGTCAAAGTAGATCTCGGAGCACGGACCGCAGGGGCCGGTGGGGCCGGCGGCCCAGAAGTTGTCGTCCTCCCCCAGACGCGAGATGTGGTCCTCGGCAACGCCCAGGGAACGCCACACGTCGTGGGTCTCGTCGTCCTCGGTAAAGACGGTGAAGTACAGGCGGTCGAGCGGCAGCTTGAACTCCTTGGTGATGAGCTCAAAGGCCCAGGCGCAGGCCTGCTGCTTGGAGACGCCGCCAAAGGAGAAGTCGCCGAGCATCTCAAAGAAGGACAGGTGACGGCCGTCCTCGCCGATGCAGTCGATGTCGTTGGTGCGGACGCACTTCTGGCAGGAGATCGCGCCGATCTCCTTCATGGTCTTCTTGCCCTGGTAATACTCCTTAAACTGGTTCATGCCGGCGTTGGCAAGCAGCAGCGAAGGATCGTCGGGGACGAGGGACGAAGAAGGATAGAGCTTAAGACCGCGCTCCTCAAAGAAGTTGAGGAACTTGGAGCGAATCTCAGCCGTAGTCATTGACGGGTAGTCAGCACTCATAGAGGGAATCTCCTCGGTTTCACATCGAAACAGTTCAAACGTAACGATATTACCATCCCACCGCGCCCATGCAAAAAAGAGGGCCGCCAAACAGCGACCCTCCAGCGAAAGTGCACGTTATTTGGGACCGAGCAAGCCTTTGAAAAAAGGCTGCTGTAGAATTACATATAAGAGTCACCCGGAAGGAGCGATCGATGAAAAGTAAACGATTTGTCCTGAATGCACTTCTGGTTGTAGCACTTTTAGCGCTCTTGGCCTTCTCATGCTGGTACGCAAACCAACCAGCATTTGGCTACTTATTGTATGCAGTAATGTCCGGCGATAAGGCTTACTACACTCTACGCGCAATTGACGTTCTCTTTTTCTATGTAGCCGGCCCCTTATCAATCGCTTTGCTCGCGTTTCTTGTCATTTACAACTTCAAGAAACGTTAATAGGACCTATTTAGAATCCGAATCGTCCATGGAACCGTCGATGCCGGTTTTGGTGTCGTCGTCCGTATTGGAATCATCATCCTTGGCGAAGGGGTTCTTGAAGAAGCCCGTCGCATCGGGCTGCAGACCCGAGAGCTTGATCCAGGGATTATCGAGCTCGGGCTTGGGCATGGCCTGGGCCTCGGGCGCAGTCTCGTTACCGATGAGCTCGGACTCATAAATGAAGGTGTCGTCGCCGAGCGCGTCGTAGGCGGCGACCGGGTTGCCATCGGCATCGCGGTACGGTGTGCCCTTAAAAACGGCGCCGTCATAGGCCACAAGCTGTCGGCCGGTCTCATTCTCGAAGTAGTACACGAAGATACCCTTGAGGGCCGCACACAGCGGGATGGCAATAATCATGCCGATGGGACCCATGAGTGCCGAGCCAATAACGAGCGCCATGAGGCTCATGATGGGATGCACCTGCACTGAGCTCTGCATGACCTTAGGAGAAATCACGTTGTCTGTGACGTTTTGCGCGACCATCGTCACGATGAGCGTCCATAACGCCAACATGGGGCTGAACATGAAACCGAGCACCGTGGCGATTGCTGCGCTCACCCAAGGACCAACGACCGGAACCAAATGCATGATGCCGGTAAAGATAGCCATGAGCGCCGCATACGGATGGCCGATGACCATAAAACCGATAAAGGCGAGGAAACCACCGCAGATGGACGTCACGACCATACCGCGCATGTAGCCGCCGACAGAGCGAGAAAGGATGGCGACCATAAAGCGGTACGAGGTCTCCTTCTCCTGACCGATGATGGTGCAAATCTCGTGGTGCATGCGAGGGTAGTCGCAGGCCATCCAGTACGCAAGCACCAGACCAAGGAAGATCACGAACAACTGCGAGGCCGTATTGGTGATGAGCGGGAACACACCGCGGCCAAGCTCGGCAGCGATCTGAGACACGTACTTCGATGCCACGGTAACAAGCGACGGAAGATTATCGTCCAAATACTCCTTGAGCGGCGTGTTGTTGAGCGTCTTGGCATGCGAGATCATCTCGTTGAGATCGCCACCAGCAACACGAAGCTGCTCGGGCAGGCGGCTCAGGACTTCCATGATCTGGCCAAAGAGAATCGGCGACAAGATGCAAACGACACCGACGAGCACGGCAACAACAACAATAAGCGCGATAAGCGAACCGATGCCGCGATTCACGCCATGGTGCTCGAGCCAGTTGGTGATCGGGGACATCACAAAGGCAATGATGGAACCAACAGCGAGAAACTCGATAACCGGTGCCAGGATGCCCATAAGGTTAAAGATGACAGCAGCAATAACAATGCAGCCGACAACAGCCCAAATGCGCAGCGTCAGAATGCGGGTGTCGCGCAGCACGCGATCGGTTTGTTGGGGGTGCTCACTCATGAACGAATCATCACTCCGTCGGGGTCGATCTTGTCCTGAATCTTCTTAAGCGTGCGGCGCAGCAGACGCGAAACCTGCACCTGAGAAATACCAAGCTTCTTGGCGATCTCGATCTGGGTCATGCCCTTCACAAAGCGCAGCTCGATCACCTCGCGCTCGCGCGGCGAGAAATCACGGATGGCTTCCTCGATCACTAGACGGTCATCGGTAAAGTCGAGCTCGTTGTCGTCGTCGGCGTAACGGTCGAGAATCGAGGGGGCATCGTCGGAATCGGACGCACCAGGAGCCTCGATGGGCACCGAGGTATAGGCCGAAGACGATTCCATAGCCTCCAGCACCTCATCGACCGTCACGTCCAAGTACTCAGCGATTTCCTCAACCTTAGGCGAGCGCTGTAGCTCGTTGGTGAGCTTATCGGTAGCCTGGTTGACCTTGGCCGAGAGCTCCTGCAAGCGACGGGGCACGCGCACGCTCCAGCCCTTGTCGCGGAAGTGACGCTTAATCTCGCCCAAGATGGTAGGCGTGGCAAACGTGGTGAACTCGAGTCCGCGCTCAGGGTCAAAGCGGTCGATAGCCTTGAGCAGGCCCAAATAACCAACCTGCATCAGGTCATCGAGCGGCTCGCCGCGGTTCTTAAACTTGTTGGCAAGAAACCTTACCAGGTTCATGTGGGACATGACGAGCTGCTCGCGTGCGTCCGGGTCACCGGTCTCTTTATAGCGACGAAACAGCTCGCGGGTTTTCTCCTTGTCCCAAGCGGTCTTACCGCTCCGGGAACGTTCGGTCATATTAGATATCCGCCTTGAGGTCGAGGGAAAGCGTCAGGGGCGCCGTAGTCTTTTCGTAGGAGTCGCACACGCTCGCGAGGATGAGCTCGGCATACACCGCAGCCTGGTCGTCTTCATCGACCGTAGCCTGGTCCCCAAAGGTAATAGTCATGCCAACGTGGGTCTCATCGACATCGAATTTGATGGTGATGTCATCGCAGTCGACCGCGGTGCAACCAAAGATGAAAGCCTCCTCAGCAGCCATGCGGATGTCCTCGATGCGATCGACAGACATAGAGCACAGGGCACCAACGTTGGCTGCCGTCATGCGCACAAGGCGAGCGAGACGCGGGTCACCGGCAACGGTCAGCGTGATAGGGCAGTTTGCTTCGCTACTCATCGCAGGACTCCTCAGAGGTCTCGGCGGGCGTATAGGTGTAATACTGAGCCGGCTTGGATACAGACTTCTGACCATCATCGTCGCCCGCGGCGGCCTCGTCCTCGCCAATTAGGACGCGCTCGGTAGGCTGCTCGGCCTCCGCAGCGGCAGCGGCGAGCTTGCGATCGGCGTCGGCTGCAGGAGCCTTCACCTTATTGAAGAGCTTCTGCACAGCACCGGCGGCAGAGTCGGTCACGCTCGACACAGCATTGCTGGCCTCGGCCATGCTGCCCGTAACCTCGGAAATGTCGCGAACCACGGCTTCGACCTCTACGAGATTGGAGGTAAGGGCATCAACTGCCGTCTTGCTCGACTTAAGCAGCGGCTCCATCTGGGCAAGCGTCGGCGTAAGCTCATCGACAGCGCCATCGAGCTTTGCCACCACAGGCTGAGCCTCGGCGATGGTGTTGTTGAGGTCGTTCACGGTCTTATCGAGCGAGTCGACAACATTGCGGGTCTTGCGCAGGGTAAGCGC
The DNA here is from genome assembly GCA_018370025.1 of Collinsella sp. Taxonomy (GTDB): domain Bacteria; phylum Actinomycetota; class Coriobacteriia; order Coriobacteriales; family Coriobacteriaceae; genus Collinsella. The sequence continues at coordinate 71,699 of JAGZBF010000007.1, read as the reverse complement.
GAGCTCAGCGATGGCCCACACGCCGGCAACGGCGAGCAGCAGCAGGGCGATTTGAATGGGACTCATACAAGCCTCCCGGAAGAATCGAAATACAGACGCTTTTCATGGTACCCCAAAGGGGACCGAACATGCCAAGAGCAGCAACGTGGGACAAAATTATCAGCAGCTACTTCGGTGCATTCCCGCTGCGGTCGCGTTCGCTTTGCTCTACGCGCCATTCTTCCCAACCGCGGCCGGCAGGCTGCCAGAACACGCCGCGCTCCAGTCCCTCGGGCAAATAGCGCTGATCGACCCAGCCTTCGGGATAATCATGTGGATACTTATACACACCGTATTCATCGCTGCCCGGGCGATGGCGATCGCGCAGATAACTCGGCACCTCGCGAAGCCCACTAGAATGGATATCGGCCAGCGCCGCATCGATCGAAGCCTCACACGCGTTGGATTTTGGCGCCAAGCACACATAGAGTGCAGCCTGAGCCAGGTTAATGCGGCACTCGGGATAGCCAATGACCTCGGCAGACTTAAACGCGGCATGCGCCACCAAAAGCGCCTGCGGGTCGGCGTTGCCAACATCCTCAGAAGCGTGAATCATAATGCGGCGAGCGATAAACTTAGGATCCTCCCCAGCATCGATCATGCGCGCGAGCCAATAGATCGTGGCATCGGGGTCACTACCGCGCATGGACTTGATGAACGCACTGATGATGTCGTAGTGCATGTCGCCGTTTTTGTCATACGTAAAGCCGCGACGCGGGTTGGCAATCTTCACGTCATCCACGGTGATGGGATAGCGCTCCCCCGCCGCAGGCGCTGGCGTTCCCTCGGTATCGGGACGCGTGACGGCAATCTCGCTCGCAAGCTCGAGCGTCGTGAGCGCCGAGCGAGCGTCACCCGCTGCCAGCGTGCAAATGGTCTTGACCGTATCCTCATCGGCCGAGAACTTTCCGTTCAAGCCCTGTGGTGCCTCGAGCGCACGCTCAATAAGCGTGGCGATAGCCTCATCCTTCAGATGTTCAAGCTCCACCACGCGCCCGCGCGACAACAGTGCCGAGTTGACCTCAAAGTACGGGTTCTCTGTCGTAGCGCCAATCATAATGACGGTACGGTTCTCAACTGCATGCAGCAGGGCATCCTGCTGCGACTTAGAGAAGCGGTGAATCTCATCGATGAATAGAATGGTGCGGCGGTCGTAGGTATTCAGGCGCGTCTTGGCCTCGTCAATCACGCGACGCAGGTCCTTCACAGTACCCGTGACGGCGCTGACCTCGACAAACTCGCTCTTGGTATGGTTGGCGATAATGTGGGCCAGCGTCGTCTTACCCGTACCGGCCGGCCCGTACAGAATCACGCTCGAAAGCACGTCGTGCTCGATCGCGGCACGCAACCATGAACCCTTACCGACGGCCTTTTGCTGGCCCACATACTCGTCGAGCGAATTGGGGCGCATGCGCACCGCAAGCGGCGCATTTTTAAAGGAACGCTCGCGCGTCGAGGCAGAAAAAAGGTCGTCCATAGCCATCCCGTGCATCCATCAAAATCGTTGTTCCTCAACAGTATACCGAAAATATACGAACTACCGTTCGTTAATATAGGTACGATGCGGAAACTTCAGCCCCGGGAACAGCTTGCTCGTCAGCTCACAGAAATAGCCGTCCGTCATGCTCGAAATGTAATCCACTACGGTCTGATCTTTATCATCCTGCCATGCATAGGTGCGATTGTAGTAGGAAAGCTGCCGCTCAATGCGCGAAATGTGATGCTTAAAGATATACGAAGACTCGTCGCCTTCGTTTATATCCTGCAGGCAACGGTCATAGAGCTTTTCGAACGCCTTGCGCAGCTCCGTTTCGGAGTCGCCCTCGATGCCGCCCTTGCTATAGATCTTCTCGTAGTTCTCGCGCTTAGCGCGGCGGATTTCCTCGAACAGGTCCTCGCTCATCTCGATGCGCGGCTTGCCATAGCTGTGCTCGACGATATCGATAGAGGCATGCGTGAGAATCCAGCTGTTGTATGCTCCGCCAAGCCCATCGTCAAAAGCGTCGGGTGACAGCAGGCCCGCCGCAATGGCGTCTTGGCGATCACGCCCCGCATAGGCAAGAATATCCGAGATGCGAACGACACAGCCCTCAAGCGTCATGGGGCGCAAGTGCTCAATTGCGCTATAGCCTGTGGCAATGCAATCCTCGACGGTTCGATCGAACTGGTCAAAGGAACCCATGTCCGAGAGCTCGAACACACGCTGCTCGTACTCGCCGTTGTGGCAGAGCACGCCATCGAGCGTCTGAAGCGACACGTTGCGACCGTACAGCGCATCGAGCACGCGGACCGACTGCACGTTATGGAAAAAATAACGACCCGTGCGCTCGTGATAGATATCGTTGAGGAATCGCTCGCCGGCATGGCCGAAAGGCGTGTGCCCCAAGTCGTGACCCAGACCGATCGCTTCAATCAGATCGCAGTTGAGCCCGAGGGCGCGACCGATATCGCGCGCAATGCGCGAGACGAGCTGCACGTGTAGACCACGACGCGACAAGTCGTCGTTGCTTCGAAAGCTAAAAACCTGCGTTTTGCCTGCATAACGGGTGTACGCCGGTAGATGGAGGATTTTTTCGGTATCGCGCATAAACGCCGGACGCATAAGCGTGCCTTTGTCCGCATCGCGATCGACACGACGAATGACCTGGTCGTCGTTGCAACGATACGGATTGACAGTGCCCGAAGCACGATTGGCGGCAATGCGCTCGACGAGCTCGGGCGACAACGCCGAAGGAATACGGTCCATACGCGCCTTGATGGCGGCCGTTTCTTGATTAGTTGCCATGGCATGCTCCTTAAGAACGATGCGCAATCGGTTACAGAGTGCAGCCCACGACCTCGATTATGGCAAAAATCGGCACTAAAAACGGGAGCAATGGCAGGGAGCGCGATTTTGTGAAGAGGCAGGAGAGGGCAAGGACCAGGAGCGCGACGGCAAATGCCACGATGCCGCCCAGAGGGTCAAGCGTGCAAAGCGCGAAGAGCGCCTTGACGTCCCCCATGCCGATGCCGGGGGCGTGGCGAAGGCGCCGCCAGAGCGACTCAGTGAGCACAAGGGCAAGGTAGACGATGACCGCAAGACCGGCGTGGTCAAGCGCCGTGGTAACGCCCTTGTCGAGCCAGACGCCTGCCAACGCCGCCACCGCACACACGCCGGCAAGCTCATTGGGAAACCGTCGCTCACGGGCATCAACCAAAGCACCGGCAAAGATGCAAATCCAAAATGGGATGTAGGGCATCGTGCACCTCCTTGGGCAGCTACTCGAAAGCAAAAACCACCACAAAAGTGCCTGTCCCCTTTGTGGTGGTTTTGGTGGTGGTTATTTGGCGCCTTGCATGACCTCGTCGAGGGTAACGTTGACGGCGTGCTGCGTCGGGACCCAGTCGACCTTTAGGAACAGTGCCGCCACCGTGATGGGAATATAGCTGAACATAAAGATCGGGAAGGTAAATAGGTTGGTCACCAAACGCCACTTTTGCGCGCAGTGAATATGCTTGTACTCGAAGATGGTGGTGAGTAGCGCCAGGATAAAGAAGGTCTGGTACATCATCGCGAAGGTCATAATGAGCGAGGCGGCACAAGCCTGCATCTCGACCTCGGTGGCCAAGAAGCCATGCGAAAGTCCGCCCACGATGAGGAAGGTCGCGTTGACGAGCATGGAGATCAGGGACAGCAGCATGCCCGGAGCGATGGTCATAAACATGTCGTAGGCAGCAAAGCGATGATAGCGGAACGTCGACTTGACCAGGTGCTTACCGTAGGTAAAGAACACCTGGTAGAAGCCCTTGGTCCAACGCATGCGCTGTTTCCAGGACGCCTTAAACGTCACGGGCTGTTCGTCAAAGAACTCCGCCGGCGCATAGCCAATGCGAATGCCGTGAATGGCGCAGAACGTGGTGAACTGGATATCCTCGGTCAGCGTATGGAACTGCCAGCCGTGCATGCCCTCGATAACGCTGGCGGAGATGAGATAGCCCGAACCCGAGACAGCGCAGGACGTCTTGCAGATATTACGTGCGTTGTTGAGGAAGCGCGCCTCGCGCAGGTACCAAGTGGCATTAGCTGCCGAGATCCACGAGCTGCCGAAGTTCTTGGAATTGCGATAGCTCGTGACCACATGGAAGCCCTGGTCAAAGGCATCGTTCATCTTAGACACGTAATCGCGGGAGATAACGTTGTCGGCATCGAAGATAAAGTAACCCTCAAACGTGTCGGGATACTCGTTGAGAATGCGATCGAAACCAAAGTCCATGACCCAGCTCTTGCCCTTACGGGCCAGGTCATTGCGCTCATAAACAATAGCACCGGCCTCGCGCGCAAGCTGCGCCGTGTTGTCGGTGCAGGCATCGGCGACCACGAAGACCTCGATGAGCTCGGACGGATAATCCTGGTCCTTGATGGAGCGTACGAGGTTGGCGATCACGGCTTCCTCGTTATGCGCCGCGATAAAGAAGGCATAGCGGTGGAGTTTTTTGGCCTTGGGAGGCGCGACCTCGCCACGAAGAGCACCGATGACAAAGAAGACCACCTGGTACAGAAAGCAGACCGTGAGCAGCGTGACGACAATCTGGTTGAAAATCACGATGGGTGTGTTGGTTTGTAAAAAGGCGAGCATGCAGGCTCCCAGGAACGCATTACGTAAACAATCGTATATCTTACCGCAGGCTTACCGAGTTCAAGAAACCACCTAATACCGGCTAGGCTTCGAGAAGGCCAAGCTGCGGGACGATGTCGTCGCCGGCGGCGGTGCGGCCAATCGAGCGCGGGGCCAGGTCGTCAAGAACCGCAGCGAGATCCCACGGCAGCTCATCGCGGCACTCAATACGCTCCCCCGTCACGGGATGGTCGAATGCGACGCGCCAGGAATGAAGGAATTGCCTGGTCAGGCCCTGATCGGCGCGTGCATCGCACTTGCCGTAGAGTGGATCGCCCACGCAGGCGTGGTTGATATGGCGCATATGCACACGAATCTGATGTGTGCGGCCCGTAAACAGATGGCACTCGACGAGCGTATAGCCGTCGTCAAAACGCGTGGAATCGAAGCGCTCGAGGACCTTAAAGGTCGTAATGGCCTGGCGCGCGAAAGGGTCGTCCGAAACCGCCATCTTGACACGGTCGCGCGTAGAACGCGCAATGCCGGTGTTAATGGTGCCCTCATCCATAGCGATATGACCGTGAACGAGCGTGATATAACGACGATCGAGCGTACGCGTGCGGATGAGATTTTGGAGCGCGCGCTGGGTGTCGTCGTCCTTTGCCGCAAGCATGAGACCCGAGGTATCGCGATCCAAACGATGCACGATGCCGGGGCGGTCCTCGCCCTGCACGGTGCCCAGATGGTCGATACCGCAGTGATAGACCAGGGCATTCGCGAGCGTACCGCTCTCATGACCATGTGCAGGATGGCACACCAGGCCGCGCTGCTTGGAGAGCACGATAAGGTAGTCGTCCTCATAGCGAATGTCGAGCGGGATGGCCTCGGGAATCACATCGGTGGGATCGTGCAGCTCGGGCAAATCGACCGAAATACGATCGCCGGCGCGCACGGCATACTTTTTGGACAGGCAGGTCTCGCCATTGACGGCAACGGCGCCTCCCTCGATCAGATGCGCGCAGGCAGAGCGCGTGGGGCAGCCGTCGTTGGCGCCCAGATAGGCATCAAGGCGCTGACCAGCGGCATCGTCGGCAACAAGAATATGGATGTCGGCCATTAGCGCTCATTCCTTTCGCGAATCTTGCGGGCACGCTCCCCACGCTGCTGGGCCTTGCGCTTGGCACGGGCCTCGTCACGGGCGTTGAGCTCGGCGGTCGCATCGACCTCGCGGGCCGCAGGGCTCAAGAACATGTAGCCGAAGAGGGCGAGCACGACGCCCAAGGTAATGCCAATATCGGCCACATTGAAGACGGGGAAGTCGATGAAGGTGGTGGCAATAAAATCGGTCACGAAGCCAAAGGCCAAACGATCGATAGCGTTGCCGATAGCACCGCCCGCAACCATCGCCATGCCCACAACCTCAAGATGGGCGAGCCGGGGCGCACGAACGAGGTACACGGCAATAGCGATAATGACCGCCAACGCCAGCACGGCAAACGCGATGCCATGCCCCTCACCCATACTAAAGGCAGCGCCGATATTGCGGACAAACATAAAGTCGATCACACCGGGGATGACAGTCACATGCAGCGCATCGCCCACGGCCCGAACCGCAAGCTTGGTCAGCTGGTCAACAAGCAGCACGGCCAACGCCACGCCACCAGCAACACCCAACCGCCAACGCAAAGGCGGCGTCATATCCGCAGAACGACCCAAAGAAATCCCCTACCCTCAGAACAATCGAATTCCGTTGAACGCAATTAACCATCTTATATTGCCATACGCAGAGCGCACGACATATCCACCAACGCAAGCGAAATAACCAGCACAAAACAAAAGCGACATTCCGAATAACGGAATGTCGCTAAATAGCTTTCGACTAAGAGCACAGGTCGAAAGAGAAGGCTCTAGTTCCAACAATGGAAAAGCCGCGTTGCCGTCACCAACAGCGAAAACGTCCCTAAGCGAGCAAGGTGACGTGAAAGAGGAGGGAAGCGTACTTTGGTACGCGACCGACGATTGAACGTCAGATTGCCGCTTAGGAGCGTTTGCAGCGTCGGTAGGTTACGGCGTTCTACGAACGCCGTAACCTACAGCGCGTCAGCGCAGCGCTTGCAGATATGTGCGTGACCGTTGTACTCGCCGACGGTGGTGCGGTAATTCCAGCAACGGTCGCAGCACTCGCCCTCGGCAGCCTCGATGGCAACGGAGAGCTCCTCGCCCTGGGTCAGCTCAACATCGGAAACGATGTAGAACTCGGCCAGGTCGACCGCCTTGTCGCCGGTCAGCAGCGCGTACATCTCGGCGGGAACGACCGCCTTGACGCGGACCTGCTGGCTCTTAGTGAAGGTGCCGACGGAGCGGGCATCCTCAAGGGCCTTGGTCACGGCGCTACGGAGCTCGAGTGAAGCCTCGAGCACGCCCTCGAACTCATTGGCCTCGTCGACCGTGATAGGCGACTTATACCAATCGAGCAGCGCGGCGTACTTCTGGTGGTCGACGCAGCCGGCAGGCGCGTAGGCCATGGCCTCGTCGACGGTGTAGGACAAAATCGGCTGCAGATCGCGCATGAGCATCGAGAAGAGCTCGGCCAGCACGGTCTGGGCGCTGCGGCGCTCGAGCGAGCCAGGCTTGTCGCAGTACAGGCGGTCCTTCAGGGCGTCGAGGTACACGTTGGAAAGCTCGGTAACCACGAAGTCATAAAGCGCACGGTAAGCGCGCGGGAACTCGTAGCAAGAGTAAGCGTCGTCGACCTCGGCCTGAACCTGGGTCAGACGGGCAACCATGAGCTTGTCGAGCGGCAGCAGGTCGGCAAAGGCGACACCGTCGGTCTCAGGCTCAAACTGGCCCTCGAGCTCGGAAAGCAGGAAGCGCAGCGTGTTGCGGAAACGACGGTAGGCATCGGACGTACGGGCAAGAATCTCGTGGTCGATGGACACGTCGGAGCTGGTGTCAACGGAAGCAACCCACAGGCGGATGATGTCGGCGCCCATCTCGTCACAGACCTTATTGGGGTCGATGACGTTGCCGAGCGACTTGGACATCTTGCGGCCCTGGCCGTCGAGCGTGAAGCCCTGCGAGACGACCGCCTTGTAGGGAGCATGGCCGTTGGCGCCCACCGAAGTGAGCAGCGAGCTCTGGAACCAACCGCGATGCTGGTCGGAGCCCTCGAGATACACGTCAGCCGGGTACTCAAGCTCGGGGCGATACTCGCAGACGGCCTTCCAGGACACGCCGGAATCCCACCACACGTCGAGGATGTCCTTATCGGCCTTGAGGTGATGGCCGCCACACTTGGGGCAGACGCAGGCCTCACCCAGGTAGCTCTCGGGAGCGTCGGTGAACCAGGCGTCGGAGCCCTTCTCATGGAAGAGCTTGATGACGGCGTCGAGCGTGGCATCGTTCATGACCTTCTCGCCGCAGTCGGCGCAAGTGTAGCTGGGGATAGGCACGCCCCAGTTGCGCTGGCGGCTGATGCACCAGTCGGGACGCTGCTCGACCATGGCGCCAATGCGGTTGGCGGCATGGGCCGGATACCACTTGACGTTCTCGCGGACCTCTTTGCCAGCCTGCTCGCGCAAGCCGGTCTTGTCCATCGAGACAAACCACTGGTCGGTAGCACGGAAGAGCACCGGGTGCTTGCAGCGCCAGCAGTGCGGATAGCTGTGCGTGATCTTCTTCTCGAGGACCAGGGTGCCGCGCTCGCGCAGGAACTCGATGATGTGCGGGTTGGCCTCGTCGGTATCCATGCCGCTGAAGGGGCCGCCGGTGCCAAACTCCTCGCCGGTGTAGAACTTGCCGTCGTCATCGACCGGCATGCAAATGTCGGTGATGCCCTCCTTGAGGCAGGCGAAGTAGTCGTCGACGCCGTGACCGGGCGAGTTGTGGACGATACCGGTACCGTCATCGACACCGACGTAATCGGCCAACAGTGCCACGCCCTCAACACCGTCAAAGATCGGCTGCTTATAGTGAATGTGATGGAAGGTCTCGGCGGGAACCACATAGGGCTTGCCGTCGACCACAACCGGGGTGTACTCCCAGCCAAACTCCTCGCAGCACTTGGGAGCCAGGTCCTCGAGCATGACCTCGGCGCGGTCGTCGTGCTCAACGGCGACGTAGGCGGCACCGGGCTTGAGAGAAACTGCCTGGTCGGAGGGGATGGTCCACGGCGTGGTCGTCCAGATGATAAAGTCAACCGGGCCGTCGAAGTTCTCGAGGCCGACGGGCTTGGAGGTCATCTCAAAGCGCACGAAGATGGACGGGCTCGTCTCGTCGGAGTACTCAATCTCGGCCTCAGCAAGTGCGGTATGGCAGTGCTTGCACCAGTGGACGGGCTTGTGACCGCGATAGATCATGCCCTTGTCGAACATGGCCTTGAAAACCTCGATGTCGGCGGCGTCATGCTGGTGATAGAGCGTCAGATAGGGGTTGTCCCAATCGCCGAGCACGCCCAGGCGACGGAAGCCGGCCTTCTGCAGCTCGATGTTCTCGACAGCGAACTTATTGCAAAGCTCACGGATCTTAGCCGTGGAGGTCTGGTTGAACTTCTCGGTGCCGAGCTTCTCCTCGACCTTATGCTCGATCGGCTGGCCATGGCAGTCCCAACCGGGAACATAGGGAACCTCATAGCCCTGCATCATCCAGTAGCGGTTGATCATGTCCTTGGAGATCTTGTTCATGGCGTGGCCGATGTGGATCGGGCCGTTGGCGTACGGAGGGCCGTCGTGCAGCACGAACTTCTTGTGACCCTCGTTCTTCTTCAGAACCTGCTCGTAGACCTTGTTGTCCTGCCAGTCCTTGAGTCGCTTGGGCTCGGACTTGGAAAGACCGGCACGCATGGGAAAACCGGTTTTGGGCAGATTCATCGTCTGCTTGTACTCGTTTGCCACGGTACCCCTTTCATGTCGTGGGCGCGCACGCCCGTTGGGCACCAAAAAAGCGCCCGTCCCTACAAGCTGGGACGAAGCGCCACAAAAACGGGCTGTATGCCCGCAAAAGCTCTTCGTTTAACCACCCAGCTTAGATGCCCTCGCCCGCGTATTCGCGCGCTCGCATCCGTTACTCGGCTGGCCTGTATCGACGACCATCTCGGCGATATCTACTAAGACGTGCCTGCGCGGCACGTCCGTTGGGACCGCAGCTCCGGGGTGATTTTCATCGGTCGCATGCACGGGTTCTCAGCGCTCCCCGCTCTCTGTGGCATGCGGACGGCCGACTACTCGTCCCCATCAACGCTTATGCGGAGTATGCTAGCACGTTCCGCGCCGGCGAAAAACCCTCAACACTGGTTTCATACGTAAGAAATTTCTCGTGGTCGTTAGCCTTCTCTAGGAGCAAAATACCTGAAAGCACTTTAACTAACGAAAGAAGGCTGCCATGCGCACAATCGGAATGAGCGACTACACCGTCGGCGAGGATTGCTTTACCGAGCTGCCCGCCGCACTGGCGGAGTACGGCGCGAAGAAAGTCGCCATCATTGGTGGCAAGCGAGCCCTAGCTGCGGCGCTGCCGGGCATCGAGGCGGCGCTTGAAGGTACCGACGTCGAGATTCTGGAGACGCGCGTCTACGGCACCAACAGTACGCGCGCCAATATCGCCAAGGTCGTGAACTCCCCCGCTTGCCAGCAGGCAGACGTGCTTATCGCCTGTGGCGGCGGCAAGGCACTCGACACCGTCAAGACAGCGGCAATCGAGCTCAAGAAGATTGTCTTTACGGTGCCGACGATTTGCTCTAACTGTTCCGCCGCGACCGCCATTGCCGTCGTCTACAACGACGATGGATCGCTCGAGGGCTATTCGTACCCCAACCGACCGGCGCACATCTTCATCAATCCCAAGATCATCGCCGAGGCTCCGGCGGAGTACTTCTGGGCCGGCGTGGGCGACGCCCTGTCCAAGCAGCCCGAAGTCGAGTACGCCACGAGCGCCGGCGACCTGGAGCACACCGCCGGCCTTGGCCTGGCTCTTGCCCACACCTGTTCCGAGCCGCTGTTTACCTACGGTGTTCAGGGTCTTGAGGACGTTCGTCAGAATCTGTCGAGCGAGGCCGTCAAGCAGATCGCGCTCGACATCGTGGTCAACACGGGCTATGTCTCGAACCTGACCAACCAGAACGATTACTACTACAACTCGAGCGTGGCGCACGCGTTCTACAACGCCACCTGCAGCATTCCGCGTGAGGGCACCTACCTGCACGGCGAAGTCGTAAGCCTGGGCGTGCTGGTGTTGTTCGCCTACACGGGCGACACCGAGAACCTTAAGCGCTATGCTGACTTCAACAAGCAGATGGGGCTGCCCGTAACGCTTGAGCAGGTCGGGCTTTCCGAGACCGATATCCCTGCCCTGTGCGAGCACGCACACGCCACCAACGAGTGGAAGCAAGGCAACCCGGAGCCCTTCACCGACGAAAAATTCGCCGCCGCCATCAAGGCCGCCAACGCCTACGGCCACACGCTCTAGACCCAGGCCAAAACCACCACAAGGGAGCAGCACCTTTGTGGTGGTTTTTTATTGCTCCAGCATGCTGGGGTCGAACTCGCTAGCCGGGATCACGCGATAACCGTGGCGGAGCAGTAAATCAACGAAGACGCCGTTGCCCGCCGTAAGGGTGCCGCTGAATGTTCCGTCGTAGATGCGACCCGCGCCGCACGAGGGACTACGGTCCTGCAGGATGCACGCGGCGATCTCTTCCGGCCCGCCCGCCTGCTCGCACATATCGAGCGCTCGTTGGGCACCCAGGCGAAATTCGCGATCGACCGATATGCCCTCGCAGGTACGAACCTCTCCGTTCACAATCTCGGACGGCTTGCGCGGCGTGGGCAGGCCCCCAAAGACCTCAGGGCACACCAAGAGGACCTCGGTCCCTGTACGCTCGCAGGCCTCGACCAACTCGCGATGGTAGTTGTCGAGCCCGTTATACTTGCAGCTCTCGCCCATCAAGCAGGCGCTCACCACGATCTTCATTTCCATCCCTCTCAAGCAAAACGCCCCATTTGAGAAAGCTGCTCAAATGGGGCGTCGGCGTTTACTGGCTCGGCCGCGGCTTTACTGCTGCTTGGGCATCAGCGGATTCTCGCGCGTGAGGAGGTTCATGAACTCCTCGCCCGTGATGGTCTCCTTCTTATACAGATAACGAGCCAGCTCGTGGAGCTTAAACTTGTTCTCCTTCAGAATCTGCAAAGCGCGGTCGTGCGCATCCTCGATCAGCTTGGCGACAATCGCGTCCACGCGCTCGGCCGTACCGGGGGCGCAGGTGAGCGACGTGTCCTGATTGAGATACGCGTTCTGCACGGTACCGAGCGCCATCATGCCAAACTCGTCGGACATACCAAAGCGCGTCACCATATTACGGGCGAGCTTGGTGGCCTGCTCGATGTCGTTGGCGGCGCCGGTCGTCATCTCGCCAAAGATGAGCTCCTCGGCTGCGCGGCCACCGCAATAGACAGCGAGCTTGTCCAAGACCTCCTGGCGCGTCGTCAGGAAGCGCTCGTCCTCCTCGACCTGCATGGTATAACCAAGAGCACCGCTCGTGCGCGGCACGATGGTGATCTTCGTGACCGGCGCAGAGCCCTTCTGGCGAGCGGCAACGATGGCATGGCCGATCTCGTGATAAGAAACGACCTGCTTCTCGTGGTCGGACAGCACCGTGGACTTACGCTGTTGGCCGGCAATGACGACCTCCACCGACTCCTCGAAGTCGTCCTGGGTTGCACGCTTGCGACCCTCGCGAACGGCGCGCAGGGCACCCTCGTTGATGATATTGGCCAGGTCGGCGCCCGAGGCACCGGGCGTGGCGCGGGCAATCGCGGTCAGGTCGATCGGCGGCTCGGTCTTCACGCTCTTGGCATGCAGCTCGAGGATGTTCTTGCGGCCGGTCAGATCGGGCAGCTCGACGGGGATGCGGCGGTCAAAACGACCGGGGCGCAGTAGAGCGGGATCGAGACTGTCGGGGCGGTTGGTTGCGGCAAGGACAACGATACCCTTATGGTTATCGAAGCCATCCATCTCGGTCAGCAACTGATTGAGCGTCTGCTCGCGCTCGTCGTTGCCGCTAAAGCCGCCGCCATCGCGCTTCTTACCGATGGTATCGATCTCATCGATAAAGACGATACACGGTGCCTTTTCCTTGGCCTGCTTAAACAGGTCACGAACCTTAGCAGCGCCGCGACCGACAAACATCTCAACGAACTCAGAGCCCGAAATGCTAAAGAACGGAACACCGGCCTCGCCGGCAACAGCCTTGGCAAGCAGGGTCTTACCGGTACCCGGAGGGCCAACAAGGAGAGCACCACGCGGCAGCTTGGCGCCGATCTCCTCGTAGCGCTGCGGCTTCTCCAGAAAGTCGACGACCTCCTTGAGAGACTCCTTGGCCTCTTCCTGACCGGCGACGTCCTTAAAGGTCACGCCCACGTCCTTGGAGGCGATCACGCGCGCGCCGGACTTACCCAGTCCGGCGCCGCCAAAACCGCCGCCGCCAAAGTTCATCGACGGGCCGTCATCGCCCATAGCCTTCTTCATGCGGCGGTTGAGCCACCAACCGATGAGGAAGAAAATCGCCATGGGAAGAATGAGTGTGAGCAGGTAGTAGGTCATCAAACCCGAGTTTTTATCGGGAACGACCGACTCCAGCGAAGCGCCAGACTCAAGCACGCGATCGGTAAAGCCCGCGTCATTCGGCACACCGGTCGTCTTGTAGGCGATGTTCTCGTCCTCGCCCTTCTTGGTGTAATAAATCGAGTAATCGTCCGTGTTGTACTCGACCTTGTCGACGCTCTTCTTATCGAGCGCTTTGACAAACGTCGAGTAATCGGTCTTCGTAATCTGCTGCGTGTGACCGATGTTGGGGAACAGAACGGTCGAGAGCACGAGGTAGACGACGAAGGCGATGAGCACGTAGAGAATCATATTCCGTCTACGTTTGTTGTCATCCATCTCCATCTGCTTGAACTCCATCTACTGGGGTTGATAATGCTTTCTAGAATACCCAACCCGGACGGCGATAAACCGACGCCGGGCACGAAAGGACAGAGATGGCATCACTGTAAGTCGGCAAGGTTCAAATCTATACAGGCGACGGCAAGGGCAAGACGACGGCTGCGCTGGGGCTCGCGCTGCGCGCGACGGGCTACGGGCTCGACGTTCTTAGGCTGCAGTTTGCCAAGAAACTGCACTGCGCCGAACACGATGCCGCGCCGCGCCTGGGGCTGCGCATCGTACAAGCTGACCGCGACACGCCCGAGGCTTGCGCCGCACAGATCATGGAGCTCGCATGCGAGCAGATATCACAGGTCGACGTTCTGATTTTGGACGAACTCGGCGAGGCCATGCGCCGCGGCTTCGTGACACGCGAGGATGTCGAAGCGCTGATCGCGATAAAGCCCGCCACCACGGAACTCGTGCTCACCGGCCGCGGGCTGCTGCCGTTGGCCGACCTCGCGGACTTAGTCACCGAAATACGTCCCATCAAACACTACTTCGACGAAGGCCTCCTAGCCCGCCAAGGCATCGAATACTAATTGATTCGTTTTCCGCCAACACCTACAGCTCATAAGGAAGTTGCGGTGGAATAGTACTTGTTTGACGGTCCGCAAGGGCTTTTCAGGAACTATTTCACCGCAACTTATCAGGGGTATCTGACGGATGAGCTAGGCGGTGGCGCGACCTAGCCAGTTGCCGCTGTGATGGTAGATGGTGAACATGGTTGCGGTGATGAGCCAGGTTACGGGGTAAACCAGCAGTAGATGCTCGAGCGACGGATCGAAGGGCATGATCGCAAACACCCAGATCACCCTCAAGACAACGGTGCCAAAGATGGTGAGCATCATAGGCTGCAAACTCACGCCGGCGCCGCGGATGGAACCCGAGGCGTTCTCGATAATCGAGAAAATCGCATAGAACGGCGCAATGAAATGGAGGATAGTCGTGGTGTACGCCGAAATCGAAGCATCGTCGACAAACAAACGCGACAGCGGGCCCGAGAACACCAGCAGCACGGCAGACAGGCCACCAATGAGCATAAACGACAGCACGAGCGACATATGGTAGCCCTTGCGCATGCGCTCGTAGTTGCGCGCGCCAAAGTTCTGCGCCGAGAACGTAGTGATCGATACGCCGAGCGCCTCGGTCACCATCCAGATAATGCCATCCAGGCGCCCAGATAGACCCCAAGCAGTCGTGACATCGGCGCCAAACGAATTAACCGATACCTGGATCAGCACGTTCGAGATCGAATAGGCAGCCGATTGAAAACCGAGTGGCAGACCACACGAGATCATACTCTTGCAAATACCGCGATCGATACCGAGCTTAGACAGCGAAAGACGCCATGCACCCGGAGCGCGCATCATGCGCAACACGATCATCGTTGCATTGGAGCAAATGGTCAGCGCCACCGCGATGCCGCAGCCCAGCGCCTCCATATGCAACACAGCGACAAAAATGATATCCAGCACCACGTTAACCAGGCAGCCAGAGGCAATGATCACGGCGGGGCCGCGCGTGTCGCCCACGGCACGCAGCAGTGCGGTTCCCATATTAAGCAGCAGTGCCGCAACCATCGCGGCAAAATAACAGCGAGCATAGGCCACGCCCTCGGCCAATAGTTCATGCGGCGTGTTCATAAGCACCAGCATGGGCTCAACGAACACTATGCCAAGAATCGAGAAAGCGATACCGCCCACCAGCGCGAGCGTCATGGCTGTATGGACCGAACGACTCAGTCGCTCATCATCGTGCTGGCCAAAATACTGACCGGTAATGACCGCACAGCCGGCGCCGACGCCAACGCAAAAGCCAATGCAGAGCTCGGTGAGCACCATCGTGGCTTGAATGCCACCCAGCGCGAGCTTGCCGCCAAACTGGCCAACGATATACGTACCGATAAGCGTGTAGGCCTGCTGAAAAAACGAACTAAAAAAGATGGGAACGCACAGCGACAGCAGCTGTTGCCAAATGACACCCTGCGTTACATCGATAGCCGTAGATTTCTTAGCCACACGCCCTCCCCGCCAACGTATGTTAAACAACAAAACGGCAATTTAAGACCAAAGCAAATACCAGCTTAGCACCGACCGGCGTCGACCGAAACACCCCGAATCAGAGCCCAGTGCAAAATATCTGCCTAGTGATACAAACCCGGCTGGTAGTGATACTCATTGCTCACGTGCGGGCACAGCTGCCAAAAGGCGACGGCGCTCGCCGCGGCCACGTTGAGCGAATCGACCCCGTGCGCCATCGGAATGCGCACCGCGTGGTCACAGCCGGCAATGGTCTTGGCGCCCAAGCCGGCACCCTCGGTGCCCATAAAAATCGCCAAGCGATCAATCTTCCGCAGTACAGGATCATCAAGCGAAACAGAGTCGTCCGTCAACGCCATAGCGGCACACGAAAAACCGGCATCGTGCAACGCGCTCAGACCATCATGCGGCCACACACGAGCCTCGCTGCCAATGCGCGTCCACGGCACCTGAAACACGGTGCCCATGCTCACGCGGGCCGAGCGACGATACAGTGGATCGCAGCACGTCGGGCTGACCAAAATACCGTCAACGTTCAATGCGGCAGCCGAGCGGAAAATCGCGCCAACATTGGTGTGATCGACAATACCCTCAAGCACGCACACGCGCACCGGACGACCCCCCGCCGCCTCGACAACGCCGCCCAAGAACTCATCAACCGGAATCTGACGCGGGCGACGGAACGCCGCCAGCGCGCCGCGCGTCACGTTAAAGCCCGTCAACTGCTCCATGAGCTCCATGGAGGCCACGAACACGGGAACCGGACCCGCTCCCTCGCGCACGACAAGCTGGTCAAACAGCGGCATCATCTGGTCGAGCCAGCGCTCGCCCAGAAGAAAGCTCACCGGCTCATATCCGGCGCGAACCGCACGCTCGATGACCTTGGCACTCTCAGCGATAAAAATGCCCTTCTGCGGCTCCAGCACGCAGCGAAGCTCACGCTCGGTCAGTCGCACGTAGGCATCGAGCCGCTCGTCCTCGAGCGAATCAATTCGCAGAACCTCAACGGCATCAGTCATAGCAGCCTGCCCGCACCCTTCTTTACAGCACATCTATACCAAACGAGGCGACGCTAAGCGCCGCCCCATACATTCAATCAACCCGATAATACCGTTCACGCCAGGCGATTTACGCCTCAACGCGACGATACGTCACGAACTCATAATCGACACCCTCGTCGCCCTCGCCCGAGGCAATCGTGGCAACACCGCCACGCCACGCAATCTCCCACGCGGGATCGGCGTCCAAATCGGGAAAGTACGTGTCCACGGCATGAGTGCAATGGTTGTGCGTGACCTCGGCCTCGGCGCAATACGGCAAAAACCGCCGATACACCTCGCCGCCACCGATCACCCAGGCAACGGGCTCATCGGCAACCGCGGCGAGCGCCTCGTCGATGCTATGCACCACGTCGACGCCCTCGACAGCAAAATCCTCGTCGCGGGTAAGCACGATATTGCGACGGTTCTTAAGTGGACGCCCACCGGGAAAACTCAGCAGCGTCTTGCGTCCCATGATGACCGGGCAGCCCTTGGTGCAGGCCACAAAATGGCGCATGTCGGCGCGATTGGACACCACCATGTCGCCCTCGCACCCAATGCCCCAATCGTCACACACGGCAACGATAGCAGATAGCTTACACGTCATGAGCACCACCTACACCGCAATGGGAATGTTCTTGACCTGCGGACCGTGCTCGTAGCCCTCCACAATCAGGTCGTCGGTCGTAAACGCATAGAAATCGTGCACGTCGGGGTTAAGCGTTACCTTAGGCGCCGCAAACTGCGGACGCTCGATAAGTTCGCGGACAATATCGACATGACGGTCGTAGATATGGGCGTCGGCGATCACATGCAGCAGCTCGCCGGGAATCATATCGATCGACTGCGCAACCATCATCAGCAAGATGGCGTACTGGCACACATTCCAGTTGTTCGCGGCCAAAATGTCCTGGCTGCGCTGGTTGAGAATCATGTTGAGCGTCGGCTTGTCGTCCTGCGGGCGCTGCGTGACGTTATAGGTCACGCTGTACGCGCACGGATACAGGTGCATCTCGGACAGGTCGCTAAACACATACGTGTTGGTCATGATGCGGCGACTGTACGGTGTGTGCTTAAGATCGTACAGCACTCGGTCCATCTGGTCGAAATCGCCCTCGGCATAATGGCTCTTCTGGCCAATCTGGTACCCGTAGGCCTTGCCGATGGAGCCGGTCTCGTCGGCCCACTCATCCCAAATATGGCTGTTGAGGTCATGGACGTTATTGGACTTCTTTTGATAGATCCACAAAATCTCGTCCATCGCAGACTTAAGCGCCGTGCGGCGCAGGGTGAGCGCAGGGAACTCCTCGCGCAGGTCGTAGCGCGCCGTAACGCCAAAGTTTTTAATGGTATAGGCAGGGGTGCCGTCCTCCCACACCGGACGGACCTTTTGGCCCTCGGTGGTGGTGCCATGGTCCAGAATGTCGCGGCACATGGATACAAACTGTTGATCAGCCTTGCTCATTGACCCTCCTGTCAGTCGCCTATAAGCGATTTTTATTGTAGCCCAGGCGCGCACAGCCCCACAGCCCAAACATAAGCCCTCATTTTCTGACATATGACAGAAATTCCTTGCGCAAATCCCCACGTTCGCTATTCTATTGTTGACATATGTCAGATTTGGAGAGTGTATGGCAGGAAGACGCGAAAAATTGCGCCGTGTTGGGATCATCCCCGAATATCGTTGCTTTACCCCCGACGGCCTTGCCAGCGGAGACGCTATCGATATGACAGTCGACGAGCTCGAGGTCTTGCGCCTATGCGACCTGGAAGGCCTCAATCAGGAGGAAGTCGCCCAGTGCATGGGCATTGCCCGCGCCACGGTGGCGGCAATCTGCAGCCGCGCGCATCGCAAGGTGGCAAACGCGCTGGTCAATGGACGGGCGATCGTCATCGAAGGCGGAAACATCGCGTACTCCCCCATCACCACGACAACGGCCGCATGGCCAGCAAAGGAGGCTGACACCATGAGGGTGGCAACGACGTACGACAACGGCAACATCTTTATGCACTTTGGCCGCAGCGAACAGTTCAAGATCTATGACATCCAGGATGACAAGGTGCTCAACGAGCAGGTCGTAGGCACCGGTGGCACCGGCCACGGCGCCTTGGCGGGCCTGCTTGCCAACGGTGGCGTTGACACGCTCATCTGCGGCGGCATCGGCGGTGGCGCTATCAACGCGCTTGCTCAAGCCGGCATCACGGTATACGCAGGCGCCCAGGGCAGCTGCGACGCTTGCGTCGAGGCCCTTATCGCCGGCACGCTTGCACAGAACGGCGAGGCCACGTGCGGCTGCCACGGCCATGACCACGAGCACGCACATGAGCATGGCGAGTCCTGTGGTTGTCACGGCCATCACGAGCACGAGGGCCACGAGGGCTGCGGCTGCCACTAGCGGCACGGCACCGCGAACTCGGGGCGCGACACAGAACGCAACCCAACAATCAAAGCCAACAACAAAGGCCACCCGGTAGCTTCCGAGTGGCCTTTGCCATATCAAGCTGGAATTACAGCACTATTTCTTATTACGCATCTGCGCTTCCATTTGACGCAGCAGGTCCATATCGGACTTGGGGCCGCCCGTTCCCAGGCCGCCCATGCCGCCCAGCCCCATGGCATCCAAACCGGGAATATTGGGCATGCGCATCTTTTTGCCCTTCTTACCCTTCTTGCCCTTCTTACCGCCGGCCTGCGCCTGATTGGCCATCGTGCGCATGCGGCCCATCATCTTATTCATCTCGCCCCACTGCTTCATAAGGCTATTGACCTCGGTGGGGGTCACGCCGGCGCCCTTGGCAATGCGGGCACGGCGCTGGCCGTTGATGATGGAGGGGCGAAGGCGCTCCTCCTTGGTCATCGACATGATGATGGCCTCGTTCTTATCGAAGATACCTTCGTCCAGGTTGCCACCCATCTGGTTAAGCGCACGCTGGCCACCGGGGAGCATGCCCAGAATGCCCTTCATGCCGCCCATCTTCTTGACGGCCTTCATCTGGTCGAGCATGTCGTTCATGGTGAAGCCCTCGCGCAGCATGCGCTCGGCAGCCTCGAGCTGCTCGGCGTCGGCCGCCTCCTGGGCCTTCTCGATGATGCCGACAACGTCGCCCATACCCAGAATGCGCTTGGCCATACGATCGGGGTAGAACGGCTCCAGCGAATCGGGCTTCTCGCCCATGCTCACAAACTTGATGGGCTTGCCGGTCACCTGGCGCACGGAAAGCGCGCCGCCGCCACGGGCGTCGCCATCGAGCTTGGAGATGATCACGCCGTCAAAGTCGGTGCGCTCGGCGAAGGTCGAGACGACGTTGACGATATCCTGGCCGGTCATGGCATCGACGACCATCAGCACCTGATCGGGCTTGACGGCCTTCTTGATGTCCACGGCCTCCTGCATCATCTGTTCGTCGATCTGAAGACGTCCGGCGGTATCGACGATGACCACGTCGCGCAGGTGATCGACGGCCTCCTGGATGGCGCCCTTGGCGATATCGACCGGGTGCGCACCGTCGCCGCGGAAGACCGGTACGCCGATCTCGCCACCGAGCGTGGCCAGCTGGTCGGCAGCAGCGGGACGGTAGACGTCGCACGCGGCGAGCAACGGCGAGCGGCCCTGCTTCTTGAGCAGGTAGGCCAGCTTTACGGCCGCCGTGGTCTTACCGGAGCCCTGCAGGCCCACGAGCATGATGACGTTGGGAATACGGTTACTAAAGACGAGCTTGCTCTCGGTGGAGCCGAGCATCTCGGTGAGCTCGTCGAGCACAATCTTGACGACGTTTTGCGCCGGCGACAGCGACTCCATGACCTCGGCGGTCATGCAGCGCTCCTTGGTCTTGGCGACGAACTCCTTGACGACCTTAAAGTTAACGTCGGCCTCGAGCAGCGCCATGCGAATATCGCGCATGGCCGAAGTAATATCGGCCTCGGTCAGCTTGCCCTTGCCGCGCAGGCGGTCAAATGTGTCGTTGAGGCGATCGCTCAGGGAATCAAACACTAGTCACTCCTTAATTGGACTCGCCCACCAGGGCGCGGCAGAAATCTTTGGCATTGAACTCCTGCAGGTCATCGACCTGCTCGCCCACGCCCACGCGCAGGATCGGGAGCTTGAGTTTCTCGGCCACGGCCATGGCGATACCGCCCTTAGCCGTGCCGTCGAGCTTAGTCATGATAATACCGTCCAGGCCCAGCGCCTCGTTAAACTCGAGCGCCTGGTTCAGACCGTTTTGACCCGTCGCGGCGTCGATCACAAGCACGACCGAAACCGGCATGGGACCGGCGGCCATATTGGCGGCGCGCTTACGCGTCACGTTAACCACCTTGGCAAGCTCGCGCATGAGCTCAGGGCTCGTGTGCAGACGGCCGGCGGTATCGATAAGCACCAGGTCGCTGCCGCGCTTATCGGCCTCGTCGAGCACGTCATAGCACACGCTCGCCGGATCGGAGCCGCGGTCACGCTTGATAACCGGTACGCCAGCGCGCTGGCCCCACACATCGAGCTGCTCGATAGCGGCGGCGCGGAAGGTGTCGGCCGAACCGATCACCACGTTCTTGCCGCGGGCGGCCATGGCGCTCGCGATCTTGCCGACCGTAGTGGTCTTGCCGGCACCGTTAATGCCCACAAACAGCACGCAGCTCGGCGTATCGGAAAACGGATCGCGCTCGATGGGCACAAAGTGCTGCTCGAGCTGCTCGGCCAGGGCACGACGAAGCTGCGGAGCGGTCTTGAGGTTCTTCTTGGCCGCGGCGTCGCGCAGGTCATCGGAGACCTGAATGGCGATCTCGGCACCCATGTCACCCATGACGAGGGTGTCCTCTAAGTCCTCCCAAAAATCCTCGTCGACCTCGCCGCCAAAGTAAAAGACCTCGTTGAGGGCCTCGCGACTGCGCTCAAGTCCGCGCGAGAGAGCGTCAAAGAATCCCATTATGCATTCACGACCTTTCCGGTTTCGCGATCGAGTTTTTGCGAGACGACGCGACTGACGCCGTCGGCTTGCATCGAGACGCCATAGAGGACGTCAGCGTCCTCCATAGTACGGCGCTGATGCGAAATGACCAAGAGCTGCGTATCGGAACGCAACACATCGAGCGCGCCGATGAGCTTGGACAGGTTGGCGTCATCGAGTGCCGCCTCGACCTCGTCCAGCACATAGAACGGCACCGTGCGCGTGCGGTACACAGCAAAGAGCAGGGCGAGCGCCGTCAGGCTCTTCTCGCCGCCCGACATGAGCATCATCTTGGTGATGCGCTTGCCGCGCGGCTGCGCCACGACCTCGATACCCGTCTCGGCAGGATGCTCGGGATCGGTCATCTCCAGATGAGCCTGGCCGCCCGGGAAGAGCATAGCGAAGATCTCGCGGAAGTTCGCGTCGACCTTCTCAAACGTCACCAGGAACGCCTTGCGCATCTTGCGATCAATGGCCACCGTGATCTTGGTGAGCGCCTTGCGCGCGCTCTCCAAATCGGCCAGCTGCTCCTCGATGTAGTCGGCGCGGCGTTTGAGCTGCTCGTACTCCTCCATGGCAACTTGGTTAACGGGACCAAGGTTGTTGATCTGGCGCACAAGCTGGTTGAGTTCGCGCTCGGCGGCATCGCGGTCCGTGGGCGCCGGAAGCATGAGCGCTTCCTCGAGCACCGTCGTGCCATCGGCGGTAATGGCCTTGATGGCAGCCTCGACCTGCACCTCGAGCTTGCCACGCGCGACCTTGAACTCGTTTTGCGTGGCAGAGGCGGTATCGACTCGCTCCTTAGCGCGGGCAACCTCTGCCTTGGCATCCTCGATGGTCTTCTTGAGCGAAGCGGAGTCCGCCTCCTCCAGAGAGGCCTGGTCACGCAGGCGCGCTGCCCAATCCGACGCGCGTTCCAACAGGGCAGAATAGCGTTCGTGCATGGGATCGACGCGCAGGCGCAGCAGCTCGAGCGAGCGCGAGGCCTGGCGTGTTCCGCGGATACGACGGTCGATGCCCTCAAGACGATGCTCCAGGTCGGGCACGCGGCCCTTCAGCGAACGCAGGCGTTCGCTCGTCTGGGCTAGGCGAACCTTGGCGTCGGCGAGCTTGCCGGCAGCCTCGGAATCGTCACGGCGAACGCGGTCGAGTTCGTCGTTGGCCTCAGAAATCTGCAAGCCCAGATCGCTTGCCTGCGCGCGGGCCTCGTCACGCGAACGGGTGAGCTCGTCAACGCGCGGGCGCGCAGCGCGAACGGCTTCGGAGGCCTGCTCGCGGCGCTTGGAGGTGCGCACGCGCTCGACCTCGGCATTGTTGGCGCTTTGCTCCAAGCGGCCGATCTCGGAAAGCAGCGAGCGGCGCTCGCCCTCAAGACGGGCGATCTCACCGGCGGCATCGCCCTCGGCGGCACGGGCCTCCTCGACGGCAGCGTTGGCCTCAACGACTTGGTCCGAAGCATGCTCAAAGATGGCAGCCAGATCGGGTTCCAGGCCCTCGAGCTCACGGATGCGGCGCTTGCGCTCCAAGGCACCCGAAGCCTCGCCGGCATCAAGCCCCACGCGCACCAGGCCGCCGCAGGCGACGCGGGCGCCATCGGGGGTCACGTAAGTCACGCCTTCAACGACCGGCGCCGACAGCGCGGCAGCAAGATCGTCAACGACGTAATAGCCGCCGAGCAGCGCCTCGACGACGGGTCCGTAGCCTGCGCGCACGGACAGACGATCAACCAGGCGGGTACCGGCAGCGCCCTCAGCGGCGGTAGAGCCGCTCACGCCGCGCGCCACCAGCAGTGCTTCGCCCGAGGCCTTCTTTTGGTCCAGAGCCGCACGACCGGCACGCTCAAGCGTGGCGGCGTCATCAAACAGCAGCGCATCGATATCGCCGGCGAGCAATTGCTCAACCAGGCCCTCAAGCTCGCGCGGGGCCTCCAGCACGTCGCCCAGACGACCCAAGACATCGTCGCCCAGCGCACCCACCAGACGGCTCACGAGCGGCGAGCTGTCGGCCATGCGGGCATCGAGTTTCTTTTGGCTGGCAAGCTCCGAGCGCACCTCGGATAGCTTGTTGCGCGCCTCACTCTCGCGGGCACGCAGGTCCTTCAGGGCCGCGCGTGCCGTCTCGGTGGCCTCACGCGCATCAACCTGAGCCTGGCGCGCTTCCTCAAGAGCGCCCTCAAGCTCCTCGGCGCGGTCGCGACGGCTCTCGAGCGAGGCCATGACCTCCTCGAGCTGCTCGTCAATCTGCTCCAGGCGCGAGGCATACATGTTGTCCTCGACCTCGGCATTGCTCAGCGAGTCCTTCACCTTGGCAAGCTCGAGCGCGGCGTTATCGGCCACGCGCTGCACATCGCGTTGCTCACGCGTAAGCTGCGAAATCTGATTGTCGAGCGCCACGCGCCGCTCGTGGAGCTCAGCGGCGGCAGGACCAGCGGCGTCGACGTCCTCCTGGGCCTGCATGTGCGCACCGGTCACTTCCTCAAGCTGCGCACGCGCGTCCTCGAGCTCCTCGAACACGCGACGTCGCTGATGCTCGGAGCTCGAAATCTGCCCGCGCATGTCAGACAGGCGCGACACCATGTTGTGGCCCTTTTCCTCGAGCAGGCGCATGTCGGAGTTAATGCGGCCGACCACATCTTGCATATGACGGCGCTGCTCGCCCAGGTCGCCCACAAACAGGCCCTTTTCCTCGAGCATGACCTGAAGCTTCTCGAGCTCGCGCTCCTTTTCGCCCAAGCGGTACTGCGCAAGCTCCAGCTCGGCGGCGCCTTCCTTGGAACGGCTCTCCAGGTCGTTCCACTGCGACTGCAGCGAACGCAGCTCGTCGACGGCTAGCATCTGCGTAAGCTCGTTCGCACGCGAGGACAGCTCTTTGTACTTGCGCGCGCGATCGACCTGACGCTCCAACGGTCGCAGCTGACGGGCGATTTCCTTATTGATGTCGCGGGCACGCGTCAGGTGCTCGTCCATCGACTTAATCTTTTTGAGCGCACGCTCCTTGCGGCGCTTGTGCTTGGAGATGCCGGCGGCCTCCTCGATGAGGGCACGGCGCTCCTCAGGGCGGCTCTGCAAGATGGCATCGAGCTTGCCCTGGCTGATGATGGAATGTGTATCCTTGCCCAGGCCCGAATCGTGCAAGATGTCCTGAATGTCCATCAGGCGGCACGGGCTCGAGTTGATGAGGTACTCGCTTTCGCCCGAGCGATACATACGACGGGTGATGGCGACCTCGTCAAAATCGACGGGCAGCATATGGTCCGAGTTATCGAGCACAAGCGTGACCTCGGCGACACCCACCGGCTTGCGCGCTGACGAGCCCGAGAAGATGACATCCTCCATGCCCTGGCCGCGCAGCTGCTTGGCGCTCTGCTCGCCCAGGACCCACAGAATCGAGTCAGAGATGTTCGATTTTCCCGAGCCGTTGGGACCGACGATGACGGTCAGGCCCGGCTCAAACGTCATATGGGCGCGGTCGGCAAACGACTTGAACCCTTTGAGCGTGAGGGACTTGAGATACACGGTTCCTCGCTTACACGTGCTTCTTGTTCAGAATCACGCCGTTGGTGGTGTAACCCATGCGGTCGAGCGCTTCGAGCGCGGCGGCTCCCTCGGCTTCCTTCTTTGAGGAGCCGGAGCCGCGACCCTGACGAATACCATCGATCAACACCACGGCGGTAAAGGTGGGCGCATGCGCCGGGCCCTCGGAGCCAACGAGCTTGTACGCCGGGGGTTCGTGACCGTCGGCTTGCACGCACTCCTGCAAAAACGACTTGGGGTTCGCGGGATGCTCGGCGCGCTCGGAAGCCAAATGCGGCTTAAGCGTACGATGGATAAACTCCGCCGCAACGTCCCAGCCGGCATCCAGGTACAGTGCGCCCACGAGCGACTCGTAGACGTTCTCGAGCGCCGAATGCAGGCCGCGCGCACCGGTACCGGTCTCGGAGGCACCAAAGATGATGATGTCGTCGATGCCCAGCTCGTGAGAAACCTCGGACAGCGTAGCGCCCGAGACAAGCGACACCTTCAGGCGCGTGAGCTTGCCCTCGTCAAACTCAGGATAGGACTCAAACAGGGAGCGTGCGACCACAGCACCCAAAATGGAATCGCCCAAGAACTCAAGGCGCTCATAGCTGGCAGAAACCGGCTGGCCCTCGACTGCCGAGGGATGCGTAAGGGCCGCGCGCAGCAGCACCTTATTATTGAACTCGTGCCCCAGGATTTCCTGGGCACGCGTAAGTCGTTCGGATAAAGCCAAGACCTAGGCCTCCCTGGCGTTTTCGATCGCGTCGACGGCGTCGGCGACAGAGTTGAGCGAGAGTAGGGTCTCGTCATCGATCTCGAGGTTGAACTCGTCCTCGATAGCCGTAACCAGCTGCAGGCGCTCGAGCGAGTTGGCATCGAGGTCGTCAAAGGTGGTCTCCTCGCTAATTTCGGCAACATCGACGCCCAGAACGTCAGCAGCGACCTCGGCGATCTTGTCGAAGATTTCGGAGCGGTCCATAGCGCTTCCTCTCATAGTGCATGAATACCAAAAGAATGGTACCGCCCGGGCGGTACCAAGACACGGTTCTGATTCTACCCCACGACGTGCACCGCGAAGCACATAACAGCGCTCTAACTCGCTCTTATAAAACGATACCGTCCATAGAGTTGGCGACATTCTCGACCAGCCCGGCGCGCACGGCTTCGGCCGCCGCGAGCGCACCGTTTTTGACAGCCTCGACCGAGGTGGCACCATGGCCGATCAGGACCACGCCGCGCAGGCCCAAAAGAATCGCGCCGCCCTTGGCGTCGCCCGAAAGTTTGGCTTTAATCTCGCGCATCTGCTTTTTGATGAGCAGCGCGGCAATCTTGGTGCCGAGCGAAGACATAAAGACACCCTTGAGCTCCTGCAGCAAAAACTTGGCAGCGCCCTCGGTGGCCTTGAGCGCAATATTGCCCGACATACCATCGGCAACGACGACATCGAAGTTGCCTGAGGTGAGGTCGGTGCCCTCGCAGTTACCAACAAAGCCGGGAACGGCGGCCTTCATAGCAGGGAAACAGGCCTTGGTAAAGTTAGAACCCTTCTCGTCCTCGGCGCCGTTGGCAAGCAGACCGACGCGGGGATGCTCGATGCCCAGGACGACGCGGGCATAGGCGCTGCCCATCTGGGCAAAACGCACCATATCGTCAACCTCGACATCGGGGTTGGCACCCATGTCGCACAGCACCGTCAGACCGCCGGCGCGATTGGGCAGCGCATTGGTCAGACAGGGGCGCACCGGCTGCTTCTTGCCTTCGGCCTGATACCTAAACGGCGTCACGTAGGCGGTGGCAGCGGCGGTCATGGCACCGGTCGAGCCGGCGGAGAAGAACGCATCCGCGTTGCCCTTCTTAATGGCGCGGCAAGAAAGCACGATCGACGACTTACGCTTGGTCATCACGGCGCGAATGGGATCGTCATCCATGGCGATAACGTCAGGTGCCTCAAGGGCCTCAACACGTGCATGGGAAGCTGCAAAGGGATTGACGATTTCGGCCGGGCCAGTCGCCAAGACCTCGATATCGGGATCGGCGGCAAGCGCAGCCTCGATACCATCGAGAACAACCTGAGGTTTCTCGTCTCCGCCCACAACGTCTACACAAACGCGAACGTTACTCATATACATGCTCCTTATACAAAAATGGCCGACTCATTGAGCCGGCCATTGTGGTTCCATTTGGAACGGCATCGCATCCAGAGTATACCGTTACTCGGTAACGATAACCTCGCGGTCCTTGTAGAAACCGCAGCTGGGGCACACGTGGTGCGGAAGCTTGACAGCGCCGCAACGGGGGCACGTGGACTGAGCCGCAGCCGAGATCTTCATGTTGGCGGAACGACGGGTGTGAGTGCGGATACGACCCTGCTTTTGTTTAGGTACGGGCATAGTGACCTTCCTTATGAACTATCCAGTGTGGCGATTACGCGCAAGTAGCGATACTACCACAGTTTTACTCATCAAGCTTGAGATTCTTCAATGCTGCAAATGGATTTTCCGTGGCAGCGGCCCATTCTGCCTCTGCCTGGGCGGCGCAATCGCATTGCTCAACGTTGAGATTGCAACCGCATGTGGGGCACAGACCACGGCAATCGGGCTTGCAGAGCACCACAAACGGCGTGTCCATAACGACCGCGTCATTGATGGGCTCACCCAGATCGACGATACGGTCCTCACCCAGGAGCTCGTAGCCGTCCTCGTAGGCCTCGGGATCCTCGGGCTCATCAAAGAGGTAGAACTCCTCAATCTCACCGGCAATATCAAACGAAGCGGGCTCCAGGCAACGGTCGCACTCGCCAGTGGCGTGCGCGCGGACCATACCGGTGAGCAAGACACCGGTACCGGCATTGGTAAAGACAACGTCGTAGTCGATGCCGTCCTGAAGCTGGTACTCCTTCTCGCCCACCGTGTAGGTGGCGACATCGACCTTACCGGTCAGCGGATACGAATCTCCAGGAAACTCGAGCTGCTCGGAAAGATCGACGGTAACGCTCGGAAACTCAGCCATTACCACTGACCATTCTGCTGGGCGGCACCCTCGTTAAGCTGCTGGCGACAACGGGTGACGGTGCCGGTCAGGCTCTTGAGGTTCTCCTCGAGGTGCGTAAAGACCTGCTCGGCGTAATCCTCGGCAGCATAGCGCGTCTCACGCTCATACTGCTGGGCGCGGTCGCGGATATCGTCGGCCTGCTGCTGCGCTAAGCGGACGATCTCCTGCTCACCGGCAATGGTGAGGGCCTGCTGCTGAGCATCGGCGATGATGGAATCGGCCTGAGCGGCGGCGGAAGCCATAAGCTCCTCGCGCTCCTTGAGGATACGGCGGGACTTCTGCCATTCCTCGGGATAGCTCATGCGAATCTCGTCGAGGATGTTAAAGAAGACGTCGGCGTCGATAACCTTCATCTGGGCGTTCTTGCCGAACGGCGTCTTAGCCTCTTCGATGAGCCCCTCGAGCTCGTCGACAAGACTCACGATCCTGTCGCCAGGAAAATTCTCGCCCGGCATCCGGTCTCCTTTCATAGGTAACATATCATCGTGTTAGTTTACCACATGCCACCAGGCATTAAAAAACGTCACGAAAAGCGATGTTTGAGCGCCTTGACCACATTGGACGGAACAAAATTAGAGACGTCGCTACCGAGCGAGGCAATCTGGCGAACCACCGAGCTCGAAATATAGCCGTACTGCGGCGCACTCATGACAAAGATGGACTCCAGCTCGTTATCCAGGCGGTAGTTGAGGTCGGCCTGCTGCAGCTCATACTCAAAGTCGGTCATGGCACGCAGGCCCTTGACCACGGCTCCTGCTCCCTGTTCGCGGGCAAAATCGACCAAGAGGCCGGTGAAGGGCAGCACCTCGACGCCGTCAATATCACCGAGCGCCTCACGGGCCAGCGCCACGCGCTCGTCGAGCCTAAACGTGGTGCCGACGCCGTTTTTGCCCTGCGACTCGGCAACGGCCACGATCACGCTGGGAAAAATGCGGCGGGCGCGACGAATGACGTCGATATGGCCAAACGTGATGGGATCGAAGGTGCCCGGGACGATTACGCGGTTAATGGTGTCACTCATGGGCATCCTCCGTGGGTGCGTCGCTATCGTTGCCATCATCCTCGCCGTTGCCAACCCAACGAAGCAGGTCGACCGAGGTTATGCCATAGCGCTTCTCCCGCATGGTCTCAAAGCCGGCCGGGTGAGCGCCCGTATCGGCCGCGGCGTGCTCAAAGAGCGCGTAGGCACCCTGCGCCAGCAAGCCTTGCTGAGCTAGGTTCTGTAGCAGCTCCTCGACCGGCTCAGCACCAAAAGCATAGGGCGGGTCGAGCAGAACCAGGTCAAAGGGACCGCCCGGCACGCGGCCGCGCGAAGCGCTTGCCAGCACGTCGCCCGTCACCACGCGCCAGCGTGCACGGTCGCGGCAGAGCGACTCGATATTCTTGGTAATCAGACGAGCAGCGTTGCGATCGATCTCGAACGTGGTGAGCGAGCGGGCACCACGCGAGAGCATCTCGATGCCCAAGGCGCCGGAGCCGCCAAAGGCATCCAGCACGCGGACCTCGTCCAGATCGAAGTCGAATGCCGACATGACCATAGATGCGCACGCCTCGCGCACGCGATCGGTCGTGGGGCGGGTGACATCGCGACCACGGGGCTCCTCGATCTTACGACCGCGCCATTCGCCGCCGATGATTCTCATCCTCCGCTGACCTCCTTAAAGATGTGTCGATACCGCATGGCGACCGCATCGCGCAGAGGACGCGTCGCCACGGAGTCAAGGTTGCAAGCATACCGCAAGAGCTCGACCGCGTCCAAATGGGCCCATTCGATCAATTCCTCGTCGGCATCGAGGTCAACAAAGCGCAAGGTCACGCCGCCATGCTGGCGGTAACCCAGGATTTCACCCTCGTGGCGCAGACGCAGGTCCATCTGGGCGAGCGTAAAGCCGTCCGAGGTCTTTTCGAGCGACTGGAGACGGTCTTGTGCCGCCGATGCGCCGCCGTTGCCCTTGGAGTGCGTCATAACCAGGCAGGTGCCCGACACGCTGCCGCGGCCCACGCGGCCGCGCAGCTGGTGCAAGGCAGCCAAACCAAAGCGCTCGCCATTCTCGATAACCATGACGGTGGCATTGGGCACGTCGACGCCCACCTCGACCACCGTAGTCGAGACGAGCACGTCAATCTCGCCACGCTTGAAGGCATCGATGACCCGATCCTTCTCCCCCGCCGGCATGCGGCCGTGAAGGCGCTCGATAGTGAGACCCGGCAGCGCCAGACGCAGGCGATCGAGCTCGGTCGCCGTATCGTGCAGCGGCACGGGGACCGTCACGCGGCCCTCGTCGTCGCGGGCGATACCGGGCACGTCCTCCAGCTCATCGGCCGAGTCACTCGGCTCCACGAGCGGGCAAATCACGTAGGCCTGCTGCCCCTTCTCGTGAGCCTCGCGAATGGCGCCATAGGCGAGGTCTCGACTCGACTCGGTGAGCACGCGTGTCGTCACGCCAGCGCCAGGGACTGGCCGATGGCGGATGATACTCGTGTCCAGATCGCCGTAGACCGAAAGCGCCAGCGTACGCGGGATGGGCGTTGCCGTCATAACGAGCAGATCGGCACCGGGGCCCTTCGCGCGTAGTGCGTTGCGTTGGCCTACGCCAAAGCGGTGCTGTTCGTCGATGACAACAAGCGACAAGTGCTTAAAGTTCACGTCTTCGGAAAGAACAGCATGGGTGCCAAAGAGGACATCGAGCTCGCCGGACTGCAGCTGCTCATGGATCCGCTCGCGCTCGGCCGCCGGAGTGGCACCCGTCAGAAGCGCCCAGGACATGCCGGTCTGCGAGAGCAGAGGGCCGGTCTTATCGGCATATTGGCGCGCCAGCACGCCCGTGGGCGCCATAACGCAGGCCTGCGTGCCGCTATCGGCAGCCACAGCCAGCGCGCAGGCGGCAACGGCGGTCTTACCGGTACCGACATCGCCCAGCAGCAGACGGTTCATCACGCGCCCGCCATCGCACATATCGTGCAGGATATCTTGGAACGCGGCCTCCTGCTCGTCGCTCAGCGAAAACGGCAGGGCTTGCTTGAGCACGGCCAGGTGCTCGCCCGCGGTGTGGGCATAGGGCACCACATCGACCAGGCCGCCGTCGTTGCGCAGGCGCAGCGCTAGCTGCAGGTAGAGGCACTCCTCGTAGGCAAGCCGTGCGCGCGCGATATCGCGCTCGGCCATACTCGATGGAAAATGGATTGAGCGCAGCGCGCGGGCATTGCTCATCAGGCGACGCTTAACGCGCAGCGGTGCCGGAATGGGATCAAAGGGATTGCCGACGACCTCGAGCGCGCCGCTTACGATGCGGCGCATCCACGCCTGGCTCACGCCATCACTCACGTAATGGACCGGCAGGATAGTGCCCGCGGCACGCCCTTCCTCGAGCTTTTCAAAGTGCGGCGAGGCCATCTGCTTAAAACCGTAGGCAAACTCGACCTTGCCCATCACGGCCAGGCGGTCGCCCTGCTTAAGCTGCTGGGCAATCCAGGGCTGGCGGAAAAAGGCGACCTGCAGCACACCCGTCTCATCCACCAGCGAGACCTCGGTCACCTGCATACGCGGGCGGGGCTGTTTTTGGACGATACGATCGACCGTGGCAACAATCGTGCACACGGTACCGATGGGCGCCATCTCGATAGACCAAGAACGGGTAAAGTCGAGGTATCGATGAGGGATATGGAGAAGGAGGTCCCCCACCGTCCGAATTCCCAGACGGCGAAGGGCCTCCTCACGTTTACCCGAAACATATTTGAGTCGCGCGATATCCTCGTCGAGCGCATTGCTCTGGGCAAAGCGCTCCGAGACGCGCGGCACGGAGCACAGCTCGGACATGGGCAGTTGCCTACTCGATCGAGAAGATCACGGGATAGAGCGGCTGCTCGCCACGATGGGCGTCAATCTCCAGATCGGGCTGAGCCTCCTCGATGGCGTCGACGATCTCCTGGAAGGCCTCATCGGACAGCTCCTCGCCGGCCAGAATCGTCAGCGCGTCACCCTCTTCTTCCTCCTGCATGCGGTTGATGCAGTCGAGCGTGACCTGCTTCACGTCGGAGCCGACCACGTCGATGGAGCCGGCAATGATACCCATGACGTCACCGGAGTGAATAGGCGAGCCGTCGGAGGCGCTGGAATCGCGCACGGCACGGGTGACCTCGCCATCGCGGACCTCGCTGATGGCGTCGACCATAGCGGCGACGGCATCCTCGAGCTCGGAATCGGGCAGGACCGCAAACAGCGCGGAGAAGGCCTGCGGAACGGTCTTGGTGGGAACGACGGCGACCTTCTTGTCGGTGCAGGCAGAAGCTGCGGCCTCGGCAGCCATGCGGATGTTACCGTTATTGGGCAGGATGATGACTGAGGTCGCGTTGACCTGGTCCACCGCGCCCAGCAGGTCGGCGGTCGAGGGGTTCATGGTCTGGCCACCGGAGACGACCACGTCGACGCCAAGGGACTTGAGGATGTCGGCCTCGCCGGAACCGGCGGCAACGGCGACAAAGCCCAGCGCCTTGGCGGGCTCGGCGGCCTTTTCCTGATCCTCGTGGATCTTGGCGGTACGGTCGTGGGCCTCCATCTCCATGTTGTGGATAAAGACCTCATAGATCTGACCGAGCTGCAGCATGTGCTCGAGCACCAGGTTGGGGGTGTTGGAGTGCACATGGATCTTGTAGTCGGGATAGGCGC
This sequence comes from Collinsella sp., assembly GCA_018370025.1. Taxonomy (GTDB): domain Bacteria; phylum Actinomycetota; class Coriobacteriia; order Coriobacteriales; family Coriobacteriaceae; genus Collinsella. Next base: position 38,831 of record JAGZBF010000007.1, on the reverse strand, counting down.
CCACGAGCAGCTCACAGTCGCCCATGGAGCCTAGGAACTTAAGGCACTCGTCCTCGTCAAACGGGGCGTCGGCCTTAAAGAGGAACTCGTTGCAGTAGCGGAACTCCGAGCCCTCCCAGTCGTCGTTAGCCTCGATCTCAACGCGACCAAGGGCCGCATCGCGGGCAGAGCCAGCGGAATCAAACGTGGCGGAGAAATCCTCGACAACGGTGCTGCGGCCAAGCGCGGCGGCAACAAAGTTCTCCAGGAAGATGGCAAAGCCAAAGGCGCCGGAGTCGACCACGCCGTTCTCCTTCAGAACGGGCAGCAGGTCGGGCGTGCGAGCAACGGACTGGTACGCCTCGACGACGATAGCATCGAGCGCATCCTCGGCCGAGAACTTCTTCTTCTCGCACTCATCGGCCTTGGTCGAGACATCGCGCAGGACCGTGAGGATCGTGCCCTCGATGGGCTTGCGGACAGCCTGGAAGGCAACCTTGACGGCGCGACGGAAGGCGAAGGCAATGTTGGCGGACGTAATAGGCTCGTCGGCAGAGACAAGACCCTCGGCCACGCCGCGAAGAATCTGCGAGGTAATAACGCCGGAGTTACCGCGAGCGCCCATGAGAGAGCCGTGGGTGATGGCACCGGCGATGGCCTCCATATCGGCATCGGCGGGAAGGGCAGAGAGCTCCTTGGTCACCGAGGCGAGCGTGAGCGACATGTTGGTGCCGGTATCGCCATCGGGTACGGGGAAGACGTTGAGCTTGTTGATCTCCTCGGCCTTGTCGGAAACGGCAGCCGCAGCGATCGGAAAACAGGTGCGAATGGTCTTTGCAATCATGGGTATTTGAATCTCCGTTTTCGGATGCTAGTTCAGACGGCTCTTGAGCGCGTCGATATGGATGCCGATCTTAAGGCTGGCGGGATCGATCTGGGCGATCTCCTGCAGGGTGAAGGCAACGGAGCTCGAAAGATTGTGGCAGACGGACTTCATGTTGACGCCGTTCTCGAGCACGACGTGAAGATCGACCGTAAGGCCGTTCTCGTCGGCGGAGACAAGCACGCCCTTGCGGAGGCGCTGACCGGCAAGCAGGCGCACGCTCTCGGCGCCTTGGAGCTGCTCAGCCATACCGACGACGCCATAGCACGTCATCGCGGCATAACCGGCAATATCGGCAATAACGTCGTTCGAGACGCTCAGGCTGCCGTTAATGGTCTCAGACACAAGAATCTCCTTATCTGGTGCTCGCGGCACCATGTCGTGGGAGCAATCATTGCAATATTCTACAACGACCGCGCCATGTTGAGGTGGTGGGTCGCGGGATTACATCCTCGACACGAAATGTTGATATGGCAACGTTCGAGTCAAGTGGTCGCGGCATGAAAAAACCCGCCGCATAAGCGACGGGTTTTACAACCTGGCTCCCCGGGTAGGACTCGAACCTACAACAGCGCGGTTAACAGCCGCGTGCTCTACCATTGAGCTACCGAGGAATTTAAAAGCCCAGCGGAATGGGCTGAGAAATTCTGGCTCCCCGGGTAGGACTCGAACCTACAACAGCGCGGTTAACAGCCGCGTGCTCTACCATTGAGCTACCGAGGAATAGGTGCATGCTCTCATGCAACGAAGTTTATTATACGGACGAATCAGCTTAGGGCAAGAACTTTTTTGAGATTTTTTCCGACCTAGTCATTGGGGACGTCCCCAATGACCACATGAAAGCGCCCCCAAGCGGATGTGCTTGAGGGCGCTTCTTGCTTGACTAGCTTTCGATATAGTCTTTGAGCTTGCTGCTGCGGCTCGGGTGGCGGAGCTTGGCCAAGGTCTTGGACTCGATCTGGCGGATACGCTCGCGCGTGACGCCAAACTCGCGGCCGACTTCCTCGAGCGTGCGGGGATGCCCGTCGACAAGGCCAAAGCGCAGCTCGATAACCTTGCGCTCACGATCGGCAAGCGAGTCGAGCACCTGGGTGAGCTGCTCCTGCAGCATGGAGAAGCTGGCGGCATCGGGCGGAACGATAGCCTGGGAGTCCTCGATGAAGTCGCCCAGCTGGGAATCCTCTTCCTCGCCGATGGGGGTCTCGAGCGACACGGGCTCCTGCGAAATCTTCTGGATCTCGCGGACGCGGTCGGCGCTCATGTCCATCTCGGCACCGATCTCCTCAGGGGTCGGGTCGCGACCCAGGTCCTGAAGGAGCTGGCGCTGCACGCGGACGAGCTTGTTGATGGTCTCGACCATATGCACGGGAATACGGATGGTACGGGCCTGATCGGCAATGGCGCGCGTAATGGCCTGACGGATCCACCACGTGGCGTACGTGGAGAACTTAAAGCCCTTCTGGTAGTCGAACTTCTCAACGGCGCGGATCAGACCGAGGTTGCCCTCCTGGATCAGGTCAAGGAACAGCATGCCGCGGCCGACATAGCGTTTGGCGATGGAGACGACCAGACGCAGGTTTGCGCTGATGAGTGCCTGCTTAGCTTCGAGGCCCACGTTCTCAATGCGCGTAAGACGACGCATCTCGGCACGCGTGAGCTCGAGCTCACCGGCATCGGCGGCCTCGAGCTTCTCGGTGGCCTCAAGACCGGCCTCGATCTTCATGGCAAGATCGACCTCTTCGGAGGCGGTCAGCAGGTCGACCTTGCCGATCTCTTTGAGGTACATACGAACCGGATCGCCGGTCAGCATCACCGTGGAGGCATCGATGCCACGCACGCGGGAGCGTGAACGGGACGTGCGCACGGTGCGCTTCTTCTTGCTCTTGGAAGAACCCATCTCGGCATCGGCCTGACGGGCCATCTTGAGCTCATGATCGTCGAGCGAGCCGGAATCGTGCTCGTCGTCGTCATCGAAATCGTCGGTATCGGTATCGTTATCGTCATCGTCGACGTCCATGGGGGCGTCGTCGTTACCGCTCGCGGAGATAATCTGGATGCCGCTGTTGCGCAGCGCGGAATACACCGCAGTGAGCTGCTCGTCAGAAACATCGATATCCTTCAGGGCGACCTGAATCTCGTCCTCGGTTACCGAAGTCCTGTTTGAGCCGTTGCCCATGAGCTTTGCAACGTAGGATTCCAGCGCAGTACCCGTGCTCTCAGTCTTTTTTGGCACAGATTCTCCCTTCATAGTCCACAGGACACAATACTTTAGCACACACATTGACGTCTATACCCAAAAAGAGGACTGGATATAGGCGAGAATACGCTGGTTGACCACAACATCTAGGCCTGTTCGGTTCCTGCGGTCTCCAAACCAATCAAACGGAACGGGTCCGCCACGCCGCCGATCGACTTTTGCAGCTCGCGTTGACGCTGCGAATCCTGCGCAGCCTGCACGGTCAGCGCGCGACGGGCCTCATCATCGAGCGAACGGTCCTGTCGCAGCTTGGCCTGTGCGGCACGCATGCGGCGCTTGATGGTGTAGAGCTCGAGCGTATCGAGCATAAACACGATGTTCGTCTCAGTGGGGTGCTTGCTCGTCGCCGAGATGCGCCCGGCACTCACAAGCGTTGCCGCATCTGGACACACTGAGCGCGCCGCATCCATGCAGGCTGCAGGATCGGTTCCCGGCGGCGTTGCCAGAACGGCCCATGCGATGGACTCGTGACGTGGGTCAACCCACTCGATGGAGCAGATGCGGTCGGCATACGTGCGGAACAGGTCGGGGTAGCTCGTGAGCATGGTCAGCAGCTCGCGCTCCCCTGCCAAGGACTTGCGCTCTAGATCGGTCAAAACCATCGGCGCCGCCGCAGCCGGTGCGTTCGAACCATCAGGCACAGGCACAGCGCCCATACCATCAGGCACATCGATCGGCGGCAAGTCGTCAACGACCTCCACTGGTGCAGCGCCATAGGCATCGAGCGGGACGTAGTCGTACGGCTCTTCTTCGACCGGCGCGGACACCGGCGGCGTAGCGCCCGATGCCCAAGCACCGCGACCGGCATCGCAAGAACCCGACGTCCGACCGCCCGCGCTACCGGACCGCTCAGCCTGTGCCCGCTGGCGCTCATAGTTCTGCTCACGACGTCGTTCCGCATCCTCGCGCTTGGCGACATCGCGAAACACACGGCCCGAGCTCGCACGCACGGTCTCCAGATCCAAACCCAACAGGTCGGCAATCTGGATAAAGTACGTGTCGATCATATAGCTGTTGCGCAACGGATAGATAAGCGTCAGCGCATCCTCCAGCGCCTTGGCGCGACCGCCCGGCGTGGTGATGTCGCTCGACTCCTGCAGCGAACGGTAAACAAAGTCCATAAGCGGCTCGGCAGCGTCGATGCGCGTCTGCAGTGCCTCGCCACCATGCGCCGTGATGAACTCCATGGGATCGTTACCGTCGGGCAGCACCACGCAACGCAGATCCATAGAATCCTGCTCGATAAACTGAATCGCACGGCGAGCAGCCTTTTGGCCGGCGGCGTCACCATCGAACATGTACACGATGCGCTTGGCAAAGCGGGTGAGCGTCTTGACGTGATGCTCCGTGAGGGCGGTGCCCAGCGTGGCGACAACGTTTTTAATCCCCGCCTCCCAGCAGGCGATGCAATCGGTATAACCCTCCACCACGATGGCGGTATCCTGCGCGACGATAAACTCCTTGGCCCAATTAAAACCGTAGAGGTTTCGCTTTTTATGGAACACACTCGTCTCGGCGGTGTTGAGATACTTGGGTTGGCCGTCACCCATGATGCGACCGCCAAAGGCAATGTTGTGACCCTGCTCGTCAAAGATGGGGAACATTACGCGGTCGTAGAAGCGGTCGGCAAGCTGCCCGCGCCCGCGGCTCACGGCAACGTTGGCGTCGATCATCTCCTGCGGGGTAAAACCCGCCTGGGACAGGTGCGACACCAGCGCGTTACGGCCCGGTGCAAAGCCCAGGCAGTAGCGGCGGCAGACGTCGCCGCCCATACCGCGGCTGGCAAAGTACTCGCGCGGACGGCTGTCCTTACCGCGCATAAGCATGGTGTGATAGAACTGGGCGGTTTCGGCACACAGGTCATAGATGCGGGCGCGCTTGGTGCCGCGCTCGCGATAGGCGCCGGTATCGTGCAGCTCAATACCGGCACGGTCGGCCAGGTAGCGAATCGACTCGGGAAAGCTCAGGTTCTCGCGCTTCATGATGTAGGTGAAGACGTCGCCGCCCTCGCCACAGCCAAAGCAGTGCCACACCTGCGTGGCGGGGATAATATGAAACGACGGGGTCTTTTCGCCATGGAAGGGGCAGCAACCCCAAAACTCATGGCCGCGGGGCTTGAGCTCAACCGTTTCCTGCACGATGGCAACCAGATCGGACGCAGCGCGCACCTGGTCTTTCTCCTCATCGCTAATCACAGATGCTCACCCCCTGCTCACCCAAATGATGACGGATATCGTCAATATTACCCTCGACGGTCGCGATAAGCTCGTCCAGCGAATCGAACACGCGCGACGGGCGCAGCCAACGCGTAAACGCCAGCGACACCGAGGCGCCGTACAGATCGCCCGCATACCCGATCAGGTTGGCCTCGAGATGCGCCGAGGCGGCATCGTTGGCATACGTCGGCGGCAGGCCCACGTTGACGGCGGCAGGCCACACGGTATCTTCGACCAGCACCAGGCCCTCGTAGACGCCATCGGCAGGCACCTGAATACACTCGGGCACCTGAATGTTTGCCGTGGGAAAGCCCATGCCAGAACCCTCGTGACGGCCGCGAATAACACCGCCACGCACCATATACGGACGGCCGAGTAACTCAGCAGCAAGCTCCACATGGCCCTGTCCCAGCTCATGACGAATGCGGGTGGCGCAAATGGCCTCACCGCCCTCGCAAAGCAGGTCGTGACCATACACGTCAACGCCGTGCTCGGAACCCCAGGAGCGCATCTCGGCAACACCAGAAGCACCGCCACGACCCAGCCTAAAGTCACTGCCAACGCGAATCGAGCGAATGTCGACTACGCGTGACAGCAGTGCGAGAAAACCGACATGGTCGAGTGCCGCAACCTCAGGCGTAAAGGGAACGGCCACCACCGCATCGACTCCGGTTTGAGCCAAGGCATGCAGACGGTCGGCCGTCGTCATCAATTTTTGAGCGGGCGAAGGGCTCACCACAACGTCCGGGTCGGGATCGAAGGTAACCACGACCGCCTTACAGCCATGGGCACGGGCATCACGGACAAGCGCTTCGATGAGTTCCTGGTGTCCACGGTGAACGCCGTCGAACACGCCAATGGCGATTGAAGCGGTACCCAAGTGCTCACACTCATCAAACGTATCGGCAGCAACGATGCGAGCCTCGTCCGACTCGCCCGCGAAAAAGACACGCGCGAGCTCGCGAGCGGACAACATCATCGAACACCGCCGATTGCCTGCGGAAAGACATGCTCCATGACAAAGCGGCCGCCCTCAATGCGGGCGAGCGCCTTGAGTCCCCCATCGAGCACCAACGCAAACGGCGCCTTCGAGGAATCGAAATCGGCAAGCGCACGCTCAACGGGAATGCGTCGGCCGCAGAGCAGGTCGTCGGCAAGATTGCCCGGCAAGTCAACACGTGTGGCGCCCAGGGCCGCAATGGGATCCAGGGCAAAGCCAGCCGCGGACTCGGGAGAAAGCTCCTCGGCCGCATGACAAGCGCCAATGGAAACAACACCGGAAGCCGTGCGGCGCAGCGCGGAAATATGCGCGGCGCTATCGCAAGCGCGGCCCAGGTCGCGAGCGAGCGCACGAATATAGGTGCCCTTGCTCACCGAGAACGCCACGGTCCACACACACGTATCACCTTCGCCGCCCACGGCGATCAGGTCGGCGGCATAGACCTCGACGGGGCGCGGAGGTAGGTCCACCGCATTGCCCTCGCGAGCAGACTTGTAGGCGCGAACGCCATTGACCGAGATAGCAGAAAACGCCGGCGGCACCTGCATCTGCGGGCCCAGCATGGCGGCCAAGCGCTCACGAGCATAGGCAGGATCGCGGAGCTCGTTGGCAACAGCCACCGTGCGGACCGCCTCGCCCTCCGCATCATCGGTATTGGTCTCGGCGCCAAACGAAATATCGGCGACGTAGCTTTTGGTATCGAGCGTGAGCATGCCCAGCAGACGGGTGGCCTGGCCCACACCCACCACCATGACGCCAGATGCCATGGGGTCGAGCGTGCCGGCATGGCCGACACGCCGCTCATGGAGGGCGCGTCGGCATTGCGAGACCACATCGTGGGACGTGCAGCCCACCGGCTTATCGACAGCGAGCAGCATATTCAGTTGTGAAGGCGTACGACGAGCCATGTACCATCCAAAAAGTTAAAGCTCGACGGTCACCGAAGCGGGATCCTCCCCTACCAGCTCGGCCAGCATGGGAAGTGCCACGGTGAGCGTCTCGAGAATTGTTCCGTTGTTGGAAAAGCCGGCGGCGGCATGATGCCCGCCACCGCCAAAATTGGCAGCAATCTCGGACACATCGAGGTCGCCCTTGGAGCGCAGGTTGCCACGCACCTTGGTATCGCCCTCAATACCCTTCAGGAACAGGCAGACCTCGACGCCCATCACCGAGCGCACCACGTCAACCAGGCCGTCGCACTCATCCGAGGTGACACCGCAAGCCTCAAGGTCACTCTGGTACGCATAGCTATACGCGACACGCCCGTGGGCCACCGTCTTGATGCGGCCCATAACGATGGACTTGAGGTGCAAAAACTCAACGCGCATGCTCTGGTAGACCTCGAGCGCAACGCGCGCCGGATCGGCACCGTGCGCCACCAGGCGCGAGGCCGCATGGAACGCGGCGGCATCGGCGTTTTGGTACTGAAAACGGCCGGTATCGGTAACCAAGCCACACAGCAGGCAGGTCGCAACGCCATCACGTGCGACAATGCCACAATTGTCCAAGAAGCGGTCGATGATCATAGCGCAGGCTGCAGCTTCGACGCGCCTCAGGCTGAGCTCGGCAAACTCCTCGCGCGCCGGATGGTGATCAAAGCACACCACATGCTTGGAGCGGCGAAGCACCTCGGCGGAATTATTGAGGCGCTCGACGACCGGCACGTCCACCGAGATGAACAAGTCAGGATTGCCGGTGTACGCAGATGCCGGCACCAGGCGATCGGAGCCTTCCATAAAGCGGTAGATGCGCGGAACTGGGTCATCGTCTGCCAGCAGCAGGGCAATGTCCTTGTTGGGGAAAAACTTCATGAGCGAAAGGCCCAGACCCAATACGGAGCCCAAGGCATCGCCATCGGGAGAAGTATGTCCCGAAATCGCAATGAAGGACGCACCCTCGATGAGCTCGAGGATGCGTCGCTGAATATCTGCAGACTCGCACGAGGCGAGGTCGGCGGAATTAGTCATCTAAAGCTGCCTCCTGGGCGGCATCCGCTATCGGATAGCCGTCCTCGTCCTTTTCGATCGCAAGCGTGGCGGGAACGTTTTCCAGCGCACGCGTGATGCGCTCGGCCTCATCGGTCGAGCGATCGATGCGAAAATCGAGCTCGGGCGTGACACGCCAATCGAGCGAGCGAGCCAACAGGCTGCGAATACGGCCCTTAGCGCTAGCGAGCGCCTCCATGACCTCGTCGTAGCGGCTCGCATCGCACGACACATACACGCGCGCGAACGAACGGTCCACCGCGACCTCGACCGCAGTCAAAGTAACCAGGTCGAGACGCGGATCGGAAACCTCAAAGAGCAGGATATAACCAAGCTTCTCGCGAAGCTGCTCGCCCAGACGGCGGGTTGCCTGCGTTTGCTTCATAGCGCTACCCCCTACTCGGTACGGGCAACCTGGTCGATACGGTAACCCTCGATCTGGTCGCCGGGCTTGATGTCCTGGAAGTTCTCCAGGCCAATGCCGCCCTCGGAACCGCTCTTGAGGCTCTTGGCCTCGTCCTTGTAGTGGCGCATCGAGGCGATCTTGCCGTTAAAGACCACGATACCGTCGCGCACCAGGCGCACGGAATCGGTCGCGGCGATCTCGCCCTCTTCGACGCGGACACCGGCAGCGATACCGACTTTGGGCACCTTGAAGGTGTCCAGGACGGTCGCGGTACCCGTGGCGACCTCAACCTCGGTGGGCTTGAGCATGCCGATACGGGCGGCGTCGAGCTCCTCGAGGCACTTGTAGATGACGTCGTAGCAACGAATCTCGACGCCCTCGCGCTCGGCGGCGGAGCGGGCCTTACCGTCGGGACGGACGCCAAAGCCGATGATGATGGCGTTGGAGGCGTCGGCCAGAACGACGTCGGTCTCGTTGATGGCGCCAACGGCGGAGTGGATCGTGTTGATGCGAACCTCGGACTGATCCATCTTGTCGAGCGAGTCCTGAAGGGCCTCGATGGAACCCTGGACGTCGGCCTTGATGATCAGGTTGAGCTCCTTGACCTCGGCGTCGGCAATGGTCTCGAAGAGGTTCTCGAGCGTGACGTGCTTGACGCGGCTCTGCTCCTCGATACGGGCCTTGAGCGAACGTTCATCGGCCAGGGCGCGTGCCTCGCGCTCGTCCTCGAACACGCGGAACTCGTCACCGGCGTTGGGCACGGACTGCAGGCCCAAAATCTCGACAGCGTCGGAGGGACCGGCCTCGGTGACGGCGCGGCCCTTGGGGTCGAGCATGGCACGGACGCGGCCATAGGTAAGGCCGGCGACCAGCGTATCGCCCACGTGCAAGGTACCGCGGGTCACGAGCACGGTAGCGACCGAGCCACGGCCCTTGTCGAGCTTGGCCTCGAGGACGTTGCCGGAGGCAAAGGTGTCCGGGTTGGCCTTGAGCTCGAGCACGTCGGCCTGGAGCAGCACGGTCTCCAGAAGTTCGTCGATACCGATCTTCTGCTTGGCCGAGATGTTGACGAACATGTTCTGTCCGCCCCACTCCTCGGGGATGACTCCGTACTCGGTGAGCTCCTGACGCACACGGTCGGGGTTGGCGCCCGGCTTATCAATCTTGTTGACGGCAACGACGATGGGTACGCCGGCGGCCTTGGCGTGGTTGATCGACTCGACCGTCTGGGGCATGACGCCGTCGTCAGCGGCGACGATCAGGATGACGATGTCGGTCACCTTGGCGCCACGGGCACGCATAGCCGTAAAGGTGGCGTGACCCGGGGTATCGATAAAGGTGATCTTGCGGTCGTTGATCATGACCTGCGAAGCGCCGATGGCCTGCGTAATGCCGCCCGCCTCGCCGGCAGCAACGCCGGTGTGACGGATGGCGTCAAGCAGCGACGTCTTGCCGTGGTCGACGTGGCCCATGACGGTGACGACCGGGGCACGCGGCTTAAGGTCGGCGGGATCGTCGTAGAACGAGAAGGTGTTCTCCTCCTCGGGGGTGATAATCTTGATCTGACGGCCCAGGTCGTCGGCAACGAGCTCAACGAGGTCGTCGGACATGGACTGCGTCATGGTGAGCGGCGTACCCAGCAGGAACAGGCGCTTGATGATGTCGTTGGCCGGAACGTCGAGCGCCTCGGCAAGCTCCTGGACGGTAACGCCCTGGGAGACCTTGATGGCGTCGAGGTCCTCGGGGTTCACGCCCTGGGCCAGCGCCTCCTCTATCTTGCGCTCCTCCTGAGCCTTGGCAGCCTCGCGCTCGCGCTTCTCCTTGCGCTTCTTGCGGCGACCGGTGGACTCGCGAGAGGCCTCCTCGACGGCAGCACGAGCCTCCTCGAGCACCTTCTCGCGGCTGTACTCCTCGGCCTCGCGAGCCATGCGGCTGTAGTGGTCCTCTTCGTTGTTGTGACCGCCCTTGCGCTTCTTGCCCTTGCCCTGCTTATCGGGGTTGGGGAAGTCCATGCCGGCAGCGACGTTGTTGCTGGCGTTGGTGCGATGACTGTGCGGACGGCTCTCGGAGGCGTTGCGCTCGGAGTTGTTGTCGGAGGCGTTGCGATCGTTACGACGGCCACCGCGGCGGTCGTTGTTGCCGCCACGACGGTTACCGCGCTCGGCGGCGCGCTCGGCCTTGGCCTTGTCCTCGGCGTCCTTCTTCTCCTTGAGCACGGTCTCCTGTGCGGCGATCTGGTCGAGCAGCGAACGGAAACGCGAACCGGAGTCGGAAGCGGGAACGGCGCGGCGCTGGGCCTCGCGGGCAGCCTCCTCCTTCTCGCGGGCAAGGCGCTCCTGCTCGGCCTTCTTCTTGGCCTCGGCCTCGGCGCGGGCGGCCTCCTCGGCAGCCTGGGCCGCGGCGAACTGGCGGCGCTCCTCCTCGCGTGCCTTCTCGGCAGCGATGCGCTCGCGCTCGGCCTCGGCGGCACGCGCGGCCTCCTCGGCGGCAGCGGCCTGCTCCTCGGCCTGCTTGGCGGCCTCGACTTCCTGGGCGCGGGCCTCGATCACCGGGGCGAGCTGCTTGCGGACCATGGCGACGTAAGCGTCCTCCAGGGCGGAGGAAGCGGACTTAGCGGGAATCTTCATATCGGCGAGATGACCCATCAGTTCCTTGGAGGTCATGCCGAACTCTTTGGCCAGGGTGGACACACGGACTTTTGCCATATGACTTCACCTACCCTTTCTGGCACCTTGGTGCCTAGAGACTGAACGAGCGTGGGAGATGCGCCGGAACCCGTCCGGCGCGACCGCGCGCTAGATCAGGTCCTCCGCATCATCGAAGGCGTCGGTGTCGTGGACACCGCAGAAACGGGAGCCGGGACGGGCCTGGTTGCGGCACTGAATGCCGTCCTCGGACACGTACTCGCAGCGACGGACGTCGTCGTCCTCCTCGTCACCGATCAGGTCGGCGGCGGGCTCCTCGTGAACGGGGACGTTCTTGAGGATGTCGGCGGCAAGGGTCTCGGACTTAATGTCGATGTGCCAACCAGTCAGGCGAGCGGCGAGGCGGGCGTTCTGGCCCTCCTTGCCAATGGCGAGGGACAGCTGGTCGTCCGGCACGATGACGCCGGCGTAGGCCTTCTCCTCGTCGATGAGGACGCGGGTGACTTTGGCGGGCGACAGGGCGTTGGCAACGTAGACGGCCGGATCGGCATCCCACAGGATGACGTCGACACGCTCACCACGGAGCTCACCAACGACGGCGCGGACACGGCTGCCCTTGGGGCCGACGCAGGCGCCCACGGGATCCAGACGATCGTCGAGCGAATGGACGGCGACCTTGGAGCGCTGGCCCGGCTCGCGAGCGATCGACTTGATCTGGACGGTGCCCTCATAGATCTCGGGCACCTCCTGCTCAAACAGACGACGCATGAGCTCGGGGTGGGTACGGGAGATGACAATCGGCGGACGGCTGTGCTCGCCACGAACCGGCTGCAGGTTGGAGTTGGGGTCGCGAACGTCGATGATCACGGCCTTGATGTGCTGGTTGTGCAGGTAGCGCTCGCCCATCGGACGCTCGTTGCGCTCGTTCTCGTAACGGCGCTGGTCGAAGTGCGGAAGCTCGGCCTCGACGCCCTCGCGGATCTTGACGATTGTGAAGTCGGGCGTGGACTGCAGCACGGTACCGCTGATGAGGTCACCGATGCGGCCGGAGAACTCCTCGTAAATCTGCTCGCGGGCGGAGTTGCGCACGATGGCGTTGATCTCGGCCTTGGCGTGCTGGGCAGCGATGCGGCTCGTGTTCTTGGGAGTGACGTCGATCTCCTCGAACTCGGTGAAGTTGCCCTCCTCGTCCATAGAATCGTCGATCGGCTCCAGGCGGTAGACGTAGATCTTGCCGGTGGTGCGGTCGATGGTCACCTTGGCGCCCCACTCAAGATGCAGGATCTCGGCATAGCTCTTGGCAAGCGACTGCTCCAGGCGGTCGATCAGGTAGAGCTGGTCGATGTGCTTCTCCTGGCAAAGCTCCATCAGGGCGGACATCATGTCGGATGCTGCCATCTTACTTTCCTTCCTTCGCGGGCTTGAAGTCGTAGGTGGGCTTCAACTTGCACTTTTTAACATCAGAGAAATCGAGGGTGACGGACTCGCCGTCCTCGAGCTCGAGGGTCACGTCGGTCTCGGTCGCAGCGGCAATCTTGCCGGTGAACTTGCGACAGCCCTCGGTGGCGGTGGAGGTGAGCTCGCAGTCCTCGCCCACAAAGCGGGCAAAGTCGCGCGGGCGGCGCAACGGGCGCGCCATGCCCGGGCTCGACACCTCAAGCGTGTAGCTCGAAGAAATGGGATCGAGCTCCTCGATCACGTCGCCGACCCACTTGGTGTTGGCCGTGACGTCGTTGAGCGACAGGCTCTGACCCTCGGCACCCTCGATACGCACACGCACGCAGGGGGCCTTGGTGGCACCCACGAGCTCGACGTCGACGATGTCGACATCGTGCTGGGGAGCGACGGCCTCGAGCGCGTCGATGATCGCCTGCTCGGTCTTGGTCTTGACCATTGCGGCACCTCCATCCATACAAAAAAGAAGCGGGGCCGAAACCCCACTTCTTTCAATTACAACTTCATTTGCAAGCAAACTATACCAATAGCTGCGGAAACGTGCAAGCACAGTACGAATCTGCAGGTCAGCGTGTGCACAGCTTCTCCATAAGAATAGGACAATTGGTCGAGGAACCCCATGCGGCGCACCCTCAACAGCCCCAAAACGGGCCATGCGTCCCATTCCACAGGCCCGTTCGGACCCCAAGGGCATTCCTCCCCGAGCCCCTATCGATCAGACTTACGCTAGGGGACATTCTGCAACAAGCCAGCCAGCAAGTCGCGCAACGACGAACCTTTCCAAATCCTCTACGGCAAGGAGGCACCCATGAAACGCCTAGGCACCCTCTGCATGACTGCGCTCGCCATCGCAACGTGCTCGTTGGCCCTCTTGGGCTGCGGCAACGCGAATGGCAAAACCGACACATGCGAACCGAACCCTGGCAGCACAAAAGCCATCGAGAAAACGACGCCATCGGAGAGCTTCGACAAAATAGACGAGGACATCGTCGATCCCCAGGGCCTGAGTCCCGATTCCCAAGAACAGCTCCCCATCGACCTTGAGGCAGACGAGAACGTCCATGTTACCTGCGTGGGCAAGGACACGGATGGCTACGGCGACGCCGCGCTCGTCTTTACGGTGACCAACAACACCGGTGTCGACATGATGTTTGGCGATGTGGACTCCTATGCCTACGTCAACGGCGTGGTCCGCGACGTACGCATGCGCCAACCGGTCGCCGCTGGAGAGGAAACGCGCGCCATGCTCACCTTTGTGGGCACCTTCGACGACCCGGACTTTGATGTGAACAACGACCTCAACGACATCTACCTCAAAATTTGGATGTTCGAAGAGGCAACGGGCAACGTTTACTTTAGGGACCTGGTACACATCCCATAGAAGACGGTGCGACGCAATGACTAAGCAGGGCATACAACACAAAACGAGGGACGACCCAACCGGATCGCCCCTCGTCTTTTATGCGTCAGTTAAGCACGCAATGCTTACTTGACCACCAGGTTGACCAGCTTGCCGGGCACGCAGATGGCCTTGACGACCGTCTTGCCCTCGAGCCACTTGGCGACGGCGGCCTCGGCGGCAGCCTGCATATCCTCATTGGAGGCATCGCGGGCCACGTCGACGCGGCCGCGGACCTTACCGAGCACCTGGACGACGATCTGCACCGTGTCCTCAACGGACTCGGCCAGGTCGAACTCGGGCCAGGCAGCGGTGTAGGCGTTACCCTCGCAGCCGAGGGCCTCGTGCCACAGCTCGTCGGCCCAAAACGGGCAGATGGGCGCCAGGACGCTCACGATATCCTTAGCCACGCCGTAGCACAGCGCCTTGTCGCGGGCGGTACCCTCGGTGGCGTTGAGATAGGCGCTCGCCGCGTTGACGAGCTCCATGACGGCCGAGATCGCGGTGTTGAACTGGCCGCGATCGAAGTCCTCGGTGCACTTGGCGATGGTGCGGTGACGCTCGCGATAGAGCTTCATCGCAAACTCGTCGAGCGCGGACTTGTCGAAGGCCACGTTGGCGTCGCCAGACTGGACGAGCTGCCAAACGATACGCCAGGCGCGCTTGATGAAGCGGTTGGCGCCCTCGACGGCCTTGGGATCCCAGTCGAAGTCCTTCTCGGGCGGGGCGATAAACAGGATCGCCAAACGCATGGTGTCGGCGCCGTAAGGTTCGATGACCGAGCTCGGGGGCACGACATTGCCCTTGGACTTGGACATGGTGTCGCCGTTCTCGTCCTTGACCATGCCCTGGCACAGTAGGTTAGTGAAGGGCTCGTCCACGCTCAGCAGGCCCAGGTCGCGAAGTGCCTTGGTAAAGAAGCGGCTGTAGAGCAGGTGCAGAATGGCGTGCTCGATGCCGCCGATGTAGTTATCGACGGGCATCCAACGGTCGGCGGCCTCGCGGGAGAAGGGCAGCTCGGTGTTGTGCGGGTCGGTATAGCGCAGGTAATACCAGCTGGAGCAGGTAAAGGTGTCCATGGTATCGGTCTCGCGCTTGGCCGGGCGGCCGCAGACCGGGCAGGTGGTCTCGTAGAACTCCTTGCACTCGGCGAGGGTTTCGCCGGCGCCCAAGTCCAGGTTCTCGGGCAGCGTCACCGGCAGCTGATCCTCGGGCACGGGCACGATGCCGCAGTGCTCGCAGTGGATGGCCGGGATGGGGTTGCCCCAATAGCGCTGACGGGAAATGAGCCAGTCGCGCAGGCGGAACTCGACCTTGCGACGGCCGCAGCCCATGGCCTCGAGGTCGGCCACGATCGCAGCCTCGCCCTCGGAGTGCTTACCGCCGCGCATGCCGGTGTACTTGCCGGACTGGACGAGCGTGCCCTCGGCAGCATGGGCGCAATCCCAGTCGACGGTCTCGGCATGGAAGGTATCGATGGTCTCGCCGCTGGCCTCGACGGCAGCGCGATCGTCATCGTCCAGGATGATCGGCACGATCGGCAGGTCGTACTTACGGGCAAACTCAAAGTCGCGCTGGTCGCCACAGGGAACGGCCATGACGGCGCCGGTGCCGTAGTCGGCCACGACGTAGTCGGCAACCCACACAGGGACCTTCTCGCCGTTGACGGGGTTTACCACATAGCGGCCCGTGAAGGCACCATGCTTCTCGAGGGTGCCCTGGGCACGCTCGACGGCAGAGATATGCTTGGAGTCCTCGACGATCTTTGTCACGGCCTCCTCGTACTCCGTGCCCTCGACGAGCTCGTGCAAGCCGGCGTACTCGGGAGCCAGGACAAAGAAGGAGACGCCAAAAAGGGTATCGGCACGCGTGGTGAAGACGGTGATCTTACCCTCGTCGCCCTCGATGGGCTCGCCGTCCTTGTCGCACAGGGTAAAGTCGACCTCGGCGCCCTCGGAGCGACCGATCCAGTTGGCCTGCATCTGCTTGACGCGCTCGGGCCAGCCGGGGAGCTTCTCCAGGTCGTCGAGCAGCTCCTGAGAGTACTCGGTAATCTTGTAGTACCACTGCTCCAGGTCGCGTTTCTCGGGCTCGGTGCCGCAGCGCCAGCACTTGCCCTCGGTAACCTGCTCGTTGGCCAGAACGGTCTTGCAGGTGGGGCACCAGTTAACCGGGTTCTTCTTACGGTAGACCAGGCCCTTTTCCCACATCTTCTCAAAGATCCACTGGCCCCAGCGGTAGTAGTCGGGGCTGCAGGTCTTGACCATGCGATCCAGATCGTAGGAGAAGCCCATGCGCTTCATCGTGGCGAGCGCCTGGTCCATGTTCTTATACGTCCAGGCGGCAGCCTGCGTGTTGTGCTTGATGGCGGCGTTCTCGGCGGGCAGGCCAAAGGCGTCAAAGCCGATGGGGTGCAGCACGTCAAAGCCGCGCATACGAGCCTGACGGGCCATGGCATCGCCGATGGTGTAGTTGCGCGCGTGGCCCATGTGCAGGTCGCCCGACGGATACGGGAACATCTCGAGCACATACTTCTTGGGCTTGCTGTCGTCGGTGTCGACGGCAAAGAGGTTGGAGTCCTCCCAGGCCTTCATCCACTTGGACTCAATGGCCTGCGCGTCGTAGGCAGGGATCTCGTCCTTATGATCTGTGCAATCGCACATATCAGCTCCTTTAATCTTAGCTGGGGTCGGTCGGCTTGGCTTTGTTCGCTACTGCGGACAGTCCTGCGCAAGACGAAGAGCACATTAAGTGCTCTTCTTTGCGTGCGGAACTTGTAGCGAACAAAGCCAAGCCGACCGACCCTAAGGTTAACTTGACTGATGATAGCAAATACGACAAGCGAGATGCCTGCGACTTGCAGGCATCTCGCTTTATCTAAATAACGTGGTTGATGCTCAACCTTTGATATGCAGCTCTTACCTTATCGATAGGAAACGCTCTGCTGGGAGTCCTTGACGACTACGTCATGGGCGCCGCCTTCGACGATGGAGGTGGAGCTGACCAGCGTCAGGCGCGCCTTTTCCTGGAGCTCAGGGATAGAGAGGGCGCCACAGTTGCACATCGTGGACTTGACCTTATAGAGCGTGCCGCCCACGCCGTCCTTAAGGGAACCGGCGTAGGGAACGTAGGAGTCGACGCCCTCGACGAAGCTTAGCTTCGCGGCGCCGCCCAGGTCGTAGCGCTGCCAGTTGCGGGCACGCGCGGAACCCTCGCCCCAGTACTCCTTCATGTACTGGCCGTTGACGTTGACGCGCTCGGTCGGGCTCTCGTCGAAGCGGGCGAAGTAACGGCCCAGCATCATAAAGTCGGCACCCATGGCAAGGGCGAGCGTCATGTGGTAGTCGTAGACGATACCGCCGTCGGAGCACACGGGCACGTAGACGCCGGTCTCCTCGTAGTACTCATCGCGAGCGCGGCAGACGTCGATCAGCGCGGTGGCCTGGCCACGGCCGATACCCTTGGTCTCACGGGTGATGCAGATGGAACCGCCGCCGATACCGACCTTGATGAAATCGGCACCGCAGTCTGCCAGGAAGCGGAAGCCCTCGGCGTCGACAACATTACCGGCACCGACCTTAACGTCCTCACCATAGTTGGCGCGAATCCACTCAATGGTGCGCTTCTGCCACTCGCTGAAGCCCTCGGAAGAGTCGATACATAGGACATCGGCGCCGGCCTCGATGAGCAGCGGCACGCGCTCGGCATAGTCGCGGGTGTTGATACCGGCGCCGACCATGTAGCGCTTGTCGCCGTCGAGCAGCTCGTTGGGGTTGGTCTTGTGGCTGTCGTAGTCCTTGCGGAAGACGATGCCCATCAGGTGATCGTTGTCGTCGACGATGGGCAGGGCGTTGAGCTTGTTGTCCCAGATGACGTCGTTAGCAACCTTGAGGCTGATGTTCTTGTCACCCACGATGAGCTGCTCACGCGGGGTCATAAACTCGGAGACCTTCGTCTGGTGGTCATCGCGGCTGGGACGATAGTCACGGCTGGTGACGATGCCCAGGAGCTTACCCTTGGGAGTGCCGTCGTCGGTGACCGGCATGGTGGAGTGACCGGTCTTCTCCTTGAGCTCGATGACCTGCTCCATGGTCATGTCGGGGGTCAGCGTGGAATCGGACTGAACGAAGCCGGCCTTGTGATCCTTGACAGCCTTGACCATAGCGGCCTCGGACTCGGCACTCTGGGAACCGTAAATGAAGGACAGGCCACCCTCGGTAGCGAGCGCGACACCCATGTCGACGCCCGAGACGGACTGCATAATGGCGGAAACCATGGGGATGTTCAGGGTGATTGCCGGCTTCTCACCGCGCTTAAAGCGGGTTAGCGGCGTCTTAAGAGAGACGTTGTTGGGGATGCACTGCGAGGACGAGTAGCCAGGGACCAGCAGATACTCCGAAAACGTGTGGGACTCACCGGGAAAGAACGTAGCCATGTTTCTCCTTTTTCCATGCGACCGGTCGGCTGCAGGCCTCGTAGGACCCAGCCCAACCTTGGGCGCCCAATACTGGGGAAGTATCTTAACGCACTTTGACTGCTACAATGCATGATTTAAGAAGAGCACACGAGGGTTTGTCGCAGGCTTTGCGTTTGCCCAGCAAACACTTTAGCGGGGAGACGTGGAGCACATGGAGTACAAGACGACGGCAAAGCTGGTCATTCAAGCGTGCGACAAGGATCTGCCGGGCGTCTTCGGCCATGGCTGCGTCTTGCTGCTGCAAGGTATTGCCCGCGAGCACTCGCTCAACCGTGCCGCCAAGAGCATGGGCATGGCGTATTCCAAGGCCTGGCGCATTGTGAACGAGGCCGAAGGGCAGCTGGGCTGCAAACTCATCGAACGCGACGGCGCCCGCGGATCCACCCTCACCCCCGCCGGCAAGCGAGCCATCGAAGTCTACGAAACCCTGCAGGCAGAAATCAACGACATCATCGCCTCCAAAGCCAGCGACCTCATCGCAAGTATCAAAGAGTAGCTAACTTGCGAAGGACGTTGTCCAGAGTGGACGCTACAACCAAAGGGTTGTCGGTACCAGCGAAGAGGCGGATAGTGCTCCCCTGCTTGCCTCGCGGAGCAGAAAGGCGTGTTATTGCACCGCCGGCGGGCGATGTACGAAACTCCCCCGGCAAAGCATCGAACAAATCACCTGCACTACGCTCGATAAGGTCAAACTCAACTGCCGGACCAAAGCCGTGCTCGAGGATTCCCGTTGCAACCGCATGGTCGGGATGCGAGTTCAGTCCGGGATAGCGCACGTCGCGCACCATCTCATTGGCAGCCAAATACTCGGCCAGTGCACGTGCGCGGTCGAAGTGAGCCTGCATGCGGGCATCGAGCGAGTCCAGCCCGCGCTCCAATACACCGGCCTCGTCAGCAGGCAAATCAAGCTTGGCCAGGCCACAGTCCTCAAGCAGGGCATGCGCGCACTCAGCCGCGGCATCCACGCGATGGCGCTTAAGCTGCGAGCGCGCCACCGAAGCGGCAACGAGTTTGCGCGGAGCCCTGCCGGCGCACACGCGATCAAGCGCCTCGAGCGACAGCACGGCGCCCAGCCGCAGCGGATCGCAGCCAAAAGCCGACGCCACGGTGTTGTCCACAACCAGCAGCGCATGAGCCTCACGCGCGGCGCGTCCTAACGCGCGCAGATCGGGCACGCGCAGTCCAAACCCGCCAATAGAGTTGACGAACCACCACAGGTGCGGCCCCTCGACCTCAAACGAAGCATCAAAGCCCTCGGACGCAGCAGCAAACGCCGTCACCGACGGCTCCCCCACCATAGCCACGTCGCAGCCATCAAAGCCGCGCGCAAACGCATCGGCAAAGTCATCGGCAAACGCAACCAGGCAATCGCCGGGACGCACAACCCCCAACAGAGACAGCGCCGCCGGCACATGCGAGGCCGCAACAAGACGCGCCTTACGCGCACCAGCCCTTGCAGCCCAGGCCTCTTCTAGCTGCTGCACTTCCACACGGCACCGTCCCTTCATAAGCAAAACCCACGATACGGGTGTTCCCCGCATCGTGGGCAACGGCTGCAGTATAGCGCCGATAGGCAACGAATCGCCTAGATGTCGAGCATGTGATAGGTCACGCTCGCACCCGGAGCGTCAACGGTCACGCCATAGGCCTTGGGATAGATGCGCGTCGAGAACACGAGCACGCCATCGTTCAGAAACACCTCGACCGACGAGACATCGCCAACAATGCGCACATTACGAAACTCGTCGACAGGCTCCCAGCGCACGGTACGACCCTCTTTAGAGCAAACGAATACCCAAACCCCTCTTAATCGCCTTATTCAAAACGTCGTTAAGTCGCTTAGGCCAATTCGCAATAAAGAACAGACAGGTGCAGCATGCGCAAAATGAATCATTGTTCAGACGATCAATCTCATTAAGCAAAAGTTCAGAATGATTGATGTCCGCCACAGTCGCAGCTAAGTCAGCCATACACCCGTTTGCATTTTGCGTCACCTGTCCATTAGTCAACCAAAGCGACCTCAGGGCATGGACGGCAATAATGCAAGCAAATGTAAAACCATCAATACGCCCAATATCCGCAAGCGAATCTCCCCTCCTAGCAACCCAGTCCTTATAAGATCGCTGACCAAAAATCACATCTGAAGGAACAAGGGCGTCATCCAGAGAGTGATACTTCAGGGGATCAAAATCACGATATGCTTCAACCGATGGATAGCTTAGATATAGTTGACCCATATCAGTACTATCGCAATAATAGTCTTGCATTAGCTCAAGCCGCTTAAAATCGTGCCGATTGTCCTGAGGATCTAAGTCAAATATGAGCAAGGTGTCAGTAAAACTGGATTCGAGAAGCTCTGTCGCATCATCTTTATCCGGAAGAAACTCGGCAACAAAGGACCTAAGATCAACGGCCTCAAAATCGCAACCGTATTCTTGAAAGAGTTTGTCTAGAAAGTCATGAACATTAATCTCGACATGAACAATTTGATGATCATCTGCGAGGCTAAAAGAATCAAACATGCGCTCCATCAGCTGAGGCTCGCGTTTAGCACCTTCGACAATGAGCAGGACGTTCTTTACGGACGCATTGTTCATGACTAGTCAAACTCTCCGGCACGGAGGAGCTTCTCAATGTTGTTGCCAAGCCTCAACTCGCGATCGGTGGAATCGGCCAAAGTTCGAATGCCCCCTTTTGCAGAGATTTGATAAACGCAGTCGGGCCTCATTACGCCATTCTTAACAAGCGAGGTATTGTGGGTCGAGCACAGAATCTGACACGATGCCTTTGAAGCAAAGAACTTCAAAAGGCTCTCTGCCATCTCAAAGTGACAAAAAGCGTCAAACTCATCTATGAACAAAAAACTGGCCGACTCGTTAAGCTCAAGCTCAGAAAACAACTTAACCAGGGTTCTTGTACCGCTAGAACATGCCTCGACAAACGGGATGCATCGAATAGGGTGATTGAAATACAGAACAGGCGAGCCGTCGGACTCTTTAATAACGATCAGAGACTCATCGACTCCAAAATTGCGAATAAATGACTCGAATTCCGCAACTTTGTTCTCGCGTATGATCTTGTCGATTACCCTTCTTGTTTCAAACCCTTTTAATCGAAAAAAGTCCATGCGAATCAGCCTCATGCGCGAGACAAATCGTCGCAACTCCGCCAAGACGCCTAAAACATTAGTTGGAAGACTGCTCGTTATATAAGAAAGAAGGCTCAACGAAGTATCGGAGAATTCAAAATTGATCCCAGCAGCACCGATTCGTTCAAGATGGTTCTCTTCGAAAACGCCGCGTGCGTTATTGAAATCGAAAATGAGACTCTCATCAATCGATAGGCTCTCATGAAGCCAAGTAGTCGGAGAAGTCTTCTCATAGCTGTAATTGATTTCGCGACCGTCAAATTCAAAGACATAAGTGAACTGTGCCGTGCCTCGCCCGCAGTCAGCATTCAAAAACAGACGATCATCCTGGTCAGAATAATCGAATGCCTCTGGAAAGCCGAGTGTAATGTCGAATAAAGCTGAACCGAAATTCGATTTACCAGACGCATTTCTGCCGATCAAAAGTGCGGTTTTCACGGTTCCGTTTTTAACGTTATTTTCTGCAAACTGATAATCACGAGAAGCTGCAAAATTTAATGTAACCGGAGTCGAAAAATTCCTATAGCCATCAACAGTAAAACGCTTAAGCATGAGAGTCTCCTATCTCTTGCCGTAATTATATTACGGCAAGAGATAGGAGACTCTCATCAAATACTCCATTACAAGAAAAGTAATGTGAACAGAGTCCATGCGAACCATGAATACCCGCTACGAAAGCCGCTGGAAAACAGCCCTTAAACGCAAAAACCGCCTTTCGGCGGTTTCCACGGACCAAGCCGGACGTACCGTCGCAAAGCCTCATCACAGTTGGAACTGTAAGGAAAAGCCCAATCCCAGTCAATCCTTTACCGACAAACCGTAGTGAATTAAGCTGAGCAGCAACGCATCAGTAAAATTACATGCTGGCAGAAAAACACCCGCAATTTCGCCTTTTCCCAACTGGGATGTAAGTTTTGACAGGCCGAATCTTACATGCAAACAAAAAAGAGGGCTGACGCATCAACCCTCTTCAGGTGTCGCCCGAAGGCTTCCACCGCAATTGACTTTATTCTAGTTGATATCCTCAGCTTGTCTACAGGCGCGCCTTTCAACGGAGACTTCCAAGTCGAGGCGCCATAAAAATAGGGGATGCCCTCCCTTGGGAAGGAACCCCCTTACGAAACTTTGGCCTTAGCAAGCAGGCTTCTGTTTTTCATTGTTTGACTATGATAGCTCAAGCGATAATCTCGAACCGCCACAACCTATATCTCCCGAACGACGAACCTGCCCTCCAGCATAAGCTTGTGTGCAAGATTGTTGCTACGTCCAGCAATACCAAGCGAAGTGCCATAGTAATCAAGGAGGGCGAGTACCTTGACCACCTCTGACTCGCGGACACCCTTAGCGTAGTTTGGGTATAAGAAGACCAGGCTGGTATGCCCGTTATACAAATCCACCGTGCTAAAGATAGACTCAAGGTACGAATAATCGGCCCGAGAGAGCGAATGTCCAAAAAAGACTATTGAAGACATCTCAAGACCATCCCCTCCCCTTTGCGCAGGATAAGCAATCGAGCTACTTGGAACCCCTCGAGCGGACTTCAACACACGATATGTCTTGGCAAACGGGAGGATATCCCGATCATCCAAATTGCCGGAACCGTCGATCCAAAAATGCTTTCACCATCAAGCGTGCCGTGGATATTGACAAGATTGGCATCCCCAAACCGCTGTTTAAGCCACCGATATGGAGACGTGTAGTCCTGCAAAGAACCTAACGAGGCGGCATGGTCGGATATCACGTCTCGGGCAATCTACAGTGGTTGAATCAGTCGCCGCCCCACGGCTCTCTAGGAGTTCAATTGGTTGAACAAAAGTCTTAAGTTCTTTTGCCAAAACAAGCCCCTAAAATCAAAGGGCCGTTGCCGGAAGCCTCCAAACAACGACCCTTCTTTGTCATCGCCTCACTTAGAGTCCACGACGACAGAATCACTACTGGGATAGTACCCTAAAGTCATCGATAATGCGACGCATAGAGGAATTACGTTCGGTGTTCGACTCTTTCGTGAGTCTCTAATCGGCCATCAACGGAGGCTGATATTCTTAGTCTCGATCGGCCCATCGTCGAAACGGTACTTGACCAGCCTGAAAGTCATTACACGCATGAAAAAAGGGCAACACTCTCTTATCGAAAGCGTCACCCTTAAAGCTCCCAAAGAGCTTTTGTATTGCAGGACGCATGCTACACCATCTCATTGAGATGGTGTAGCATGCGTCCTCGACCACCACAAAAACATCATCACATATGATACATGAGACTCAGACTATCGGGTACCATGCATCGACCATACCTTTAAAAAAACTGAAGGACGATTTTACAGGGTCATTTTTATCGTAATACTGAGCATTCCGATACATGCGATTGACCGACTGGTGAAGCTGAACGCCCTTTGCCGCAACAACGCCAGGAGAGGCAATCAGATGATGCAAATAAAGAGTCGTCGCAATTTGCTGAATCCTGTCATTGCTCAACTTCGTTGAAAGGGTGATATCCGAATAGCCGACAGCCCGTAAAGCATTTTTAACATTGCGGCCAATCTGATAAGAAGGATCCCCTCCCTTAAGGTCATCAATAATGCAGTTATTATGCCCGCAAGCATTACGGAGAGCTTTAACGCTTTGAAGTTGATAGAAACGACTTTGAAGCTTTTTGTCTCGATACCTCTTTGCAACATAAAGAAGAAAATTGTTGAAGGTTCCAAAAGGAATAAGCTCGACAAATGCCCAAACTGGATAACGATAACCAGGGTAATCAGCAATTATTTGGTTTGTATAGCATCCGTTTGCACCTCGGTTGATTTCCGATTTAACTAAATTAACCGTTTTCCCATTATCTAACTTCTGATCTTTAGAAGAAATATACTTCTCGACAATCGAGTACCCATCATCTTGATGCGCTTCCAAGAACCTCAACAGCTGAAGTTTCGAAAAATGCTCAACATCGATTGAAATTGAAAGAAGCACCTGGCGAAATTCATAGTCAATGATTGCAAGATCGCGAAGCATTCCAAAATCAAGGTTAATGAACAAACCATCATTCGGCCCGCCCACATACGTTGGAAAACCCTTTCGAAATAGGTTGATGCGAAAGAAGTTATTGTTCTTCTCAAGATACCGTTCAGCATCATCCTTCGAAGTAAGCTCAAATTTAATGCCCTCCGACTCAAGATGCTGAACTTGCTGAGCAGGAGTCAACCAAGGCTTGGGTCGAAATTCATCCATGCAGCCTCCCGCATATCTACAAGTTATAAAATAACTCGATTATTGTACAGCTCGACGGCCTTGCGGAGCCATACGCCATATGGCCCACAGCGTTCCCGGTAGCGCTGAACACAGTGTATCTCAAGCGTTCGACAGAACAGGATTAAAAACCATACAACCCGGCCAGCCGGCTCAATACATAACTCTGCAAGCTAAGCCCTAGGCCTATAACCCTTAATTAGCCGTTCCAAACAAGAGGGGCTACTTGCCATCAGAAAATCCCATGATAAATTGCCGTTCATTAACATGCGATTTAAATAATCAACCTTAGCTTTTGTCTCATAGACAATGTTGACACTTCGGTCATTTGCCTGCCTACGATAAAATAGGGCAGCGTAACGGGGGCTGAGCGGAAAATAAATGACGCAAGGATTTACATCGTGTTCATTTGTCCATGCCACGTACGCTGGCAACGAAGCGGTAGCGAATTCGGAGCCCTCGGGGGCAACGCAAAACCTGCAATCCATATCACGAAACAAGTCTATTAAGGAATAAATAGGAGTCCCCTTATAACGCTCGAAGAGCACCGTATCCAAGTAAAGAAATTCAACAGCCGGTTTAAGCTCGCCATCAAATCCAGTAAAATCCGCACACACAACGTCACCATTCGAATAGCGTCCGGTGGCCTCAAGCTCTTTGGAGCGGTTGCAGGCTGCACCCCTCACCTCGTTCAACCACATTGGATTTCTTGCAATCAAGAAGGCCACGAGCTCAATGACCAAATCAACGCCATCTTTGTTCTTCAGCAATTCACCACGGTCGAGACAATTCAGCAACGATTGGTAAGCGGGAGCAAGTTTGCTTTCAGTTTTGCCCAACTTATCTTCGATGACGCCCTTCTCGATGAATCCGTCATCGCCCTGGGATACACGTCGCCTGACCTCATAAAGGTAGTTCTCCGCACAAACGTTTTCGGGCTTTGATCGGAAGGCGGGCTTCAATCCGCCAGCATCGCGCCTTATACCGTTGAGATAACCCGCTTCGTCGGTAAACGATTTGAGATAAAACCGAGGCACGTAGTGCTGGTTCTTAACCCCGGGCATGGATACGCCCCTCTCCAATTAACAAATCAATCAAGAGCAAGAGTTCCCAGCCGGCGACCGAACTAGCGGCAATGAATCAACCGCAATCGGCTCGGACCTCCTTGATTCTCGCCAATGCGACATCGATGTCCATCGCGGCCAGCTGAGAGCACACGGCATCTAGTGCCACTTTGCTAAAGAATGGAATCTCAGGCCTTACCGCATCATTTTTAGAGATAATCGCAAAAACGACCTGTTTGACCGAATCCCTTTCCAATTTAAAACAATTAGGTTCGATCTTGTCTAGAACAACCTGTGCGCACTCCCTAAAACTAGGGTCTGCCTTTACCAAACGAGCCGAGACCAAGCCCTGATTGAACAGATGGCTTAAAGTCGAAGAACCTTGATAATGCTTAACGTGAATGAACGTACCGTCTTTGCACAAGATGTCACAAAGCTCGACCTGGCTGCCTCGACCGCCGTAGTAAATGGTCTTCTTGTCTAGCAACAACTCGGTCGAGGAATTCATCTCCACGACACGTTGGTTATACGGGCCCTCATATTCACCCTTAAAATATTCTGGGAATTCCGTTGGGTAAAGCGGAATCTTAGAAAAGCGGGATTCAACCGATGATTTGTAGTCACCATCAATTCGAAACCATTTTCCATTATTTGCACAGTAACTGGCCCCTTGATATTCTACCTCGCCATATAGGCACTCAGATGCGCGCCATTTATTTATCACCGAGCCCTCTGCCTGTCCAATAACAGAAATACGGGTTTTGCAAAGGTCTTCGTAGCTCTGAGGCAACTTTTCCGGTTCCGGATAGACCATGTCGAGACAAACATCATCAAGCAAAGAACCCTTTGATCCAACACGAAAGCCGGCGACCGCCTCCCATTCAAGGATTTCCGGCACTGCAAGCCATATATTTTGATCGTGAGCATTAATGAGGCTGATGGCTTTAGAATTCAACGCATCTTCGAGTGACCGCTTGCGAACCGGAACGATTCTGTCGACCCAACCGTATTTAGCCTTATAAGAATCAAGCACATAAACGGCATAGACAGACTTAAGATAGTCTCGGATCGATTCTACCGACTCGCCAACACTCAATGCGAGAGAATCCGATCCAGTAATAGATCCAGTTGCGAGCAGCCCATCGCCTCCGCTCACAGTCACTCCCTCTAGCAGATCGCGCTCGACGTCGATTTCAAAAGCATCAACTGAAGACGGAAGGGGCATTTGTTCGTCGG
The DNA here is from genome assembly GCA_018370025.1 of Collinsella sp. Lineage (GTDB taxonomy): Bacteria > Actinomycetota > Coriobacteriia > Coriobacteriales > Coriobacteriaceae > Collinsella. The sequence goes on along the minus strand of JAGZBF010000007.1, from coordinate 11,442 downwards.
TCTTTCGAGCATTGCCTGAAACTGCAGTTCGTTTTAGTTTGCGAAGTCCGCCATCCATCGCCTGATTGAGCGCCACTTTAAGCCCAAAGCGTTCCTCGACCGCCTCTTTATCCAGCAAAGTAAAACCATAGCCAAAAGAAATGGCAAATAGACGCTCAGCGTCCTCCGCCACGGCAACTTGGACCAGATGGAGAGCGCTTGCAGAAGAAGATAGCAGAGTATCGGACTCCAGTTGACCGTCAAAATAATCAATCCATTTTGGCGGATGAGGGTCTGATGGCTTTGTGTAAACCACTGAACCATCCTCTAGAAGGTGCCTATGGATAAAGGGGTCATTGGAGTCAACGACATCATCAATATTAAAACCCTCTTTAATGAGGTAAACCGACATCTTTTGCTTAGCCATAAACATCACCCGTCACGATCGAACCAGACAGCCACCTTATACCCGTGAATAGGCCGACCGAATGCAATGTCTCCACTGAATGTAGAAGGAAGAAACCCTGATTAAGAGCTTCGCCGCATTCAATTAAGACTGAACAAAAGTTGCTCTCACGGCACAAAAGAGCCCCAGGCAGCGCGAACGTGCCCTTTTACCCGATCGCTTTGCTGGCGATGGAGAAAGCCAATGATCACCGCCCAGCAACACCCGTCGTGGGCGCGGGCTCCCATACCAAAGGGCACCGCCACCCTGAGCTGTACCAGTCGCACGTCAATCTGAGACGATGGTTTAAGGAGCCTCTCCCATTTTGGAACAAAGCCCCGGCCCACGCGGCGGCTTAGGACACGCCCGCTAACGAGAAGACTCACTATGCCTAACGGCGACATCGCCTGCCTGCTGAAGTTCGCGCCCAAAGAGGCGTATATCGACGGCCTGATGAACGGGCGCCTCAATATGAACGCAGCCGATTACTGCCGCGGTCTGCCCGGAGAGCAGGGCGATCCGCTAGAAGCGTCTTTAGCGTACGGAATGGGCATCTACGCCAACTGGCTCTTGCCGATCTGCTGCACGTTCACGGTGCGAGAGAGCGACATCGTTGACAACGCCGTTGTAATTACCAGGCGAATGAACGATGAGTCAGGTGCGCCGACGGCTGGATCGGCATCGTGCGGTACGACCGCTTTGAGCGGCTGCTAAATTGGTATATCGATTCTGGAGACGGCATTTCCCTACACGGCTCCGTCCTCTATGGCGCTCCAACCCCCTCCCCAACATTCCCCAGAAAGTTCGCTGATGTTGACTGGGGTTCCCGTAAAATAATCCCCAACAAAATATGTGCGGAGTGCTGGCCTGGAGCTGCCTTCGAACCCTATTGGCTGCTCACCGAGAGGCTCCGCTATGAAACGACCCCTTTACTACCTGCTCTGCGCAATCGCGTGCACGTCCATGGTCGGCGCGACGTTGCCCATGGCAGCCATTGCGGAGGCAATTCAGCCTCAAGAAAGCGCCGAGCAGCAGGCGCGATTCGACACCACGAACAGCGACGCAGGCAAGGCCGAAGACGACACCAACACAAATGCGACAGCAGATACCGCAGAGGACGGCACCGCAACATCCACCGGCACCAGCGCAGCCAACACGGAAAGCGCTGACGGCGCCACCGCCACAACCGCCACCCCCACCCCCTCCCTCCGAGCCCAAACCAACCCCACGCCCGCCGCAATCTCCGCCACGTCACAAACCACCTACGCCCACTCCGCCACGGCAACCCAAAACGGCGTCACCTTCACCGTCTCGTGGAACGACGCCCCCGCGGGCACCGCGACGACCTTCCACGTAACCCAAACCAACGGCTCGTCCCAGGCCAAGGCGCGCATGGACGTGCCCACCTACTGGGACGGCGGTAGCCATAAAGCGTCTGCGACCCGTCGCGCCCGGCATGGGCCAGCTACTGCAGCCTGGGCACCGCGGGCCACGACTTTACCTTTGACTTCACGGCATCGGGCACGTACCGCATCTACTTCTACTTTATGGACAACGACAGAAACGACCCCCAAAACGACAAGGGGATCTACTACCTGCGTACCACGGCGGAGGTGACCGTAAACGACGCCGCCCGCCCAAGCGTCACGCAGATCGTCAACAACGCCGTGGACCTGTGCAGGCAAGAGACAAACGGCTCGGAATACGACATGGCGCTGTGGCTCCACGACTGGACGCTCGACCAGCTGGAGTACGACCACAGCCTCAACTGGTGCTCGGCCGAAAGCGGCCTCACGCGCCACCAGGGCACCTGCGAGAGCTACCAGCGCATCTACTCCAAGCTCCTTGACGCAGCGGGCATCGCCAACGGCCGCATCACCGGCAACGGCCACACCTGGAACGCCGTAAAGATCGACGGCAAATGGCGCCAGATGGACCTAACCTGGGACGACACCAGCGACAACTGGTACGGAGACCTGGAGCAACACCTTGCCGTTGCGCGTGCGGTCTACTCCAGTCCCCCCGTGCTCCTGCTCGATGAATGCACATCGGCCCACGACCCCAAGACCGAGCGAGAAATGCTGGGCCGCATGCGAAATCTCGGCCGTACCGCCATCATCGTCACACATCGATCTGCTACGTTGGAGGTTTGCGATCGGGTTATAGGCCTTGCATCTAAATGGTGATCTGCCGAGCAGGCTCTGCTGCCCAACGCCATGCAACTTACTTCGGATCGGACTCTACACCACTTTCTCGGCACTATCGGCGCGATCGAAATCATAAGTCACATTAAAGCAGTGATTAACACTTATTTCTTCAATGCGCAGGACCACTGCATGAGACCAGCTCTAATCAACGCAAAATAATGGGAAGAGAATTTACGCGCAAGGTATATAGGCCATTTCCAATTATTATATGCAAGCTGAGCGGCCCCATTACCAACCACAAGCGCCCAGACGCCCATGCCAGTAAAGGAAATTAAGACATACGACAATACAAAACCTGCAATAGCCGAAACTATATAAGCCGGGAGATAGGGGATTTCATTCGTACTGATAATGTAATTACAACACAATGAATGATGGTTCCAAACCGCAAGATAAACAACCAAGGCGAAATAAAGAAGCCCGTCGGGGGAAAAACCTTTCTTAACTAGGAACAAGACTGGGAAGCCGACAAACCAGACACCGATCGTGCATACAACAATTAAAATCCAATATAGAGACAGACTTTTTTCAATAATTTTTCGTGCAGTCTGAACTTCGCCACCAGCATAAGCAGATTGAAACATTGGAATAAAAGATCGAACGTAGGCGCTGGCAAACCCGTAAATTGCACCGCCAACTTGAATAATTAATGAATACTGAGAGTTAACCTCCACACCAAGAAAATAGGAGCAGAGCAGCGAACTCAACTGAGTGGAAGCATAGCAGCAAAGTTGAACAACGCCGTCCCTCCACGCCAAATAAGCCACTGAAATAAACGTTTCTTTTATTTCAGAAATAGAAACGCCCGTACAAGCATCGTTTGCTTTTTTTATCGCCTCTGAGTGAACCTCCAGAAAGCGACCGCAAAAAAATCTCAGCACAATGTCATTAAACAGATAACCGATGGCAGCGCCAATGATGCCAAAACCCATAAACAGCAAAAACGCAGAAACCACAAGCTGCCCAATGCGACCATAAGACTTTGCCCTGCTTTCAGCGGAAATATCCCCGAACCCTCTCAGGCAGGTCGTATAATGAAAAAAGAATAGATTAAAAAACACATCAAAACAAAAAATTAACCATGCGGTCCAACAAGAAAAGGGATCAATAGCACTTGAAATTGAAGAAATGTAGGCAGTTCCAACTGTAGCGGTAAGCATCAGGACAACGCAAGAAATTAACGCGTAAACAATCCGGGATGTTTTAATCAATTTGCCAAGCAGCTCATAGTCTACAGAATCACCAACTTGAGATGAATCGTAGCCGCTCTTGCTAATGCTACGCGCACCGCTAAGACAATAGACAATATTTCTCGCAAAAGTTGGTGTAAAGCCAAATTCAAATAACAGCGTTAAATTCCCAATGGCAACAAAAGTGTACCAGAGACCAAGTTCGGCGTTAGATAAGTAAGCAAGCAGAAACGGAAGAAGAAGGAAGCTGCTCCCCATTGAAAGAACAGTGCTTACATAGTTCCATATAATGTCTGACTTGGTAGTATTAATTTTTGCCATTATTTAGCCATCTCCACAACATCCTTTGATGGCACCCTGGATTGACAGGGCCCCTTATCTGAAAAGGCGGGCAGCGCCATAAGCATAAAGAAATTACATGCTGGATATAACATTCCGCATTCAACAAACCCCATTAGGGAATACAAGACCAAGCCCATGAATGTCACGTGGGCCGAAATACGCGCTTTATTTATCGCTACGCAATAGAAAGCAACAAACGCGGTAAATGGGATCAAACCGTATTGAATAAGTAGTCGACAATATGCATTGTCAAGCATGACTCTTGTTTGTATTAAATAACCACCCGTTGCAGACGGCAGCGAAACTATGGCCGTTAAGTCATTACCAAAAACAGTCAGAGGGTAGTTTTCAAAATAATAGGCGGAATAAAAAATCCGGTTGGTCATTAAATTATCAAGCTGAACAAGACATTTATTGGCACCATGGGACCACATAAAGGGCAGGGCTATACTAATAATCGCCAGAAAAAGCGGTAAAAAAGTAAATAGGGACCCATATGGTTTTGAACGGGGGCTTCTGAATGAAATAACCGAATACAAGGCCATTACGAAAATGCCTGCTGCAGAAGTTTTTGAATCAGCTACGAAAAAAGCAATTGCGAAACAGAAGATGCCCGCAAGACCGCTTCTGCCTTTCAGCTCAAAAATAGAAGCAGAATAAGCAATAAACAAAAGCTGTCCAAAATTATTAGGATGGGCAAAGCCCATCGAATTTCGTACAAAATTGCTACCGCGCGACATTAATACAGAAGGAATGGCACCGACACTATTGAGACCAACAACCATCAATAGCATAAAGACGGACGATACAAGAATAGACCTTGAGATGTAGTATTCAGGGACGTCTTCAGCGCAAAGGCAAAACAGCGCCAACCAAATAATCTGAGGGGCTTTATTTGATTTCAGCGACCCGACGCAAATTAAAATCAGCAGCAAGCCAACTAGCACTTTCACATGAGAAGTCTTTTGTAGTAAAAGCTTCAGCAGTAGAAACGCTAAGGCAAACAACTCAAGGACCAGCGAAAGCACCGCAAGAGAAATCCCAAACACATTGGTAGCATTTACTGATCCAATATAATAGGAAACTGAAAATAAAGCCAAAGCAAAGCTGAACAGTACAGCCCCGGCATTTGCTCGTATAATCTCAGTCCATGATCTTTCCACATTAGTCAAATTCAATTAACGTACCCCATAAACAAACTTAGTAAAGCCAATTGCAGCCATAACACGCCTCGCAAGAAGAAGACGGATCGTAATGCGATTTTTCACTTCAGAGATAAACCGACGTGAATAGCGGTGAGAAGCAAAGCCTTCCATTAAATAGCTGAAATACGACTGGCAGACCATATTAGAGACAGGCTTAAAAAGCTGATTCGATTCCAAACGTGCACAATTACGAATCAAAGATAAGACTTCCCTGGCTGCAGATTGCTTATATAGTTCGCTTAAATCCGGATTCACGTGACATAGCTCATATAGTTTTATCAGTAAATTATCAACACTCTCGATAGCCGAGATATCAGTATTTCTCGTTACTGAATCACTATTGTTGACATAGCAATAGACCGCCGAGTCCACTACTTTTACACTTTCAGCCAGACGATAAGCATCTACCATAAACAACGCGTCTTCACCGAAACGAATGCCATCTTCAAATTTAAGAAAACCATTCCGGAATAATGATTTCTTAAATATCTTTCCCCAAACGCTTCGGAATACAACACCTTTAGTAAAGCTCGAAAACGGAACTTTATTAACATTATCCCAAAATGCAAGGCTAAGAGAGCATGCTGTTTTCCAGTCGATGCTTATAGCCTTGCCCGAATAATCGCCATGCTCATTCAGTAGAGCCCCGATAACCAAGCTACAGCCATCTGAGGATTCAAGCAACAGCCTAACTGCATTTATAGGCAGCATATCGTCAGCATCAACAAATGCCACCCAATCACCGGAGGCCTCATCGATACCCCTATTACGCGCCACGCATACACCACTATTGTTTTGACTAATCAGCTTAATCCGGTTGTCGCCCTCTGCAATAGCCATAACTAGCTCAGCGCCACGATCTGTCGACCCATCATCAACAATAATTATTTCAATGTTGCTCACACTCTGACGCTGAAGACTATTTAATGTCTTTTGAATCGTTTTTTCAGCGTTATACATCGGCACAATCACGCTCACGAGAGGATTGTCGACCAAGGAAGATTGACAGCAATTTACTTGCTTGCTTGTTGACGTCATAAACAGACGCCCCCCGCAAGCTTATTTGGACGACCCATAGAAATAATTGCTTCAATCCATTCGGCAACATTAAAGGAGCATTTTAAAAATTTATCAGAAATATCAGCCGCATCTGGAACGCCAAATGAACAGACATAAGGTAATCCGTTAAGCTTGGCCTCAATTGCGGCAACACCAAGTCCCTCAAACGAAGCAAGAAATTCAAACGTAGCATATGAGCTGAGGGCCTTTATATACCTACCAACAACGATTTCGGTTCCACCCAGCCCATTTGAAAGGCCAGATACTAAAACCCTAGGCTTATTGTGGTCTAAGGCAGACGAAACCATTAAAAAGCCTTCCTTCCAAATCTAAGTACCGATAGAACAGAGGAGATGAACCAAGACAGCTTGGGTCCAATTACTGGCGCAAGCTTTTTCCGCATTTCAACACGGAACTTCTTAGCGGGTGACAACCAGGTGCCTGAATAATGGTGAATAGAATATGTATCATCAGTAATTTCAAACTTGCCACTATGACTGTCTAGGGGATCAAAATAAGTAGCAGGGTATGCAGTGAAACCATTTAACTGCTGAAATGAACCATCTCTCTTAAGAGCACAACTCACTTCCAGGTAATCAGTTAGCACCCTCGGAGAGGTATCCATAGAGTTGCGGCCTTTTCGCATCTCAAATCTCATAGATTCATATAATTTTGCGACATCGCTCATGACATGGCTTCCGGCCTCAGAACCCATGATGAGGCCGGGATTCAAGAAGAAATTATTCTTCATGAATCCCGCAAAAGCCTCATTATCTAAAAGCTCGTCCAGAGGCTTCAGGACTTCGACATCTGTATCGAGAAGGATTCCACCCTCTGAATACAGTATTCTGTAGCGCGCATAATCGCTGACAAACGCCCATTTTTTTGAGGCATATGCCTCACGACAAAATTCACATTGATTTATATCGAAATTGCTTTCGTCCCATCTACGAATTTCCCAATCAGGCATGATCTTCGACCAAGACTCAATGCATTTTCTTTCAAGTTCAGGAAGCTCACTTCCACCGAACCAGATGTAGTGCAGAACTTTAGGAATCATCAATTCCCTTTCGAACAATAGGCTACTTCTTGATGATTTTTTTAACCAGACGCTTCATCGGGTCATAAATTCCAAGCTTTTCGCATGTATGCCTAGCAAAGCGCTCGGCTTTTACTTTTCCGGAATCGGGGAACCACTTATTCATAAGCTCCTCACCATCCAGATTCGCCACATCAGCCATGAATTCATCGCGACGCGGATTCAGCTTCAAGGACTTAGTAAGTTCACGAACACCTTCTACTGCAGCCTCAACATCAATCTCCTTCATACGGGCATAGCTTGAGGCTCGATCAAGCAATTCTTGTCCCTCATCGCTTTGGATGAGAACTCGAGTGACGCCCCGATTGTCGTCGAACTCTTTCGAGAGTCGATAAACATCGAAGAAATCCCAGCAAGTCAAATCAGTAACGCGATAACGCTTTTTAAACGGGCATTCGTAACAAATGGGTCGATCTGAAAGATCAGCAAAAAAGGCCCTTAGGTAAGGATCTGTTTCGACACCTTCACTGTACAGCCGTTCACCATACAGAGTCTCGCCTTCGAGCTCGCACATATTTGAATAGCGATAGCCAAACCGTGATTTATCTCTAAAAAGAACGGTCTCACCTTTTACGCCAACCTTTGCGTCAAGCCATTCGACCTGCCGCGCGAACACAGCGCGAGCGGGGTTCGCGCGGCAGACGAAGTCTGCCACGCGTAAATTTGCCGGCTTGCCGCCCAAAAATCGAAGCAGGCCTTCGCATTGACAAGGGGTACCAATAAAGAGAACTTCACGTCCAGTTTTTAGTTGTTGTTTGACCTCGGGATACGCAGGGCCAACAACGCTCTGAACATATTTACTGTTGCGGAAGCGCCAAAGTTCATCAACGCTTTCCACAGAAAAATGTCCGACCTTAAGTCGCCCAGGGGCTCCTTCGGCTCGCACAAGCTGTTCACCGCGCAAATAACCTGCACCAAACACAATACCGCCGTTGGCAATCACGGCCTGAGCAAGGGCAGTGAAGGCTCCACCAGAAGTGCTTTCAGCAAGAACCTTTTGATCATTATGCTGGACTAGAAAGGCTCGTTGGGACTTAGGCTCGTCCTTATCAACATTAAGCACTGGGCAAGCCTTTTCGCATAATCCGCAATCAATACACTGGTCAGCATTGACTACGGGGTACTCGCAGCCCTCGGCGTCATATTCCATTGATATGCACTGCTTGGGACATTTTTGAGCACAGGCAGCGCAACCGCAGCATTTACTTTTGTCCGTGATGGAGATCATACTGTTCCCTACAACTCAAGAGCTGATTTAAGCCAATTGGCCGATTCATTCCTATACACATTAAGTCGTTGACGTACTGACACAAAGTCGATTTCATTTGCCATTGCGGCACGGAAAGCATCCTTCGATTCGCAAATACGATCGGAGTTTCCAAGGACACGCAACAATGTATCAATACGTGAGTTCGTAGACTGAGCACCCATATTCTCGTGGCGACGGAACGAGAAGAAGGGCACCTCAAAAATATTTGAGAAAACGCTTCCGTGGAAAGAGTCAGTACAGACATACGAAGCATGGGCAATCAAGTTGACCCACTCAGCCGGACCGGCTTCCCAAGGATAATAATCCGCGTAATCGTCATCAGCCTTAACATATTCATCGGGATGAGCAATGGCGACGATCTTCAAATTATGCTGCTTGGCAAGCTCTTGGGCACATTCACGATTCCATGCATTCTTACCCATGAAATAGCAGAAAACATAGGGCTCGTCAGGAACGTCAATCGAAGAGGAACAAGCAAGGCTTGCCCACTGATCTCTAGCTAGCAGCATCGTAGGGTCGCATACAACAGAGCATCGGACGCCCGTAGCTTTCTCTACCAAATCCGCTCCCGTATCCTCGCGAACAGAAATGGCCGAAAAATCGGAAAGAAAATCTTTTGTTTTACGAAGATATTTTTCAGAAAGGGAAGATACTCCAAAACTAGTGGAATAAGACACCTTGCGGACAGGAGGCTGCACGAAAGATAGTGTAAAGTACCTACCAGCAATGTTAACAGGCAGCCAAAGCTGATCGCTGCCAACAACAACGCTGTCGTAATCAGCCACAAGCGCCCCAAGTTCTTCAAACGAAGCGGCTTGAGGAGTAAAACTAAAATGTGTTGACTCGAAAGATGAAAATGCACTTTTCCTCTTTGCCATTTTCTTTCCAAAGTCAGCATCAAGCTTCTGCTTGATGCGATGCTTTACAAAACCCAGCTTTGCACGATAAAGATCTACATCAAATAGATGCTCAAGATAGTAATCATTGCGTCCTTCAGAAATAGCATGACCCAGGCCACGTTTATCAATAGTATTGACTTCAACTCCCAGCTCCTCAAGGGCACGCTGGGTCGCGTACGCCTGAAGAACGCTGCCAAAGTTGATTTTGTCATGACACGACGCGACTGCGACTCGCTTAGAACATGTAATAGTCAAGCTATCCCCTTAATCAACAGAACCTAAATAGGTCATATAACAATCCAATAACACTCTGGCCGCAGCATTAATTTCAAATACCTGCAAACCGGCATCGTCGCCAGGCGCGAAGACCTCTGTGCTCAACTCAATAAGTCTTTCGGCCCACTTTATACAGGAGCTAGAAAGTGATTCAAATTGCATCATGGATGTAACAGCGGTCTCAGAGGTAACGGTATCAGACGCAAGAATGGGTGTATGCGATGCCTGGCATTCAACTCCGACCATTGGGAGGCCTTCATACAGGCTCGGCAGGCAGAAAACATCAAATGCTCGATATAAAGATGCTGCGTCGCTTCTAGTGCCCAAAAACCGAACAGAATGGCTAATCCCCAGACAATCAGCTTGGTCCTTTATCTGTTCAACCAACGGACCAGAACCAACCAAAACTAAAACTGCATCATTACGAATCTTTAAAACCTGATCGAATATATTAAGCAAATATGAGTGATTCTTCTGCTCTGTAAAACGACCAATGTGCCCAATTAGAAGCTGTCCATCAGCAACACCAAGCGATCGCCGCGTCCTTAGGCGATCCTCATCATCTGGCGCGAAAACAGACAAGTCGACAGCATTACGCATGACTACAAATTGAGAACTCGATCCAAATAACCATTCACCAGCGAATTTACTACATGCAAAACGGTGAGTCGGATACCGGTTTGATTGCGTTTTCAGCACGGCCTTCAGGGCATTCTTGGCATACTCACCCCTACCACTCGTAGAGTGGCTATGGGCGATACGCACGGGGACACCCGCCTTCTTCGCAGCACGAAGAGGAAAGACCGAAAGCGCGTTGATGTGACTATGGACAATCTTCCAGCCCTCTTGCTTAAAGAGACGCTGAAGCTCTCGCTGGTATTCAGCTACATGCTGATAGGGCGGTATCTCAAAGACCCTGCCACCGAGCGATTCGATCTCGTCACGGGGAACAAGCGTCGAATCGGAATCAACAAGAAAGTCAAACTGCACTTTACCGCGATCGATGTGACGATAGTAATTCATAACGACAGCTTCGACGCCGCCGCCAACCATCTTGCCAACAACCTGAGCCACCCTAACCGGTTCAGTCATTTAGCAAGCACCTCCACCGGTAAAGACCTCAACGACCGTGAGGAGAACAATCTTCAAGTCCGTGATGGGGCCGCGCTTGGCGATGTACTCCAAATCACGGCGGACCATGCCGTCGAAGTCGGTATCGTTGCGGTCAGTCACCTGCCACCAGCCGGTAATGCCCGGCTTCACAGCCAAGCGCTGCAGGTCGTACTCGGTATACTCCGCGACCTCGTTGGGCAGCGGCGGGCGCGGGCCCACCACGGACATCTGGCCCAGGAACACGTTGAGGAACTGCGGGAACTCGTCGATGGAGTGCTTGCGGATGAATTTTCCGATCCTGGTGACACGGGGGTCCTCCCTCATCTTGAACATGGCGCCGGCGATCTCGTTCTGCTCC
>JAGZBF010000006.1:0-93319 GCA_018370025.1 Collinsella sp. | reverse complement strand
CTTGAACCAGATGTTCTTATATGTCACGCCCTTCTTGCTCAGCACGTCCTTGGCATCTGCAATCTCGTCCTTGTTGCCATCGAGCGTAAAGGAATTGACGCCCACGACCTGGCCACCCTTCTCGGCAAGCTCCTTACTCAGGTTCTCAAGATCGCCCAGCTCGCCCACGCACGGCTTGCAAGTGGTAAACCAAAAGTTCATAACGGTGACCTTGTTCTTAGCGAACAGCTCGTCGCTGCTCACGTCGTTGCCATCCAGATCCTTGCCCGTAAAGCTGGGGAACTTCGTCGCCTCGCTCGAAGCATTGGCACCAGCCGTCATGCCAGCGGTCGAAGCGTCGACGCTCTCGCCTGCGCTCGGCGTGCTTCCACAGCCGGGGAACTCCTTCTCCAAGCTCTCGAGCTTGTCCTCGATCTCCTTGATCTGCTGTGCACCGGCCTTGAGCGTCTTAAGCTCATCCGCCGTGAACTCATCCTTGGCGCCGTCGATGGTCTTGAGCAGGAAATCGCCGTAATTGCTGCCGTCCTCAATCATTGCCGAGTCTTTATTTGCCGCATTGAATACCTTTTCCCACAGCGCGTTATCACTCGAAAAGATATCGTTCTCCTTCTGCATGAGTTTTGCATACAACTCGGCGGCCTCGTCGGCATTGGTCGGCTTCTGCGCAGTGAGTTCTGCGATCTTAGAATCGGAGCCCGCAGATTCGCTCGCATTGCCACCAGGTGCCGAACATGCCACAAGACACAAGGCCAGCACCGGCGCCATAAACAGGGCCGCAATCTTAGAAAGCTTCATGGTCATTCCTCCGTTTTGTCGAAGCTTGTTTACTTTTTATCGGCGGTCAAGGGAATCTTTTCCGCCGACACATCCAGGCCATAGCGATAGCTGATGGCATCGACGGGACAGGCCCCGATGCACTTTCCGCACCGGATACATTCGGCATGATTGGGCGCGCGGACCACATCAACGTCCATCTGACAAACCCTTGAACACTTGCCGCACGAGACACATTTGCATGCGTCAACCCGAATCCCCAGTAGGGATACCTTATTCATGAGCGCATAGAATGCGCCGAGTGGACAAATCCATTTGCAGAAGGGGCGGTAGAACAAAACGCTCAGCACTACCACGGCAATGAGAACGACAAGTTTCCAAGTAAAGAGATGTCCCAACGCAGATCGAATGCCGGCGTTGGTAATTGCCAGCGGAATGGCGCCCTCGAGCACACCCTGTGGACAGATGTACTTGCAAAAGAACGGGTCGCCCATGCCCACGTCGTTAACCACCAAGACGGGCAGCAGCACCACGGCAAACAGTAGCACGACGTACTTGATGTACGTGAGCGGCTTGAGCTTTTTCGTGGAGAACTTTTTGCCGGGAATCTTATGAAGCAGCTCTTGTAGCCAGCCAAACGGGCACAAAAAACCGCACACAAAGCGCCCCAGTAGCACGCCGATCAGAATGAGCGTTCCGGTGACGTAATACGAAAAGTTGAACTTGGACGAGCCCACCACCGACTGGAACGACCCGATGGGGCACGCACCCGATGCCGCGGGGCACGAATAGCAATTAAGTCCAGGTACGCAGACTGTTTTTCCCGCGCCCTGATAGATGCCGCCTTTGGCAAAGTTTGGCAGGTGAATGTTGGTGACGAGCGTCGCCGCCGCCTGAATGAATCCGCGAAATCGAGCCAAAACATGCGACGCAGTGTTTTCTCTTTTATCCAATTCCGATACACTCCAAGCACAGCCTAATCGCTTTGGCCAGCACGGCATCCGCCTCGCCACGCATAACGCCAAAGCACACCATGGCAATTCCGACGATCAACAAAGCGACCTGTACCACGGGTTTTACCACTTTGAACAACCTGACCACTCCTTTCGTTACGCGACCATTGGACCATATCGACTATAAAATCCGTGTTAAGCGCGATTTGGAATGTGCAAGGAGACTGTTATGCGTATTTTGATCGTCGAAGACGAGCGAGCACTGTGCGACACGATCGCACGCAGCTTGCGAAACCTGACATACAGCGTCGACTGCTGTCACGACGGACAGGAGGCGCTCGACCTGCTGGGCATCGAAGCCTTTGACCTCGTGGTACTCGACCTCAATCTTCCCCATGTCGACGGCATGACCGTGCTCAGGGAACTTAGGAAAACCGATTGCGAGACCAAGGTACTGATTCTGTCCGCGCGTGGCGAAGTATCCGATAAAGTCGCCGGACTCGATACCGGCGCCAACGATTACCTCACCAAGCCGTTCCATCTGGACGAGCTTGCGGCAAGGATTCGCAGCCTTACCCTCAGACGCTTTACACAAAGCGACATAGTTTTAACCTGCGGAAAGCTCCGCTTTGACACCAAGGCGCGCATCGCTTCCGTGGACAGCGAGGCTTTATCTCTTACGCGCAAGGAAACGGGAATCTTGGAATACCTGATGCTTAATCAGGGGCGTCCGGTAAGTCAAGAGGAGCTTATGGAGCACGTTTGGGATAGCACCGTGAACAGCTTTAGCAACGCAACCCGCGTTCATATCTCGTCACTCCGAAAAAAGTTGCGCGGCGCTTTGGGATACGACCCGATTCGCAATCGGATTGGAGAGGGCTACGTTATGGAGGATGGCGAATGAAAGGGCTTTCGCTGCAATGTCGCATAACGATCATGACGGCACTGCTGACGTGTGCGGCGTGCGTGCTGACGAACTGCCTGGTCGGCTATACGGGCATGCGCTACATGGATGCCATCGGCAGTGACATCTCGGCCTTTAACGCAACCGGTGAAGATTCGCCCCAAGCGTTCGATCCAACGAAAGCGACCCTCGATGAAAAGGTCACGATCGTCGTAAACGACGCACAAGAGTCTTTCGGCACGACAACCTGGTACATCACGGCTGGAGTCACACTCCTTGGCGGCGCGCTGGCATACTTTGTGAGCGGCCGTGCACTTAAACCGCTACGGGCTTTTGCAGCCCAGGTTGAGCGCGTGCAGCCTGACAACCTAAGCGAAATTAAGCTCAGCAAAGATGTACCCACCGAGCTACAGCGATGCAGCGCCTCATTCAACGACATGATCGCCCGTCTTGGCGAAGGGTTCTCTGCACAGCGTCAGTTTACCGGCAACGCCGCACACGAGCTGCGCACCCCGCTCGCCCTTATGCAGGCACAGATTGAACTATTCATCTCCGAGCATTCCGGTTTGCAACCCGAAACAGCCGAGCTGCTCGGCCTGCTACAAGAACAAACTGAGCGGATGTCGCGGATGACCAAGGTGTTGCTCGAGATGAGTGAGCTGCGCAGCGTTCCTTGCGAGGACGATGTGGAACTTGGTCCCTTGTCCGAAGAGGTCCTCACCGACCTTGCGCCACTTGCCGAAAATAAGGGCTTAGCCCTCAATTGTGCTGGAGACGCTTTAGTAATCGGGAGCGACACGCTCCTCTATCGGCTGGTGTTTAACCTGGTCGAAAATGCCATCCGTTACAGCCGCCCCGGCTCGACTGTCAACGTCTCCATCTGCGACAACAACAGCCGCGTGTTCCTGCGAGTCGAGGACCAGGGCCCGGGAATACCCAAGCAGTACCGTGATAGCATCTTCCAGCCGTTCTTTCGTCTAGACAAATCCCGCAGCAGGGCATACGGCGGCGCAGGACTCGGACTAGCGCTCGTTTGGGAGATTGCAGCGCTTCACGGTGGCGCTGTAGAGGTCGAAACAAGTTCCGAGAACGGGACTACCATGCTCGTAAGTCTTCCAAAACGATCCGTAGCGTTATCCGAACAGTAAAACGAAAGGGGTCCCGAGCAACAGGAGTACAATTGCTGCACTGTTGCCACCTGATGGGAGATGGAAGATGGACTGCGATGGCTACCCATGCGTTCCCATGCCGTTGATGTGCACTACCTTTGTGCCGGGGCAGATCGACGCTGCGGTTGCAGGCATTTCCGACCCCGATTCACGTACCATCGCCACGGCAGAAGCGCTGTACTTTCGCGGACAGGCCGCCCTCGCCGCCGAGACAGCACGCCCTCATCTTGACGCCACCGACCCTGCACTGCGCTATTCCGCATGCTTTATCTGCGGATATGCCAGTCTGTCGCTCAACCGTATCGCCGATGCCCGCCGTTGCCTTGCGGGCATCCTCGATACGCCAACTGACGAGGAATCGCCTGCCGTCCACGCCACGCATATCCTGTTCGCCTCGGCCGCGAGCGTCCTGTTACACTTGCCTTCCCCGTATTCTGCCGAAGAGTTTTATCCACTAGCGGCGCATCTGCCCGAAGGTCTGCGCCTGTTCGCCAGCTACGTGATGGCGCACGCCTTATATCTGCGCGGCGAATACGGCCGCAGCCTGGGCATGGCGGAAAACGCCCTGATTATGAAACAGGGAAGCTATCCCATCTCGGAACTGTTCCTGCACCTGGCAGCTTCCATGGCATGCATGAGCCTCAAGGACCTCGACGCCGCAAAAATGCACTTCGGAGCTGCTTGGAACATTGCGCGCCCCGACGGCCTTATCGAGCTTATCGGCGAGCACCACGGCCTTTTGCAGGGGCTTATCGAGGCATGCCTAAAATCGCAATACCCCGACGATTTCGCTCGCATCATCGAGATCACGTATCGATTCAGCTACGGTTGGCGGCGCATCCACAACCCCGATTCGGGCGAGGACGTGGCCGACGATCTAACGACCACGGAATTCACCATGGCCATGCTCGCCTGCCGCGGATGGACCAACGCCGAAATCGCGCGCCATATGAGAGTATCGCCGGGCACCGTCAAAAACCGCCTATCCGGCGTATACGCAAAGCTTGGCATCGGCACACGCGCCGAGTTGGTTACCCACATGTTGCGCTAGCGGTCAGACTTCCCGGCGTATCGAAAGCGCTCCGGGGCCTGGCGCTTTCGCGCGCTCAAATTGGACATTTTGACCCTTGAACGGCACTACCGCCACGAATCGTCTTCTCGCAAAATTGGATTATTTCCACCGATATTTGCGGGATGGGAGCCCAAGATGCTTGATCGCCGTTCGTTACTTGTTGCTGGAGCGTCCTCGCTCGCGAGCATTATGTTGCCTCGCGTGCCGGGAAGCGAAAATGCCTTCCTGCTGCCGTTCGCGCCCACCGCGGCCTATGCCGACGAAGAAGACCCCTTCAAGGTCCTGGTGCTCTCGCGCACCATGTTTGGTGTGGTCGTGGTCGACGTAGCCAACAAGAATATGCCCATCACGGGTGCCCAGGTCACGCTCACGTCGCGCTACGCCGCAGGCAAGCAGCTCGCCGCCACGACCGATGACGAAGGCACTGCCATCTTTGAGATTGCCTCGCTTTCGGAAGGCTACGTAGACGAGGCAACGCTCCTTGACGCGTACGACTTTAACGGCGGCATCTCCATTAGCATGGCGGGCTACCGCGATGTCGAGATTCCCCTTGCGCGTATCCAGGGCGGCACCGCCATAACCGCACCCACACGTCCGCTCTCCGATGGCGAGCCGTACTTCCGCCAGCTCACGTTCGACGAATGGGACATCCAGTACGCCGACGCCACGTTTATGGCAATGCCAGCGGACGAAGCAGCAAACGAGCAGCCCGATACGCACGCCTTTACCGTTCAGGCACATCTGCCACAGGGCGGACAGGCAACGCTGCGCATCAACAAAGTGACGCCTGCCGCAGGCAGCTCACCCGAAACCGTCACGCAGATCGGCCAGATCAAGGCCAGCGCATCGGGCGCGGATAATCTGGCGACGTTCACACTCGAAGACAAGTTCCTCGATGCAGCGTCGGGCCTTCTGGAAGAAGGATGCAAGTTGCGCTTTATCCTCGACTACCAGGGCAAGACCTACACACTCTCCTCCCCCATGGCCGTTGTCACTGCGCCGGCCGCAAAGGCAGAATCGGGCTCGACCACTATCGTCCCCACTACCATGGACCAAGAGATCACTCCGTTTGATTTCCCCGCGGCGTTTCCCGGCATCGGCGGCAATAAGTTCACGTGTTGGATGCCCACATTTCCGATCCTCTTCGATTTCTCGTTTGCTGGATACGTGCTGTTTGGCGGAGGATACAAACCAGCCAGCTATATGAACGATTCGGGCAACCCTGATCCGGAATACTGGAAGAAGTCACCGCGCGAGTCGGGCGCCAAGCAGGCAAACCGCTACCTCGACGAGATGGAGGGGAAGTGGAATCAGTACAAGAGTATGAGTGCCGGTTCGGGCACCGATCCAAGAAACACCAAGCTCCTTCGCCACCATTGCACGCCGCTGTTCACGATGGATATCGCCACACAGCTGTACGGCTCGCTCGCCTACGATTGGGTGGGCAAAACCTGGGGTAACAACAACGACCCCGCATACGGCAATATTAAGGCCCTCTTCCAGGTAAGAACCGACCTCAATTGGACCGAGCAGTTTACCCTAGGACCGGTGCCGTTTTTCCTAAACGTCAACCCCTGGGTGCTGGCAAAACTGGCACTCGCTGTGGGTGCCCACACGCACGGCAGCGGCGCGGCGTTTTTCAAGAACATTTCGCTCGACTATTCCAACACGTCGGGCTCGTTCACCATCCAGATCGGGCTTGCCGTCACCTTTGGAGCCGGCGTTGCAGGCGTCGCTTCGTCTGCCGTGCGCGGCGCCGCATCCCTCACGCTGTTCATTGGGTACGAGAAGGCAGATGGACACCAGCTTCCGCGACTGCGCGTAGGTGCAGACGTCGATGTCGATGTGATACTCCAGTTCGTAATGTTCAAGTGGACCACCAAGGCTTGGTCGGGGTCGTGGCCCACACTCCTCGATTCGTGGAATATGTCGGTGAACAATGGCAACCAGTATGTGCTCCAGCGCTCTGAGCTCGCATTGGGTGGAGATACGCCTTACACGTTGGATGCCCGCTTCGGCACGCCCAGCAACATCGAGGCGGGCGGCGTGCCGCAATTTATCGCATCGGCCACCATCGTCACCAACGCCGAGCTGCTCGCACGCGCCGAGGTTAAGGCCGCTGTCGTAAACGTCGCGCCCGTCGTGCGCGATTGGGATCAAGCGGTCACGCGCATTGAGCTCGAGGCGGATGCAGAAAGCGACGACACGGGACAGATCGAGCATTTCGTCCATGCACTGATAGAGAACGACGAAAACGCCGCGCCGATGTATGAGTACACCTACATCGGTCAGGCAACGAACACCGTTGCCGACCCGAACGCCGATTCTGCCGGCGTGTCGGAGGACGAGCGTGGCGGCATCAAGCCCTCGAGCGACAACGTGCTGTTTGCTGGCGTGCTCAGCGAAGCCCACATGAAGCTGGCAATGATTGCCGGCGTAGAATGCCTGTTCCGTATCGCCTCGGTGCGCTACGGCGACAATGGTCGCTCGCGCCTGGTGGTACACACAAAGGCAAACGGAACGTGGTCCGCTCCCACGCCTGTGGACTTTCCCCTTGGGTTTGGCGAGGGCGACGTGGAGCGCGACAGCATATACGATTACGACTTCGACGTAGTGGAATATACGGACGGAAGAGGAAACCAGGACGCCTACGTGCTGCTGGTCTCGGGCGAGCGCCCCGCCGGCGACGACACCCTTTTCGATATGGCAAGCACAGCCGGCATACTGTCCGTTGTGCGCCTGCGCATAAGCAACGACGGAGTTCGCGTGGTATCGCACACGTCGTGGCGCAGCATCTCGCGCGGCCGCCTTCAGGAGGATGGCTACCATTGCCTGCAGTGCCCACGCATCACGGTGGGCAAGACACTTGTCAACGGGCGCCTGTCGGGCGCCTACCTCCACCGCCGCGGAACCACCGCAGAAAAGGCGCTCGGCAGCGAGGCCGAGGTTGCGCTGGAGTGCTTTACCCTGTGGTCGGACGTTTCGGGCGACAGCCTGACGTTCCGCCAAGTTCTCCGCTTTCCGCAGGCACCGTCGAGCATCGAGCTCGGCGCGCCCGAGAATATCAACGGCAAAATGGTGGTGCCCGTTGCGTACGAGACCGCAGACGGTTGCGGCTGCACATCGTACGCCGTGATCGGCCAGTCCATTGCGGGCTGGGGCGTTATGTCACCAGACGCCACGGTACCCCGTGCGGTGCCATGGCCACAACATTCGGGCTTTTTGGCAACCGTCAACGAGCAACTGCAGCATATTACTTGGACGCGAGGCGCATCGGTATTTGCAACGCAGCCCGTGGGTGCCGCAGGCTGCGGCCCGGCATCGTTCAGCGTAAGCAACAACGGCAGGTGCGTGCTCTATGTAGAGAACACCGATGGCAAGGTGGGACAAACCTACGACGAAGAAGGCAACCCGGTAGCAGTGATGGGCAAGCACTTCCGCATCTTCGCCAGCACCTTGGCAGGCGATCTGTTCACGGAGCCGTTCGTGATGTGCGAGCTGGACCATCCCGTCGATCAGATAACGACATTTTTGACGTCGGGGAGCATGCTCTCCGCGCTCGCCACGCACATTGTGAGCGCGGAGAAGAGCGAGGCAGAACTACACGGCATCGAAGTGCCCTTGGTGGCGTGTGCCACTCCGACGGGCGCAGTCGCTACCTCGGGCGCGGTGGTGCCCGGAGCAGCAGGCGAATCCTTCATGGTCACGGTGCGAAACGACGGCAACACCTTGCTGACCGCCGGCACGATCGATCTGTACCGAGAGGGCTCCAGTCAGCCGTTCTCCAGCGCATCCATCGGGTTCGGAGTGAACGCACGCATGGCATCGATCTACGATCCAGAGCTTGCCGAGGACGCTTCGGCCAACGATATGGCACACGTGAAGTACGCGCTCGAGACGCTGGGCGCACGTTTTGCAACGCACCCGCTGGTAGCCGACAACGGCAACGCCGTGCTGGCACCGGGTTGCACGGCACAATTCCGCATGAGCTTCGCCATCCCCGAGAGTTGGAGCGACGAAGTGGGCAAACGCGTAACGCTGTATGCGAAGGCGCGTAATCTGGTGGCGCTCGATCCCGTAACGCTCGAGGAAATTCGACCGGGCGCAAACTCGGCGCTGGGTCCCGTACTGCACGAGCTTCATGTGCCCGACGCGGCATGCGAGCGCTCAGAAGCTCAGGTCGGCGTATGCGGCAGCGCGGATACGACAGGACTTCACGATGCTCCGATGACAGCAGACGGCGATGGCGGCTCAAGTGGCGGCGGTACTGACAAGGGCGGCGGCTCCGGCGGAAGCAGCTCCAGCAGTGGCAAGGATCACGGCAATAACAAGCGCTCCGGAAAAGCGGGCGTGCTTGCGGGCACGGGCGACGTCAACGCTCCCCTTACGGCAGCCGCAGCAGCACTCGCCGCGGCAGGCGCCGGCCTCGTCGCCTACAGTGCCCGCCGCACGGCGCTCGAAAAAGACACCGCCGATGAGGTCAATTCTGATAAGCCTCACTAGCTCTCAGTTACCTTTGCGAGAGACGCCGACTCGGCTCATCGAACACCAAAAGGGGCTGGCCCCGATAACTCGGAGCCAGCCCTGAGTCGCCTGACGTGGGAATCGCAACCCGCTACTTGAGCTTCAATGCCTCCATCATGGGCGCGGCGGCGTCCCAATCGATCTTCCAGCCAATCGACACGCGGACGGTCTCGCCCGTCGCGGGAGCCGTCGCAAACAGCGTATGGCCGTTGTCGGGACCGGTAAGGCGCAGCCACGTTATGCCGTTGTACTCGACCTGGTCGGTTGTTGTCTCCTTGCCTTCGTAGACCTGCTCTAGGCTTGCAACCTCTTCCTCCGGCGAGCGCGGGAAGATGCTGATGTTCAGGCGTCCTCCAGTCTCGTCGTGGAAGAAGTTTGCCTTTTCGCGCTCTTCGTCGGACGAATCCAGCGTGTACCCATCGGCGGCCTCGATGCTGTACGATGCGCAGTCGATGCCCGTTAAATCTGCCTTCTCGCCAGAATCGGCCACGCCGCCGGCCGCCTTGAACTCCTTGGTCTCGCATCCCGTGGTGTCAAAGTGCATGGCCTCATGATTCTTGGCGGGGGCATAAGCGTCTACGAACTCGACAGTGATGGGCCCGTAGTACGCCGTCTTGGGCGCCCAGAAATACACGTACTCAACGGTCTCGCCCGGGCCGATATCTGGCCTCTCGGAAAGGTCGATGCCCTCGTGCAGCTCATCGGGAGCCTCGCTTGCAACGTAGTCGAGCACGGCCGCCTTGCCGGAAGTAAACAACGGGTCGCCTGCCTCAAGATCGCCCTGGGCAGCATGCACGTTAAAGGAACTGAACGTCCTGTTCTTTGTGTTGTTGTTGGTGATCTTGATGTGCAGGTAAAAGCCGTCCTGCAGCTTGGCATCGCCGCGATAGAACGTACCGTGAGCCACCGACTCATAGGTAATGCCTGCCACCTCGACCGTCTGCGAATCATAGGCCCTGGGCTTTTCCTGCACAGGCGCGCTGCCGCCCGAACCGCCAGGCGAGCCGCTCGGAGCACTACCGCCACAGCCGGCCACTGTACACGCCAGCACGGCCGAAAGCGTCACGGTGGGAATTCCTAACAGCAGTTTCTTTGTCATGGGCCTCATCATTCTCACCGCTCCTTTCGGCTTGCAGCTCATCCATTGCCCGAGTCCCAAGTCGACCCCGTGGCATCGGCTTCCACTATGAGCGTATGACGAAACACGGCGCCGGCGAAGTGACCCGTGGCCCAAATAACGACCCACCAGCGTTCCTTATGGGCCAAAAGAACTCGCACATGCACGCCCCCGGCCCATAAAACGAGACGTCTGTCCCAATGTTCGATTCGATCCAACAATCCGCACGACACGTTTTCGACAACGTATCCAACCGCAAACGCAGCAAGACGCATTCGGCCGCCTTCAAATTTACTCGGGCAGAACCGACTCGGTTTTGTCCGAGTAAACTCGAGCATAAACTGATCCATGCGATACAATTAACTCGGACAAAACCGAGTCGGAAGGAACCGAGTAAGTGGAATTTATTGGCAGGGAGCGTGAGCTCGCCCGTATTAAGAAAACGCTCAAAGCACCCGAGCAGCGCAATGTTCTCATTTACGGCAGGCGTCGCGTCGGAAAAAGTGAGCTCATCAAGCAGGCGCTAACCGATTTGTCGGACGTCGCAACGGTCTATTACGAGTGCCGCCAAACCTCCGAGGCAGACAACCTCGAGAGTCTGTCCGTCCTTGTTGCTGAAGCGCTGAGCTTTCCTCCGCTCGCCTTCACAGGCATCCGTGAGCTCATCGAATTTCTGTTTGCCCAAGCTAAAGACAAGAACATTACCCTCGTTCTCGACGAATACCCCTACTTGAGAGATGCGGTTAAAGGCTTAGACAGCATTCTTCAGACCTCAATCGACGCCCACAGGGAAGACTCACGTTTAAACATTGTCCTGTGCGGCTCCTACGTTGAGATTATGAAATCCCTCATCGAGCATGAAAGCCCCCTCTACGGGCGAATTGATCTCGCGCTTGAGCTTAAGCCCATGGATTACTTTGACGCTGCGAAGTTCTATCCCGCGTTCTCGCCCGAGGACAAGGTGCGGCTCTATAGCGTTTTTGGCGGTATCCCCTTTTACAATCGCCTCATCGATCAATCCCAAAGCGTACGCGACAACATCATCGAGCTCGTCACGGAACCTGGCGCCCGCTTAGAAAGCGAGGTGCCGTCCTATCTCAACGCCGAGATCTCGAAGATGACCAACGCCAACGAAGTTTTCGGGGCTCTCGCACAAGGCTACTCCCGTTGGGGGGACGTGCTGGCACAGTCGCACGTCTCGAGCGGTCCGGCCATGGCAGACGTGCTCGACAAGCTCATGTCACTCGAAATCGTCCAAAAGCGTGCACCCATCAACGACCCTACGAACAAGCGCAAGTCTGGCTACTTTGTAGTGGATCCGCTTTCGCTCTTTTACTATCGCTATGTTTTCCGCAATGCCTCAGCGCGTCAGCTGCTCGACCCGGAAGTCTTCTATGATCGTCACGTCTTCCAAGACTTCGAGGAAAACTACGTTCCTCATATGTTCGAGGAGATCTGCCGTCAATACCTCGTGCGGCAGAACAGGACCGGCAAGATCGAACCGGCTTTCGACGCCATAGGCAAGTACTGGTACGACGACCCCGCAAACAAAACGAGCGGCGAATTCGATGTGGTAACGCAAGACCCCGAGGGCTACGCATTCTACGAAGCAAAGTTCCGCAAATCCCCCATCACGCAAAAAATGGTCGACGAGGAAATCGCCCAAGTCGAGGCAACGGGACTCAAGTGCCATCGCTATGGATTCTTCTCCCGTTCGGGCTTCGAAGCTGGCGAAAGCGATCGAACCGTCTTCATCGACCTGCCGCAGATGTTTGGATAGGACAGGACAGGTCCCTCCCGCATTCCAAGCATTCATTATCTAATCGAACGGTTGTTCGATGGATTTCGTGTTGGTTGGAATCGTCTGTGGGCTGGGCTATGCTACCTTGACTATCTATATGACTTAAACGCAGCCAAGGAGCACCGAGAGAGCGAGTATGGCAAAAAACACCGCAAACTATGGTAACGACAGTATCCGCCAGCTCAAGGACGAGGAGCGCGTACGCCTGCGCCCTGCCGTCATCTTCGGCTCGGACGGACTCGATGGCTGCGCGCATGCCGCCTTCGAGATTCTGTCCAACGCCGTTGACGAGGCGCGCCAGGGCTACGGCAAGCTCATCACCCTTACCGCCTTTCGCGATGGTTCCATTCAGGTAGAGGACAACGGCCGCGGCTGCCCGCTCGACTGGAACCCCTCCGAGAAGCGCTTTAACTGGGAACTCGTCTTTTGCGAGCTCTACGCCGGCGGCAAATACAACAATAACCAGGGCGGCGACTACGACTTCTCGCTCGGCACCAACGGCCTGGGCTCATGCGCAACCCAGTACGCCTCCGAATACATGGACGTCACGGTTTGGCGCGACGGCAACAAGTACTCCCTGCACTTTAAGAAGGGCAAGGTCGTCGGTGCCAAAAAGAAGGCACTCGAGATTGAGCCCAGCGACGAGAACCGCACCGGCACCACCATCAAGTGGCGCCCCGATCTTGAGGTCTTTACCTCGATCAGCATTCCCCACGACTGGTATCGCGAGACCATGCGCCGCCAGGCCGTGGTCAACGCCAACGTGACCTTCCGCCTGTGCATCGAAGGTGACGATGGCGAGTTTTCCGAAGAGGATTTTTGCTATCCCAAGGGCATCGAAGACTACGTGCTCGAGAAGGTCGGTACCGACTACCTCACCGAGCCTTTCTTTATCGAGGCCGACCGTCGCGGTCGCGATCGCGAGGACCTGCCCGATTACAACGTGAAGATTACCGCGTGCATGTGCTTCTCGCGCACCTTCATGATGCAGGAGTACTACCACAACTCATCGTGGCTCGAGAATGGCGGCTCACCCGAGAAGGCGGCCCGCAGCGCTCTGACCAGCGCCATCGATACCTACATTAAGCAACAGGGCAAATACAACAAAAACGAGAGCAGCATCAAATGGCAGGACGTCCAGGACTGCCTGGTGCTGGTGACCAACTGCTTCTCCACCCAGACGTCCTATGAAAACCAGACTAAGAAGGCCATCAACAACCGCTTTATCCAGCAGGCTATGACGGCCTTCTTTAAGGAGCGCCTCTCGACTTACCTGATCGAGAACAAAGACGCCGCCAACAAGATCATGGAGCAGGTGCTCATCAACAAGCGCTCGCGCGAGAACGCCGAGAAGACGCGTCAGAGCATCAAGACCAACCTGCAGCAGAAGACCGACATGGCCAACCGCGTGCAGAAGTTCATCGACTGCCGCTCCAAGGACAAGAGCCGCCGCGAGATCTACATCGTAGAGGGCGACTCGGCAGCAGGCGCCATTCGTACCTCGCGCGATGCCGAGTTCCAGGGCGTTATGCCCGTCCGCGGTAAGATCCTCAACTGCCTGAAAGAGGACTACCCGCGCATCTTTAAGTCCGACATCATCATGGACCTTATGCGCGTGCTGGGCTGCGGTGTGGAGATCAAGGACAAGCGCATCAAGAACCTTGGTGCCTTTGACCTGGACAACCTCAACTGGAACAAGGTCATCATCTGTACGGACGCCGACGTCGACGGTTATCACATCCGTACGCTCGTGCTCACCATGCTCTACCGCCTGGTGCCCACGCTTATCGACGAGGGTTACGTGTATATCGCCGAATCGCCGCTCTACGAGATCAACTGCAAAGAGAAGACCTACTTTGCCTACACCGAGCTCGAGAAGAACGGCATCCTCAAGGAGATTGGCGACCAAAAGTGCTCCATCAACCGCTCCAAGGGTCTTGGTGAGAACGACCCGGACATGATGTGGCTCACCACCATGAATCCCGAGACGCGTCGTCTGATCAAGGTGGAGCCCGAGGACGTCACCAAGATGGAAACCATGTTCAACCTGTTGCTGGGCAACGACGAGGCAGGCCGCAAGCGCCATATCTCCGAGCACGGCAAGGAATATCTGGACCAGCTGGACCTGCAATAGCAGCAAATCGATAACGACGGCCCATAAGAAGTTCAAGAGGAAATCGTGGCAAAGAAGAAGACGAAGAACCAGCCAAAGAAAAAGCAGGTCAACGCCGAAAACGTCATCGGCCTGCACTCCGAGGTCACCGACCAGCCGATCACGCAGACGCTCGAGGTCAACTACATGCCCTACGCCATGAGCGTCAACGTCTCGCGTGCGTTCCCCGAGATCGACGGTTTTAAGCCCTCGCACCGCAAGCTGCTCTACACCATGTACAAGATGGGTCTGCTCAAGGGCGAGCGCCAGAAGAGCGCCAACATCGTGGGTCAGACCATGAAGCTCAACCCGCACGGCGACGCCGCGATCTACGAGACGATGGTGCGCCTGGCGACGGGCAACGAAGCGCTGCTTGCCCCCTTCGTAGAGTCGAAGGGCAACTTTGGCAAGTACTATTCGGGCGACCTGAGCTACGCCGCCTCGCGTTATACCGAGGCCAAGCTCTCCCCCATCAGCGCCGAGATCTTCAAGGACATCGACAAGGATCCGGTCGACTTCGTCGACAGCTACGACGGCGCCATGAAGGAGCCGCGCCTGCTGCCCACCACGTTTCCCAACATCCTTGTCTCGGCCAATAAGGGCATCGGCGTCGCCATGGCATCCGACATCTGCGGCTTCAACCTCAACGAGGTCTGTACTGCCACCATGCACTACCTGCAGGATCCCGACTGCGACCTGCTCGAGTACATGCCCATGCCCGACTTCTCGACCGGCGGCGAGATTATCTACCGTCGCGAGGAGATGGAGAAGATCATCGAGACCGGCCTTGGCAGCTTCCAGATTCGCTCCCGCTGGCGCTGGATTCCCGAAGAGCGCATCATCGAGGTGTACGAGATTCCCTACACCACCAAGACCGATGTCATCATCGAGCGCATCGTCAAGCTCTCCAAGGAGGGCAAGGTCAAGGAGATCGCCGACATCCGCGATGAGACCGACCTTTCGGGTCTGCGCATCGCCATCGACCTTAAGCGCGGCGTCGACCCCGACAAGCTCATGGCCAAGCTCTATCGCTCGACCACGCTGCAGGATTCGTTCTCGTGCAACTTCAACGTGCTGGTCGATGGTTACCCTCGCGTTATGGGCGTGCGCCAGATTCTGCACGAGTGGGTCAAGTGGCGTATTGAGTCCACGCGTCGCCGCATTAACTTTGACCTGGGCAAAAAGTCCGAGCGCCTGCACCTGCTGCACGGCCTCGAGGCGATCTTGCTCGACATCGACAAGGCCATCGCCATCATCCGCGGCACCAAGCTCGAAGCCGAGGTCGTGCCCAACCTTATGAAGGGTTTCGACATCGACGAGACCCAGGCCGAGTTTGTTGCCGAGCTTAAGCTCCGCAACATCAACGAGGAGTACATCCTCAACCGCACCAAGGACATTGCCAAGCTTGAGGGCGAGATTGCCGAGCTTGAGGAGATCCTCTCCAGCGAGGAGAACATCAAGAAGGTCATCAGCGACGAGCTGGCCGCGGTCAACAAGAAGTACGTGATGCCGCGCCGCACGGGCAGGATCGAGCCCCACGAGGTCATCGAGGTAAGCCTGGAGCCCGAGGTCGAGGAGTACCCGGTTACCATCATGCTCTCGCGCGATGGCTATCTTAAGAAGATGACGGACCGCGTGCTCAAGAAGGCGACCACGCTCAAGTACAAGGACGGCGACAAACCCTTTATCGAGTTCCCGTCCTCCAACACCCACGAGTTGCTGGTCTTTACCAACAAGAGCCAGGTGTACAAGTGCAAGGTTGCGGCGTTTGAGGATACCAAGTCGGCCCAGCTGGGCTCGTACCTGCCGACCGATCTTGAGATGGAACCCGACGAGAGCGTCATCTGGGTCATCGACCCCGAGGACTACAAGGCCGACGTGTTGTTCGTCTTTGAGAACGGCCGCGTGGTGCGCGTCGCGCTTTCTGGATACGTCACCAAGACCAACCGCAAACGCCTCAAGAACGCCATCTACGGCGGCAGCAAGCTGCTGTATGCCCAGGTGCTCAACACAGATCGTGACATCGCGCTGGTCTCGAGCGACTATCGCCTGATGAACTTCAACACGTCGCTGCTCAAGACCAAGACGACCACCAACACGCAGGGCGTCCAAGCCTTTACGGCCAGGAAGGGCCGCTCGGTCACCGCCGTCGGCACAACCGAGGAGATTCTTGGCGCCGGCGTCTCGGCCGAGAAGTTCACCGCGCAGAGCCTCCCCTCAGCCGGTGCCCTCATGAAGGAAAACGACATGCCGAGCCTGTTTGACTAGGTACCACGGCAACGAGACCGTTAGATACTTCGCAAAGCGACGAGGCCCGGAGCGCAACGGCATTGCGCCCGGGACTCGTCGTTTTTCTTCTCAACTATTTCTTAACGCAGATTAATTGATTTCTGCTTATTTTTCTGCGTTAAGAAATGTCAGCGTCACTGCTTCGATGCCCTTTGGTCGATCGTTAGCAAAACTTGCAAAAATTAGCAAAACTTGCAAAAATTAGCAAAACTTGCAAAGGAGACACCATGGAGTACAGCAAGAACCCCTTTACCCCGACGTTCGGAAGTATCCCTCCCTTTCTAGCGGGTCGCGAGCATATTCTGCGTGACATCAACCGTGGTTTTATCAACGGCCCGGGAGATCCAAACCTGTCGACTATTTTTACGGGCGCAAGGGGAACGGGCAAGACGGCGCTTCTCTCGCTCCTTTCAGAAACGGCGCTTGAACACGGTTGGATCGCAGCAAATGTCTCCGCCATGCCAGGCATGCTCGAAGATATTATCGAGCGAACCAAAGAAGCCGCAGATAGCTACCTCTCACAGCCTCATGCGCGCATAAACGGCGTTCAAATTGGTCCAGTGGGCATCGATTGGACATATGCTCAAGAGGTCCAGGGCAACTGGCGCACACGCATGAATGGCATCTTTAAGCAACTCGAAAAACATGACATCGGACTTCTCATTACCATCGATGAAGTCACCGTCGATCTCGAAGAAATGCTTCAATTTGCCTCTGTTTACCAGCACTTTGTACGCGAAGGTAAAAAAGTTGCCCTACTCATGGCAGGACTGCCCTACAAAGTATCGGCGTTGCTGCGTAACGATTCCGTCTCGTTCCTCAGGCGTTCCCAATATCATCAGTTAGGACGAATCACTGACGTTGAAATTGCAAACGCGTTTCGCAAAACCGTTGAGGCCGGAGGACGTTCAATCACACCAGAAGCGCTCGAGAATGCTGTGAAGGCCGTCGACGGATTCCCCTACATGATGCAGCTCGTCGGATATCGCACTTGGGATGTTTCGGAGAACTCGCCCCAAATCAGTGCATCCGATGTCCAGCAGGGTTCCCTACTCGCACGCATGGAGCTGCGTGATCGCATTCTCGAAACGACCTATCGAGAGCTTTCCGATAAAGACATTGAGTTTTTGCTCGCGATGCTGCCCGATTCTGGCCCCAGCAGGGTCTCGGAGATAGCCAAACGCATGGGCGTCGCCAGCAACTACACAAGCCAATACAAACGCCGCCTCCTGGAGGACGGCGTCATTGGAGAGCGCGGGCGTGGTCTCGTTGGCTTTGACATTCCCGCGTTCAGGGAATTCTTGAACGAGAAGGCGTTTTAGCACGCCGGAATTGTCCGCGGAAGCATCAACGCATGGCAATCAGCATTCCTCTTGGTAAGGATAGCAAGCATTTTCCACCAACACCGATTGCCATGCGTTCTTCTTGTCCTTAGGCGAGCTTGCGAGCGAGCTCTCGCACCTCTTCCAACTTGGGCGAGGAGGCCATGCTGTCGCGCTCGGTCATGCCGCTAATGGTGACAATGCCCTGGTCCTCCCACTTGCAGTACGCGCATGTGGCCCTATACATAGCAATCGCCGCATCATAGACGCCCTCGCTGTGGCTATCGAGCAAAAGGGCCGTCTTGGTGAACGGGAAGCCTGTAGCACCGAAGGCGTACAGGCGGTCGATGGCGGCCTTCTCCTGCGCAGTGATATCAAACCAGTAGATAGGCGAAGCGAAGACAACCATATCGGCGCCTTTCAGCGACTCGATCACGTCGGCCATGTCATCCTTCTGCACGCAAGTGCCCTCATGGGCGAAGCAATACTGACACCCCAGGCAACCAGCGATTTTCTTGCTGGAAACACGGACGACCTCGACCGTATTGCCGCCCTCACGCGCGGTCTCGGCAAACGCCTCGACCATGGTGTCGGTATTGGCGCCCTTGCGCGGGCTACCACTCAATACAACGATATTCATAAGAATCTCCCTCCTTCATGCCGCAGGCGCGCGGCATATTTTTTGTTTTAACCAAAACAGATGGAGCTATGCAGTCGCCTCGTTTCAGCTACTTCCACTCTTTAGAAGAATCGTTGCTGGAGACTTGGCATTGAATCAAGGCACGCCTTATTTCAAATACTCCTCAAAGAACGCTTTCAGCTTTCCAAACGGAATGACGTCCATCTGATCGTAAAGGTCGGTGTGGCTGGCACCAGGGATAATAAGCAGCTCCTTGTTGTCCCCGGTCAGTTTGCTGTACGCGGTTTCGCTGAAATAGCGGGAGTGCGCCTTCTCGCCATGCACCAGCAACACAGCAGAGCGGATTTCACTGCTATATTGCAAAATCGGCATATTCAAAAACGACAGTGAGGACGTCACATTCCAGCCGCCATTGGAGCCAAGGCTGCGGGGATGGTAGCCTCGCGGAGTCTTGTAGTAGGCGTAATAGTCCGCCACAAACTGCGGCGCGTCCTCCGGCAGCGGATCGACCACGCCGCCCGCCAGCGCGTAACTGCCGTTTTTATAGTCCTCGGTGCGCTGTACATTCAGCGCTTTCCGCTTTTCGAAGCGTGCCTGCTCAGAATCCTCGGCGTCAAAATAGCCATTGGCGGTCACGCGGGTCATGTCGTACATCGTCATAGCCGCGGTAGCTTTGATGCGGGTGTCGATGGCCGCCGCATTGACTGCCATGCCGCCCCAACCGCAGATGCCGATGATGCCGATGCGCTCCGTGTCAACGTTATTCTGCACGGAGAGGAAATCCACCGCTGCGCAGAAATCCTCGGTGTTGATGTCCGGCGATGCTACATAGCGGGGCACACCGCCGCTCTCGCCGGTATAGGACGGGTCGAAGGCAATCGCGAAAAAGCCCAGCTCCGCCATTTTCTGCGCATAAAGGCCGGACGTTTGCTCCTTCACCGCGCCAAACGGACCGCTGACGGCGATGGCAGGCAGCTTGCCCTCCGCGTTCTTTGGCACGTAGACGTCGGCCGCCAGCGTGATGCCGTATCGGTTGTGGAAGGTCGCCTTGCTGTGCTCAACCTTATCGCTTTTGGGGAATACCTTGTCCCATTCCTGCGTCAGATTCAACTGTTCCATGTTTAAGCCTCCTTGTCAGTCGCTTTAAGGTATTGCTCGTCGTCCACGGGCTCCAACCACTCGTTGGAGGCCTCCTCGCCCGGAACCTCCACCGCGAGATGGGAGAACCAGCTGTCGGGCGCCGCACCGTGCCAATGTTTCACACCCGGAGCGATGTTGACCACGTCGCCAGGGCGCAGTTCCTGTGCCGGTTTACCCCATTCCTGGTAAAGCCCTCGACCGGCCACGCAGACGAGGATCTGTCCGCCACCGCTTTTGGCGTGATGGACATGCCAGTTGTTGCGGCAGCCGGGCTCGAACGTAACGTTGTAAATGCCGACCTGCTCGGTGGAAAGGGACGCGAGGTAGCTTTGCCCGATAAAGTACTTCGCAAACGCGTCGTTGGGGACACCGATAGGAAAGGCCATCTCGTTTTGATGCTCAGCTCTTGCATCAGCGGCATCATCATCTGCCCAGACCTCCTTCGCCATGCGAAAGGCCGCCCACGCCTTGGGCCATCCCGCATAAAACGCCACATGCGTAAGGATTTCCGCTATCTCCGCCCTGGTCACGCCATTGTTCTTTGCGGACATCAGATGGTATTGGAACGAAGAATCCGTCAGCCCCTGTGCCATCAAGGCAACCACCGTCACCACGCTGCGGTCTCGAAGGGAAAGCCTGTCTTCTCGGCTCCACACCTCGCCGAACAGCACATCGTCATTGAGCTGTGCAAATTTGGGGGCAAAATCCCCCAGGGCATCTCTGCCCGCCGTCTGTTTAATCGTCATGTTTGATTCCTCCTGTCGATGGTTTTGAGTACAAAACCGCTTCCGCGCAGCTAAGCCGCGTCTAGACTCCCATGCCCATTCGTCGCGCCTGCTCAAGGGCGGGGTGACCGGCGATTACTGAACACCCCTTGCGCTCCCAATTGATATTGACGAGAATGAAGGTAATACCTAAACCTAACTTTAGGTCAATGAGTTAATTCAAGACTCGTCCGGAGGGACCATGTACACAATCGGACAGGTAGCAGATATGTTCGGTCTGCCCGTTTCCACGCTGCGTTATTACGACAAGCAGGGATTGTTCCCGGAATTGGAGCGGACGTCCGGCATTCGCCGATTCGGCGATACAGAACTCGAGGCGCTTCGGGTCATCGAATGCCTGAAGAAGGCGGGAATGGAGATCAAGGACATCCGCCTGTTCATGGAATGGTGCGCAGAGGGTCCATCAACATACCCCCAGCGCAAGGCCATGTTCGAGGAGCGGAAGGCCCACATGGAGTCGGAGATCGCAAACATGAACCGTGCGCTGGATATGCTGAGGTTCAAATGCTGGTACTACGAGCAGGCGATCCAAGATGGTAACGAGGATAGACTGAAGGCGCTGATTCCCGACAATTTGCCGGAAGAGATCAAAGATACCTACGATAACGCCCACGCTCGATAATGCCGCCCGATGCTCAAGGGGCTTTGGCGAGGAGTCGTTTTAGGCAGACATACAAAAAGAAGGCCTCAGAACCAGAAGGTTCGGAGGCTATTTGATTTTCCGCCAGGAGGGCTTCCAAGTGCCGGGACGTTTCCCTCGGCTTTTTCTTATCCGGCAGAATCCCGCGATATCCCCGTATGACGCTCAGAACTCCTGCTTGCCGAGCAGCCACCTCGCGAGGTCCAGCACGAGAACACCATCCCGGGTATAGGGTTCATGCCTCGTGCGGGCGATGAGAACCTTCGGGAACGCATCCCTGACGGATAGCAGCGGCGCGAGCTCCCTCTCGGTTTCGAAACTCGAGATGTTTTTAAGTTCCGAAACTGAGGGGCGATGCACGTAGGCATATTATCGAGAATTCGAAATTCCGACCCCAATCACAGCATGCCGGCAGCGAGGTCAATGCGCATTCGCACGTGCTACAATCCAACCACCAGAGATGAAAACACAGTCCCCGTCGGGTAGTCGTGGGCGTGCGCTAGTCCGCATCAGTAACCTGCCTCCTTGGTTGTCCCTTCTCTGCATGGTCATCTACATAAAGGAGGAACCAACCATGCAGATCAGCGTGTCGTCCACCCTGACCGTATATCACGACGGTCAATTCTGGGTCGGGCTGGCGGAGCACGTCGAAGGCGGAAGGTATGGCGTCGCCCGCATCGTCTTCGGCGCGGAGCCGTCCGATGAGGAGATTCTGCGATTCGTTACAAGCGAATGGGAGAAGCTCTCGTTCTTCGGCGACAAGGCCACTGAAACAAGCAAGCCCGCGAAGAACCCCAAGCGGCGCGCTCGCGAGGCAGCGAAAGCCCTTAAACGGCCCGCGGTGAGCACCAAGGCACAACAGGCGCTCGCGGCACAGCGGGAAACGATGAAGCGGGAGTCAGCTCAAGCAAGAAGCCGACGCCGTGTGGAAAAGGCTGATGCGCGCTACGAACAGAGAAAACTGAAGCGCAAGCAGAAACATCGCGGGCATTGATCGCTATTTGCAGCAAGGCAAACCATATACAGCAGCGGCGCCAGTTCCACTTGAAGCCGACGCCGCGTAGACGCTGATGGTGACGGCTATGCACGGGCACGAGCGCGCCACCGCACTTCACAGCTTGTTTCTCAAGTATTTGGGACGCACACGCGGCGTTCAAAAATGCGGAGCGACTCCGCATGGCTCGAGACTGAGCCGAGATGCCCTACTTCTCGCCCTCCAGCAGTCCCACGATGCGGTCGATGTCGACGGCAAAGCGAGGCCTTCCCTCGCGCTCGTAGCGGTCGAGGTATGCCTGGCACTCGGAGACAATGCGCTTGGTGTTGCCATCGATGATGCGCTGGAGCGTCTCGTAGTAGGCCGAGCCCTCGGTCCTGAAGCGGCGCTGGTAGGCCTTGGTTATGGGGAACATCTTGATGTAGTGGATGCCGTGGCGGCAGCCGGGGCGCGTCGTGGGGCGGGGTGGCAACGCAAAGTACTGGTCTTTGGGCACGTTAGGGGCGATGTTGGAACGCAGCGGCACGGCGAAGCCCCTGCGCTTCCCGCGGAAACGCAGCCTCACCACCACGATGCAGGGACGATTGTGCTTAAGCATGAGCTCACGGTCGCCATCGACGAGGTCGAAGAAGTCCTGGGAGATGGATACGATCTTCATCGATTACGCCCCCCTTCATACGAAGCGGGGCCCGCATCGCTGCAGGCCCCTACAGGTGGGCGATATTCTACGCCTTGCGGCACCCCGTCGCCCACGGAGGTTAAACGTACACGTAAGCCGTACTCTGAAAGCCGCGGCTTCCGGCAAGTAGTTTATACCACGAAAGGTCGCTTTCAATGCGCCTAGCTCGCAAAATAACACTCACTGGGCCGTTTCGGCGTGCTCAGCCTCCGCTCGATCTTACGCATGTTTTTTGGGAGGGCATGAATCGTCGCCCGTCACGGCGGCTTATACAGCCGTTTGCCTTTTTCGGTTTAGCGTATTGCTCTTCAGATCATCGTGGTGTGCTCGTAGCCGCGCTACACGAGGAGCCGCTCGGCAACGTCGAGAATCTTCTCGACCGCCTCCTCCGGGTACTTATTGCGTGCCACGGGCACCTCCGTCCTTATTATCGCGATAAACATACTATGAGTGGCGTACGGGTCGAGAAGGGCTGGCGCCAAAAGAGCCCAACGGCCGTTACGGCTTCGTTAGAAACGCGCCCCACCATGGATGTTGAACCCGAAAGGTAAGGCGCGCGGGCACGGTGGCTCGGCCCGCGCGCCCGGAAGAGAAAGGATAAACCCATGGGTTACATGCTCGAGACGCGCGGGCTCACCAAGCGCTTCGGCCGCGGCGACCAGGCGCAGGACGCCGTGGCCGACGTGAGCCTTCATATCCGCGAGGGCGAGGGGTACGGGCTGCTCGGCCCCAACGGCGCCGGCAAGTCGACAACGCTCAAGATGATCTGCGGGATGCTGCGGCCGACGGCCGGAGAGATCCTCTTTGCCGGGCACGCTTGGCGCCGCGAGGACCTCTACGCAATCGGCAGCCTCATCGAGGAGGCGCCGCTCTACCCCAACCTCACCGCGCGCGAGAACCTGCGCGTGCGCACCACGCTGCTGGGCCTTCCCGAGAGCCGCATAGATGAGGTACTCGCCGCCGTGGACCTCGCGGACACCGGGAAGAAGCGCGCCGGGCGCTTCTCGATGGGCATGCGGCAGCGCCTGGGGCTCGCGCTGGCGCTGATCGCCCGGCCACGCCTGCTCGTGCTCGACGAGCCCACCAACGGCCTCGACCCCATCGGCATCGAGGAGCTGCGCGACCAGATCCGCGGCTTCGCGGCGGCGGGCACGACGGTGATCGTCTCGAGCCACATCCTCTCCGAGGTGCAGCAGATGGCGGACACCATCGGCATCATCTGCGGGGGGCGCCTCGCCTACGAGGATGCGCTTCGGCCCGGGCAGGACCTCGAGGAACTCTTCATGAGCTTCTGCCGGGAAGGGCGACGAGCACGCGGGGAGGTGGCGGCATGACGGGCGAGAAAGGCGGCCTGCTCGCGGGCCTGCGCGCCGAGGCCCTGAAGTCGCGCCACGCGGCACCGGTTCGCCTGGCCGTGCTCATGGCGCTGCCGATGCCACTGCTCGGCGCGATGCCCTACCGGGGCGTGCAGATCTTCAGCGCGTGGAACTACTGGTACGCGCTCTTCCTGCCCGTGGCTCTCTCGCTCGTAGTGGCTTGCGTCGCGCGGGCGGACGCGCGCACGCGGATGCGGGGGCTTCTGGGCCTGGGCTTCCCGCTTAGGCGCGCCTGGTGGGCCAAGGCGCTCTGGTGCCTCGCGCTTTGCACGCTCTCGAACCTCGTGGTCTTCGGCATCTACCTCGCGGGCTCGGCGTTCTCCTCGCAGGGCCTCACGGCCGCGGGCACGCTCACGATGCTCCTCTGCGCGCTCGCCAACACGGTGACCGCGGCGTGGATGATCCCCGCAGGGCTCTTCCTCACGGCGCGGCTCGGCATGCTCGCGGGCATCTTCTGCCCGCTCGCCGCGCAGCTCGTGGGTGGGTTCGCCTGGTCGCTGATGCCGCTGCCGCAGCTCTTTCCGCCGTCGGCGAGCATGGTCATCCCCACGAGCTTCATCCCCGTGCTGCCGAGCGGCGAGCCACTCGCGGCGGACATGGCGCTCGGCGGGGCGCTCACGGCGGACGGCATGCTCACACTGGCGGGCCTTGCGGTCTGCGCGCTCGCGTTCGCCGCGCTCACGGCGGCGGGCGCGGCCTGGTTCGCGCGCTCCGAGGAGAGATGATGGCCATGACACGACTCTCCGACCCGACGCCGCGCATGACTCTCCCGCGGGCCCTGCTCTCCGAGGCCCTGCGCCTGGCGCGCTCCCCGCTCACGGCGGTGCACCTCGTCTGCGGCCTGGCAGCCGGTCTTGCCTGCGGCGAGTACTTCTCCGTTACCCGATGGGACCCGGCGCTGGGCGCGGACGCCTACGTCCAGTTCCTCGGCGCCCTCATGCCGCTCATGTCCGCCATCGTCTGCGGACTCGCCGTGGACGAAGAGCGTGCTGCCGGGCGCCTCGCCAACCTCACGGCGGTCCCCTCGCGCGGGCGCGCCGTCGCGGCGAAGCTACTCGCCCTTGCGGCGCTCGGCGCGGGCGCGCTGGCCGTGGCGCTCGGCGTGTTCGGGGCCGTGCTCGCCGTCGCCGGGCGCCTGCCGCTCGGGCCCGCTCCGCTTGCGGCCGCCTGGGCGGGCATCGTGCTGGGCAGCCTGCCCCTCTACGCGCTGGGGCTCGGCGTGGCCCTGCGCCTCGGCCGCAACGCCGCCATCGGTGCCGGCGCGGCGGGGATGCTCCTCGCGTTCTTCTCAG
The DNA here is from genome assembly GCA_018370025.1 of Collinsella sp. Taxonomy (GTDB): domain Bacteria; phylum Actinomycetota; class Coriobacteriia; order Coriobacteriales; family Coriobacteriaceae; genus Collinsella. Next base: position 67,696 of record JAGZBF010000006.1, on the reverse strand, counting down.
TGGGCGGACTTGCGCACGGCCTCATGACCGGCGAGCTCACCGGTGCCCTGGCGACGCCCCTGAACTGGGTGCCGCTCGCCTGGCCCGCGCGCCTAGGGTCGCTCGGGGTGGAGGCCTTCATCGACGCCGCACGCGCGGCGGGCCCTCTCCTCACAACTGCGCTCGCTGGCCTCGTGCTCACCCTGGCAGCCGCCGCCGTCCTTCTCGCCTGGTTCTGCCGCTTCGAGGACGGGAGGGCAGATGCGTAGGAGGCCGCTCGCCGCCATGCTCGTCCTCCTCTCGGCAGCGCTCGTCCTGGGCGGGAATGTCCTGCTCGACGCCGGCTGGGGGTCGGCGCTGCGCGCAGGGCCCTGGACCGCTGATTGCGGCGCTAGTACAATTCCGACGAGAGTTTCAGGAGGTCGAACATGGCGAGGATACTGGCAGTGGATGATGAGCGGGCGATCCTCGACGCGCTCGCGCGCGTCCTCGGCCGCGACGGCCATGAGGTCGTCAAGGCAGCGGACCCGACGGCGGTCCCGGGGATGGACCTCTCGCGCTTCGACCTCGTGCTCTGCGACGTCATGATGCCGGGGCTCGACGGCTTCGAGCTCGTGCGGCAGATCCGCCCGGACTTCGACGGGCCCATCATATTCCTGACCGCGCGCGTGGCCGAGGAGGACGCCGTGGCCGGCTACGGCCTGGGCGCCGACGACTACGTCCGCAAGCCCTTCGGGGCCGCGGAGCTGCGCGCCAAGGTCGCGGCCCATCTACGCCGTGAGCGCCGGCCGCGCTCGCACGCCCTCTCCTTCGGGGAGGTGCGGATCGACCTCGGGGCGCGCGGCCTCGCCGTGGGCGGCGAGGCCGTACCGCTCACGCCCACCGAGTACGCCATCTGCGAGTACCTCGCCCGCCACCCCGGGCAGGTCATGAGCCGCGCGCAGATCCGCGAGGCGGTGCTCGGCTGGGAGAGCGACGCCGACGACGCGGCCATATCCATGCAGGTCAGCCGCGCCCGGAGGAAACTCTCCGAGGCCGGCGCCGATCCGATCGCGACCGTCTGGGGGATGGGGTACAAGTGGCAGCTTTGAGGACCGGGGCGCGAGGTCGCGGGGGCATGCCGCTCTCCTTCGTCATCGCGCGCTACTTCGCCTACGCGTTCGCGGCGGTTGCCACGGCGTGGCTCGCCTCGTTCATGGCACTCTCCGCGGCGATCAACGCGGGCTTCGTCTACGAGGCAAGCTGGGGGCCGGCCAATACGCGCGAGGTCGCGGAGGGCCTGGCACGCGACGGCGTCTGCGGGCAGCAGGACGTGCCGACGGCGTACCGCTACCTCATCCTGAATAAGGACGGATACGTGCTGATGACAGACCTCGAGGGCACGCGGCTCGAGGACGCGACGGAAATGGCCCGTGCGGCACTCGCCGCGGATCCGGGCACAGTGGAGATCGAGGGCGGGGGCTCGGGCCTCACCTACGCCGCGTTCCCGCTCAAGAGCGGCGGGGCCTGCGCACTCGTCAGCGAGTACCTGCCGCAGTGGGTCTCGCGCGACCTCGCCGGCCTGCTTCCCAACCCGCAGAACCTCATGCTCGTCGGCGCCGCGGCGGGAAGCGCGCTCGCGCTCGCGCTCGTGGCACGCCGCGCGAGCCGCGTGATCTCGCGCAAGATGGCGCCGCTCGCGGAGGCGGCGCGGCGCGTCGGCGCGGGGGAGCTCGACTTCGCGGTCGGCAGCACCAACGTGCGCGAGGTGAACGACGTCCTCGCCGCGATGGACGCCATGCGGGCCTCCCTCGCCGAGTCGCTCGAGGCCCGCTGGGCCGCGGAGCGGGGGCAGCGCGAGCAGGTGGCGTCGCTCGCCCACGACCTCAAGACGCCGCTCACCGTGCTGCGCGCCAACGCCGACTTCGTGGCGGAGGAGCTGGAAGACGAGAAAGACGCCGACCTCGCGGCCGCCGCGCGCGACATAGCCGGCAGTGTCGAAAGGCTCGACGGCTACGTGCGCCTGCTCATCGAGGCCTCGCGCGGGTCCGGCGGGGCGGAGAGGGTCCCCATGCGGCCGGCCGAGCTCTGCGAACAGGTCCTCGCCGAGGCCGCCCAGATCGCCCGGGCGCGAGGCGTGACGCTCGACGCGGCCACGGGCCCCGCTGTCGCGGGCGCGCCCGAGGCCCCGCTCGACCGAACCACCCTGGCGCGAGCCGCCGCGAACCTCGTGGTCAACGCCGCCGAGCACGCGCGCTCGCGCGTGGCGGTCTCCTGCGACGTCGCGGGCGGACACCTCGTCATCGAGGTGGCCGACGACGGACCGGGCTTCTCTCCCGCCGCCCTCGAACGCGGCTGTGAGCGCCTCTTCACAGACGACTCCTCCCGCTCCTCGCGCGACGGAGGCCGCCACTACGGGCTCGGCCTCCACGCCGCCGCCGAGGCCGCGAGCGCCCACGGGGGCTCCGTCTCGCTCGCCAACAGCCCCTCGGGCGGCGCGGTGGCCACCATCGCGGTCCCCCTGTGCGGGGCCTGACGACTCAGGCCCCGCACAGGGGCGTGCCTCGCAACCAAACGCTTCCCGGATAATAATGCCCGTTGCGGGGATCGCCCTGGCTAGTCGCCGCCCATGTGCATGAGCATGTCGGCGATGCGAGTCGCCATCTCGTCCGCCGCTTCACGGATGTTGGCGACCCAGGACGCATGGCCGGCCTGATCGGATGCCTCCGCCTCAAGCACGTCGCAAATGACTGCGGCGACCGCCCCGGGAGCCGCCCGCGGCCGGGCACGCGAGGGAGCCTCGAGACGAAAGGAGCTCGAGGACGACCATGACCAAGAGCATTAGCAGGAGCCAGGTGAGGCTCATCGCATCGACCTACGCGATATTCGGCGCCGACGAGGCGTGCGCGATGCTGCGCATCAGCCGCGACGCCATGTACCGGCTCGCCCCCCTGCACTTACCGTCAGAGCATGCTATAAGGTTATTGGTGGCCCATTGAGCTACTTCCAAGTGCCGGGGGAGTCCCCCGGCTATTTTTTTATCCATTCCATTAGGAATCCCCATTGGCCAAGGAGCTCAACATCTTCGTCGACGAGAGCGGCGACCGCGGCGGCAAAGCTCGCTACTATCTGCTCACACTCGTCTTTCACGACCAGGCAGACAGCATCGCCGAGGCGGTCACGGGCTATGAGACCAAGCTCGCCAGGGCTGACCTCCCCAACATTCCGTTTCACTCCGAGCCTCTCATGAACGGACACAAGGACTTACTGCATGATTCGTGTGTTATAGTTAGATGTCTCTAACTATTTGGGGGCGATAGCAATGCACGAACGCAAGGGCTTCTGGGACAAGAATGCCGGTCGGTACGACCGTTTCATGCGAAAGGACCGGGCGGCGTATGAGAAGATGTATGAGCTGATCAGGCCGGTGGTGAAAGCAAAAACCGTACTGGAGGTTGCCACCGGCACGGGGCTTATCGCAAAGAGCATCGTAAATGCGGCGGCGCACATCGAGGCTACGGACGCTTCTGCAAAGATGATCCTTGAAGCAAAGCGGGACAATCAATCCGCAAAGCTGCACTTTTCCGTACAAGATATGTTCCGCCTGCCCTATGCACAGAAGTTCTTTGATGTGGTGATCGCGTCCAACGCGCTTCACATAGTGCCGCATCCGGAAAAGGCCCTGCAAGAAATCAGGCGGGTGCTGAAGGACGACGGCGTGCTCATCGCGCCAACCTTCACCCACGCGGGGAGCTCGGTTTCCGGCAAGGCAAAAGCCTTTTTCATGAGTATGGTGGAATTCCCCCTCCACAGCAGGTGGACAAGCGAGGAATACCTACGTTTCCTGCGTCAAAACGGCTGGGCAGTGCAGAAAAGCGTGGTGCTGAAGGCCTCATTCCCGTTGACCTATGCGGAATGCACGAAATCGGAGGGGCCAGATGTCGTTCTTTGAAAACACCCGCAAGCCCGTGGGCCTCGGCGGAAAACTTATGGTTGCCATGATGAATCTGGGCCACAGCCCTGTGGCGCGGTGGGGACTTCGATTTCTACGACTTGCACCAAATGCCAAGGTGCTGGATTGCGGCTGCGGCGGCGGGGCGAACATAAAACGGCTGCTGAAAAAATGCCCGCATGGCGTCGTTAAGGGCATCGACTATTCGCCCGTCAGCGTGGAGAGGACTAGAAAGCTCAACCGAGCTGCAATTCAGGAGGGGCGTTGCGCCGTTCTGCAAGGCAGTGTGGCGGATATGGCGTTTGAGAACGCCATGTGAGCATTTTTCATCCATCCTGCACATGGCGATAGGCATGACGGTCATAGTGGCTTTGCTGGCGGCAATTATGACAGTTTTTATTCACTGAGGAAGGAACCTATGAGATGTAAAATTGAGAAAAACACCGTGCAGGAGACGCTGATCCTCCCGCTGTATTCCCGAAAGCTGTGTACGGAGCTATACCCGAACCTTTACAGGGATGAAACAGCGGTTCGTCTGCTCGATCAGATCGACTACGACTTTTCAGAGGCAGAGAAAAACTCCCGCAGCCTGATGCAGCGCTTTGGTGCGCTGGAGGTGGCCATGCGGCAGAGTGATCTTGCTTTCGAGGTGTGGGATTACCTGAAAGGCCACCCCAATGCGGCGGTGGTCAATCTGGGCTGCGGGCTGGACAACACCGGCAGAGCCTGCGACAACGGTAGATGCAAGATCTACAATCTGGACTTCCCGGATGTGATTGCCTTGCGGCAGCAGCTACTGCCCGCCGGGGATCGGGAGCATAATATCCCCTGCGACCTGAAAGACACCGCATGGTTTGGCAAAATCGATGCCTCCGGCGGGGCGGTGTTCTTTGCCTCCGGGGTGTTCTATTACTTTCTGACCCAGCAGGTCCGGGAACTGGTGCGGGGGATGGCGGACGCTTTCCCCGGCAGTGTGCTGGTCTTTGATGCTGCCAATCGGACGGCGGTAAAGATGATCGCAAAAACATGGCTTAAGACTGCAAAAATCAAGGATGTGGGGGCATATTTTGCGGTTTCGGATGCCGCCAAGGAAATCGGCACGTGGGACAGCCGTCTGCAGGTCACAAGTCGCGGCTATATGCTGGGCTACAACGATTTGAAAGACCCTTCTGTCAGCGGCTTTTTCCGGTTTCTCGCAAGGGTCGGTGACAACGGGATGAAAATGCAAATCGTGAAAATAAGATTTTGAGAGACAAAAATGCAAAAGACGGGCACTTCTTGCCGCTCAATTGGCAAGAAGCGCTCGTCTTTTCTTAACGCGTTGTATGGCGGAGAGAGCGCAAGTTACGCGAGCGCCCTTCTTGCCAGCTCGGCCGCGCCGAGGATTCCTTGGTCGCCGCCGCAGCCCGGGGCGCAGATGTAGCGCTCCATGTCCTTAAGCTCGGCGGTCTGGATGTAGCCACCCAGATATTCGAGGGTTTTCTTGCGGACGATGCCGTAGAGCTGCTCCTGGTGCATCACGCCGCCGCCGAGGACGATGCGGCGAGGCGAGTACATGAGCACGAGGTTCGCGCACATCTGCCCCAGATAATCCCCCTCGAGCGCCCACACCTCATCGTTGTCCGCGAGCTCGGCCGCGGGCTTTCCCCAGCGCGCGGCGATGGCGGGGCCGGAGGCGAGGCCCTCGAGGCAGTTCGCGTGGCTCGGGCAGACGCAGCGTCCTTCCTCGGTGGGACGGGTCCTTACCAGCATGTGACCGGCCTCGGGGTGCAGCATGCCGTGAAGGAGCCTGCCCGCGCACATGACGCCCGCGCCCACGCCGGTGCCGATGGTCACGTAGACGGCGTCCTTGAGCCCCTTGCAGCAGCCGAAGACCACTTCGCCGAGGCAGGCAACGTTCACGTCCGTATCGTAGGCCACCGGAATCCCGAGGGCGTCGGCGAACGCGGCGCGAAGACCATAGCCTCGCCACGCGAGCTTGGGCGTTTGGAGGATGGAGCCGTAGCGCTCGTCGGCGGGGTCGACGCAGGTCGGGCCGAAGGCGCCGATGCCCAACGCGTTCACATCACGGGCGGTGAACCACTCGACCATTTGTGGGACGGTCTCGGCGAGCATAAGCGTCGGGGTCTCCATACGGTCGAGGACCTCGCCGTCGCCGGACACCACGGCACAGACCATCTTGGTCCCGCCGGCCTCGAGGGCGCCGAGCCTCATTTGCTTTTCGCTCACGTGATCCTCCTTACAAAGGGACGCCCGCAGTCATGGTCAACCGCGGGCGCCCATAACGTTGGCTTGTTTCGAGGCGACCCTACCTGGGCACGCGGTCCTGCCTTGCGGCAAACGGGGCGAGCACGGCGTGCGGCTCGCTTTGGTACCAGTAGGCGACGGTGGAGATGTCGTCCTCGCGCTCGTAGAGCTTGATGTCGTCGTTGCCGAGGTCCTGGAACGTCACGCGCAGGTCCTCCTTGAACGAGATCGGGTCGGGAAGGTGCCACCTGTAGAGGCCATGCCTGGGCAGCGCGTCGTCGTTGGTCGCGAGCATCGGGTTCGGGTTCGGCTTGCCCGCGCTGAAGCGGTCGCGCGTGGCGTCGCGCGTCGAGCGGTACGGGTAGCCGGCGAACAGCGTGTTGAAGCACTGCGCCTCGGGCAGCGCGTGGGGCGGCCTGTCGAGGAAGGCCCAGGCACCGCCGAAGTAGTCCTCGGCTCCCGTCGAGGTGACCGTGGGGAACTCCTCGTCGCCGTCGAGGAAGAACTTCATCTCGCCCTCGCCCCACCAATAGCGCTCCAGGGCGCACAGGGCCATGTAGGTGCCGACGTAGTAGCCCTTACCGCGCACGCCGTCGAGCACGGTGTAGTCGACGCCCCTGCGGGTGCTGCGCTCGCGGTTAAAACGGGCGTGGAAGTACATGGCGTCGTCTGGCACGTCGGTGAGCGCGTAGTTGAACGTGTAGAAGATGTACTTAATGAACCCGGGGTGCTCGCTCGTAAGCGTGACCTTGGCGTGCTTCCTGAAAGGCATCTCGAAGTAGCAGTTCATGCCGCCCGTCGGGTTCACGCAGATGGGCATCGAGTTGACGATGGCGCGCTCACCGAAGCCGTTGCAGAAGAAGTCGCCGACAGGGCACTCGACCGAGGGGGTCTCCTCGTCGTCCCAGTAGAAGCGCAGCACGAGGTCGCGCATGACGAAGCTGCCGGCGGCGGTCTTGTCGGGGACGGTCATCCAGATGTGGCGGATGATGCCGGGGCCCTCGATGTCCGCGAGCGTGATGGTCTCGCCGGACTCAAGGGGCACGCAGCACGAGCCCTTGCGGCCGACGCCGAGGTGGCTGGCCGACATGGCGGCACGGCCCTTCTCGCCCGTGATGTTCTCGGGGGTGATGGCGCGGCTTTCCTCACCGCCGTGCATCCACACGTCCTTAAGGAACTCTCTCATCGTCGACCTCCTCTATTCGTCGTCTTCGCACTCGGCGGAACTGGCACCGTTCACGTAGACGATCTGCTGGCGCGCCTCGTCGACGAGGGCGTCGAAGTCGAGTTTCTCGTCGGGGCGCGCGAGCGCGACCGTCATGGCGAGCGGGAGGTTGACACCCGCGATCACGTGGATCCGGTCGGAGGCGAAGCGGGAGAAGCGCTGGTTCACGCTGCCGCCGAGCGCGTCGGTGAGGACGACGACCTCGTCAGTGCCCGAAAGAGCCGCCTCGACCGCCGCGTCGAGCCCCTCGCCGTTGTCGTTCACGTAGGCGCACACGGCGTTGACGGCGTCGCTCTTACCCGTAAGGAACTCGAGGGTGTCCTTGAAGCCCTGGGCGAGAAGGGAATGGCTCGCCACAACTATCTTTCTCATTGATTCACCAATCTCTTGGGTCGAAGCTAGGCGAGGATGCCAGCGGCGGAGGCGACCATCGCGAGGACGATCACCACGAGGATGAGGACCGTCATGCTCGCGTTCTTCTTGGTAAGAAGGTAATACGCGCTTCCCGTGATGGCGGCGGGGATCATGGCAGGCAGGATCTTGTCGAGCAGCGGCTGAATCTCCATCGAGACGTCGCCGAAGCTGAAGCTAATCGGGCAGGTGACGCCGATGACCGAGGCGATGAGGCAGCCGACCACGGTGAGGCCGAGCACGGAGGCGGCGGCAGTGAGGTTGGGAAGCTTCTCGCTGAAGTCGGTGACGAGCTTCACGCCCTGCTTGTAGCCGAACTCGAGGGCGTGCATGCGGACCCAGAAGATGGCCAGGATGAGCGCGAACCAGATGCCGGCTCCCACGGGGTTGCCCTCGATGGCCATGTAGGCGGCGATGGAGCCCATGATGGTCGGGATCATGGTCATGAGCAGGGAGTCGCCGACGCCGGCGAGCGGTCCCATGGTGCCGATCTTCAGGTCTTGGACGGCGTCCGCCGCCGCTAGGCCGTCGCGTTCCTCCATGGCCACGCAGGCGCCAAGGATGATGGCGGCGAGCCAAGGCTGGGTATTGTAGTAGCGGAAGTGGTTGTTGAGCGCTTGCTTATAGTCCTCGTCGTTCGTGTAGATCTTCCTCAGGACCGGCGAGAGGGCGTAGGCGACTGAGGCGCCCTGCTGGGTCTGGTAGTTGAAGGTGCACACGCTCATGAGCCAGCGCCAGTTCGCGTTGCGCAGATCCTTCTTGGTGACCTTGTAGCCGGAGGGCTTGCCCTCGGCGACGGCGGTGATGTTCTCGTTTTCCATGGTTACTCATCCTCTCCGATGAAGGCGTCTGCGGAAGCGTGGGCGGCGAGCTCGGTGTCCCTCTCGGCACGCTGGTAGAACGCGATCGCGAGGGCAACGCCGACGATGGCGGCGCCGATGATGGGCACGTTCAGGAAGGCCGAGAGGAAGAAGCCGACGAGCAGGTACTGGAAGTACTTGCCGGTGGGCATGTAGCGGAGCAGCATGGCGATACCGATGGCCGGGAGCATCTTGCCGGCGAGGGTGAGGCCGGAGAGGAACCACTGAGGCATGACCTCGAGGAGCCAGTTGACGGCGGGCTGGCCGAGCGTCACGGAGACAAAGACGGGCAGGGCGGCGCACAGGCCGAAGAGCGCGGGGCAGACCCACAGGATGGCGTTCATCTGATTGAACTTACCCTCGTTGCAGAACTTCTGGGACTTCTCGACGACGAAGCCGTTGAGGATCTTGACGATGACGTCGAGCTGGATGCCGAGCATGCCGACCGGCAGGCCGATGGCGAGGCCCGTGTCCGCGCCCAGGGTCACGCCGTAGGCGGTGGCGATGATGGCCATCGTGCCGTAGTCGGGAATCGACGAGCCGCCGAAGCCCGCGACGCCGAGCTGCATGAGCTGGATGGTGCCGCCGATGACGAGGCCGGTCTGCCAGTCGCCCATGACGACGCCGGTGATAAGGCCCCAGAAGACGGCATAGTTGACGAAGATCATCGGGATGCCGTAGTAGTCCACGTGCTTGATGAAGGCCAGCAGGGTCAAAAGGACGACCTGCAGGATAGTGAAGTTGACCATGATCCCTCCTTAGATGAGGTCGGCGACGGAGACGGGCTTGTCGGCGGGCACGAACTGTGCCGTCACCTTGACGCCGCGGGCGATGAGCGCCTTGTAGCTCTGGACGTTCTCGGCGGAGGCATAGGCGCGCTGGGTGAGCTGGACGCCGCCCTCCTTGACGAGCGAGCCGCCGACGATCAGCGACGGGAGCTCGATGCCCGACTCGACCAGGTGAAGGATCGTCTCGGGCTCCTTGGCGATGACAAAGACCTTCTCGCGGTCGTACTTGCCCGCCGCGAAGTTCTTGAGCGCGGTCTGCTCGGAGATGATCGAGACGGCCATGCCCGCGGGGCGCGCCATCCTCATAGTGGACTTCAGGACCTCGTCGCCGGCGACCTTGTCGTCGATGACCATGACTCGGGTCGCGCCCGACACCGGGGCCCACTGCGTCACGATGATGCCGTGAAGCAGGCGATTGTCGATTCGTGCCATAACAACACTCATGTTTGCTCCTATCAAATGAAGTTTTACGTTCGGTACTGCCTCGGCGCTATCCGAATTCGCGCCGGGCAAGGGGTTATCGGATTATTGAGGACGCGCGGTCAGCTTGCGGCGGCGCGGGGAAGGTCACTCGTCGAGCAGGAGGTCCGAGGAGCCGAGGCGCTCTTCTCGCGCCGGGGCGGCGCTCACGCTTATGTAGTCGAAGACATATGCGATCTCGCTTACGGGAACCTCTACGCGATAGCGCGTCGAGATGCTCGAGAAGCTCTGCCTGAAGGACTCGATGAAATCGGCACGCTCCTCCTCGAAGCGGTCCTGGCCAACGTAGGTCTCAATGGGGTTTCTGGTAACAAGGCGCTCGACGAGACAGCAGAGGTGGACGTAGAGCCCAATGATGGCGTTGCTGCCGATCTTCTCGCCTGTCCTGCGCTGAAGCTCGTGCACGGCGCTCTCGATCTCGTGGAATAGCCGCTCCGGGTCGAGGATGGTGATGGAGCGGATGACGTTCTGCAGCGTCATGTTCGAGAGCAGCTTCTCGTGGAAAGAAGAGAGCTCGGAAGCGTCAAGCCACCTGCCGAACACGGCATCGACCTTAGAGGCGGACGCCGTCGACATGATGTCCTCGAGGGCGACGAAGGGGACGGAGGCGACCCCGGGGTCTCCCGTGCCGATGACGGCGCAGACGCGGTGCTCGGAGAAAACGGCGTCGTTCGACCCGTTCGCGACGAGCTGCTTGAAGGGCCTCGTGAGCAGGCGCGCGCCTATGGTGCGCGGGAGGCTCTGCGAGACGAGCTGGCGTATCCTCTCCGCGGCGTCGACCCCGGACTCGGAGCAGAAGACGATGGCGTCCTCACGGTTGACGCGCTCGATCACCTTGCAGTGCGTCACGCACGCGGCGGTCGCATCGCCAAGAACCTCGGCGATGGACTTGCCGCCGAGCAGCCCGACCCCGATCTCGAGCGCAAGACCGGTAGAGACGTTGTTCACCACGCCGATAGTGGAGTCGGTAACGTTCTCGAGGGCCTTATAGGCCTCCTCCAAGGAGCCCATGTCGACGAGGAACACGACCCCGGTGCAGTAGGAATGGCGGTCGACGAGGCGCTGGAGCGGACCGACGATGTCCTTCAGCTGCTGGTCGTAGGGCATGTCGACCGCCTCGTACACATGCATGCCGAGCATACGGTTCACCGCGTCGGCGATGCTCGTCGCCGTTGAGTAGCCGTGGGACAAGATGACGCAGAGCGTTCGAAGGGCCTTCGCGTCGCGAGACTCCGATGCGACGCACAGCGTCAGAAGCGTCTTCGTGAAGTGATCGAGCGAGATTCCCAGCGCCCCTTCCACGTCTGCGGCGACCTGATCAGAGACGCTCGAGGCAAACGGTAATTCGGAGGTCACGGCACCGAGGAGATGCGAGATTTGCTCCGCACAGGCAGACTTTCGCTTAGCCAGGCCGATGCCCGGCCACAACTGCAGGCAAATCTCCTGGGCCAGTAGAAAAGCGACCTTCCTCGAAAGCTCGATGCCATAAGAAGAGCCTGCGTCGGCAAGGACCGCGCCCACGATGCGCTCGAAGGCGCGCGACCTCGAGGAGGTAACGCCGCGGCCGAAGATCAAGTGATCCTCAACGCCGCGCACAGCGGAGACAGCTTGCGAGACGAACTCGGAGACAGAGAGCTCCCCGGCGCAGAATCGCTCATCGAGAGAGCGCAGGGCATCGAGCGCCTGCTCGACCGGCCCTGTGCTCTCGGCGGCATCCAGGGACGCGTCGATCAGAACGCCATCATCGGGCTGTTGATCGATCTGCGCGGAGGAGAGGAGCCCGCTGGGAAGAAGATACGGGCGAACGACGACGTAGTCGCCCTCGCGATTGAGGAACGCTTTGGCGCAGCAGTTCGTCACGCAGGCGCGCAAGCCGGCGATGTTATCGGAAAAGTCCGCGTTCACGAGGCAACGGTATGCGCCGCGGCTAATCTTCACATCAGAACCGATTCGGCACCCCTCGCTGCGCAGGAAGCTCAAGATGAGATCCTCGCGCTCCTCGGGGGTCCGCTCCTTGAGTGAGGGGACGCGGGCACAGATGGGCATTTTGCTGTAGGCCGAGGAAACCTTCAGGTCATCGGCGGAAAGCGTCGTCGAAAGAACGAGGCGAGCGCGCGGCGCATCCTGGGAGGCATCGAGCCCGAGGGCCGTCGCAAGGCAGTGCTCCATCGCAGAGGGAGAGAGTGCCTCGATGCCGTTGACAAAAACCACACCCCCGCGCGATTTCGCGATCGACTCGTCAAGAAGCCCGTTGAACGAGGCGGCGTCCGGGACCCCGGCGCAGTCGATGCGCACATAGGAGGAGTCGCGGGGCAGCAAGCCCTGGTTCTTGCCGTACTCGTACACAAGACGAGAAAGGAAAGACTTGCCGACACCCACGCCGCCGCTCAAGAGGATGGGCAGGCCAAACGGAGGGTACTGAACCGCAGCCTTGCACTGCTCGACAACGGAGCTGAGGCTCAGGTCAAAGCCCACGGCACGCGCGAAGTCACGGTGATCGGCGATTCCCGTCGCCTGGATGAGGTCGGCGAGCGAGGCGTACTCGCTTGCAGAGAGCTTTACCTGAAAACGCTTCTGGAACGCGCGGCGATGAAAATAACGGACAGGCCTGCCCGCCACCTTAACCACAAGGCCGGCGCGAACAAGGTCGTTGAGGTACTGGCTCGCCAGACTCCTGGAGATGATGAGCGTCTCGGCGATGTCGGAGGTGGACAGACGGGCAAGGTCGTCGAGCGAGACGGCAGAGGTGAGGGCCTCGAGATGCTCGAGAATCCTGTCCCTCATGTCGACGGGCTTCTTTGCCAAGCTGTCCTGTGCGGTCTTGTCCATGACTTCTTACCTCCTTGTACAAGGAGTATAAGGGGAACACAGAGAACGGAAGGGGGCGCGTGGGGGAATCAACAGCCCCGAGGAGAAGTTCACCACTTGAGGGGCAGAAAACAACGGTCATTGAACATTCAGGGCCGACGCTCAACACTTCGGCTCGACACTTCGCTTTGGAAAGGGCCCTGCACGATGGTGCAGCCCTCCATCTCGCAGCACAGGTCGCCGAAGGTCGCGAGGATGCGCTCCTTCTGTTCCGCGGGCGAGACGACTCGGTGGGCAAGGTCCTCTCAAAAGGGGTCGTCCGACGCCGCAAGACCTCGATGACCGACTACCGCCTCGAGCAAGTGGCGGATTACCTCTGTACTATCGAACTTGCCTTGGTCAAGTACGAGGCCAAGGAGGACGGTGAGACGTACAACAAGTTCTTCGGAGGTATAGGCTCTTTCAAAAGGAACTGGTTCAAGCAAGCCCGCAGCAAGCGGATATAGGTGGCCTCGCGGTTTCGCAAGGAACGGCCAGCTCTCCTCTGGCGAGGAACACCGGGCGACGTGCCTCGAGCAGCGGAAGCTGAAGCGCAAGCAGAAGCAGCGCGGGCAATGATCGGTGCCGATATGGGCCCAGACGTGAACAGTGCTACGTCCCCTGTTCACGGGGCGCGAAACCGCAAAGGTTGCACAGAGGTTGCAAAATAAGAAGCCCCCGACCTGTTTTCGCAGGTCAGAGGCTTGAAATCAACGAATATCGTTTACTCCCACTCAATCGTCGCGGGCGGCTTGGACGTAATGTCGTAGCACACGCGGTTGGCACCGGGGACCTCGGCAACGATGCGGCCGGAGATCCTCGCCAGCACGTCGTAGGGCAGCTTGGCCCAGTCGGCGGTCATGGCATCGCTGGACTCGACGGCACGCAGGATGATCGGGCGCTGATAGGTGCGCTCGTCGCCCATAACGCCAACGGACTTGATGTCAGGCAGGACCGCGAAATACTGCCAGCAGCTGTGCTCGGAGTTGCGCTCGCCGGTCTGCTCAAACAGGCGCTGGTTGTAGGCGTCGAGTTCCTCGCGCACGATAGCGTCGGCGTTCTTGAGGATCTCGAGCTTCTCCTTGTCGACCGCACCGATGATGCGAATAGCCAGACCCGGGCCCGGGAAAGGCTGGCGGAACACGATGTGACCCGGCAGGCCAAGCGCCAGACCAAGCGCGCGGACTTCGTCCTTAAAGAAGTGGTCGAGCGGCTCGATGAGGTCGAAGTGCACGCCCTCGGGAAACGGGATCAGGTTGTGGTGGCTCTTGATGGTGGCCGTCTTGCCGCCCGTTTTGCGAGCGCCGGACTCGATGATGTCGGGGTAGATGGTGCCCTGAGCCAGGTACTTGACCGGCTTGCCATCGGACTCGAGCTGCTGCGCCACGGCGAAGAACTCTTTCCAGAACTGCGTACCGATGATGCGGCGCTTCTCCTCGGGCTCGGTCACGCCGGCCAGAAGCTCGGCATAACGGTCCTCGGCGTGAACGTGGATAAAGTCGACGTCAAACTGCTTGGTGAAGACCTCCTCCACCTGCTCGGGCTCGCCCTTGCGCAGCAGACCGTGGTTGATGAACACGCAGGTCATCTGCTTGCCCACGGCGCGGGCGCCAAGAGCTGCCACGACGGAGGAGTCGACGCCACCGGACAAGGCCAGAATCACGCGGTCGTCACCGACCTTCTCGCGGAACTCGGCCGTCATGGTCTCGACCAGGTTGTCCATGCTCCAGTTGGGCTCCAGGCCGCAGATCTCAAACAGGAAGTTGCTCAGCAGCTGCTGACCGTACTCGGAGTGCTTGACCTCGGGGTGGAACTGCGTGGTGAAGATCTTGCGCTCGGGGCACTCCATCGCAGCGACCGGGCACACGTCAGTGCTGGCGGTAACGGTAAAGCCCTCGGGCACCTCGGACACGGCGTCGCGGTGGCTCATCCACACGGTCTGCTCCATGGGCGTGGAGTTAAAGAGCTTGGCGCCGGCCGTGCGCGTGATGGTGGCGCGGCCGTACTCGCCAACCTCGGAGTGGCCGACCTTGCCGCCGAGCGTCACGGCCGTGATCTGATGGCCGTAGCAGAAGCCCAGGACGGGAAGGCCCAGGTCAAAGATGGCGGGGTCGATGGACGGAGCGTCCTCGGCGTACACGGAGGCCGGGCCGCCAGAAAGGATGAGCGCAGAGGCGTTCATCTCGCGAATCTCGTCGGCCGAGATGTCGCAGGGGACAATCTCGGAATACACGTTGAGGTCGCGGACGCGACGGGCAATGAGCTGACCGTACTGCGCACCAAAGTCGAGTACGAGGACCTTTGCGGAAGCATTTTGATCCATGGTATCCCCCTCTTGTTGGCGGGGAGCCGGTGCCCGCCCGCGTGAATGAACGAAAATAGCGTTCATAGTGTACACGTTATATGGGGTTTCTCGTCCCTCGCAGCCATCAGCGCACGGCAAACGCACGACCTGGCCCTATTTGACGACAATTGAAGTGTTACCAAACGTTACAGATGATGTAATACGTTTGAACATTCGTCGCCCTGTGCCACAATACTGCCGAACGACTCCGCCCCTGCGGCGGCAAATACGATAGGAATACCAGCATGAAGCGCATACTTCTCATCGCCACGGGCGGCACCATCGCATCGACCGAGGACGGCAACGGCCTCTCCCCCGCCCTGACCGGTGAGGAGCTCGCCCAGAGCGTCCCCGAGATCTCGGGCCTCTGTGAGCTCGACGTCGTGCAACCCATGAACATCGACAGCACCAATATGCGCCCGAGCGACTGGATGCGTATCCGCGATGTCATCGTCGAGGGTTATGCCGACCACGACGGCTTCGTGATTCTGCACGGCACCGACACCATGAGCTATACCGCGGCAGCGCTTTCCTACCTGATTCAGGACAGCCCCAAGCCCATCGTGCTCACCGGCTCGCAAAAGCCCATGGGCAATCCCTTTACCGACGCCAAGCTCAACCTGTACCAGAGCCTGCTCTATGCGCTCGACGAACACTCGCACGACGTCTCAATCGTGTTTGGCGGCGTAGCCATTGCCGGCACGCGCGCCCGCAAACAGCGCACCATGAGCTTTAACGCGTTCATTAGCGTCAACTATCCGCCCATCGCCTATATCCGCAACGACCGCATCGTGCGCAACGGGCTTCACGGCACGCATCAGGGCGAAAACCCGGTGCGTTTCTACGACAGCATCGACCCGCGCGTGTTTGTCCTTAAGCTCACGCCCGGCGTAAACCCGGGCATCCTCGACGCCCTTGCCGATAGCTACGACGCCGTGATTTTGGAGACCTTTGGCATTGGCGGTATCCCCGAGTTTGGTGAGTCGGGCGAGTCATTCCAAGAGGCAATTTTCCGCTGGGTCGATTCGGGCCGCACTGTCGTTATGACCACGCAGGTCCCCGAAGAGGGCCTCGATCTGGGCGTTTATGAGGTCGGCCGTGCTTACGCCGATCATCCGGGTATTTTGCGCGGCGACGACATGACCACCGAGACGCTCGTGGCCAAGACCATGTGGGCGCTCGGCCAGTCACGCGATGCGGCAGAGATTCAGCGCCTGTTCTACAGCCAAGTCAACCACGACCGCATCCCGATGGCGTAATTCAGTTGTCGACGGGTATCCCCTATTCGATACCCTCGAGAAGCTCTGACACCGTCATGCCGAGTGCGGGCGCGATCTTAAATAGAACCTTGAGCGTGAAATTTGCCGTCCCATCTTCGATTCGGTCGAGGTAGGGGCGGCTGATTCCTGTCGCCACACAAAAATCAACCTTGGAGATACCAAGGTCCCTGCGTGTCTCTTCGACCCGCCTGCCAAGAATCTGTTTCGCACGTTCGTCCATGCAGCCGAGTTTGAAATGGAGCCGAACATAAACGTAAACTATAGTTTACGTTTTGCCGAATACACAGGAGTTTTCTATGTCGGGTTCTTCGGTCCGCATGTACCGAGCCACGCTTCGCACAAACAGCGCGCCGCCCAAGCTCGTCGTCGTTGAAGCAGAATGCCTTTCGCCCGATGAGCGCACAGCATTTGCATTGCTATCAAGTCGCGTCGCCGCCGTTCTGGTCCCTTGCCCGGCGCAAGGTGAACTTGCCATCCAATGCCAAGCGCACAGCTGCTCGCTCAAGCAGGCTGCCGTAATCGCAACCAGCCAACGAGGTCTGCCCCTTCTCCTGGAAGCCGATATCGCACTTGCCCTTCGCGGCGCCGGATACGAAAACGAGGCCGCCGCCGACATGGTCTTTAAACCACGATCGAGCGGCGGCCTCGCAGCAGCCATTGAATATGCGTGCAGGCTCGTTGCCTAAAAGGACAAGCTAGAAACCAAAGCCAAAGCCCGTTCCAGTAATCGCCGAATACATAAAGTAGACGTTGATTACGTTGAGGAACACGCCCGTGATGCAGCCGTTGCGCAGGTAGCGCTCGCACACGATGCGCGCCATGGCGGCGGAGTCATCATTGTTTTTAGCCTGGCGTCCCGCCGTAAAGTACGTCGCTACGCTCAGCAGCAGGTTGAGCACCGGCAGCGCCAGCAACTCGTAGCTCTTGCCCCAGCGCGTCACCTCGCCGGCGGCGTTAAACTTCGTTGCCACCTCGGGGCCAATGTTGGGGATAACACACGCTGCAACCACCAGCGGAATCACCGCAAGTACGAGCAGCGCAATACCCATGTACCCAGCTTTTTTGCCGTATTTAAACATATGCGTCGCCCTTACACGTTAAAGCGGAAGTGCACGACGTCGCCATCGGCCATGACATAGTCCTTGCCCTCAATACGCAGCTTGCCGGCGGCCTTGGCGCCCTGCTCGCCGCCGAGCTCGATGTAGTCGTCGTAGCCAATAACCTCGGCCTTAATAAAGCCGCGCTCAAAGTCGGTGTGAATGACGCCGGCGGCCTGCGGGGCGGTCGCGCCCTGACGCACCGTCCAGGCCTTGACCTCCATCTCGCCAGCCGTAAAGAACGACTGCAGGCCGAGCAGCTTGTAGGCAGCCTGAGCGAGCACGTCCAGACCGGGCTGCTCCAGGCCCAGGCTCTCCAGGTAGTCGGCGGCATCCTCGGGATCGAGCTCGGAAAGCTCGGCCTCGATCTTGGCGCATATCGGCAGCGGCTTGACGCCATCAATGGGCGCCAGGTCCTCGTTGAGCATGTCCTCGTCTACGTTGGCCACATATAGGATGGGCTTCATGGTGAGCAGGAACAGGCCCTTGGCGGCGGCACGCTCCTCGTCGGTCATCTCCATGGACGCGGCGCGCTTGCCTTCGTTGAGCCAGGCAAGCAGGCGCTTGGCCACCTCGAACTTGGGCATGAGCTCCTTGTCGCGCTTGGCCTCCTTCTCGAGCTTGGGCAGCTGTTTCTCGAGCGTGCCCATGTCGGCCAGGATGAGCTCGGTCATGATGGTATCGGCGTCACCGGCGGGGTCGACGAACTCGCCCGTGCGGCCCACCTCGCGCATAACGTTGGGGTCCTTAAAGTAGCGCACGACCTCGCAGATGGCGTCGGTCTCGCGAATGTTGGCCAGGAACTGGTTGCCCAGGCCCTCGCCCTCGTTGGCACCCTTCACCAGGCCTGCGATGTCGACAAACTCGACCGTCGCCGGCACAATGCGGCCCGGGTTGACAATGTCGGCAAGCTTTTGCAGGCGGCTATCGGGCACGTCAACGATACCCACGTTGGGGTCGATCGTGGCGAACGGGTAGTTGGCGGCAAGGCCGGTCTTTTTGGTAAGCGCGGTGAACAGCGTCGACTTGCCCACGTTGGGCAGGCCCACGATACCGATGGAAAGGGACACGACAGCTCCTTTTGGTACAGGTACTTCAAACTGTATAAGTATAGCGCCGCCGCAGCATCTGGGCGAACCCAGACGCCACGGCGGCACGAATGAAGCAGAGATAGGGGTCGCTGACTAGTCTGCGAGCTTTTCCACCTGGTCGAGCATCTTGTCAAGCTTGGCCTTTGCCTCGGCTTTTGCCTTTTGGACCTCTTCGTGGGCCTTGGCCTTCTGAACAGCCTTTTCCTCGGCCTCGGGATCGACGACGACCAGGTTGGATGCATCATGCTCAACCAACTTAAGCGCATGCTCGGGGCACACCTTGACGCAGGCCCCGCAACCTAGGCAATACGTGGACTCCAGTGCAAAGCGACCGCTTCCCACCAAATCGCAGGCAAACGTGGGGCACACGTTGACGCACTCGCCGCACGACGTGCACGTGTCAAAATCGCATTCCGGCGTGCTCACCTGCATGTTCTGGGCAAGCTCGGGATGGTTTTGCAGCGTCGAGAGCACCAGCTGCCGCCCGTGCGTGAGCGAACGGCGACGCTTGGTCGTCGTGGTGCCGCACATGGTGTTGAGCGTGCGCTCCAGCTGGGTAATCTGATGGCGATGGGCCTTGAGTTTTTGCGTCACCGAAGCCAGCGCCGCCGTCGCCGGGTTGAGCTTGGTCACCGTCAGGCCCGTCGTGCGGGCGATCTTTTCCATGTACTCCTTGCGCTCGTACTCGCGAAGCTTATGGCACTTGAGGCTCTTGGGGTCGACCTCCAGGCCCATACCCGTGCCAGACCACTCCTCGGCCTTCGCAATCGCCTCACCCAGAATGTCCTCACCGCCGGTATTGCGACATTTATCGCACACGCCTAACGGCAGGTACACACTCACGTTGGGATAGTCGGCCAATACCGAGAACCAAGTCTCGGCCGTAATATCGCCCACGCAGGCAACGACGACTTCGTTTTCGCGCGGCATGCGCTTGAGGGCGCGCGTGCAGGTGACGTAGGCGGTCTCGTGGCTCGTAGCAGCAGAGACGATATCGTCATACAGGTTTTTAGGCGCCAGGCGCGGCGAGATGATCGCCTCGGTCGGACAAGCAGCAGCGCACAGGCCGCACTTGCGACAGGAGTCGAGGATCTCGATGGCGTCTTCCTCGACCTCGATAGCGTTGACCGGGCACACGTCCATGCACGCGGTGCAGCCGCTCTTTTCGTTTTTGCAGGTCAGGCACGGAATGGTGTTGCCGCGCGGACGCTCTTTATAGTCGGCAGGATTCCACTGCGGCGCCGATGGATCGAGTGCATCGGTCACACCGCCAAGCGGGTTTTTAAGAAAGTCGAAACCCTTGCTGATCTCGATAATGTCATCAAACAGATCGTGTTCCTGCGCCATGCGCGGCCCCTCCCTGAGCAGTGCAAACAAGCAAGAGATAATGATACGCTATCGGCCCACGCCTCGGGCAAATTACACGCGGCGCATCTTTGCGGCAAATAGCCCATGGCCTATCGCCACCTCGATTGCACAAGGTCAATCAAGCGCCAAATATGCCTCGCACATGAGCTGCACGAGCTTTTGTTTGGTCACCTTTGCCTGCTCGTTGGCCATATTACGCTCATTTCTAAAGACCGCATTTGCAACACCCTGCAGATCGGCATCGGAAATCTCGCCAAGGCCCAACTCCTCGAGCGTGGTCGGCAGACCAATGCGCTGGCAAAACTCGAGCACCTGATCAAGCTCGGGCGCACGCTCCAGGCGCAGCTGCACCACCAGGCCAAATGCCACGGCCTCGCCATGCATCGCCTTGCACTCGGGTAGGATCGTCAGACCGTTGGCGATGGCATGCGCCAACGCCAGGCCACCGCTCTCAAAGCCGACGCCCGAGAGCAGAATATTGCACTCGATCAGACGCTCAACCGCCGGCGATATACGGCCCTTTTTGAGATCGCGCTTGGCAGCGACGCCGCACTCCATGAGTGTGTCATAGCAGGCGCGAGCCGCAACCAAGGCCAAGTGCCCCGGCGCGCCACCGTGCTCGTTGGTGCCGTGCGCCGCGGCGCACGAACGCGCCTCGAAGTACGTTGCCAGTGCGTCGCCCATGCCAGCGACCGTCATACGCAGCGGGGCCGCCGCGACCACGTTGGTATCGACCACGACCAGATCTGGATTCTTCTCGAGCATCAGGTAGTGGTCGAACGACCCATCCTCGTGATACAGCACCGAAATCGCGCTACACGGACCGTCCATCGAAGCCGCCGTGGGGCATACGCACAACGGCAACTCGGCATAAAACGCAACGGCTTTGGCGATATCGAGCATCCTGCCGCCGCCAATACCCACCACCATGTCGCAATACTCGGCCTGAGCTTCCTTAGCCATTTTTACAACGGCGTCTTCCGTACACGGACCGTTGTAAATCTTAAAGAACGGCTCGCTTAGATCTTCGTCCAGAAATCCATCGACGATCTGCCTGCACAGCCGATCCTCGGTGCCCTGGTCAAACAAGACATAGGCAGCGCAGCCCAACCATGACAAATACTTGCCTTGACGCGACAGTTCGCCCGGCCCCTGAACATACCGGCCGGGACCGCCATAAACCATGGGAAGCGCCATACGAGAATCCGCCCTTCATCAAACAACGATTGGTGCAAAGTAACCTTGCCCCTTTGCACCATAGCAAAAAGGGGCAAAGCCATCTGCTGGCTTTGCCCCTTCCTTAGCTTGATTTACTCATCCATGAGATAGTAGTGGCCCAGTGCGTCTGCACCCAGAATGGCGTTTGCGACCATCTCGGGCGTCACCTCAAACGGCATGTTGCACATGGTGTCCTCGGGCGCGCACGCGGCCTCGGCAACAATCATGGCCTTCTCGCGCGTAAGCTCGGCAACGCCAAGTTCCTTCATCGTGACCGGCAGACCCAGCTCAATGCAGAAGCCCAAGACTTCCTCGAGCTTCTCGGTCGGGGCATCCTCGAGTACCAGCTGGACGATGGTGCCGAAGGCGACCTTCTCGCCGTGATACATGCTGTGGCACTCGGGCAGCATCGTCAGACCATTGTGGATGGCATGAGCAGCGGCAAGGCCCGAGCTCTCAAAGCCAATGCCCGAAAGCAGCGTATTGGCCTCGATGATGTGCTCGACGGCAGGCGTGAGCGCGCCCTTCTCCAGCGCGACCTTGGCCTTGACGCCATCGGCCATAAGCGTCTCGTAGCAGAGCTTGGCGAGCGCCAGACCAGCCATGCTGCCCTTGCCGCCAGCGCAGGTGCCGCCGTCGGCATCGTGCGTCGCCTGGGCCTCGAAGTAGGTTGCGAGCGCATCGCCCATACCGGAAACCGTCAGGCGCACCGGGCTCGCCGCGATAACCGTCGTATCCATCAGGACGATATTGGGGTTTGCCTTAAGGAAGAGGTACTTATCGAACTGGCCGTCATCGGTGTAAAGCACCGAAAGCGCCGAGCACGGTGCATCGGTCGAGGCAATGGTGGGGCAAATGATAACCGGGGACTCCAGGTAATAGGCGACGGCCTTCGCGGTGTCGAGGATCTTGCCGCCACCGACGCCGACGATGATGTCGCAACCGTTGTCGCGAGCGAGCGCAACCAGGCGATCGACCTCGCCCTTGGAGCACTCGCCGTTAAAGTCCTCAAACAGCAGCTCGGCCTTGGCCTCGGCAAAGCCGCCCTCGATCTTGGCACCGACGCGCTTCTTGCCCGAAGGCGTCACGATGACGAGGGCCTTAGCGCCGAGCGGCTCGACATAGGAGCCGAGCTTGGCGAGCTCGTCCGGACCCTGGATGTACTTGCTGGGGCTATTGAAAATTGCAGCCATAACTATCCCATTCTCTAAAAGAAAAAAGAAAGGGGCTCCGTACAGATACGTGCGGAGCCCCTCGTTACGATAACAAGAGTCGATTAGAAATCGATGTCGGTGTCGTAGTAGCAGGCCTTGAGGATCTTCTCGAAGTCGGCAGCCTTGGTCTCACGCGGGTTCTCGGGCGTGCAAGCGTCCTGCTCGGCGTTCGCGGCGATCTCGGGCAGCTTGGCGAGGAACTCCTCCTCGGAAACCATCTGCGGGTTCTCGGCGTCGACCTTCACGCCACCATTCGCGTAATCCTTGATGGACTGCGGAATGTTGAGCTGGTCGTTGAGGTCGCGAATCTTCTGGACGAGTGCAGCGATGAGCTCCTCGTTGGTCTCGCCGGGAAGGTGCAGGATCTCCTTGGCCACGTAAGCGTAACGCTCGGCAGCACGGGGATCCTTGGAGTTCCACTGGATGACCTTGCCCAGGTACATGGCGTTAGCAGCACCGTGGATGATGTGGCCGTTCTCGAAGGCAGCACCGGTCTTGTGAGCCATGGAGTGAACGATGCCGAGCAGGCCCGAGGAGAAGGCGATACCGGCGATGCACTGAGCCTCGTGCATGTGCTGACGGGCCTCATGGTCGCCAGCATAGGACTTGGGCAGCCACTCGACGATCTCGCGGATGCCGTGCAGAGCGTTGGCATCGGTGAACATAGAGGCGCAGGTGGAAACGTAGGCCTCCATGCAGTGGGTCAGAGCGTCCATGCCGGTGTGAGCGCACAGCTTGGCGGGCATGGTGTAGGTGAGCTCGGGGTCGACGATGGCGACATCAGGGGTGATGTTGAAGTCGGCCAGCGGGTACTTGATGCCCTTGGCGTAGTCGGTGATGACGGAGAAGGCAGTGACCTCGGTAGCGGTACCGGAGGTAGAGGAGATGGCGCAGAAGTGAGCCTTCTGACGCAGCTCGGGGAAGCTGAACGGCTGGATGATGTTATCGAAGGACTCCTCGGGATACTCGTAGAAGACCCACATGGCCTTAGCGGCATCGATGGGCGAGCCGCCGCCGATGGCGATAATCCAGTCGGGCTCGAACTCGCGCATGGCCTCGGCGCCCTTCATGACCGTCTCGATGGACGGATCGGACTCGACGCCCTCGAACAGCTTGACCTCGAAGCCGCCCTCTTTGAGGTCGGCCTCGACGTCCTGCAGGAACCCGCCGCGACGCATAGAGCTGCCGCCAGAAACGATGATGGCCTTCTTGCCCTTGAGGTTCTTCACCTCGTGGCGAGCGCCCTCACCAAAGTACAGATCGCGAGGATTGGTAAAACGTCCCATACTGTGCCTCCTAAACAAGCCCCTCTTAGACTTGCGTATATAACGGAGCACCCAATTGGCTCCGTTAGGACCGGTTTGCGCGTTGCCGGCGATGACAATGCGCGATGTCTAAACGTCTCAACGCTCAGACAAACACTATTTTACCGTTCTGGTTGGTCAGTTATTCACCTAAAGCCGCCAATGATGAAACGTTTTTTCTATCCCTGAAGACCCTTGTGCGGCATTCATACTCCCAAGCTGGGCAAACGTTTTATCAAGGTTGACTACATATCCTGGGCAGGACGGTGCCCCTCCAAAATATGCACCGTTCGCCGCCAAAAATCGACCGTTTGCGGCACCGTGATACCACTCGGTCGTCCAAGGTGCCGACATTTGTGCGACATCCGTCTTCGTGGTGCAAAGGTGCAAGTCCAAGTGCGGCACCCCCGGTGTGCCACATGCGGGTAAACTAGAACCTTATATAGAAACATTTGAACCCTAACCGCAGCAAAGGAGGCCCCATGGCATTCGATCCCATTCAAGAGGATTGCCATCGCCTCGTTCTTGAGGCCTTGCGCCGCGACAATATCCCGCTCACCGACGCTGCCGCCGTAGAGCGTCTGATGGAACAATTCACCCGCAACCCCGCACCGCTCATCGTGCACGACCGCGACCGCGCCGGGCACCTCATTGCCAAGGTGGTCGAGGCTGTCGACTACCGCATTCCCTTTATCCCTGACGATACCCAGGCAGAGCAAGAAGAGACAGCTGCCGAGAACATGCTCCGCGAGGCGGCCGCACTCGATCCGGCCAACTGGGACGCTCAGCGCATGCTGACCGCCCTCACCGCCGAATCCAACGAGGAATACGCACAGTACCTGGTGTCCAAGTGCGATGAGGTCGAGCACGACCTAGCGCTCAAAATCGCCTCGGCCCAGGACCCCTACGAGCGCGAGGCCGCAGGCGACCTTACGCGCCGCCCCTATCTGCGCTGGCTTGCCGCCTTGGCATCGCGCGCCCTCATTAGCGGCCGCTATCGCATGTCGCTCGAAGCCGCGAATCGCAGCTTGGACTTTGCGCCCAACGACCCCGCTGGTGTCCGCCACACCGCGATGCTCGCCATGGCAAAGCTCGAATACCCCGCCGAGGAGCTCAAGCGCTTTCGCTCCGCACACTCCGTGCCGTACCTCGCGAATACCCCACTGCGCCGCCGCCCCAAAGATGCGGAGCGCGACTTGGACCCGTGGACGCTCATCGCGCTGATGAGCACGGCTTGGCGCGAACTGGACTACGAGGGCGCCGAGCACTACCTGCGTATCCTTGTGCGCTCGTGTCCGCACGCAGCCGAGGCACTCTACTTCCAAACCGAGTTTCCCGATGGCGTCTATGCCCGCGTCAACGTAGGCGTAGGCTCCACCGACGAGCTTGTCCTCGCGCTGTCCGAGGCGACGCCGGTGCTGCAGGAGGGCCTGGGCGCCCCCGACAACGCCAGCTTTGCCGCCTGGGTCGCCACCAACGATATCGTGCGTTCCCAGATCGACGAGCGCATCCTGCGCGCAGCCGAGCAGGGACTTCCATTTAAGGGAGGGGACCTCTAATGGATCCGAGCGTCTACATCCCCGCCTACCTGGAGCGCACCTATCTGGCGTCGCACCCCGAGCTCACCGATGCAGCACGCGAGCTTGTCCATAACGACATTAGCGCGAATCCTCAAAAGTATGCGCAGTCCGAGCATGCCCAAGCGCTGCTGTCCTATGCCGGTGTTCATCGCCACCTGCTCGACGAGCTCC
The DNA here is from genome assembly GCA_018370025.1 of Collinsella sp. GTDB lineage: Bacteria > Actinomycetota > Coriobacteriia > Coriobacteriales > Coriobacteriaceae > Collinsella. Next base: position 42,261 of record JAGZBF010000006.1, on the reverse strand, counting down.
ATCGCATCGAGGACATGGGCAGCGACGAGGAGTTTGAGCAGACGCGCAACCGCCTGTTCGACGATATGCGTGATGAACTGCTCAAGATCGTCCGCGTCGATGCGCATGTCCTCGATGCCCAGCTGCTCGCCATCATCCTGGCCGACATGCCCGTTGACGCCTGCCTGGGCGACCTGATGAAGCTCGAGGCGACCACGGCCGATTACCTGCAGCAAAGCGTGCCCGGGTTCGACATGGAAGCCCCGCACTACTGGGCCAACAAAGTGCTGACAGACAGCGTGACGGCGGCCGATCTCACCGTGAGCGAGCCGGCTCTTATCGGGTGGCTTCATACGCTCGAGGCCATCTCGCAGCTGTGCATGGCGAGCGCCCGCTACCGCGCTGCCGCCAACTACGCCCGCCGCGTCCTTAAGGCAGAAGGCTATCCCACCCGAGCCGCAGGCACCGTGTTGCTCGCCCTCGCTCGTCTGGAAGATCAGGACGGCTTTTTTGCCCTAGCCCACCAGCTCGAGGAAGAGATCGGGGCAGACGCACTCGAGAACTCTCCTTGGTATCTGCTCGCCCGCACGATTCTGCTGTTCAAAACGAACAAGATGCGCCCGGCGACACGCGCGCTGCGCGAGTTTGCTAACCGCTGCGAGGGCGGCGCGTTCTTCTTGCTGAACCCCATGTACCAGACGCCGTACCTTCCCTGCCGGCCCGAGCCACGCGATCCCTGGGATCTTTCGCACCAGGCCGTTTGGGAAGCGGACGGCATTATCTCGGATACCCCCGACTTTGCCCCCTGGGCCAATGCCTGCGAAGACGTATCGCAGCTTGCCCAGGAATTTGCGCGCCGCTACGGCTTTTAGCGACGCGATCGCCCCGACCATGTCATCTATGTTAGGAACGGCTTCATGAACTTCCGCTCATCTCTTGCCTGCACCTCGAGCGATATCGCTCGCTGGGGACTGCGCTCTGTCCTCAAACGCCAGGGTGGCGTGCTTCCCGGCCGCATCGCCATGAAAATCGACCCCGAGCTGCTAAGCGACCTCGCGAGCCTGGTCGACCGCAGCGTGGTGATCACCGGCACTAATGGCAAGACCACCACCTCCAACCTCATCGCCGATGCCGTTGCTGCCAGCGGTGCTACCGTGGTGTGCAACCGTGCCGGCAACAATATGGAACCTGGTGTGGTGGGTGCTCTGCTCGAGGCCCGCGGCGGCCTTAGGCACACCAGCAGCGGCAAGCGCGTGGGCGTTTTTGAGTGTGACGAGCTCTACACCGTACGCGTTCTGCCCAAGCTCAAGCCGACGTACTTTGTGCTACTCAACCTGTTCCGCGACCAGCTAGACCGCTACGGCGAGATCGATCACACCCAGGAGGTCATCGCCCATGCGTTGGAGCTCTCGCCGACAACAACGCTTATCTACAACGCCGACGACCCGCTGTGCGCCTCGATTGCCGCGCGCGTCCCTAACACGAGCATCGCCTTTGGCATCGACGGCGCCACGGGCACCGAGTCCGATCGCATTAGCGACTCGCGTTTTTGCTCGCAGTGCAACGCGCCGTTGGAGTACGACTATGTGCAGTATGGTCAACTCGGCGCCTACCATTGCCCCTCGTGCGGTTGGGCACGCCCCGCACTGGTCCGCCGTGTGACGGGCGTGGAGCTCGGCTGCGACGGCTACGGCTTTGACCTGGTCTTTGGATCTGCGTCCGACGCAGCTGCCGTACACATCGCCACGCGCTACAACGGCCTGTACATGGTCTACAACGTTGCCGCCGCCTTCTTTGCGGCGCGCGAGCTGGGCGTAGACGCGGCGCATCTGCAGCCCACGCTCGATGCCTATGTCCCCGCCGGCGGACGCATGGGCCGCTGGGAGATCGCCGGCCGTACCGTCGAGGCAAACCTGGCCAAAAATCCCGTAGGCTTCGATCGACAAATCCAGTCCATCAAGACGGCAGGCGGCAGACTCTGCGCTTTCTTCCTCAACGACAACGACGCCGACGGCCACGATGTATCGTGGATCTACGACGTCGACTTTGAGCGCATCGCCGACACGCCGGGTCTTGTCGCCTTTGCCGGAGGCACGCGCGCGCACGACATGCAGGTGCGCCTCAAGTACGCCGGCATCGATGCCGCGATTATCTCGGACGTCGCGCAGGCAATTGGCGCCGTGGCAGACGAGGCCGCCGATGACACCTTCTACGCCGTCGCCAACTACACGGCCTTCCCGCCGCTGGTCAAGGAGCTCGACGGGCTGAAAGGCGCCACCGCCGACGCTGTTGCTGGGCGCGCCGTAGCCCGTGCCGACGGCAGCGCTCTTCCTGTCGGTATCGCGCCAGTCGAGCTTTCGCGCCCGCTGCGCATCGTCTACCTGTACCCCGATGCCCTCAACCTCTACGGCGACGGCGGCAACGTTATCGCCCTCGAGCGTCGCTGCGCCTGGCGCGGCATCCCCGTTCGCGTGGACGAGGTCCGTATGGGCGAGTCACTCGATCTCACCGATGCCGATATCGTCATGATGGGCGGAGGCTCCGACCGCGACCAGCTAGCCGTGGCACACGAGCTGCTCGCCCAAAAAGACAAGGTCGCATCCTATGTTGAGGATGGCGGCTCGCTGCTCGCCATCTGTGGCAGCTATCAGCTGCTCGGCCGTTCGTACTATATGGGCGAGGATCGCATTGAGGGTCTGGGGGTCATTGCCGCCGAAACCGTACGCGGCTCCGACCGCCTGATCGGCAACGTAGCCGTCAAAACCGACCTGGCACCTGAGCCCTTTGTGGGATTCGAGAACCATGGCGGCTGCACGCTTTTGGACGCCGATGCCACGCCGCTCGGAACGTCCGTCGTCACGGGCACCGGCAACAACGGCGACGATGGCTTTGAGGGCCTGATCTACAAGGGCGTCATCGGCACGTACCTGCATGGCCCGGCGCTGCCCAAGAACCCCGAGCTCGCCGACTGGTTGATCGCCCATGCCCTCGAGCGCCGTGGCGATGCACAGGCTGCCGCCCTGCTGCCGCTCAAGCCCCTCGACGACACCTACGAGCACGCCGCCCACGACGCCGCCATGAAGCTCCTCCCCTAGCACCTCACCACCACAAAGGGGACAGGCACCTTTGTGGTGGTTTTTCAGTTTGCCAACGATATGTGAACGGCTAAAAAAGTCTGCTATACTCTTTCCCGCTGTCCCCATCGTCTAGCGGCCAAGGACGCCACCCTTTCAAGGTGGATATCGCGGGTTCGAATCCCGCTGGGGGCACCATTTGAATTGAAGAGCCCGTTACCCTCGCGGTAGCGGGCTTTTTGCTACCCATGCGCCGGGATTCGAACCCGACAGGGTGCGGAGCTGAGGAAACGCGAAGCGTTTTCCAGCGCAGCACGCAAGGAGCGAAGCGACGCAGCGAAAGCGGGCGGCGCCAGCCGCACGCGGACATCCCGCTGGGGGCACCAACTCAAAAATGTACGAACCCGTGCGAGTTACCATCGCACGGTTTCGTTCTATTTTGACATTAGATGAAGAGGGCTCCAGGCCCCTGTGCTAGACAAAAAGCTCGCATTCTTTTCTCTCAGAACAAGCTTTGCTCAACATCTTGGTAGCCGCAGAGAGCATGACAGGACTTAGCCCACGCGCGCCCCGCGGACACACGGCAACGCAGCGCATGCAGGAAATGCAGGCCTTTTTGTCCACCCTTTTGGGATCGTCTTTATCGATAGCGCCAACGGGACACGCTGTGGCGCAAGCCCCGCAGGCGGTGCACTCCTTTGTGGCCTTAGGCACCATACCAGTGCCCCCGGCCTTCTTATAGGGACGATTGCCCGGAATAGCCGGCTCAGAAGCATCTCCTGCAGATATCTTTTGCTGAATCTGATTCGCAAACCCAGTGAGCTGTGCCGCGTCCTGCGCATCTGGTCTGCCGGCGGCAATCTGGCGAACAATAGAATGCTCGGCGATGGCAGAAACCGCCGCGATCACCCGAAAACCTGCGCCCTTTGCCGCGTCCTCAAGCTCGACCAGTGTGTCCTCATATGCGCGGTTTCCATAAGCACAAACCAGAACCGCCTGTGCGCCATTTCCTCGCATCATACCCAAACGCTCCGCGACCACAGCCGGGACTCGCCCACCATACGAGGGCACCGCGATCACGGCTACATCCTCTTTTGTCATCGCAACCGTACGAAAACCAAGCCCGCTATCTGTCAGATCTACGGCAACGGTTTCCCCTTCTAACGCATTGGCAATGTAGTTAGATACCTTTTCCGTTCCACCCGTCGGACTAAACACGATATCGAATACCCTCATCGGATAATCCTCCCCTTTATGAACAAACGCCCGAAACGTCCGCATGCCCAAAATAGGTTACAACTTTCAAGATGCCCCGCGCGAAACGCTCACTCGACAGCATGTTCAAAGAAGGTCCGGCGACAAAAAAGAAGGGGCCTCGCACAGGCGAAACCCCTTCGCACGCAAAATCAAACGCGTCTGTTACACGTAGAACAGGATGTCGTCGTAGGTCGGGACCGGCCAGTAGTCGGCTGCCACGATCTCCTCCATGGCGTCCACGGCGGCACGCAGCGCATCCATAGCGGGAACGACCTCGTGCGCGTACACGTTGGCCTGCTCCTGGCCATCGAGGGCCTCAGCCTTCTGATGCACGGCGTCGAGCGCCTTGATGGCGTCGTTGATGGTGGTGATACCGTTGCAGAGCTTGTTGAGCGTGTTCTGCTCGCACTGCATGGCGGCCTCGGCACCGGCGGCACGAATAGTCTCAAGGCCCTTAGCGACCTTGGTGGCATAGGCGGTAATGACCGGGCGATAGGTACGACGCGCCTCGCGAACCATCGTGGTGGCCTCGATGTTCATGAGCTTGTTGTACTTCTCGAGCTTGCAGTCGTAGCGGCACTGAGCCTCGGCCTTGGTCAGGACGCCCGTCTCCTCAAAGAGCGCGATAGCCTTATCGGAAACAAAGGCGGGCAGGGCATCGGCCGTGGTCTTGTTGTTGGCAAGGCCGCGCTTCTCGGCCTCAACGGGCCACTCGTCGGAGTAGCCGTCGCCGGAGAACAGGATGCGCTGGTGGTCAGTCAGGACCTTCTTGCAGTACTCGAGCGCGGCGTCCTGGAACTTATCCTCGGGCGTACCCTCGAGTGCGTCGGCGAAGGACTTGAGCGACTTGGCCACGGCAGCATCGAGCACCAGATTGGAGTCGGAGACGTTCTGCTCGGAGCCGCAGGCACGGAACTCGAACTTGTTGCCGGTAAAGGCGAACGGGGAGGTGCGGTTGCGGTCGGTGTTGTCCTGCATCAGCTTGGGCAGGGTATCGGCGCCCAGGTCGAGCACGCCGCGCGTGGCATGGACGGAAGCCTTGCCATCGATGATCTTCTCGACAACCTCGGTAAGCTGGTCGCCCAGGAAGATGGACATAATCGCCGGAGGAGCCTCGTTGGCGCCCAGACGATGGTCGTTGCCGGCCGAGGCAACGGAGGCACGCAGGAGCTCCTGATAGTTATCGACGGCCTCGATCACCGCGGTGAGGAAGACGATGAACTGCAGGTTGTCGAGCGGGGTGTCGCCCGGATCGAGCAGATTCTCGGACTCGGTGCCAAGCGACCAGTTGTTGTGCTTGCCCGAACCGTTGATGCCCTCGAAGGGTTTCTCGTGCAGCAGGCAAACCAAGTCGTGGCGGGAGGCGATGAGCTTCATTTTCTCCATCATGACCAGGTTCTGGTCGATGGCCTCGTTGACTTCGCCATAGACGGGGGCGAGCTCATGCTGGCAGGGAGCAACCTCGTTGTGCTTGGTCTTGGCGGGAATGCCGAGCGCCCACAGCTCATCGTCCAAGTCCTTCATGTAGGCCGAGACGGTGGGGCGGATAGCGCCAAAGTAGTGCTCCTCGAGCTCCTGACCCTTGCATGGAGCAGCACCAAAGAGGGTGCGGCCGGTAATGACCAGGTCCTTGCGCTTGCGGTAGGCGTCCTTCTTGATCAGGAAGTACTCCTGCTCGTCGCCCACGGAAGGAACGACCTTCTTGGGGGTCTTACCGAACAGCGCCAAAACGCGCTTAGACTCACGCGAGAGCGCGGTCATGGAACGCAGCAGCGGGGTCTTCTTGTCCAGGGCCTCGCCCGTGTAGGAGCAGAAAGCCGTGGGGATGCACAGGACATCGTCCTTGATAAAGGCGGGGCTAGTGGGATCCCAAGCGGTGTAGCCACGGGCCTCGAAGGTGGCGCGCAGGCCGCCGTTGGGGAAGCTGGAGGCATCGGGCTCGCCCTGGATGAGGTTCTTGCCCGTAAACTTGGTAATGGCGGTGCCGTCGTGGTTGGGCTCCAGGAAGCTGTCGTGCTTCTCGGAAGTAATGCCCGAAAGCGGCTGGAACCAGTGCGCGTAGTGCGTCGCGCCCTTGGAGATGGCCCAGACCTTCATGGCATGGGCAACGGCGTTGGCCACATCCAGGTCGAGCGGCTCACCGCCCTCGAGGGTTGCAGCAAGGCGCTTCCAAATGTCCTTGGGGAGGTAGTCCTTCATGACTTCCTCAGAGAACACCATGGTCCCGAAGCGGTCAGTAAGTTCGGCCATACGGAACTCCCTTCGTATCGGCACCGCGTGAGAAGCGGTGTTGATTACTAACGAACGAGTCATAGCTTAGACTCGCCGTGTTTCCGCGACATTACCGTTATGTTGCTGTCGCGAAACCAATCAATGAGGTTACCCTATCGAGGCGGCGTTGCCACCCTCAACAGCCAATCAACTGCATAAATTGCAGACCTCTCCCCATGGTTTAAGGGTAGTCAATTTGGGATGGAGCTCTATTAACTGGTATTTTGCATCAGATACCAGTCTTTATAGTCCGTGCCTAGATTAGCCGCTCTGTTATAGAGAAAGCCGATAGCAAGGCATCTTTGATTGGTATCCCCGAATAACGAGTGAAACTCCACCGTGACACAGTGGTGCTGTAGAATCCTTACAACACATCACACTATTACGTATCTAGAGGAGCACGATATGCGCGTCGACGAGGTTTTTAAGCAGGCAGCATCCCAGGGCACCGCGCCCGTTTCGTTTGAGATGTTCCCGCCCAAGGGCGAGCTCACCCTCGACACGGCTCGCGAAGTGGCAGGCAATCTGTGCAAGCTTTCGCCGAGCTTTGTCTCGGTCACCTGCTCGGCCGGCGGCTCGGGCAACGGTGCCACCACCGCCCCCATCGCGCATATGATTTCGAGCGAATTCGACACGCCCTCGGTGGCACACCTCACCTGCGTGGGCCGCACCCACGCCGACATCGCCGCCAAGATCGACGAGTATCGCACCGCCGGCGTTGAAAACATTCTGGCCCTGCGTGGCGATCTCCCTGCCGGCGCGACCGAGGACGACAAGCCCGCCTCCGACTACGCCTACGCCCGCGACCTCATCCCCGAGCTCGTCGACGCCGGCTTTTGCGTGGGCGCCGCAGCCTACCCCGAGGGCCACATTGCCTGTGAGGATCTCAACCTCTCGGTCGAACACCTCAAGCAAAAACAGGACGCCGGCGCAAGCTTCTTTGTGACGCAGCTCTTCTTTGATAACGAGTGCTTCTACCGCTTCCGCGAGCTTGCCGACAAGGTCGGCATCACCGTGCCCATTACCGCGGGCATCATGCCGTTTATGGGCAAGTCCCAGATCAGCCGCATGGTCTTTATGTGCGGCGCGTCGCTGCCCTCCCCCGTCATCAAGATTCTCGCCAAGTACGAGAACGACCCCGAGAGCCTGCAGGCAGCCGGTGTAGATTATGCCGCCCGCCAACTTTGCGACCTCAAGGAGCACGGCGCCGACGGCCTGCACCTGTACACTATGAACCGTCCTGCGATCGCCGCGACCATTATGGAGCGCCTGGGGTAATGGAAAAACCGCACATCGATACAACCGCTGTCGAAGTGCCGGCCGACCTTGCGTCGCCGGCGCTTTACCGTGTCGATGCCGCGCACCATCCCCGTGTCGACCGTGCCGAGATGCTGCGGTATCTGGGTTACGGCGGCCAGCAGATTGAGCCCGAACTGTCACGACGTATTGAGCTTGTCGTTGAACGTCTGGAACTGGACATTGAGCCCCGTGGCGTGCGCCGCGTGTTTGCCGTCGATGCCACGGGCGTGGACGAACAAAGTGAGCCTTGCATTCGCTTGGTCGGCACCAACGTTGAGCTGCGCGGTCGCGATATCTATCGCCACCTCAAAGACGCCCGCTTTGCCGCACTCATGGCATGCACCCTCGGCATGGACGCCGAGCGTCGTCTGCGCACCACGGGAGCCCAGCAGCCCCTGGAGGGAGCCGTGCTCGACGCCGCGTGCTCTGCCTATGTAGAAGCCGCCGTTGAGCAGATGGACCAGCAGGCCAAGGCTGCGGCCGCCGCACACGGGCTCGCCGGCAACTGGCGCTTTAGCCCCGGCTACGGCGACTGCCCGCTCTCGGCCCAGCGCTCGATCGTCGATGCGCTCAACGCCACGCGGCTCATCGGCCTTACCGTCACGCCCACCAGCCTGCTCATGCCCACCAAGAGCGTGACCGCGGTGATCGGTCTGTTCGACGGCAAAGTCCACGACGCCCAGAGTCGCCCCACCTGCAATATCTGCCGCATGCGCGAGCACTGCCGCTTCCGCGCCGCCCACACCACCTGCTATTCCAGCCACTAGGAGCCCCCGATGTTCACCCCGCTTATTACTCATAATTCGGATGGTGCCGCGCTGGCGGCGCCCGTCAATGCCGCACGCTGCAACGGCGCTGTGTACAAGCCACGCACGATCGACGACCTGCGCATTAAGGACGATCGCCTGCGCGCCGCCATCGAGGGCACGGGGCACCTGCTGTTTGACGGCGGCATGGGCACCATGCTGCAGGCTGCCGGCATGAAGGCCGGCGCCCTGCCCGAGCTGCTCAACTTTGAGGAGCCCGAGGTTATCACCGATATCCAGCGTCAGTATGTCGAGGCCGGCTGCGACGTGATCACCGCCAACACCTTTGGCGCCAACGCCCACAAGCTCGACGGCGCCGCCACCGTGGCAGATGTCTTTGCCGCCGCTGTCGCCTGCGCCCGCGAGGCCGGCGCCCGCTACGTCGCCGGCGATATCGGCCCCATCGGCGCGCTGCTTCGCCCCTTGGGCACCCTGAGCTTCGACGAGGCCTATGACCTCTTTGCCGAGGAGGTGCGCGCCGGCGTCGACGCGGGCGTGGACCTCTTTATTATCGAGACCATGACCGACCTTGCCGAGATCAAGGCGGCCGTCCTCGCCTGCCGCGAGAACTCCGACCTGCCCGTCTTTGCCACCATGACCTTTGAGGAAGACGGTCGCACCTTCTTGGGAACGAGCCCCGAGGTCGCCGCCATCACGCTCGACGCCATCGGCGCCGACGTTTTGGGTATCAACTGCAGCCAGGGCCCGGCCGAGCTCCGAGGGCTCGCCGCACGTATGTTCACCGTTACCGACAAGCCCGTTATGGTGCAGGCTAACGCGGGACTGCCCCGCGTGGACGACGACGGCAATACCGTCTTTGATATCCAGGCCCCCGAATACGCCGAGGCCGTCGCCGGCATGATCGAGGACGGCGTGAGCGTCGTGGGCGGCTGCTGCGGAACCACGCCGGCGCATATGGCGGCCTTGCGCACGCTTATCGACAACCACACGCCCAGCCCGCGCCGCCGCAAGCCCAGCATGTCGGCCACGAGCGCCCAGACGGTCGTGGACCTTCCCTGTGACGGCCACAAAATCGCCGTCATCGGCGAGCGCATCAATCCCACCGGCAAAAAGCGCCTGCAACAGGCCCTGCGCGACGGCGACCTGGACTACGTCGTGAGCCAGGGCATCAGCCAGCAGGAACAGGGCGCCGACATCCTGGACGTCAACGTGGGCCTGCCCGAGATCGACGAGGTCAAGATCATCCAGCAGGCGACCGAGCAGCTCCAGGGCTCCACGCTGCTGCCGCTGCAGATCGACTCCACCGACCCCGCAGCCGTCGAGGCAGCCGTGCGCCGCTACGCCGGCAAGCCCATCATCAACTCGGTCAATGGCAAACAGCAAATCATGGATGAGATCTTTCCGCTGGTCGCCCATTACGGCACCAACGTCGTCGGCCTCACGCTCGATGAAGGCGGCATCCCCGATACCGCCGAAGCTCGCTTCGCCATCGCCGAGCGCATCGTGGCCGAGGCCGCCCGCTACGGTATCGGCCCGGACCGCATCCTCATCGACTGTCTGGTCATGACCGCCTCGACCAATCAACGCCAGGCCGAACAGATCCTGCGCGCCATGTCCCTGTGCAAGGAGCGTCTGGGCGTCAAATGCGCGCTCGGCGTGTCGAACATCAGCTTTGGTCTGCCTGCCCGCCCGCTGCTGGGCTCGGTCTTTTTGGCTGCCGCTTTTGGCGCGGGCCTGGACGCCCCCATCATGAACCCGGGCTCCAAGCGCTTTATGGATACCGTCTACAGCTATCGCGTGCTGAGCGTTGAGGACGAGGGCTCGACCGGATACATCGAGCGCTACGCCGGCTGGACCGATCCGTACAAGATCGCCGCGAATCCGGCGGCGGCTCAGGCGGTATCGACCGACGCCGCGCCCGCTGCTGGCACCACCGGCACCGACGGCAACGACGACCCGATTCGTCGCATGGTCGTCTCGGGCCGCAAGGGCGAAATCGCGGCCGAGACCGAGCGTCTGCTGGCAGACCATGACGCCATGGACCTCATCAACAATCACTTTATCCCCGCCCTCGACGAGGTTGGCGTCCTCTTTGACCAGGGCAAGTTCTTCTTGCCGCAGCTTATGGCCTCGGCCGAGGCCGCGCGTGTGGGCTTTGACACCATCAAGCGCCTGATGCCCGCCGGCGAGATTGCCGACAAGGGCAAGATCTGCGTGGCCACCGTTAAAGGCGATATCCACGACATCGGTAAGAACATCGTCAAGATGCTGCTCGATAACTACGGCTACACCGTCTTTGACCTAGGCCGCGACGTCGACCCGCAAGAGGTACTCAAGACCGTACGGGAGCGCGACATTAAGCTCGTCGGCCTCTCGGCGCTTATGACCACCACGGTCGTCGCTATGGAGGAGACCATCAAGTTGCTCCATGCCGAGGTTCCGGGCGTCAAGATCATCGTAGGTGGCGCCGTGCTCACCCCCGAATACGCCAAGCAGATCGGCGCGGACTACTACGCCAAGGATGCCGCCGAAAGCGCGCGCATCGCCGAAGAGGTCTTTGGGCAGTAACACAACGGAAACAACCGAGCACCAAAACGTGCCGCACGCGCCACTTGGCACGTGCGGCACGTTAGAATAGATAAGGCTATGCTCGTTTTGGCAGATAGGAGTGCAAGGATGGCGATCACGCCCGCAGAAATCGCGGAAACCCGCGGCATGGTTGAGGAGCAGAACCTCGACATCAGGACCATCACCATGGGTGTTTCGCTCATGGGTTGCGGCGACGAGAGCCTCGACCGCATGTGCACGAAGATCTACGACCACGTGACGCACACGGCTGAGCACTTGGTCGAGACCGCCGAGAACCTCGAGCGCGAGTACGGTATCCCCATCGTCAACAAGCGCGTTTCCGTCACCCCGGTGGCGCAGATCGCCGCATGCTGCAAGGATGAGGACCTCACCCCCATCGCGCATGCCCTCGACCGCGCGGCCGAGACGCTCGGCATCGATTACCTGGGCGGCTTCTCCGCGCTCGTTCAGAAGGGCATCGGCGACGCCGACCGCCGCGTCATCCAGTCCATCCCCCAGGCGCTCGCTACCACCAGCCGCGTCTGCTCCAGCGTCAACGTCGCCAGCCTGCGTGCCGGCATCAACATGGACGCCGTGCTCATGGCCGCCCAGACCATCATCGATGCCGCCAAGCTTACGGCAGATGAGGATTCCGTTGGCGCCTCCAAGTTTGTCTGCTTTGCCAACATGGTCGAGGACTCCCCGTTTATGGCGGGCGCCGTCCACGGCGGTGGCGAGGCCGACGCCGTCATCAACGTTGGCGTCTCGGGCCCCGGCGTTATGGCGGCAGCCCTGGAGAAGCTGCCCGACTCCGCCTCGATGATGGAAGTCGCCGAGAAGATTAAGCAGACCGCCTTTAAGATCACCCGTGCCGGCGAGCTCATGAGCCGCGAGGCCGCCCATCGACTGGGTGTCGAGAAGGGCATCGTCGACCTGTCGCTGGCGCCTACGCCCGCCATTGGCGACTCCGTTGCTCGCATCCTCGAGATTATCGGCGTGGGCACCTGCGGTGGCCCGGGCACGACCTGCGCGCTCGCCATGCTCAACGACGCCGTCAAGAAGGGCGGCGTCATGGCCAGTTCCAGCGTCGGTGGCCTCTCGGGCGCCTTTATCCCCGTGTCCGAAGACGCCGGCATGATCGCCGCCGTCGAGGCCGGCGCGCTTTCGCTCGAGAAGCTCGAGGCCATGACCTGCGTGTGCTCCGTCGGCCTGGACATGATCGCCATCCCCGGCGACAACCCGGTCGAGACCATCGCCGGCATCATCGCCGACGAGATGGCCATCGGCGTCATCAACAATAAGACCACGGCCGTGCGCGTGATTCCCGCCATCGGCAAGGGCGTGGGCGACTGCGTCGAGTACGGCGGCCTGTTTGGCCGTGCGCCCATCATGCCGGTGAACCCCAACGCCGGCACCGTGCTTGCCCACCGTGGTGGACGCTTCCCGGCACCGCTGAACTCGCTGAAGAACTAGCTGAGGGGGACTGGCGAGGAGCCCCGCCGCCGGGCGGCAGACACATAAGGTCGCCTGCTCGGACAGTCCTGACTCGCACGGAGAGCACATTTAGTGCTCTCCGGCTCGTGCGGAACTCGCGATCGACCTTATATGTCTGCCGCCCGGCGGCGGGGCTCCCGCACAACGGGACCTCGGTTGAGTTCTATCCCTTTGGCAGTCGCTTCGCTTCTGCCCTACTTTGCTGGTATGGCGGTTTGGCGTTGGATCGGTTCTTTCTGATATATGCTGGTTGCGGCTCTTCTTTTGGGAGGAGTCGCTTTTTTGTTGCTAGGAGGTTGGCCCGTGACTGATGGGGATGCTCGCTCTGAGCTTCTTTCTGCTGATTGGAATGGCGAATGGATGCGCTTACAAGCTGGTCGGCATCGGGCTGATGATTCTTTTGAGTGGGATAAGCGTGCTCGGCATTTTCGGCCATTGGAGACTGCCCCGTATGCTCGGGATTTTATAAAGCTGTTGGCGCTTGAGCCTGGCGAGTCGGTGCTCGATATGGGGTGCGGGGCTGGGTCGATTGCTATTCCGCTTGCTCAGGCTGGGCATCCTGTAATTGCAGCCGACTTCTCCCCCGCTATGTTGGGCACCCTTGATGCCGGCATTGAGTATTACGGGCTCGAGGATCTGATTACGCCGCTTGAGCTTGCTTGGGATGATGATTGGGATCTGGTTGGGCCGGTTGCCAAGACTGTAGATGTTGCCTTTGCGAGTCGCTCGGTTACTACGAACGACCTGAAGGGAGCACTTGCCAAGCTTGACCGTACGGCTCGTCGGCGTTGTGCTGTCACGATGGTCGCCAACTCCAGCCCGCGCTATGACCTGCACCTGATGAACGCTATCGGTGCCTCGGTTACCTGTAGCAATGGTTTTGTGTACGCCTTTAACATCCTCATTCAGATGGGCGCCCTGCCGCAGGTTACGTACTTTGAATCGCCTCGTCGCGATACCTTCGATAGCCTTGAGGCGGGAGTGGCGGACTTCTCCCGCATGCTCGAGCACGGTAACGAGGATAAGATTGACCGTCTACGCGACTACGTCACTCAGCATATGATTGAGAATCCCCATGCCGGCGAGCCAGGGTCCAAGGGCGTACCGCAGGGGCGTTTCATGCTCGACCACGTCCGCAAGGTCCGTTGGGCGTTTATTGCATGGGAGCCGGTCTCTTCGGGCCGTCCATAGACCGCTTTCGGCCGCCGTACACGTCCGCCTGTAACCCGCGCTGTTCTCCCGCTCGGCATCCGCATTCTTTGCGAACTGGGCAAACGCGCTCCACACCGCGCCGTTCCTGCGCTATCGTGGGACAGCTCACGTTGATTAAGGCCCCATTGCGGGGCGCCCCATACATAGAAAGCGAGAACCCATGGCACTGACAGGAGCCCAGGTCAAGCAGCTTCGCAGCATGGCCCATCACCTCAACCCCGCCATCATCATCGGTAAGTCCGATGTCAACGAGGGCACCGTCGAGCAGACGGTTGCCTACCTGGAGAAGCACGAGCTCGTTAAGTGCTCCGTGCTGGACGGCTCCAGCCTTTCTGCCCGCGAGGCCGCCGAAGAGCTCGCTGAGCGCTGCCACGCCGAGGTCGTCCAGGTCATCGGCCGCAAGTTCTCGCTGTATCGCGAGTCCTCACGCAAGGACATCGAGAAGATCAAGCTCGTCTAAGAGCCAATGATCCGGCGAGCCAACACATAGCAAGCTTACGGGTGCCCAAGTACTTTGGGCGCCCGTTTTTTATCGCTCGACCAGCACGCGATTGAGCCGCCCCTCCACCAAGCGCTCGTATAGACGCCGCGTCTCGGGCTCGGGCACGCCATTGACCTGCTCCCTCAGATGGTGCATATGCCCGCTGTATAGCTCGACGATATCGCGCCGCCGCCCCGCCGCACTGTAGACGCGCATGGCGCAGCGCACCATATCCTCGCGCGCCGTTTCCTGCCGAAGCCCCGACTCCGCCAGCCAAATCGCCGACTGCAGATCGTTTTCTTCTAGAGCGGCATTGGCCCCCTTAATCATGCAATCGATGTACTTTGACTGCATAATGCGTCGCATACGCAAAAAGTAGGTGGGATTACAGCCATTGGGAACATACAGCGGTCCGGCATAAAGCTGCTCAATCTTAAGGCACAGTTCAACTAAATGGGGCCCGCGCGCACCCGTGCGATTTCCCAAAACCCCGCGGCTTATCTGGTCAAACAGCCGTACATCGGTCTTGACGTAGTCGCCGTTGAGTCCGATGCATTCATTTTGGATGAGCACGCACGACTTGCCGTCTGGCGTCGGCCCCAAGGCCGACCGCAAGCGCGATATCGTCGAGTACAGGTTGTTGCGGGCGCTATTGAACTCGGCATGGGGCCACAGCTCCATGGCCAGCGTCTCACGATCGACGAGCGCATCCATGCCCAGCGCAAGCCGCTCGGCAAGTGTCGCCGCCTTCTTGCGGCGCCACATTTTGTCCGTGATGGGAAACCCGTCGCGCTCGGCGCGAAACGCACCAAACATGCGAATCTCGATATGGTCGATGGTATCAACGGCTTCAACCTCGCCAGCCTGGAACAGACGCTCGCCCTCCCCTTCCAAATCGTCGCGCAGCGAGTACCGCGACAGCTCGCGCACGGGAAGCTTCTTGCGTATCCTGCCCGCCGGCTCGCCCAGACAATGCATGGCAAGGCGCGCAAAGAGCCGATACGATGGCTCTAGAATCCCCGCACGATTCATGGACATCCAGGCCGCAAGGTCGCTGTCTCGGCCCGCACAGGCCAAATGCAGCGCCACGACCCAGGCTTCTGAGCCACCGACCTGCGTCTTGCTAATATCGAGCAGCTCCGCCTCTTCGCGAACCGATACCAGCGACGTATTGCGCAGATACGCCACGCGCTCCAGCAGCAAAGCGTTTTCGCGCATGTACGTAATCGATTCGTCGGCGAGCTTGAGCACCTGGACCGCACGGAACTTTGCGTTGACTGGCCGCCCCTCCGCCAGCGATTGCCAGCCCTCCAGCAATAGCCCAAACAGCTGAATTTGATTGTCGCGAACACGCACCGCAAAGCGGTCGAGCTCGCCAAACGCCACATCGTCGGTCACGGGCAAGCCCGCGAGCAGGCGCCGCGCCGCCAGCACCATACGCAGCCAAATGGATGGCGCCTTAAGCCCGCGGATATCGAGCGCCTCGAGTATCTGCGCCATCTTGTCATCGCGCTCGTCGGGTTTAGCAAACGAGCCGTCGAACAGCTCCACCAGCATATGGTCGGCCTGTATGAGAATCCCCGCGATGTCGAGCTCGCAATCATAGGCTTTGCGCGCCTTGAGCTTCGCGAGAACATTGCCGTCTTTCGCTCGCTCGGTTAGGTGGCGCTTGACCTCGATATGCGCGGACAGCATGTCGAGCACCTCGCAGGATGTCTGTTCTTGCACAACAGGGTTGGCGGGAAGCCCCAGGTCATTGTCGCCGTAAAAGGCGATAGTGAGCGCCTGTGCTATTTTCCAGGTAGCGGGGTCGAGCTCGCGCGCCGCCTGATCGCCCGCACGTTCGATAACGGACGCCATATACCTTGCGAGCTTTGTATTGCACACGCTGACAGCCGCCAGATACACGCCGAGCGCCTCGGCGGGTGCCGGCTCTTTCTCCTGCTTTTCCGCATTGACCATCGCCGTCGCCGCGCGGCAAATGTCCCCTCCGTGCCCGGTCAGGGCAAGATCGGCCCCATACTGCCCGGCAAGTTCCAACACCACATGGCGGTCCAAGAACGCATCGGCCAGGTCCATAGCCAAATCGCATCGGCCCGCCTTAATCAAAATGCGAGCAGCCCGCGATACAAGTTCGGGACGGATCTCGGCAACGAGCTTTCGCAGCCTCAGGCGCGCGTTGTCCTTAGCGCCCAAACACCTAAAGGTGCGATCAGACGGATCCACGCCAAAAAACGGATAATCGCGCACAAAGATGGACTGGTCGATCATCGAAAGCCTTACACCGCACGCCTCTAGCTCCGCAATGCGACCCTCGCCCATCAGCACCATCAAGCAGGCAACGGTAAACAAAAGGTTGTTCTCGAGCGATGCGAGATCTGCCAGCGCCGCACCGTACACGTTGACGATTTCGTTCTCGAGCAACCCGGCAACATCGCCCTGTCCATACATTCCCGTCTGCAGGGCAGATACCAGCTCTGGCACACCCTGCGTGAGCCGATAAAAATCGAGCGATGTACTGATCGAAAACGCCGTAGCCCATGACGAATACTCATAGGCGTGCACCTTGAGCATCTGCGCATTGACTTTTACAGAATCGCCCAACCCGTGGATAAGCAATCGGTTGGAGGGGCGGCAAGTAATAAAGACCCCCGTCCCCGTAGCACGTAAGCTGCGGATTCGATCGATGAGGTCCTCTGTTTCGCGCTGCTCGAGATTGGGCACGTTGTCGATCGCAACGAGCGAATGCGGTTTGTCCTTAAGCTCATCGGCGACAACCTCGAGCTGCATAAAGAGCTCGCGTCCAATCGCGCGGTCGGCCTCGATTATCCGAACCGGCCCTCGCGTGGGATCCGATTTAACTTCCTGCACGTATTGCAGCAATACCGACGTCTTACCAAACCCGTCGGGCGCGTAAAGCAGAACGATTCCTGCCTTGCGCCCTTTAACGATGAGCTCGTTCATCAAGCGATCGCGCCGCACCATATAGCCGCCGCCCGTCGGCATCAACTCGAGGTCGTCCGTATTGCCCAGATCGTTTACCATGCCTGCTCCTCAACTCGACCATATGGACACCGTAGCTGCAGGACCATATGAGCCACCCCGTGAATAGCGCGACTTAGAGTTTTTGGTTGTCTGCCGGTACGTGTTTGGCAAGTTTTTGTACAGCGAGGCCCGATGGTAATTTATCCCCCGACCAATAGGTCTTTGCGCAGGTCAATGCGCTTGCCAGCATGTCCCATCCAATTTGCAGTGTAGCGCAGTCGTCTGTTTTTATTTGAGTTGCGCAACTCGCCTATTCCTCGCTACCGCTTGCGACTCTATAGTGGCAAATGTGCATAGAATCTGGTACGGAATGAATCTCATGATTTAGAGCCCACTCGCCAAGCATGTGGCAAGGTTTCCGTCATGCACACATTACGGCCCGCATCCACTAAAAAGGCCCCCGCAAAGCGAGGGCCTTTTGGAAAGCTATGTAAGATCGCTTGGTCGCGTTACTCGCAGAGCGAAAGAGCGGCCTCGTCAGCAACGACGACGCAATTGGTGTGGAGCTGCAGGATCGAAGCGGGGCACTCGGGCGTAACCGGGCCATAGCACATATCGTGCACAGCCTGAGCCTTGGCCTCACCGTTGGCGACAACCAGGATCATGCGGGCATACATGATGGTCTGGGTGCCCATGGTGTAAGCCTGACGGGGCACATCATCGATGCTGTCGAACAGGCGGCTGTTGGCCTGAATGGTGCTCTCGGTCAGATCGACGCAGTGCGTACCCTTGGAGAAGTGGTCATCGGGCTCGTTGAAGCCAATATGACCGTTATTACCAATGCCGAGCAGCTGCAGATCCGGGTAACCGGCGGCAGCGACGATCTTGTCGTACTCGGAGCAGGCAGCAGCGGCATCGGGGTTGGAGCCATCGGGCACGTGCGTGTTGTTCAGATCAATATTGATGTGATCGAAGAAGTTCTCGCGCATAAAGTAGTGATAGCTCTGGGGATCGTCGTGCGAAAGACCGCGATACTCGTCCAGGTTGTAGGTGCTGACCTCGGCAAAGTCGACGTCGCCCTTCTCGTACCAAGCGGCGAGCTGCTTGTAGGCGCCAATCGGGGTGGAGCCGGTGGCAAGACCCAGTACGCAATCGGGCTTGAGGATAACCTGGGCCGAGATGATATTGGCGGCCTTACGGCTCATATCCTCGTAGTCTTTAGCTTTAATGATCTTCATTACGCGTCCTTTCTCGTACAAAAGAGGCAAGGCTCCCCTTACAAGCACTTGCCCGCGGCCCGCGTCGGCCGCAACCAACGTGTGCGGCCACCAGGGCGAGGTCGCGTAATGAATGTGTCTCGTGTCTAGCCGCGTCGAGGCCCCTGCCCGTCCACGGTGACCCAAAGCTGTTTAGCCTCGGACGTTTCCCATCTTGCCACGGAGGGCGCCCTCTTTCAAGGGCGCCCTCCGTAAACGTGTTTGAATTGTAGGCTAAAGGCCGAGCGCGCTCACTAGCGCTCGCGAGCGACGATGAGTTGGTCCATCTCCTCGACGTGCTCTCCAACGGAGCCCTTAATGCTCGAGAACTCAACGGAGTTGCACACCAAGATGGGAACCGTCACATCGTAGCCCTCGGCAGCAATTGCCTCGCGATCGAACTCGATGAGTACATCGCCCTTATGGACGATGTCACCCACTTGCGCATGTACGGTAAAGTGCTTGCCCTCGAGCTGAACAGTGTCCAAACCAACGTGAATAAGCACGTCCAAGCCATCGACCGTGTTAAGCGCAACGGCGTGTCCCGTGGGAAAAATGGCCTCGACCTTGGCGTCTGCCGGCGCAATCACGCGCGTACCCGTAGGCTGAATCGCCACGCCCTGGCCCAAAAGGCCGGTGGCAAATGTCTGGTCATTGACCTCGGACAACGGAATGACGTCGCCCGAGATGGGAGCATCCAGCGTAAGGACTCGACCACGCATACCAAAAGACCTTAGGACTTTAGTGAACATGATCCCCCTCGGACATACCAATCAACCAAAATAGCTTTAACAGTTTACCACTTGGCACCCGTTTTTGACCATTAGGGAAGTTCGCGCTTGACAACCTCGACGATGTCGTCGACAACACGCTGGGTCAGCTCGTGCGTCTCGGCCTCGGCCATCACGCGGACCAGCGGCTCGGTACCGCTCGGGCGCACCAGAATGCGGCCGCGGCCGTCAAGCTCCTTCTCGGCAGCAGCGACGGCATCCCAGATGGGCTGGCAATCGTCCAGACCAGCCTTGTTGTCGGAATGCACGTTGACGAGCACCTGCGGGTACTTCTTCATGATGCCGGCAAGGTCGGTGAGGGTACGACCGGTGCGCTTGAGCACGGCCAGCAGCTGCAGAGCCGTCACCAGGCCGTCACCGGTGGTGTTGTGCTCCAGGAAGATGATGTGGCCGGACTGTTCGCCGCCGATGACGGCGCCGTCCGCGAGCATGCGCTCCAGAACGTAGCGGTCGCCCACGGCGGTCTGGACCATCTCGAAGCCCTGCTCCTTCATAGCGATGGAGAAGCCCAGGTTGCACATGACGGTCGAGACGATCTCGGAGTTGGCGAGCTTGCCGCGAGCGGCGAGGTCAGATCCGCAGATAGCCAGGATGTAGTCACCGTCGATCTCATTGCCCTCGCTGTCCACGAACAGCACGCGGTCGGCGTCGCCGTCGTGGGCCAGACCGATGTCAGCATGGGTGCGCAGCACGAGCTCGCGCAGGGGCTCAAGGTGCGTGGAGCCACACTCAACGTTAATGTCAGTGCCGCAGTAATCGGTGTTGATGGCATGGACCGTGGCGCCCAGGCGCTGCAGCGCGGCGGGCGTGGTCTGGCAGGAAGCACCGTGACCGCAGTCGACGGCAACAACCAGGCCGTCGAGCTTAAGGCCGTCGAGCGTGCTGATGGCATGATCGACATATGCCTTGCGGGCGTCCTTCATCTTGATGATGTGACCCACACCGGCGCCGGTCGGCAGCGTGTCGGCAGCCATGGCCTCCTCGGACATGACCCAGGCGCTGATCTCTTCCTCAACCGCGTCGGGAAGCTTCATGCCCTTGCGGCTAAAGAACTTGATGCCGTTGAACTCCGGCGGATTATGCGAAGCAGAAATGACGATGCCGCCATCGAGCTCGTTTTGGACGGTGAGCAGCGCCACGGCCGGCGTAGGGATAACGCCGCAGCAGTGCGGGCGGCCGCCCTCGGCCATAATGCCGGCGGTCAGAGCACTCTCGAGCATGGTGCCCGAAAGGCGCGTGTCACGGCCGATGCAGATGTCCGGACCAAGAAACTTGGTCGCCGCGCGGCCCAGGCGAAACGCGAGGTCGCACGAAAGATCGGCGTTGGCGACGCCACGGACGCCATCGGTGCCGAAGATGTTCTGGGGCATAGGATCGCTCCTTCCCTAGTAGGCGATATGCAACCGCCCACCCTAGTCGAAAAAGAAAAGCGGGACCCGCCGAGGAATCGGCAGGCCCCGCTTGTACATTGTATCTCGAAAGGAGATAAAACCTTAGCGCTTGGAGAACTGGGGAGCGCGGCGGGCCTTCTTGAGGCCGTACTTCTTGCGCTCGACCACGCGAGCATCGCGCGTAAGGAAACCGGCCTTCTTGAGGTCAGCACGGTAGTCGCCAGCGTTCAGAAGAGCGCGAGCGATGCCCAGGCGCAGAGCGCCGGACTGACCGGAGATGCCGCCGCCATCGCACAGAGCGATAACGTCGAACTGACCGGCGGTGTCGGTCACCTTGAAGGGAGCAAGGGCGTTCTCAACGAGCTGATGACGGCCGAAATACTGCTCGGCGTCACGCTTGTTGATGGTCACCTTGCCGGTGCCGGGGACGAGACGGACGCGGGCGACGGCGTTCTTACGACGGCCGGTACCCTGGTAGACAACGGTGTTCTCAGCCATCTTTAAGCCTCCAGCTCAATCTTCGTGGGGTTCTGGGCAGCATGCGGATGCTCGGCACCAGCGTAGACCTTAAGCTTGGTCATCTGGGCACGGCCGAGGGTGGTCTTGGGCAGCATACCGCGAACGGCGCGCTCGATGACCTTCTCCGGGTGCTTCTCCATAGCCTGGCGGAAGCTCTCAGCCTTGAGGCCGCCGTTGTAGCCGCTGTGGCGATAATAGGTCTTCGTATCGGCCTTGTTACCGGTAAGCTGGACCTTATCGGCGTTGATGACGACAACGAAGTCGCCGCAGTCGCTGTTGGGCGTGAACTGGGGCTTGTTCTTACCGCGCAGGATCATTGCGATCTGGGTGGCAAGACGGCCCAGGACAGCACCATCGGCGTCAACGAGAACCCAGTTGCGCTGGACCTCGCCCTGCTTGGCGTAGTGAGTCGATTTCGAAATCACTTAGACTCCTCCATGTACAGTACGTGTTGTTACAGAGATTCACGGGGCTCTGCAAGTAACCCGTCCATATTACCCCGCTCGCCGTACGAGTCAACAGGTATTTTGGCTCCGACCAGAGTTTCTGCACATGTCATCCACGAGCCGTGATTTTCCAGCTCTTTAGCTGTTGCCATTTTTTGAGGGTTCGCCGTCGTTAGCGCTCAACGAACTCTTGGATTTCCGCGAGCAGACGCTTTGCCTCCTGACGGCCCTGGATATACAGGTCCAAAAGCTTTGCCGAATCGTGCTCGACATGGCCGACCTCGACCGGCTTTTGCGGAGCGACGACCAACGCACGGCCCTCGCGCTCATACTTCCACAGGTGCATGCGCTGGATGTTGTAACGGTCGTGGCGCGTCTCGATAGCCTCGAGCAGATAGGGGTAGTCGGCATAGCGGGCGCGCGCGGCAGGCATAAACTCGTAGGGCTTTTTCTCGTACGAGCGGTCCTGCGTGACAATGACAACCGCGCGATCGAAGCCCGCCTCCTCCAGCACGTGCTCGATAGGAACCGAATCGGCCACACCGCCGTCGACGTATTTGTGCCCGTCAATCTCGACCGGCGGCGTCACCAGCGGCAGCGACGTCGATGCGCGCACAGCGTCGAGATCGAGCACGGCGCTTTTGACCGGCAGGTACGCGGCGGTTCCAAAAAGCATGTCCGTCGCGACGGCGTACATCTCGATGGGGCTCGCGTCGAACGTCTCGTTGTCAAAGGGGTCCAGGCGGTCCTGGACATCGTTGAAGATAAAGTCGTAACCCACAATAGAGCCCGTGGACGCAAACGATGCGGCGCCCATGAAGCGACTGTCGTTGCAGAAAGCCAGGTTGATGCGGTTGGCACGGCCGATCTGGTGCGACTTATAGTTCACGCCGTTGAGGGCGCCGGCCGAGACGCCGTACACCGCCGGGATTTCGACACCAGCCTCCATGAGGACGTCGAGCACGCCTGCGGTAAATTGCCCGCGAAAGCTACCGCCCTCCAGGACGAGCGCGACCTTGCCGGCGTTCTTTGCCTTATCTTCTGCAGTCATGTTGACCTCCTGCGATTGCGTTTTGGCTTTCTTCTACCCAGTTTTGAGATGGAGGGCGCATAGGTTTTGGAGTTGAGGAGATGGAGCGGAAAGCGCGTCCCGTTCTGAGGGGCGATTTCGGAATGGACTTTCCGCCTGGGCTGCCATTGGGAAAGCATGTCCCACTCTACGGCTCGATTCCGGGTCGCGGTTTCCGCTTGAGGCGTCATCCGGAAAATGTATCCCATTCCGAGCTTAGATTCCGGGATGCGGTTTCCGTTTGCGGCGTCATCCGGAAACTGCGTCCCAGTCTGAGCGCGGATTCCGGGATGGACTTTCCGCCTGGGCTGCCATTGGGAAAGTACATCCCACTCTGCGTCACTGAGGCGTTTTCTTAACGCTCGCGCCCTGCGTAGAGTTCGATTCTCCGCGGTTTGGGGAATCCGTTGATGGGTTGAGGCCGGGGCAAGACGCCCGATCGGCATCGCATCTATATCTAGCTGGGGCATTGCGCGGAGAATCCGCGTGTTCGCTTCGCGAACCCGCACCGGCTTCGGCCGCCTGCCGGCGTCCTCGCCCGCTCGCTACAAACGCTTCGCGTTTGCTTAACGCTCGCGCCCTGCGTAGAGTTCGATTCTCCGCGGTATCTATATGTAATAAAAAAGCAGGTAGAGACACTTCTCTACCTGCCTGTAACTATTGGTGGAGGCGCGGAGAATCGAACTCCGGTCCACGAAAGCCCCCTGATTGGCATCTCCAAGCTCAGTCGCTGGTTTAGTCTCGGACGCTTTGCGCGCAGCGACACGCTCGCGGCGTCCTAACCGGTTCGGTCTTAGCCTGCGCCATACCGATTACGTGCGCAGGAGCATTCCCCTAACATGACGTCGCGCCGGTGTCGGGGAAATCACCGGGTTGACGCGCCGCTATAAACTAAGCAGCGAGAGCCATAGGCTCAAAAGAAGAGTTGTTGTCAATTCAATTTGACGGTACCCCTGTTTAACGAGGCGAGGAGACCTCGGCTTGCTTCCTCTCTCAGAGCTATCGTGTCGAAACCAGTCGCCCCCGAATGTCGGGAAAGTCTGGATGGCATTGGGCACGAGCACCCAACACCCGTCGACTTTTCAAGGAACATGCGGGGCGAGCCCCGCTTGTGGAGTGTTATCTTACCACGTTCTGAAAGCGGACAGCTGTTCTATGCACGAGCTGTGAAGACCCCAATGTGCGCCGCACTTCGCACTTTTGCTACCGATCGCGTCACGTATATTTTCGCCAAGCAAAATTGACCCGTCGAAAGGACCGCCATGGATACCAAGCAGCAACTCGTCAATGCCCTCGCAGGCCTGGGCTCAACCATTACCGAAGCTATGGATGTCATCGAAGGCTTTGTCCCCTGCGGACATCCCGCCCTCACGGTATCGAACGCACTCGTCGCGCTGGACGCCGACGATGATGCAGCTCTCGCCCAGCAGCTTGAGACCGTCGAGGGCTTTATCGACCACGTGAGTGAGAACCGCGGCGTGGCCGCCTACCACGGCATCGAGGTAGAGCTCGCAGGTCCCAAGGCCGATCTGCTCGCAGCAATCCGCGAGGTAGGTACCCTTATGCAGACTGCAGGCGTCAAGAACACCCAGGTCAACGAGTGGGTCTACCGCAGTCTGGCAGCACTCGACAGCTCAGACGAAAAGGCAGCCGAGCAGCTCGCAGAAAGTCCCACCATTAAGGCCGAGCTTTTGTAAATAGCAGACGCGAGTCCCTTGGCGCATCGTCGTCCAAGAGGCCCGCAAACAGTTCGCGTCAACCGATAGCCGCGCCGCCGCGTTCGGCCAAAGCAAGAATCGACATCATTTGGCGCGGGGTCTTCGCTGCAAGATCGGCATGTTCGAGCAGCTTGTGATCGTTGGTCACTAAGTAATCGACCTGTGCGCGCTTGCACGCGGCGAGCACCAAGTTGTCCTCGTAATCGCGATGGAGCGTCAGATATTTGTCGGCTAGCCACAGATCGGATGCGTCTGCACCCACGGCCGTAGCGTTTTCGGTCATGTTCCGAACAAACGCCAACGCCGCATCGCCAATTGCACGGGCAGATGCCTCGTCGAGCGCTCCCCCGCTGGCAAGAACGCTACGCTTCAGCTCGTGTTGGACAACGTACAGCACGTCCTTGGCGATATGCACCGGAAAGAACAGCAATGCCCCCGTCTCCGCCGCCTGCCCAATAAACGCACGCGCGGCAAGCGACTCGGCATGGTCGACGCAAAACGAATCAACCCATACGTTGGCGTCCACCATTATTTTGAGGGGAGCCCCGCTCACAGGATCATCCCCTTTTGGCGATAGCGCTCGTCCATGGCTTCGGAATAGATTGTGTCCCAACCGCGATCGTCGGATACGGGCGACGTAGCGATGCCCAAATCTGCATAAAGCCGGTCTGCCGCTGCCCACGACGCGGCGAACGGAGTATCGGGCGCGACGGTCTGCTGCCGGTCGTCGACGGCCGCAAGCACTTCCTCGCACTGCCCGCCACCCTGCGCGACCTTGGCCACGACCTTTTTGATGAGCTCGGGCAGCGAGACGCCCGAAAGCCGCAGCGCTTCCTCGGCGCGCTCTTTAACCGAGCGATCTACGCGAACATTCACCTGTGCCATGCTGCCAACGGTAGCCATCTCAACCTCACCTTCAGCATTTACTAGCATTGCTAGCACGAGCATATATCCGAGCTAACATATCGTCAAACAAAAGAAGGCCTGCACCCTGACGGCTGCGGTGCCGCCCGAATGCAGGCCATATACTCAATCGAAAACGCTAACGCAGGTACGCCTTTGCGTTGCCCAGGCTGTAGGCGATCGTTGAGCCGTTGTGCAGCAGTGACGACGTCTGCGGAGTGATCATGCCGGTAATACCCAATGCCAACAGCGCCGAGTTGGTGAGCATCACCTTGGAATACGAACTCGACAGACGGTCGATAAGCCCCTGACTCATGCGGCGCAGGCGCACGATTGCGGCCAGATCTGTATCGGTCAGGATGATATCGGCGACCTCCTTGGCGATGTCGCTTCCACCGCCCATGGCCAGACCCACATCGGCCAGACCCAGCGCCGGTGAGTCGTTGACGCCGTCGCCCACCATGGCAACGTGGCGCCCCTCGCCCTTAATGCGCTCCACATACGCGTACTTGTCCTCGGGCAGCAGCTCGGCCTTAAACTCGTCGACACCTGCCTCGCGAGCAATGCGCTCGGCCGTGCGCTCCGAGTCGCCCGTGAGCATGACCACGTGCTTAACGCCCAACGCGTGCAAGTCGGCGATGGCCTCGCGGACCCCGGGCTTAAGCGGGTCCTCGATACCGAGCACGCCCACAACGGTGCCGTCGACCGCCAGATACAGCGGCGACAGGCCCTGCATCTGGGACTCGATGCGCTCCTTTATGTCGGACTCGAGCTGCGCGCCCTCATCCTCAAACACAAAGTGTGCCGAGCCGATAATCGCGCGACGTCCTTCGATGGACGAAGCGATGCCGTGTGCCACGATGTACTCGACGGCAGCATGGCGCTCGCGGTGCTCGAGCCCGCGCTCGCGGGCGGCGTTGACCACGGCACGCGCCACCGGATGCGGGAAATGCTCCTCCAAGCAAGCGGAAAGGCGCAGGACCTCATCCTCGCTCCAGCCATCGGTGGTGAGCACGCAGGCAAGACGCGGCTGTGCCTCGGTGAGCGTGCCGGTCTTATCAAACACAATGGTGTCGGCCTTGGCAAACGACTCAAAGTACTTCGCACCCTTGACCATGACGCCCATCTTGGCAGCATCGCTCATGGCAGTCATGACGGCGACGGAACCCGTGAGTTTGAGTGCACACGAGTAGTCGACCATCAGCGCCGCTGAGGTCTTGATGAGGCCGCGCGTGGTGAGCGCAACCAGGCCCGCGAGCAGGAAGTTCCATGGGACGATCTTGTTGGCGAGGTCCTCCATGTGCGACTGACCCTCGGACTTGAGCGAGTCGGCCGTCTGCACGAGCGAGACGATCGAGCGGAGCTTGGTCTGAGCCGTGTTGGCGCGCACACGCACCAAGATGCTGCCATCTTCCACAACGGTGCCGGCGAACACGTCGTCGCCCACGCTGCGCTCGACGGCCAGCGGTTCGCCGGTCAGGGTCGCCTGGTTGACCATAGCGCTCCCCTGCTCGACCACGCCGTCGATACAGATAGACATGCCGGTGCGCACGGCGACCAAATCGCCGGGTTCAAGCTCGGTGGCGGCAACGCTTACCTCGGTGTCGCCGACGACCTTTTGCGCCTTGTCGGGCACATCGAGCAGCGAGTTGATGAGTTCGTTTTCGCTCATGGCGCGGGTGTAGTCCTCGAGCAGCTCACCCACGTTGAGCAGGAACATCGTCTGGCCCGCGGTGTCGACATCACGTTTGACGAACGAAATGCCGATGGCCGAAGCGTCAAGCACAGGAACGGTTAGGCGCGGCTGCGCCAGCTCATGAAGGGCAGCGCGCAAAAATGCCATGTAACCGGCCACGACAAACACCGCACGCAGAGGCGTCGGCAAGAACCAGCGGCGCGCGTAGTGGGCGCCGATAAGTGTGGCAAGATCCATGACGAGCTTGTGCTTGCGTGGCTCAAGCTGCATCACATAACCCGTCTTTGCGTCGGCAATGGCCTGGGCATCGAGCGCACACAAAGCGTCGAGCACGCCCGCACGACACTGCTCATCATATTCGAGCGCCATCTGGCCAATACGGCCGTAAACGCGCACCTTGTGCACGCCGTCGATGTCGCCGCTGAGCTTAAGAAGCGCATCGAGATCACTCTCTGGCACAGGACCCGCCAACTGAAGGCGGGTCCTGCCGGGGATCTCGCTAATAATCGAGAATCTCATAGCTTGTGCCTGGGAGCGTTACTCGGCTGCCTCGTCAGCAGCGGCCTCGCTCTGGGTGATGTAGGCAGCCTCGGCAACCATGTCATCGACATTGGCCTTGGCCTGCTCGACCATGTCCTGGTAGCAGTTCTTGACGCGCATACCGCACGCGATGCCCTGCACGCAGGCATTCTTGACCGGAGCGCTGGTAAGCAGCTTGATGCCGGCCGTGCCAAGCAGAAAACCGCCACCGACAAGCAGGGTATTGAACGTCGACTTCTTCATGTTGTTTCTCCCTTTTGCCGCATTGGACGCGGCACGGTGCCTCAGCACCCGAGTAAACAAGTTTGCTCGAGCACACTTTTGGAAAATAGTTTAGTTTATCTAACTATTAAGTTCAACAATGGTTAACTTTTTGGAAACTATGGGGGTGAACTCAATATGACAAAGGGACTGCCCCTTTGTCATATTCCTACAGCTGCCAGTCCGCCGCCTCCTTTTGCAGCGCAACCATGCGGGCGAATTCTCCACCTGCCGCCTTGAGCTGCGCCGGGGTGCCCTGTTCGGCAACCACTCCATTCTTGAGCACAACGATTTTGTCGGCATTTTCCACCGTACGCATACGGTGGGCAATAACGATAACCGTCTTACCTGCAAGCAGACGGGAGAGTGCCTGCTGTACCACGGTCTCGTTCTCCACATCCAAGCTTGCCGTCGCCTCGTCCAACAGCACGATGGGTGCGTCTTTGAGCAGCGCGCGGGCGATGGAGATGCGCTGGCGCTCGCCACCGGACAGCTTGGAGCCATTCTCGCCGATCATGGTGTCGTAGCCCTGCGGCATGCGGCACACAAACTCGTCGCAGTTGGCGGCACGCGCGGCCGCAAGCACTTCCTCATCGGTGGCATCACGACGCCCGAGGCGGATGTTTCCCATCACCGTGTCGTCAAAGAGCAGCACGTCTTGGAACACGATAGCGTAGTCGCGCAGGAGTACCTCGGGATCGACGCCCGCAACATCCACACCGCCCACGGTAACCTTGCCCGCAGTGGCATCCCAAAAGCGCGCGGCCAGGCGGCTCACCGTAGACTTACCGGAACCCGAAGGACCGACCAGCGCCGTAACTTCGCCTTCCTTGGCGGTAAAGCTCACATCGGTAAGAACTTTCTCGCCGGCGCGGCCGTCCTCGCCCGCACCATAGCCAAATGCCACGTGATCGAACACCACATCGTGACCCGCGGGCTCAAATTTCTCGCTGCCCCGCGCCACAGGCTCTTCCATGATGGAACGCATGCGCTTGGCAGACGACTCGGCGGCAAACAGCTCGGACATTAACATTAACGCCTGGTCAAAGGGCGCATAGATACAGCTCACCATAAGCAAGAAGGCAAACATCACCAAATAGTCGACCCGCCCCGAGGCAACCATCGCGGCACCCGTTACCAGCGTGGAAGCGACCCCCAGACGCAAAATGACAAAGGCAGAGTTGACCAAAAGCCCGTTAACGAGTTCTCCCTTAGTGGTCTCGCGCTCCTCGTCATCGATCACGGCACCGAGTCCCTCAAGATAATAGGCCTCCTGGTTGGTAGCGCGGATCTCGCGCACACAATCGAGCGTCTCCTGGATCGCCTCGGTGACTTTGACCTTCTCGGCGCGAACACGGTCGAACACCGGGACCATGGGGCCGCGCGTCAAATACAGCACGGCAAAGGCCACGGGAACGCTCCAGAACGCCGTGATCGCCAACTGCCAGCAAAAGAACAGCGATGCTGCGAACACAATAGCGCTTGCGATAATGGCGCCCCAAAGCTCTCCCAACACGTGGCTGTAGGCATGTTCCATGGTCTGGACATCGCCCATGATGGTCTCGGTTAAATCGGCCAGATCACGACGACCGAAAAACGACAGCGGCAGTTTGCGCAAGCGTTCGGCGATCTCCATACGCTGCTTGCCGCACTCCTCGTAAAAGATGCAGTAGGTGTAGTAATACTGTTGCCAGTTAGAGGCAAAGAGCAACACGAAAAAGACCAGGAGGCCGCCCACGATCGGCAGGGCATCCGGCAGGTCAGCGCCAGTGGCGAGATGTTCGACAAAACCGGCCATGACCAGGAATAAAAAGCCCATGCCGGCCATGGTAATAAGATTGGTGAGCGTGGTCCAGAAAATGCCGCGCTTTACGCCGGCGACGCCTTTATCGGATAGGAAATACTTCTTTTGGAATGAGGCGAACATTTAGGCCTCGCCTCCCTTCGTGACGGCGGCATCCGCGGTCGCTGCAGTGATTTTCCAGCTCGCGGCCTGTTCGTATTCGGCCCACATCTTGGCATACAAACCCTCTTGGGACAGCAACTCGGCATGAGTACCCGACTCCTGCACCCTGCCCTGGTTGAGCACCACGATTTGATCTGCGCCCACTACAGTCGAGAGTCGATGAGCAATCATAATGACCGTGCGACCCGCCGCCAGCTTGCTAAAGGCGCGCTGGATGAGCGCCTCGTTCTCGGGGTCGGCAAACGCCGTGGCCTCATCGAGCACCACGATAGGCGCGTCTTTAAGGATCGCGCGGGCGAGCGCCACGCGCTGGACCTCGCCGCCCGAAAGATATGCTCCGCCGGCACCGAGCATGGTATTGATGCCCTGCGGGAGCTTGGCCACAATGTCGTCGCACTGAGCTGCGGAGAGGGCCGCACGCACTTCGTCGTCAGTGGCCGTAGGCTTGGAGGCGCGCACATTATCGGCAAGTGTTTGCCGGAACAGCTGGTTAGTCTGGAACACGAAAGCGACCTGGTCCATAAGCTCGTGCGGATCCATATCGCAAACGTCCACACCGCCTACAAGCACTCGGCCCGAAGAGACATCCCAAAAACGAGGAATCAGGCTTGCGCAGGTTGACTTGCCGCCGCCCGAAGGACCCACTAGGGCGAGGGTGCTACCAGCGGGAACACTGAAACTTACATGGCTAACGGCAGGTGCTTCGGCACCCTCGTACGTAAAGCTTACGTCCTCAAATCGCACTTCGCCGCCGGCAGGGTGCTTGAGTTGGGCGGGCACGGAGAGCTGCTTGGAATCCATGATACTTCGAATACGAGCCAGCGAATCGGCACTCATCTGAGAGGCCTCGCCCACAAACATGAGCTTGGTCAGGGCCGTCGGTACCACGGCCGAAAATATCGCGTAAAACGTGAAGTTGGCCATAAAATGTGCGAAGTCCGTCTCGCCCGGCGCCAACAGCAACGCCACGGGCAACAGGAATGCCACAAGACCATTGAGCGCGGTAAGGTTGAGTACCTGCGGACCTCGGCAGAACGTGCCCGCATAGTTTTGTGCCATGTCGGCGTATTCGGCGATCGCATCGTGGAAAGCCTTAAAGGAGTAGACCGTCTGCTGAAACACCTTGACCACGGGAATACCGCGTACGTATTCGGTGCCGGTCTTGTTCATCTTGACCAGCGCTCCCATGTAGGCCTTCATGAACTCGGCGCCTTTGCCGCTCATCATGGTGGCCATGGCGCCAAACGAAATGGCCACCGAGATGAGGCATGCCGCGCCCAAGCGCCAATCGAGGGCGAAAAGCAATACGAGCAGGCCCACGACCATGGCGGCGGCGCCTGCGATATCGGGCAGCATGTGTGCGAGCAAAGTCTCGGTGGAGGCGGCACATCCGTCTACAACACGACGCAGCTCACCGGTGGCGTGCGTGTCAAAGTAGCCAAGCGGCAGCTTAAGCAGGTGCTCGCTCGTAGTCTTGCGGATATTGGACGCACAGCGAAACGCGGACAGATGCGTGCACATGAGCCCCACGAAATAAGCTACGATGCTTGCCAGGGCAAAACCCACGGCCCACCAGCCATACATCGCGATGTCGCAGGCTTCGCTCCAGTTAGGCGCCACGGCGATCAGATCGCGCGCGACAAGCCAAATGCACACGTACGGGCCAAAGCTCAGCAGCTGCGAGAGCGCCGAGAGCGCCATGCCCAAATACGTTAGGAATTTGCGGTCACCGGCATACGCGAGCAACTCGCCGATGCCTCCACCTTCCCTTTTTGATCCCTTTGCCATGAGATTCCTTTCTAACGGCTTGAGAGTTAACCGTTCTCAACTTATCATTGATATGTTAGCCAAGGCACACAATCGAGCCAGGCGTGGACGTTTTCGCAAAGGAAGGGGACGCTTTTGAAAATGCATCGGGCTGCGACCGACATAACTGAGCTCTACGCACCACAGTTTGAGCAGTTTGGCCTGGAGCTTTCCGGCAAGGGCGCTGTCTTTACCGGCGAGGTGGCAAACGATCGGGCGCACGGACGCGCATGGATCATGCCTCTTTCCCCTGCCTGCATTGTCATGGAGCATTTCATCACCCCGACGCACGATATGTACCTGGCCGAATACACACCCGAGCCGTACGCCTGCGTGAGCGAAGTCAGCGCGCCCACACTTACATGCATGCCCGAGACTGGCATAACGCCCGCGAACCTCAAACCATCGCATGGACCGTGGCCAAACAATGCCGTTTGCAGCTTTATCCAAGATAGCTGTGGCGAGGAATTAAGCCCGCTGTTTGCGGGGGAACTTTATCACTCGCGCTCGGTGCTCTTTTTGCCTGGATATTTTGACGAACTGGAGCACCGCTATCCCACCGAGTTCGCGGGAATCTTTGAGGCGTTTGCCGAGCCATGGCACGAGGAAGCGACGTCTGCCATCTATCACACGCTGCGCCGGATTAACGAGGACCGTGCCCAAACCGTAGGCGGACACGTCTATATGCAGGGCATCGTGGAGACCATGGTCGCGGAGCTCGCCTGTTCGCGCGCGGCCCACAAGCAGGCGCGGCAGGCGGCAGACACACGCGTCAGCATAACCATGGCCGAAGAAGCAACGGCAATGATTGAGCGCACGCTCGACAAAGGCAGACATGTGGGTATCAACGAGGTGGCCGAGAGGCTCTACACAAGCCGCTCCAAACTATGCGCCACCTTTAAGGCCCAAACCGGCGAGTCCCTGGGCGCCTACATTCGCAGACGCCGTATGGAGCGAGCGCAGGACCTTTTGGCAGATAGCGCGCTCACGATAGCGCAGGTGGCAGAGCGTCTAGGCTACCCTCAGCAGGCCGCCTTCGCCCAAGCCTTCAAGCAATACACCGGCATGACACCCACGGCTTGGCGAAGCAAGCATCGCTAAGGCCCAAGCTCCCTGGCCGTAACGGAGCGATTAATTAGCCGCCGCCCGTCAGCTCACCCGGGATCTAAACGTCAAGATGCGCACAATCAAGCGCCTTTTTGATAAGAGGGACAGATCGATCAGCCAAATACAACGGAATGTTGAGCACCCCGTCGTCGAGCTTTAGGTTCTTAAGTGAGTAGCGGACCCTCAATGGAGTCGTCTCCGCATGCTTGTCGGCATAGTACTTAAGGCTCTTGGAATGAACGACCTCTCCCGATTTGACCTCGACGGGAACGATTTCGTTTCCGACCTGAATCAAAAAATCGACTTCGTGCTTCGGCTTCTCGTTTGTCCAATAACGCGGAGCAGCATCTAACTGTGAAAGTAATGCCTGAAGCACATAGTTCTCGGCGAACGAACCTTTGAACTCCGAAAATAGCGCATCCGAGATGGCAAAAGCGGACGCATCCAGCCTTGCCATGCGGCGCAGCAAGCCGACATCAAGACAGTAGACTTTAAATGCCTTGAGGTCATCGTACGCAGAGAGCGGCACACCACCGGCAGCATTAAGGCGAACCGCCGTGATGAGCCCAGCATCGGCAAGCCATTCCAGAGCATCCTCGTATTCTCGAGCACGAGCCCCCTCGCGCACCGCACCCCAAACGAACTTTTTGTTCTCGCGCGCCAACTGAGCTGGAATCGAGTTCCATATTTGCGAAAGCTTGGCGAACTGCGCACGGCCACCATGCTTGGCAAAATCGCGCTCGTAGGAATCCAAGAGATCAGACAACACCTTATCGACCTGAACGATATCGCCCGTCTCCACCCACCGGCCAAGAGCCTCTGGCATGCCGCCGCATGCAAAATAACGACGAAGATGCTCGACGAGACGGACATGGAAGAAATCGGGCACTGTCTCGATCTGATCCAGGCCGCCAAGGTATTCGTCGTAGTTTGCAGCGCCCTCGGCTTTCAGAAACTCGGAAAAGCTCATGGGGCGCATCTCCATGAACTCGACCTTTCCCACCGGAAAAGCGCTGGTCTCACGGGACAAGCGAACGCCCAACAAAGACCCTGCGCATGCGACGTGATACTCGGGGGCCTCGTCACAGAAGTATTTAAGGGCGCCGACTGCAGAAGGACAATCCTGGATCTCATCAATAATAAGCAGCGTTTCGCCGGGCTCGATAGGCTGTCCAAGTGCCAGGGAAAGATTTGAGATGATCCGTCGAGGATCGCGCGTACCTTCGAAAAACTGAGCGTACTCGCTCTGTACCCCAGGTGACGGCTCCTCGAGCGTCAGATACACAAAATTGCGGTACGAGGTTCGACCGAACTCCTTAAGCGCCCACGTCTTTCCAACCTGGCGCGCCCCCTTAAGGATAAGCGGCTTACGATATTCTGACGCTTTCCAAGCGTTAAGCTTGGCAATGATATCTCGCTGCATGGCCGAACCTCCCGCAAAGAATCTTCCGTAAACGTGATATTTCCCACATTTTACCCTAGGTAAAACGTGACATTTATCACATTTACGGAAGTTTTAAGCTCATTTCGCCACACTTTCATCACATTCAAAAGGCGGAGGCGCATTTTGCGCCTCCGTCACCATCTTTCCTATCAGCCCGCCTGACCCGAACGGCCGAGTCGTCACGGAACCGAGGGGCCGAGCGCAGGGCCTTGCCTCTCAATGAGTTCCGCACGAACAGGAGGCGCCAGTGGCGCCTCCGTCGTGAGTCAGGACTGTCCGAAATTGAGAGGCAAGGCCCTGCGCCCGGCCCCTCGGTTCCCGCTTACGAGAGCGACGTTCTCAGCAACTCGTTGAAGAGCTTCGGGTTGCCCTTGCCGCGGCTCGCCTTCATGCACTGGCCCACCAAAAAGCCGATGACCTTCTGGTTGCCGTCACGATACTGCTGCGCCTGCTCGGCACAGTTTGCCAGCACCTCGTCCACAATCGGCTGCAGCGCACCGGCATCGCTCACCTGACGCATACCACGCTCGTCGACGATCTTGTTGGGGTCGTCGCCGGTCTGGGCCATGGCCTCAAAGACCTCGTGCGCCTGGTTGGAGCTGATAGCATCGGTCGCCAGCAGCTTAGCCAGCGCCGCAACCTGAGCCGGCGCGATACCGGACTCGGTCAGCGACACGCCCGCGCCCTTAAGATAGGCGATCATCTCGTTCACCAGCAAGTTTGCAACCGTCTGGGCCTCCTTGCCAGCCATACCGGCAGCGGCGGCCTCAAAAAACTCGGCAAACTCGGGGTCGCCGGCAATCTGCTCGGCGTCGGCCGCCTTAATGCCAAAGTCGGCCTCAAAACGGACGCGCTTGGCATCGGGCAGCTCGGGGATCTCGCCACGGCAGCGGTCGATGAACTCGTCGTCCAGATCGAACGGCGCCAGATCGGGGTCGGGGAACAGACGATAGTCGTCTGCCGTTTCCTTCACACGCATGACCACGGTGCGCTTGCGACTGGGCTCCCAGTGGCGGGTCTCCTGATAGATGATGCCGCCCTCCTCGAGCACCTCGGCCTGGCGGCAGATCTCGTAGGCAAGGCCATCGTGCAGGCTCTTAAACGAGTTGAGGTTCTTGAGCTCGGTCTTGGTGCCCAGCTTGGTCTCGCCGCGGCGGCGCAGCGACACGTTGCCGTCGCAGCGCATGGAGCCCTTCTCCATGGAGCAGTCCGAAATGCCCAGCGTCACAAAGATGCGACGGAGCTTTTCCATAAACAGGCGAGCCTCCTCGGGCGTGCGCAAGTCGGGCTCAGTCACGAGCTCAATCAAAGGCGTGCCGCAGCGGTTGTAGTCGACGAGCGACTCAGCCGCGGCGGTAATGCGGCCCTCGGCGCCGCCCACATGGACCATCTTGGCGGCGTCCTCCTCCATGTGAATGCGCAGGATGCGGATGGGCACCGTGTAGGAACCGTCCTCGCGACGCTCAGGCATCTGCAAGTTGGACGCATCGTAGCTGGCCAGGTGGCCGGCGCGCTGGTTGCCCTCGCGCATGGTCGACGTCATGGACGTGGACAGGCCCTCGGCGTTGGCCGAGGCGCTCGCCAGACTCTGCGCCTCGGCCTCACCAAACGCGCAGTCGGGGCGCTCGGCGGCACCGCGACCTGTCACGTCAAGATCCAGGTGACCGTACATGGCAAAGGCGACCGGACCCTGCGTGGTCTGGAAGTTCTTGGCCATGTCGGGATAAAAGTAGTGCTTGCGGTAGAACATCGAGTGGCGCTGGATCTCGCAGCTGGTGGCGAGACCGGCCTTGACGATGCTCTCGATGGCGCGCTTGTTGGGCACCGGCAGGGCGCCGGGCAGGCCCAGACACACCGGGCACACGTTGGCGTTGGGCTCGTCATCGTGGCTGAGCTTGCAGTTGCAGAACATCTTGGTATCGAGTGCGGTGAGCTCGGTGTGGATCTCCAGGCCGATCACGGCCTCCCAATCCTGCAGGACCTCGGAAAGCTCCTTCATTACAGCTCGCCTCCCTTCCCGGCAAAATCGGGCGCGACGGAAAGCGCGGGCGCACCCGTGGCGGCATCGGCAAAGCCGCGCTCCAGGGCGCGGGCAAACGTGAGCAGCTGACGGTCCTTAAAGGCCGGACCAACCAGCTGGGCAGAAACGGGCAACTGAGTATCCTCGCCCAAGCCCAGCGGCACTGAGATACCACCGTTGCCGCAGATGTTGAGCGAGATGGTGTACAGATCGGAGAGGTACATCTGCGTGGGGTCGCTGATCTCGCCAAACTTAAAGGCCGTGCGCGGCGAGGCGGGCATGAGGATGGTGTCCACCTTGGCATACGCGGCGTCGTAGTCCTGCGTGATGAGCGTGCGGGCCTTTTGCGCAGCGTAGTAGTACTTGTCGTACACGCCCGAGCTCAGCAGGTAGGCGCCGAGCATCTGACGGCGCTTGGCCTCGGCACCAAAGCCGTGGGCACGCGAAAGCGAGCTCTGGTCGGACAAGTTGGCGCAGCCCTCCTCCTGATAGCCGTAGCGAATGCCGTCGAAACGTGCCAGGTTGGAGAACGCCTCGGCCGGGCCGATGACGTAGTAAGCGGCGATGGCGGCGTCCAGGTGCGGCAGGTCGACCTCGACCAGCTCGGCGCCCTGGTTCTGCAGCTCCTGGGCGGCGCGCTGAACAGCGGCCTCGACCTCGGGCGTCAGGCCCTCGGCCTCCATAAACGCGGGGATGATGCCCACGCGCTTGCCCTCGATGCTGTCGTTGAGGTGCTCGGTAAAGTCGACGGCGCAATCCTGGCTGGTGCAGTCGTACGGATCGTGGCCCGCACCGGTAAGCGCGTTCATGGCCAGCGCGACATCCTCGACCGTGCGGCCAAAGGGGCCCACCTGGTCGAGCGACGAGCCAAAGGCAACCACGCCGTAACGGCTCACGGCGCCATACGTGGGCTTAAAGCCCACCACGCCGCACAGCGACGCCGGCTGGCGGATGGAGCCGCCGGTGTCCGAGCCCAGCGAGAGCGCGACCTCGCCCGCGGCGACGGCGGCAGCGGAGCCGCCCGAGGAGCCGCCGGGCACGCGCTCGGTATCCCAGGGGTTGTTGGTGCGATGGAACGCCGAGCTCTCGGTAGAGCTGCCAAAGGCGAACTCGTCCATGTTGGCCTTGCCCATGGGCAGGCAGCCGGCATCGAGCATGCGCTGGACGCAGGTAGCGGTGTAGACGCTCTGATAGTTCTCGAGCATGCGGGAAGCGCAGGTGGTGCGCGTGCCCACGAGGTTCATGTTGTCCTTAATGGCCAGCGGCACGCCCGCGAGCGGGGGCAGCGGCTTGCCTGCGGCACGGTCGGCATCCACGCGCGCGGCGGCCTCGAGCGCGAGCTCGGGCGACACCTGCAGGAATGCCTGAACCCCGCCCTCGCGCGCCTCGATGGCAGCAAGGGAGGCCTGGGCCACCTCGGTGGCGGTAAAGTCGCCGGCGGCAACGCCCGCGGCGATCTGGGCGGCGGTAAGGGAATCGAAGCTCTGCGCCATTACTCGCTCTCCCCCTCTCCCAAAATGGACGGCACGCGGAAGTAGCGGTCGCGCGCGCTGCCGGCGTTTTCGAGCGCGACGTCGAGCGACAGGTCGCGCTCGGGCTCGCGTAGGTCATCGCCCATCACGTTGGACAGGCTTCCGATGGGATGGAACGTGGGTTCCACGTCGGGCAAGTCATATTGCAAGACGGGCTCGAGCATCTGGACGGCGTCGTTCAGGTAGGACGTCATCTGGGTGAGCTCGTCATCGGTCAGTGCGATCTTTGCGTACTCGGCGATGCCGCGCACGTCTTTCTCGCTGAGTGCCATAGGCGCTCCCTTCCGCATAACAGTTAAACCGCTCTAGTATACAGGGCAACGCCGCTCGGAGCAGGTGCTTTACCTAAATGCAGCGAAAACGTAACGAGGGCGGCGGCTGGCAGGCGGCGGGCTGGCGGTTCTGAAGCGAAAACCGCATCGTCCACAGCGAAGACCGTCTCGCCCACAGCGAAAACCATCACAACATTCGACGCTTTTCGCCAAAAACGCGATTTTCATCGAATGTTGTGATGGTTTGAAAGCCCCGACCACCACAAAGGTGCCTGCCCCCATTGTGGTGGTTCCGAACGATGTCTTATGCCGAGACCTTAGCCTTGCGGCGTTTACGGACCGCATGGATCACGATGTCCAGCAGCAACAGCACAATGGCCACGACCACGATAAGCACGGCGAACTCGCGCTTGCCCCAGTGGCGGCCGGCCAGCGACTTTTGCTTGTCGACGTCCTTCTTGTTGTACTTGGTGCGCACGCAATGCACCAACAGGCGATGGTCGTTCACGCCGTAGGGCGTGCAGGTGACGAGCGTCACCTTGTCGGCACCGGGCTCGATGGTCAGCGACTCCATCTCCTCGGGCAGCACCACCTCGGAGTCCACCATCTTGTAGGCGAGCGTCTTATTCATGGTGTGCAGCAGCACCAGGTCGCCGGGCTCCAGCGAATGGATGTCGTCGAACATACTCAGGTTGCGCATGCCCGAGTGCGCGGTGAGCACGCAATGCGTCGAGGTGCCACCCACCGGCAGGCTCGTGCCCTCCAGGTGGCCGACGCCCGCCATGAGGACTTCTTCGCTCGTGCCGTGGTAGATGGGCATACTCACATCGATGGAGGGGATCTCGACCCAGCTCATCATGGGGTCGCGGTCAAAGATGAGCTGCTGGGCGTAGGGCTCGATCTGGTCGGCGGGAAGCTCGGTGGCCTCGCCCGCCAGCTGCTCGTTATAGGAGCGCGCCTGGAGCAGGATGCGCTCACGCTCCTCTTCAGACAGCGCATCCACGGTGCTGGACACGGTGCTGATCTGGTTGAACACGCCCGAGGCCTCGAGCCGGTCCAAGATCCACGGCCAGGTCATAAGGCCCACGCCAATAAGGATGATGACGATGGTGATGAGCCGGTCGGCCCAGCGCGGCAGCCGCTTGCGGCGGCGCTTGGGTTTGGGCTGAGGGCTTGAGCCGCCGTTGTCCGCGGCGTTATTGCTCTTCATATGTTTGGCGCCCTGCACCATCGCCAGTCACTCCTCTACAACTCAAGTTGTCTAAACAAATAATAGCCGATTAGCGAGCCCCGCGCCGGATAACGCAGCCAGATTGCACCGTCCGGGCCACGTAACCCCACTCAACCAATCAAGCCATATGTTGCTTTCATCGTCTCGAGCAACTGCACCATCGTTGCGCCCGCAACCCCAATCTGTTTCAGATTGACGTCGCCCACCTCGCAATCTTTAACAAACGCAAGCATATCGTCCTTCAGTTCTCCGCGCAGGTCGACGCCTTCCGACTCGCCAAGCAGCTGAGCAAGCCTCAGCGCATCGCGTTTATGCTTTTTTACCTTCCTCGAATCAACGTTCTCCCCCGCTTCCCTTCTAGCTTTTAGGTCGAGATACGCCTTCGCTTTGAACGGGACAATGTATTCCGTGCCCAAGACCGAAACGCCGCCTACGGTCCGAATTCCCTGAAGGAACAAGCTGTAGTAAGCATCGTCCAACAAAATTGCCGAAAGACTGCTTATGTTTTCATCAACGTGAATTGGCGCCACATCAATCCCCTCACGACCCTTTAGAAAGTCGGGGCACTTCGCGAAGAGCTCGATCATATGGGGGTAACCCGGCCTCTTTGGCTCTGTAAACCGATAAAAACATGAGCCTTTACCTTCGCCCCAGCCGCAGCGGTAGCCGCCATCACGCACCAAAGTCCATATGGCTTCTGCCGTCTGAGGCAACCGGTCATCGGCGACAATTACCACATCAAAATCGTGAGTCGCCCTGAATGAAAGCCCCGCCTCCGCGAGCAAAATGTCGCATGCCGTGCCGCCGATAAGGGCATACGATCCTGCAGCTTCTTGCATATGCTGCTGAAATTCTTGGAGACCTTCTACAGCGCTTCTCGCCATGGATATTCCTTTCCAAACATGCGATCGACTTCGAGCTGAATTCGCTCATCGTCGATCGCCGCCAAAGATAGCGCAAGCGAAATGTCATCGACGCGGGAGGAGTCGGCAAACACGGGCGCATAGCGCCACACTTGGATCATCGCCGTTTCGTTATCCGACAATTCCCCATCTGCGACTTCAAGGCCACGCAGTTCACGCCATACGCTTCTTAAGACCGCCTTTTGATCCATGCCCGGAGCCGCGAGCATCGAACGCGCAGCGAGCGCTGTCTCCCCAGCGTCAGCGAGACAGTCGATCTGTGGTGCCCTCCTTGCAAAAAAGACCTTCGAGACAGGCGAGAAGAGCTCTGCCATGTGCTCACTGAGCAGAAGATCCACGGCCACGGGAAACACAATGACACGTCGTTCGCGCCGTTCGCGCTTTGCGAGCCCCCTGTCTACAAGCTCGGTTATGGCCTCACTCGCGCGGCTTGCCGAAATCCCAAGCGCACGACAAAGGTCATCGGAATGATATGACTCCTGCCCTGCCCCCCAGATTGCGGCAGCCTGCGCGTTGGGTGACATCTTGGTCGCGCGATTATGAAATCTAGTGCCGCCCCTCTCCGTGCAGGCCGCGCCCATAAATGGAAGAAAGGCCTGTCTACCAGAGCAAACAAAGGGGATTCCTTGTGCGACCAATGCCTTGCGTTGGCGCGCATCGGCATCAGGAAACGAAACGACGACAGGAGCCTCCGCACGCAAGGCTAACTGGCTATAGACTCTCTTAGCCTCGGGAAGTCCT
The DNA here is from genome assembly GCA_018370025.1 of Collinsella sp. GTDB lineage: Bacteria > Actinomycetota > Coriobacteriia > Coriobacteriales > Coriobacteriaceae > Collinsella. The sequence goes on along the minus strand of JAGZBF010000006.1, from coordinate 1,242 downwards.
ACGCCAGCAGGCAAACTTGCAAGCAAAAAAGAAAAACCATTTGCGTCAACGGCGCGGACCTCAATCGACCGTAGATGCAGTGGCAAGTGTGCGGATCCAGGCCAAGTTTTAGCCTTGGCGGAGAGGCCTAGTGCTTCTTGTAAGTAGGTAAGCGCTTCGTTCATTTCCATCGTTTTCGTTTGATTCCATTTCATATTGGAATTATACATAATTTTCGGAATTAACGAGATTTCGTTCGTGCGTAGGCCAGCTTTTGAGTTTTCGGTTGATTTCCGATCTCAGCCGAACACATTGAGCGGATAGGCCATTCCCGCAGTTAGCCGAACGCCCCCGCGGCCCCTCCTGGGGTCCGGGGGCGCCGTTTTCCCAGTTGAAGGAACGGTGGAGATGTGTTTCGATGGGTCCGGTGGCCATGCTCCGCCCGCCGCCCGGCACCTCTTCCCAGACTCAGCCGGACGGTCGGTCCGTCTATTCCGTTTTCTTCCAGGCTAGGCCAGCGGGGCATCGCCCCTCTCGGCGCGCGCCCTCTCGATGAGCCCCGGCGTCAGGTCGAGATCGACGAGCGCCACGTCCCCCACGCCGTAGGCGTCCAGCAGCGCCGCCGCGTCCTCCCCGAGCATCGCCCTGAAGGCGCGCGCGGGCGTCGAGAAGCCGAGCGCGCCGCGGGGCTCGGAGTTCACGTGCGACATGGCCAGCGCCAGGTCGGCCGGGGCGAGCCGGTCGAACCTGAGCCCGGAGCCCTTGGGCAGCAGCTTTCTTATCTCGACGTGGTTTCGCTCGCAGGCGCCCTTCTGGTCGCTGCGCCTCGGATCGCAGTAGAACAGCCTCGTCTCGCCCGGCCCCTCGCCGAGCAGCGCCGCGATCGCCCGCTCGTCGGAGAACTCAGCGCCGTTGTCGGTGAGCACGGCGCGGAACACGCGGCGCGTCCCGTCGGCGCCGAGGACCGCCCGGACGCCCTCAAGGGCGTCCGCGACGCGCCCGGCGGTCTTCTCCGCCAGCGGCAGCGCGAGCTGGAGCCTGCTGGGGCGGTGCAGCAGCGTGAGCAGGCAGGCGGAGTCCTCCCGGGCCCCCTCGACGGTGTCCATCTCCCAGGCCGCGGCGCACGCGTCCTCCCCGAGGGCGAGGAACGCGGCATGCGACCTGCTGTTAGCGCTACTGTAAAAACAACCAATTTCGCCATCGCACTTTAGCCGATTCCGCCAACGCAATTTCCCCAATCGCGCCAACGCATTTTCACCATTT